>NZ_JBWYHD010000003.1:0-617518 GCF_056711665.1 Bacillus sp. Medicinal_06 | reverse complement strand
CAATATGTCGCTGAAAATCGACTTAATCGTGAATTTACGGCAAGCAGACCTAATGAAAAATGGGTAACAGATGTCACAGAGTTCAAATTAAAAAGCGGAAGAAAAATATATTTAAGCGCTATTTTAGATCTTTATGATAGCTCTATTATTAATTATGTATTGGGACATTCAAACAATAATAAATTGGTATTTCAGACATTGGACCAAGCTATCAATATATTAAAAGCGAATGAACAACCATTGATTCATAGTGATCGGGGGTACCAATATACATCACATGGATTTAAGAGAAAAATAGAAAAAGCAAACATGATTCATAGTATGTCCCGTGTAGGGAAATGTATAGATAATGGACCGATGGAATCATTTTGGGGAACGTTGAAATGTGAAAAGTATTACTTACATAAATATGAAACATTTGAAGCCTTACAACAGGCAATAGATGAGTATATCCAATTTTATAATAACGAGCGTTACCAAGAAAGGTTAAACGGCTTGAGCCCATTGGAATACAGGATTCAAGCCGCTTAAGGTTTTTTATTATTTCCACTGTCTACTTGACAGGGAGCTGTTCAAGATTGATCAAAATGGATTCTTCTTTAGCATATTTAAGTTTCGGTTTTATAAAAAAGTTTGATCATTTTTCATCTTAGATTTTCCAAAATAGCGCCCTTTTCTTGAATAAACAAATCAACATGAAATTAATAAATACCTTTGAGTTTTACTCTGTAAATGTTATTTACCTTTACTCTAAAGAAACTGCATTTTTTTAATAAAAATGCGGTTTCCTCAAAATTAATAACCACTCAGACCGTTTAACTTCAACATTAAAATGTTGTCTTTACTACTTCTTCGCTTGTCATATAGTCATCATCGATTCTTAATTGATTTCCTTCATTTTCAATAAGCCAATTTTTTTGTTTTTCATTGTACTTTAGTGTTATTAATTTCTTTAAGAACTTTTCCTGCAAAAGAGAAAGATAACCTTCTTCTGATTTTTCATGATATTCAACCGGAATTTCAAGAAGATAGCTCCCTTTATCAATTCGACATGTTACTTGTGAAAAATCGATTCTAGTGCCTAAGGCGTCGCCTTTAAAATAACGTATATTACCATCATAACGTTCAATGGTTTTTGTGTACTCCAATTTCAAATGATCTGATACATTTGTTAACTGATTAGGGTCTTTGTTTACTTTGGCTGCGATTGAATTCTTGTAAAAATCATTTATCACTGTTGTAATCTGTTTTTTTATGGTCTCATCTACTATTGGATTGGGTGCTAAATTATATTGCTTTTTCGATTTGATTTCAACTTTCTGTAGTTCACTTTTCCCTTTACCCCACGGAAATTCCGTTACTCCTTGTAACGTAATGCCATCTTTTACAGGGCCAAATTGAACATCATCTTCAATTTCTTTTGTTTTCTTACCATTTACCAATAAAGTGGTTGGAATATCGATGCTAACCGGTACTGTTTCACCGGAAAAGTTCAAACTCGCTGTTTCCTCAAAATCGTCTATATCAAAAAGTGTGACCTTTTCTTGATCCTTAACAGTTACATAATCAAAATTTTTTTGCCCTTTAATAACGTATACACCCGGTCCAAATGTACCTAACATGATTGATTCCTTATCCATGTCAATATTTTTGTCATTTAGGATAACTTTTGCTCCCTTTTCTCCATTCACTTTTAGCTTATATCCTCGTGCTTTAAGAATGTATTTATCGCCAAATAGGCTGTCTTCTTTGGTTATGTAAAATGGACCGATACTTGAAATACTATTACCAGGATATAATTGGGAAATTTTATTATTCGATATTCCTTCAGTTTCATAGTAACTTGCCTGTGCATTTAATAACATTATTTGATCTTTGAAATCGCGTTCTTCTTCATTCAAGTAATTAATAATACTTTTAGCGCTATTTTTATCCCATTGTAGCCCTTCATCGACCGTAACCAAATCCATCAACCCTTCGGCATCCCCACTTCTAACCTTTTCTTCAAATTCAGCTGAAAGATCCGATGGGGAAGGTGATTTGCCTATTACTAAAAAAATAATAATTAATACAGCAACAGTTGGTATTCCAAAGATTAATAATTTCTTTTTCATAAAATCCCCTCCTCTAATTCTCATCATTCTTATAATATGTGGGAATCTTCAGATTCATAATGGATATTTAGAATTTTAAAATCTATAAAAAAATGATGTGGAGTAACTTTATTGCTACTCAACAGTTCCTTAATCCGCCTTTCAGTTCAGACCTTCTTTTCACTATAAAAACACCCCTTTAGATAAACAGATCCAATGGGGCAAAACGTCGCGACTTTATTTAAAACATCGCATCTTTTTTATAAACTTCGTGACTTTATTTCAAATCCACAGTAGTGTAGCTATCTTTGCTTGGTGGGGAATACAAGCTTTTAGTTTCTTTTCCATCGTTATTTTAATCATCATAATAACTACAATTAGTTGGGATGTGTTTTCTAGAAGTTGTATAGATAAAATAATTATTTTTATTTTGGTTTTATCTATAGTTGGGGCTTGGCCAGCAGGATGATTTGTTGGAATAGGACAAATTGCTTACCCGGCCGATGTTTATTCAATAAAGCCAAAAGTCATGGTTCGTTTGCCATTGAATCAAGCTGTATTAGTAGGATGGGGAGGGGATGAGCTGGATACGAATTATCACGCTTGGGCACCTAATCAACGCTGGGCATACGACCTTCTCATTCCGCCAGCTGGTATAAAAAGCTCGAAGTTAGAAGATTACGGTATATATGGTGCGGAGGTAGTAGCTCCGGCTTCGGGAACAGTTATATCGGTTCATAATGATGAACCGGATTTGAAACCAGGAACTGATGATTTTGATTCGATGACAGGTAATCACATATATTTACGCTTAGAGGAAACTGGAACATACTTAATCCTTGCTCATTTGCAGAAAGGATCAGTACAAGTGAAAGAAGGGCAATATATAAACGAAGGAACAGTGATTGCAAAAGTGGGGAATTCAGGGAATTCCAGTGAACCGCACCTACATATACACCATCAACGACAAGATCCATCTAAGACGAGTTTGTTTCTTTCAGAAGGATTACCATTGTATTTTCGAGATATAGAGGGAACAGCTATGCCAAATGGAGGAGTCCGTTTGAAGGATGGTAAAGAGGTATCGATAGGGGATGTCATTTCACCTAAATGAAACAAAAAGGATGTGATACAAATGTGTATCACATCCTTTTTGTTATTGTCCTGTAAATGTTTGATACAGTAAGAAAATATTTAAAGCGATAACTAACGCAGCAATTAGCCAAGCAATTGTATTTGTAATACGATGATTCACTAGCGCGCCCATAATGTTTTTGTTACTTGTAAACAGAATAAGCGGTACTAATGCAAATGCAATCCCAAATGATAATACGACTTGACTCATAACGAGAGCGTAAGTTGGATTTACCCCTAAAGCGATAATAACAAGAGGTGGGATCATAGTAATAAATCGTCTTACATATAAAGGAATATGCATACGGATAAATCCTTGCATAATAATATCACCAGACATTGTACCGACGGAAGAACTAGATAAACCAGCAGTTAATAATCCAATTCCAAAAAGGCTAGCTGATACAGGGCCAACTAAGTTGCTAAACTCATTAAAAGCAACGTCTAAATCTTCAACATGTAAGCCGTTTTTGAAGAATAGAGCGGCTGCTACGATGAGCATACTTGCGTTAATTGCTCCAGCAATCACCATTGCGATAATAATATCAATGAATTCGAAGCGGAAAATCTTTTTTCGTTGTTCATCTGTTGTACCGACTACGCGGCGCTGCGTTAAAGCAGAATGCAAATAAATTGCATGTGGCATGACTGTTGCACCTAAAATCCCAGCTGCAAGTAAAATACTATCTACACCTTGAAATTTAGGAATAAATAGCCCTGAAAGAAGGGGGCTTAGCTCTGGTTTTGCGTAAAATACTTGTACACCAAACGCTACAACAACGATAAAGACCATTCCTGTAATAACAGCTTCTAATGGACGAAAGCCTCTGCGCTGAAACTCGAGTATAATAAATGATCCAACTGCGGTAATTAAAGCAGCGGGTAACATTGGAATGCCAAACAATAAATATAACCCTAAAGCCGCACCGATAAATTCGGCTAAATCAGTAGCCATAATCACGAGTTCACCTTGTATCCATAAGCCAATTGAAACGGGTTTTGGAAAGTGCTCACGAGCGACTTCAGGAAGGTTTTTTCCAGTTGCAATCCCGAGTTTTGCTGATAGTGATTGAATTAAAACGGCCATTAAATTGGAAGCGAGAATGACCCAAAGTAGTAAGTAACCGTATTGTGATCCAGCTGCAATATTTGTAGCAAAGTTCCCAGGGTCAATATAAGCAACAGATGCGATGAATGCTGGTCCTAGAAAAGGTAATAATCTCTTTATTCCTTTTGTTTCACCACTTAAAGCGAGTTGAGCAGATTGAACTGTTGTACTTTGTGAAGGAGCTTGTTCATCTTTTGTTATAGCTTTATTCATAGTAGTTTTCCCCTTTAGTTTCTTAGCTTAATGCAATCATTGTATGTATTCGTATTAGTTATTTCAATACATTTAAATATTTTTAGTTGATGTTTTTATTTGAACATAAGTGTTTCCTTAATGCAAATTATATGACTTAACGCAATAAAAGGTGCATTCGAAATAACTATGTAACAAAAATAAACGAGGAAGCCTAAATACAGTTATAACTTTTGGAATTGTAGGAGAATAAAGAGAGTTGACCTATAATATGGAATGGAAAAGGGTGTTTTTTAATTGTAAAATAGGATTCACAGCATATTAATTGCTGGAAACGAATTTGTATGTTATATAATATATTGGGATTACATCACAACCGTAGTGGATTGTTATGTAATCTCGTTTTTCATTTGCGTTAACTTCTGGGAAAACATTGTAAATAGGAGAAAGTTATTTGAACAATAGTTAACATATCTTTTCTTATTCTTATATGTTCCGATATGATCGTTAACTTATACATGATTTTAAAATATCGAATTTAGATAGGTGGTAAAAATAAAATGTTAAATCCAAAACCATACAGAGTGTTATTGTACTACATGTACACAACAATTGAGAATCCGGAAGAATTTGCAGCTCAGCATTTAGAATTTTGTAATTCACTTGAGTTAAAAGGAAGAATTCTTGTGGCAACAGAGGGAATTAACGGAACTGCTTCAGGTACTATTGAACAAACAGAGAAATATATGGAAGCAATGAAGAACGATCCACGTTTTGAAGGGATTGTATTTAAAGTAGATGAAGCGGATGAGCATGCGTTCAAAAAAATGCATGTGCGTCCTCGGTCAGAGCTTGTTACACTTCGCCTAGAAGATGATATCAATCCGAAAGAAACAACAGGTAAGTATTTAGAACCAAAAGAGTTTTATGAAGCAATGCAAGAAGAAAATACAGTTATCATTGATGCAAGAAACGACTATGAGTTCGATTTAGGTCATTTTAGAGGTGCAGTTAAACCTGATATTCACTCTTTCCGCGAATTACCAGATTGGATTAGAGAAAATAAAGAAATTCTCGAAGGTAAAAAGATTTTAACGTATTGTACAGGCGGTATTCGTTGTGAGAAGTTTTCAGGCTGGTTAGTTCGTGAAGGGTTTGAAGATGTAAGTCAGCTTCATGGCGGAATCGTAACATACGGAAAAGATCCAGAAGTACAAGGTGAACTTTGGGATGGTCAATGTTACGTATTTGATGAGCGTATTGGTGTACCAGTGAACCAAAAAGAACATGTTATTGTTGGAAAAGACCACTTTACAAAAGAACCATGTGAGCGTTATGTAAATTGCGCAAACCCAGAATGTAACAAACAGATTCTATGTTCTGAAGAAAATGAGGCGAAATATTTACGTGCTTGCTCACACGAATGTCGTGTCCACCCGCGTAACCGTTATGTGAAAGAACATGAGTTAACAGAAGAGCAAGTGGCTATCGCATTAGCAAAAATTGAAGAAGAAAATCAAGTGAAATTAGGATAATCGTTCACTTTAATAAAAAATGGATCTTCTCGTAAAAGAGAGGATCCGTTTTTTATTTCTATTTAGATAATGAAAAAGATTACACATTGCTTGTTTGCAGCAGCTTGTTCATATAGTTCTTGAATTTCTAAAAAGTAACTATAGGTATATTCTAATATTTCATCTGGGCCATCATCTTCAACAAGTGGATAAAGTTGTTCATCCATTAATTCTTGAAAGTTGAACATGTTGTTGAAATCAGATTTGTTTAAATCTTGTATTGCAGAATAAGCCTCTTCGACTTCACTAGCTGTAAGATAAAACGTACCGAGAGAATCGTTATCTATGATGGAATCATTAAGTGGTACGACATGTCCAAGTGGTGGTTCGCCTCCGCCAATTTCACCACATAAAATAAAATGGAGTAATTACCATGACTTATCGATATCTAACTCAGCTTCTTTAAAATAAATATCTAACTCATTGGTTTTGATTTTACTTAATTCTTCATCTGTAACTAATATATACTGTCCAATCATCCCCATAATAGCCAGCTCCTCTAAAGATTTTGAATTTAGTATATCATTTTTTATAGGTATGGATAGAATAAGTACTTTGAAAATAAGGGGAGGAAAGGGTATTTCAACTCCTTTTTAAGGGATGAGGAAATACAGATTACTTCTGGTGAATCAACACAAGAAAAGTGTTTAAATAAAAGAGTAGGTCATAAAATTTTTTGACTTACTCCTTTTATAATTATTCATTAAGAAGCTAAAACTTAATTGTTATAAGGATGTTATGGTTTTTTTTGGATTTTTATTTTTTATGAAGATATTTTCTTAGTCTCGTTAATTAAAGTTTCACTTTATTAGTAGTTAGATTTCATATTGAACAAGTAATGAATCAAAAATCTCCATTTTCGTATTATTGATATTTGCTAAAAAGAAGAGCAGCTACTTACTCTTGTTATAATCAGATCTTGTTAAACCGTAAACAACAGTATCTTCATATACTTCCCAGTACAAACAACTTTGTTTAAATGTTCATTCTTGTGTCAATCCCAATTTTGCATGACTTTAGAAGAGGCAGGGTTTTTAGTGAAAGCTGTCCCCCTTATCCATAGCTGTATGGGTAGAGGGGATCCACTCTTCTGCCCAGCCATCTGGATAAGGGTGAGGAATAATTGTAGTAGTTTTCGCCACCTCTTTATCTCCTGCTAATTCTTGAACTTTAGGAGCATCATTTAATTCAAATGGGCGTATGGTTAATCTCTTAGATAAGAACATTGGATATTGCATTTCTTCTCATCCTTTCTAACTATACAAGTTTTTACTAAGTGTATAATACATAAATTGAAATGTGACTAATCTATTCGTTAATAACATAATGAATAATATTATATAGTATATAGCCCTTAACTTTTGTTAAAAAGTTGAATTTTCTGTTTGTTTGATGGATCAGATGTATAATATAGTTATGCTACAAGGATGTAAAATTTTCATGTTTGGAAAAGAGGAGTTTTATATGCGTATTTTAGTATTAGGAGCTGGAGGCGTCGGAGGATATTTTGGTGGACGTTTAGTAGAAAAGGGGGAAGATGTCACTTTTCTCGTTCGTAGTAGGCGAAAACAACAATTAGAAGAAAAAGGTCTCGTTATTCGGAGTACGAATGGAGATTTTTCATTTCAACCCAAATTAGTAACGAAAGAAGATGTCGTTTCTCCATTTGATGTAATTTTATTCTCAACAAAGGCATATCACTTAAAAGAAGCAATACTAGATTTGAAGCCGTTTGTAGGTGATCATACAGTTATAATTCCGCTACTAAACGGTATTGCTCATTTATCACTTTTACAACAGGAGTTTGGTGAGGAAAAGGTTAGTGGTGGTTTATGTTTTATAGAGACAACTTTAAACGATGAAGGAGAAGTCGTACAAACCAGTGTTGCTGATAGACTTGTGTTTGGAGAAATGAAACACCATGATTCAGCAAGGATACAACAAATTGCTACAGTATTAACTGGAACGAAAGCGAGTTTTGTTCTAAGTGAAAATATTTTGCGAGATATGTGGCATAAATATTTATTTATTACAGTAATGTCAGGTGTGACGACGTTAATGCATGCACCGATAGGACCGATTCGCGAAAGTGATGGTGGCCGCGATTTTCTTCGAAGTGTATTTGAAGAATCAGCACAGATTATGAAAGTATTTGGTGCTCCGATTCAAGAAAATATTGTTGAGGAACATATGAAGACAATTGATAAAATTTCTTATGATATGAAGTCATCTATGCAGCGAGATATGGAAAAAGGTTCGTTAATTGAAGGAGAACATTTGCAAGGATATTTATTAAAATTAGCAAAACAACTTCGTGTAGATGCACCATTATTGAAAGCGGTCTATCAAAATTTAAAAGTATATGAAGAAATGACTTTAAATAAAGAACCGGTATAGTTTTTATAGCACCGAAATGATTGAAGGATAGAAAAAGTATCATTACTTTTCTATCCTTTTTGTATTCGGCGGGTGAAAATTTTTGTTTACTTTTTTAAAATAAAGGAGTATTATAATCCACAGTTTCAAATTTCTAAATCGCTGAAACCGCATGGTACGGGGGACCCGTTTTTATGGATTATTGCATAATCCAAGGGGTGAATCCTTGAAAAAGGTAGGGCTACTCATAGGCCCGAATCCGACAGCTAACCTCGTAAGCGTTATATTGAGAAGGAAGGTGGAGCTTGTGCGACAAAAAAATTGATGTCTACAAGTCTATTTGTTATGGCTTGTAGACATTTTTTTGTTTTCTGAAAAGATAGTTTATTAGCTTTAACTAGCAAAGAATTGTTCGTACAAAATTATTGGAGAGTGGACAGCAGTGGTTTCATCTATAAAAAGATTTTTAATTGGAAGACCGTTAAAATCAACCGAATTAGGAGAGCAAAAGCTTAACAAAAAGAAAGCGTTAGCTATTCTTTCTTCTGATGCTTTATCATCAGTGGCATATGGTCCAGAGCAAATATTAATTGCCTTAGCGACAGTGGGTGCGTTAGCATTTTGGTATTCCATTCCGATTGCAATAGGAGTATTAATTCTGTTAACAGCTTTAATTTTATCTTATAGACAAATTATTTTTGCGTATCCTCACGGCGGGGGAGCGTATGTAGTATCAAAAGAAAATTTAGGTGTGAATCCAGGGTTAATAGCTGGAGGATCCTTATTAGTAGATTATATTTTAACAGTTGCAGTAAGTGTATCGGCAGGTACAGATGCGATTACATCTGCCTTTCCTAGTTTACATGAACACAATGTAATTATTGCGATTATATTTGTATTATTTATTACAATATTAAATTTAAGAGGAGTAACAGAGTCCGCTTCTGTTTTAGCATATCCAGTTTATTTATTCGTTTTAGCATTATTTATATTAATAGGAGTAGGAATATATAATATTGTAACTGGTCACGTTTCACCAAATTTGCATACGCCAATTGGAACACCAGTTGCTGGTATCAGTTTGTTTTTGTTGTTAAGAGCATTTGCATCAGGTAGTTCGGCTTTAACAGGTGTTGAAGCAATTTCTAATGCAATTCCAAACTTTAAAGATCCAGCCCCTAACAATGCAGCAAAAACATTGCTGGCGATGGGGGCTTTACTGGCTGTTTTATTTTCTGGAATTGTTTATCTAGCTTATTATTACGGAATTACTCCTAGCAAAGAAGTAACCGTAGTTTCACAAATTGCTGAGCAAACATTTGGACGGAATTTTATGTACTTTTTTATACAAGGTACAACAGCTTTAATATTAATTCTTGCTGCTAACACCGGCTATTCAGCATTTCCTTTATTAGCAGTTAATCTTGCGAAAGATAAGTTTATTCCAAGAATGTTTACGATTAGAGGCGATCGATTAGGCTATTCAAACGGTATTATCATACTTGGAATTGCTTCTATTATTTTAATTATTGCGTTTCAAGGTCAAACAGAACATCTTATCCCGCTATATGCAGTAGGGGTATTTATTCCATTTACGTTATCTCAGACTGGAATGGTAGTAAAATGGATTCGTGAAAAGCCACAAGGGTGGATTTTGAAATTAACAATTAATTTAACAGGTGCCGTTATTAGTTTTATCGTTATGAGTATGTTCTTTTTAACTAAGTTTGCACAAGTTTGGACTGTGCTTGTTTTCTTACCTGTTATCATTTTTATTTTCCATCGAATTAAAAAACACTATGAAGCAGTAGGAGATCAGTTAAGCCTTAAAACTTGTGAATCAATTGTGCCAATCGAAGGGAACGTAATCATCGTTCCTGTAGCCGGTATGACTCATGTAGTAGAAAATTCATTGAATTATGCAAAGTCTCTTTCACCAGATCAAATTATCGCCGTATATGTTGCATTTGAAAGAGAAGATGAAAAGAATTTTGAAGAGAAGTGGAAGAAATGGCAGCCTGAAGTTAGACTGGTGACACTTCACTCTCATTACAGAAGTATTATTCAGCCACTGACCAAATTTATTGATACAGTTCAATATAAAGCAAGTGAATCAAATTACCGGGTTACTGTAGTAATACCGCAATTTATTCCTAAGAAAGGCTGGCATAATATTCTTCATAACCAGTCGAGCTTATTAATTCGTGCATTCTTGCTTTATAAGAGAAATGTAGTTATTACGACGGTACCTTATCACTTGAAAAAATAAAGAATAATAGATTTTTTTGATAGCTTTACTTGGGTAAAGCTATCTTTTTATATTTGCGGAATAATGTATATACTATGCATAATTGCATATCGGAGAAATAATTATATTAAAATAATTTTATTTCGAATTAATAAGCAGGGCTTTCTATTGTTATTTATGGGGATTTAAAGTAGATGAGCCTCTTTGATTTTATTGTGGAATAAGGACATGAACTTTTGAAAATAAAGGGAATTAAAATACTTCTTTACGATGAAAAATAGCTGTGTTTAAATGAGGCTACAGTATAAAACTTGAATTTAAATAAAGTGACTTGTTCATACTTTGACAAATTTTTGGTAAAAAATGAATAATATTTTTATGTAATATATTCAATGTATGAATGTGAAAATCTTTGTAAATAGCAAAAAATATACAAGCTTATTCATTGTTTAAAAGTATGATGAGTAGTTAATATGATATTTCTTAAGTTCAAGCAAGTACTGCAATTTAATTTTATTAAATTGAGAGAGGTGGGTATTCAACGAATTATGATGAGAACGTTTTCTGTTTTTACCTATTACAATGTACTCGAAAAATAGAACACGAAAATGAAATATAAATAGCTACTAATACATGAGGAGGAGTTAGAGTGAAAAAGACTTTCATAACAGGGTTATTGGTTACAGCAATGTCTACAAGTTGTTACACTTCTGTAAGCGCTTACAATGAAGGAGGGCAATCTGAACTGAAGCCAACATATGTACAAAACGTAATGGCTGCAAATACATTATCAAACTCGATTAGAATGTTAGGATCACAGTCACCTTTAATACAAGCGTATGGATTAGTTATTTTACAACAGCCAGATATTAAAGTAGACGCTATGAGTAGTTTGGCGAATCATCAAAAGTTTGCAAAAACGAATGTCCGTGAATGGATAGATGAATATAATCCGAAATTAATTGATTTAAACCAAGAGATGATGAGGTATAGTACAAGGTTTAATAGCTATTACAGTAAATTATATGATTTAGTAGGAAAAGTAAATGAAGATGAACAAGCAAAGGGAGAATTTGTAGGAGCGTTTAGTAGACTTCAAAGTCAAGCACAAACAATTCAAGATAACATGGAACAAACTTTACTTGAGTTAAATCGTTTTAAAGCTTTATTGGATAAAGATAGTGTAAGCCTATCTCAAAAGGCTGAAACAGCAATTCAGTCATTAAAAGGTTCAAATGGAGATATTGTACAAATAAGAGCGGATATTAAAAGAATTCAAGAAGAGATTCAAGCGGAGCTTACAAAAATTTTAAATAGACCAAATGAAATTATTAAAGGCTCGATTAATATCGGGAAGCAAGTTTTTACAATTACGAATCAAACAGCTCAAACAAAAACGGTAGATTTTGTATCAATTGGGTCTCTTAGCGATGAAATTGTAAATGCTGCTGATAGTCAAACAAGAGAAGCAGCTAATAGAATTCAGCAAAAGCAAAAAGAATTAATTCCGCTTATTCAAAAGTTATCACAAACTGAAATTCAAGCGACAGAAATTATTTTTATTGAAGATCAGGTGAAAAGTTTCACGGAGCTAATTGATAGACAAATTACGACTATAGAATACTTGGTTAGTGATTGGAAGGTACTAAATGAAAATATGCTTCAAATGAAATCCAATCTTGAAACAAGTGTTCATATCGATAGTAGTACACTTCAAAGACAATTCAGTCAGCTTAAAACAGTAAGTGATGAGGTGAAGAAACAAACAAATCAATTTGAAAATTACGTGGCAAATGTAGAAGTACATTAAATATAAGTAGATAATACCTCACAATAATTAATAAATATAGGGAGAGAAGAAAAATGACAAAAAAACCTTATAAAGTAATGGCTCTATCAGCAATCATGGCAGTAGTGGCAGCCGGTAATATTCTGCCAGCACATACATATGCATCGGAAAGCCCAACAAAACCAATTCCGATTCATGCTAGTGCATCAGATGCATCGGACAAGTACTCTGAATATTCATTAGGGCCAGACGGTCTTAGAGACGCAATGGAACGAACAGGTTCAAATGCTTTAGTAATGGACCTATATGCTTTAACAATTATTAAACAAGCAAATGTTAATTTTAATGGTATAACGACAGTTGATGATTCTTTAAAAACAAAAGTTGTTCATCATCAAGATGTGGCTAGAGGAAATGCAAATCAGTGGTTAGATACAATTAAACCGCAATTGATTTCTACGAACCAAAATATTATTAATTATAATACGAAATTCCAAAATTACTATGATACGCTAGTAACTGCTGTAGATAATAAAGACAAAGCAACACTAACAAAAGGACTTACAAGATTATCTGCTAGTATTACAGAGAATAAAGAAAAAGTAGACAAGTTAGTGGAAGGCCTAAAAAAATTCCGAAATAAAATGACAGCAGATACACAAAACTTTAAAGGTGATGCCAATCAATTAACGTCTATTTTAGCAAGTCAAGATGCTGGAATCCCACTTATGCAAAATCAAATCACAACGTATAATGAGGCGATTGGTAAATATAACGCAATTATCATTGGCTCATCAGTTGCAACAGCTTTAGGCCCAATTGCTATTATAGGTGGTGCAGTTGTAATTGCTACTGGTGCAGGGACTCCGCTAGGAATTGGACTCATTGCAGGGGGGGCAGCAGCGATAGGTAGTGGAACAGCTGGTATTGTTTTAGCGAAGAAAGAACTTGATAATGCGCAGGCAGAAATCCAAAAGATAACAGGACAAATTTCGCAAGCTCAATTACAGGTAGCTGGATTAACAAATATTAAAAATCAAACTGAATATTTAACGAATACGATCGATGTAGCTATTACTGCACTGCAAAATATTTCAAACCAATGGTATACGATGGGATCAAAATATAACTCTTTACTTCAAAATGTTGAATCTATTAGCCCTAACGATCTTGTTTTCATCAAAGAGGATTTAAGTATTGCGAAAGATAGCTGGAAAAATATTAAAGATTATGCTGAAAAGATTTATGCTGAGGATATTAAAGTAGTAGATACAAAAGCGTAATAAATCACTAATGCTTTATATAGAGATGCTTGATAATTTTTTCGGATATATAAAGTATGTGATGCAGGTCTCCTGTTCAATTTTGAGCAGGAGATTTTTAATCTCATTATTCGTGAACAGAGAGACATAGAGAATGGTTGTGATAAAGAGAACTTCAGTTAATAGAAGTTGCACTTAATACAAAGTAGGTGGAGATATGAATAAGAGGTTTTATAAGAAAATCATGTTGTCAATGATGGTTCTTGGGGTCACGACAAGTAATATCGTACCACTGCATCCCCTTGCAGCAGAACCAAAAAAACAAATCCATTCATTACAAGAAAGTGATAAAAATTATTCCCTTGGTCCTGCTGGATTCCAAGATGTAATGGCGCAAACAACATCTAGTGTATTTGCAATGGATTCGTATGCGAATACAATTCGGAATCAACAGGAAACAGATTTGAGTAGAATTAGTTCAATTAATAGCAGTTTACGAGAAAACATGGTTAAGCATCAAAAAGATGCAAAAGTGAATGCATCTTTTTGGTTAGATGAAATGAAACCTAAAATTATGAAAACAGATCAAAATATAGTGGAATTTAATGGGACGTTTCAGTCTTATTACAGTAGTCTAATAACAGCAATTGACCAAAAAGACAGAGGGAAATTGAAATCTGATCTAGAGAAACTATACAATATTATTTTGACTAATCAGAGTGAAGTGGACAAGCTATTAGAAAACTTAAAAACGTTTCGAAATAGAATGGCGGAAGATACAAAAAGCTTTAAAGACGATTCAAATCAATTAACAGCAATTTTAGCAAGTAGAAATGCTGGAATTCCACTTTTGCAGCAACAAATCAATACTTATAATGATTCAATTAAAAAAAGTAATGATATGCTAATTGCTGGGTCAGTGCTTTGTGCGGCGTTAATTACTTGTCTTGCCGGTGGACCGATGATTGCTGTTGCCAAGAAAGATATTGCAAACGCAGAGAGAGAAATCGAAAATTTAAAGACGAGAATTTCTGGGGCACAGGCAGAGATAGCTATTTTGACCGATGTGAAAAATAAAACAATAAATATGACGGAAACAATTGATGCAGCCATTACTTCTCTTCAAAATATTTCGAATCAGTGGTATACAATTGGTGCTAAGTATAATGATTTGTTACAAAATGTAAAAAGTATCAATCCTGAAGAGTTTACTTTTATTAAAGAAGATCTAAATATAGCTAAAGATAGTTGGCAGGATGTCAAGAATTATACAGAAAAATTACATGAAGATGCAAAAGTGAAATAAAGTGAAACTTGAATCAGTGGTGGTTTTCTTCATCCGCCACTGATTATTATCCTGCACCAATCGGTCTTTTACTGCCTGTTAATGTGGAATAAATAGAGAGGAAAGAATATAAGTAAGGAGAATATAGAGAGACTTGTTGTTGAAAATTTTTACGCTAAATCAGTCATTTTGAAGTGATTTATCCTAGGGAAGTTAGCTATTAATTCAGATGGTCGAATTTTCTGGAATAAAGCGGTATAATGCTTGTAAGTATGATGTATTTGAGTATAGAAAATGTAAGGAAGGATATATTTAGTATGGATAAAGAAAAACAACAACTAAGCGTTGAAGTTGCAAGATTATACTACCAATCTGATTATAGCCAACAAGAAATCGCTAATAAGTTAAAAATTTCCAGACCGACTATTTCAAGGTTGTTAAAATATGCGAAAGAAAAAGGGTTTGTTCAAATTAACATAGCAGATCCATTTGCTGATTTAGATAATGTAGGAAACTTACTTAGAGAAAAATATAATTTATTAGAAGCACATGTTGTATTTTCTCCGGTACCAGAGTATGCGACAATTACAGAATATATTAGTAAATACGCTGCTGAGTATATGGAAAAGACGGTTAAAAACGGGGACATCGTCGGAGTGAGTTGGGGAACGACAATGTATGAAATTGCTAGGAAAATTATACCTCAGCACGTAAAAGGGGTAGAAGTTGTCCAGCTGAAAGGTGGTATTAGTCATTCAAGTGTAAATACATATGCGAATGAGACAATCGCTTTATTTGCAGACGCATTTCAAACGACACCCAGAAATTTACCACTTCCAGTTATATTTGATAATGCAGTGACGAAAGAATTAGTGGAACAAGATAGACATATTCATCACATTATTGAAATGGGAAAACAAGCAAACATTGCAATTTTCACTGTCGGAACTGTGCGTGATGAAGCGCTATTATTCCGATTAGGATATTTGGATAAGGATGAAACGAGCTTGTTGAAAAAACAAGCAGTCGGTGACATTTGTTCACGTTTCTTTGATGAGAACGGCAATATTAGTAGTAAAGAAATTAATCAGCGTACAATTGGTATTGAGTTAGAAGAACTGCGATTAAAGAAACGTTCTATCCTCGTTGCGGGGGGATCAAGAAAAGTGAGAGCAATCGATGGAGCGTTAAGCGGTGGATATGCAAATGTATTAATTATAGATCAGCATACTGCAAAAGAATTATTGCATTATAAAAAAGGGTAAAATAAAAGGCTCTCTCAAAAGTAATGTTTTGGGAGAGCCTTTTTGAATATATTATCTATTTTAGTATGAGTAAATAAGGGTATAGTATCTCGTATAATATTTATAAGGGATACTCTTCGATTGATCTCCTTTTTCAAAAGTTAGGGAGTTAGCCATTATATCTCTTTCCACAAAAGTCCAACCATCTTCCTCCATCATATGGATAAACGGTTCCATTTTTCCACGTTTTACTAAGTAAGGATATTCATTATCTGTTGGTTCTACTGCTATCATTTCCTTATCTTGAATAACCATTTTTGAAATAGCTATAGCAAATGGTATTGGGTTCCCTTCTTGGAAAATTACTTTCCTTTTTTGAAAGACAAATATAGATAGTGCGATGCATATTAGTAATGCTAGTATAAAGGGCTTCGATTTTAGCAAATGGCTCACATCCTTTGTCTCCCATTTTATACTACAAATTAAGATTCGTTTTATTGGGGATAATTTCCTCCTAGAAAAGATTGAACAAAATTTCATGAGTGTATTTACATTTGTTCAAAAAGGGGTTAGAATGAAGTTGTTAAAAGATATGAGGAGTGAAGAAAATGAACATTGCAAAGTTAATTGATCATACAGTTTTAAAACCAAATACGAAAAAAGAAGATGTAATGAAAGTTTTAGAAGAAGCAAAGAAATACAATTTCGCTTCTGTTTGTATTAATCCTACATGGGTGAAATTAGCTGCTGAAGAATTAGCAGGACATGATGTAGATATTTGTACAGTTATCGGATTCCCTTTAGGTGCAAATACAACTGAAACAAAAGTATTTGAAACAAAAGATGTAATTGCAAAAGGCGCAACTGAAGTAGATATGGTGATTAATGTTGGTGCTTTAAAAGATGGTGACAATGAATTTGTTGAAAAAGATATTCGTGAAGTTGTACAAGCTGCAAAAGGAAAAGCGCTTGTAAAAGTTATCATTGAAACTTGTTTATTAACAGACGAAGAAAAAGTTCGTGCTTGTGAATTATCTGTAAAAGCTGGTGCTGATTTTGTAAAAACTTCAACTGGATTCTCAACTGGTGGAGCGACTGCTGAAGATATCGCATTAATGCGCAAAACTGTTGGAGCAAATGTTGGTGTGAAAGCATCAGGTGGCGTTCGTACACGTGAAGATGCAGAAAAGATGATTGAAGCTGGTGCTTCTCGAATCGGTGCAAGTGCAAGTGTTGCAATCGTATTAAATGATCAAGAAGGCGCTTCAGATAACTACTAATTCATAAGGAATGGGAAGTAATAGATACACAAAATGTTAAAGAGCATAGTGTATCTATTACTTTAATAATTGAAAATATGTAAGCGGATACGGAAAAGGAGGGAGAATGTTATGAAATATGTAATCGGTATCATAGGCTTGATTATTGTGTTAGGTATTGCATGGCTTGCTAGTAATAATAGAAAAAAAGTGAAATATCGTCCTATTATAACGATGGTTGTGCTTCAGTTTATTTTAGGTTTCTTATTATTAAACACAAGCATTGGAAATGTACTAATCGCTGGAATTGCAGATGGTTTTGGACAATTGTTAAAGTATGCTGGTGATGGTGTTAATTTCGTATTTGGCGGGTTAGTGAATCAAAAAGAATTTTCGTTCTTTTTAGGGGTATTAATGCCAATTGTTTTTATATCAGCTTTAATCGGAATCCTGCAACACATTAAGGTGTTACCATTTATTGTGAAATATATTGGTTTAGCTTTAAGTAAAATAAATGGGATGGGGAAACTTGAATCGTATAATGCGGTGGCTTCAGCAATTTTAGGACAATCAGAAGTGTTTATTTCTGTTAAGAAGCAACTAGGTTTGCTATCGGAAAGAAGATTATATACATTGTGTGCGTCTGCAATGTCTACAGTTTCGATGTCCATCGTTGGATCGTACATGGTTTTATTAAAACCGCAGTATGTTGTAACCGCTTTAGTACTTAACTTGTTTGGTGGATTTATTATTGCTTCTATCATTAACCCTTACGAGGTTACTGAAGAGGAGGATATGTTAGAAGTACAAGAGGAAGAGAAAAAGAGCTTTTTTGAAGTGTTAGGCGAATATATAATAGATGGCTTTAAAGTTGCTATTACAGTAGCAGCTATGTTAATTGGATTTGTTGCTTTAATCGCTTTCGTTAATGCTGTGTTTAAAGGTGTAATTGGTATCTCATTCCAAGAAATTCTTGGTTATGTATTTGCGCCGTTTGCATTTATTATGGGAGTTCCTTGGCATGAAGCTGTGAACGCAGGTAACATCATGGCGACGAAACTTGTATCAAATGAATTTGTAGCTATGACAAATTTAGCACAAGGAAACTTTAATTTCTCTGGAAGAACAACAGCTATTATATCCGTGTTCCTTGTTTCATTTGCGAATTTCTCTTCAATTGGAATTATTGCAGGAGCTGTTAAGAGCTTAAATGAAAAACAAGGGAATGTAGTAGCAAGATTCGGTTTGAAATTACTTTTCGGTGCAACGTTAGTAAGTTTCTTATCGGCAACGATTGTTGGTTTAATATATTAAAAGTTTCATAGAATACAAAAAAGGAATGGTGATTAAGATGAGAATGGTAGATATTATTGCGAAAAAACGTGATGGTAAAGAGTTAACAACAGAGGAGATCGGGTTCTTTATTAAAGGATATACAGATGGATCAATACCTGATTATCAAGTGAGTGCACTGGCAATGGCTATCTTTTTCAAAGACATGTCTGATCGAGAACGTGCTGATTTAACGATGGCTATGGTAAATTCAGGAGAAACAATTGATTTATCAGAGATTGAAGGAGTTAAAGTAGACAAACATTCAACTGGCGGTGTTGGGGATACAACAACATTAGTTTTAGGACCATTAGTAGCTGCGTTAGATGTACCAGTTGCAAAAATGTCTGGTCGAGGTTTAGGACATACAGGTGGTACGATTGATAAATTAGAAGCAGTAGAAGGCTTCCATGTTGAAATTACGAAAGAACAATTTATTGATTTAGTGAACCGTGATAAAGTTGCAGTTATTGGACAAACAGGAAATTTAACACCTGCTGATAAAAAAATCTATGCATTACGCGATGTAACTGGAACAGTGAATTCCATTCCGTTAATCGCAAGTTCAATTATGAGTAAAAAAATTGCAGCTGGTGCTGATGCAATTGTTCTTGATGTTAAGACAGGTGCAGGTGCATTTATGAAAACAGAAGAGGATGCAAAAGAATTAGCACATGCGATGGTACGAATCGGAAATAATGTTGGACGTCAAACAATGGCTGTTATTTCAGATATGTCACAACCGCTGGGCTTTGCAATTGGTAATGCTCTTGAAGTGAAGGAAGCAATTGATACGCTAAAAGGAGAAGGACCAGAAGACTTAACAGAATTAGTGCTTGTATTAGGAAGTCAAATGGTTGTGCTTGGTAAAAAAGCAAATACATTAGAAGAAGCACGTGAAATGTTAATAGAAGTTATGAAGAACGGAAAAGCAATTGAGAAATTTAAAGAGTTTTTAAGCAATCAAGGCGGAGATAGCTCAATTGTAGATCATCCAGAAAAGTTACCACAAGCAAAATATGTAATTGATGTGCCAGCTAAAACTTCAGGTGTGGTTTCTAACATTGTGGCTGATGAAATTGGTATTGCTGCTATGCTTCTAGGTGCAGGTCGTGCAACAAAAGAAGATGAAATTGATTTAGTGGTTGGCTTAATGCTACGCAAAAAAGTGGGAGAAGTTGTTAAAGAAGGAGAACCACTTGTTACGATTTATGCAAATCGTGAAAACGTAGAAGATGTAAAAGCTAAAATTTATGAAAACATTTCTGTATCAGAAAATGCTGAAACTCCTAAATTAATTCATACAATTATTACTGATTAAGAACTATTAAAATGAACTGTACTTTGAGGAGGAAATAACATGGATAAAAAAAGATATATTGAAGAAGCGACTAAAATGTTAGAAAAAGCTTATATTCCATATTCTAAATTCCCTGTTGGTGCAGCGTTAGTTACGAAAGAAGGTAAAGTGTATACCGGTTGTAACATAGAAAACGCTTCTTACGGTTTATGTAATTGTGCGGAAAGAACAGCTATATTCAAAGCGGTATCAGAAGGGGAACGTGATTTCAGTTATTTGGTAATCACGGGTGAAACAGATGGCCCGATTTCGCCATGCGGGGCTTGTAGACAAGTTATTGCCGAGTTTTGTGATCCCCAAATGCCGGTATTACTAACAAATCAAAAAGGTGATGAAAAAGAAGTAACGGTGGAACAATTGTTGCCAGGTGCTTTTACAATAGCGGATTTATCTTGAGTGTAAAAGTGTTTTAAATTATGAAGTAATCGGATTAGAGACAATGAGATTATATGTTAAAAAGAGCCATGATTTCTAAAGATAGAAATTAGGCTCTTTTTATGTTTTATCAAATTTTTTCGTTACATCCATTTGAGTATTCATTTTCCAAGTTTCAAGCGATTTTTTGCATGCTGTAAAGCAAGCGGAGTTACGTTTTCTCCGTTAGGATCCACAATTGTTGTGTTTAATAAAATAGAGTCTAAACTCCCGCGAAATTCTTTCATATAGCTTTGTCGTAACATCTGTTGTTCCTGTTTTTCAGTTTCTTTTAGCCCGGAAGTTCTTTCTTTTTTTGCTAGTTCATTAATGCGAAATAATATATTTTTCATTATACTCACCTCTCGTTTTTAACTTTAAATTAGTAACTTACTAATTTAAAGTTATTGTAATGTTTTTGTTTGATTATGTCAATAGTGGCAAATAAAAAAGACGCTCTTTTTGAAAGAAGAGTGTCTAATTGTAGTATATTTAATTTACCCATCATTTTTATAAATGATTTCTATTAAAATAATTCATTTTATTTATTTGTAGTCTAAATATATAATAGCGATTAGATGAGTGTAAAGGAACAGCTGTTTCATGGATGATTTAAATAGAGAATAAAAGGTCCTCAGAGACTTGCTCAGTGTGAACATATGTGAGTTTGTGTGTAAAACCAACTAAATTCATGAGAATGATTATTTTTGTTGGTGTCTCGTTACATAATAGACTGCGTTTTCGAGTAAATGGAAAACGATATAACTTACATATTCATTTTCTCATTAATATAGAGATATGGTTATAAAAAGAAAAAAATCGAGAAGATATAGGATCGTACAACAGGAGGAGTAAGTATGGAGCTGCGCCATTTGAAAACTTTTATTATTGTAGCGGAAAGCGGTGGCTTTACACGGGCTGGAGAACAACTTGGGTATACGCAATCGACAATCACCAATCATATTCGATCGTTAGAAGAAGAGATTGGGAATCCATTATTTGATCGCCTTGGTAAAAAAGTAATTTTAACTGATATAGGGGAGCATATGCTTTCTTATGCGCATAAAATATTGGAATTATCAAATGAAGCATTGGAATCATCTCAAATGAACGGGGAATTTTCAGGGACAATACGCATTGGAGCAAATGAGTCTTTAATGATTTATCGATTACCTGCTGTTTTATATGAATTTAAAAGGAAGTACCCGCAAGTACATATCATTTTACAACCATCAGAGAGTCAAGAATTGCACAATGAGCTAAAATCAGGGAAATTTGATTTCGCTTTATTTACACATCCAGAACAACTAGGTGCGGATATCGTTACCCATTCTCTTGTTCAAGAGAAGATTGTGCTTATTGCTCCGCCGAAACATTCACTCACAAAAAAAGTGAGCGTTAGCCCTGCTGATTTAGAAGGAGAAATGTTGTTGCTTACAGAGCCAGGGAGCTATCGAGATTTGTTAGAAAGACGGATTAAAGAAGATGGTATTAATTGTTCTCATATTCATTTTTGGAGTATTGAAGCGATTAAGCAAACTGTTATGTGTGGGCTAGGGATATCTTATTTACCGTTTATAACGGTAAAAGAAGAAGTCGAGCAAGGTAAGCTTAGTGTATTACCATGGACGTATAGTGAAGATTTCGTCACAACTGAATTGGCATATCACAAAAGTAAATGGTTAACTCCTGCAATGAAGAAATTAATTGAAATGATAGAAAAGCATGCAGAGAAATGGAAAGAATTCGCTTGATTCTCTGATCTAAAAGTAGCTGAAAAAATATATATTGGGGTAGATAGGGGGAAAAAGAATGAATGATAGAGTAATGAATGAGAGAGTAAAAGAAGTAGCGCTTGTCGTAATTGGATCATTATTATTTGCGATTGGAATTAACTTTTTTGCGATTCCAAATCGATTATCTGAAGGTGGCATTATTGGACTTACAGTTATTACATATTATTTATTTGAATGGTCACCAGGCACTGTAAACCTGTTAATAAATGCAGTACTACTTGCAATTGGGTATAAGTTTTTTGATAAAAAGACAATGGTGTATACAATACTTGGTATTGTCTCTTCATCTTTCTTTTTATATATCACAGAAGATATTGCGACTCCGGTAAATCATGATACATTATTAGCTGCTCTATTTGCGGGTGTTTTCGTTGGCGTTGGTTTAGGATTTATGTTCCGTGCAGGTGGTACATCAGGTGGATCTGCAATCATAGCACAATTAGCAAACCAATATTTAGGCTGGAGTGTTGGAAAAGGTGTATTAATTATTGATATCGTCGTTATTGCAGGTTCAGTATTTATTATTGGACAGGAAAAAGCGATGTATACGCTTGTAGCGGTATTTATCGGTGCAAAGGTTATTGATTTTATTGTAGAAGGATTGAATACAAAGACGGCTGTAACAATTATTTCAAACAATCCAGACATGATTAGAGAATCTATTATGAAGAATATGACACGTGGTGTAACAGTATTAGAGGGAAAGGGCGGTTATACAGGAAATAATAAAGAAGTATTATATATTGTCATTAATAAACAAGAACTTATGCAATTAAAGAAAGTCGTGAGTCAAAAAGACGAAAATGCATTCGTTGTTATTCACGATGTACGTGATGTGTTAGGTGGCGGCTTTAAAGCGAGTTAAAAAAAGCTAGTCTTCAATTTTGAAGACTAGCTCTTTTATTGAAATCGGTAAAAACTAGATGAGTAGAAGCGTGTAAATCATTTTTAAATCTATGATTCGTTTTAAAGTGAATAACATGTATACAAAAAGTAAAAGCTATGGATTGTGAAATTATAAAATACAGATGGACTTTTTAACTCTCTATCTGCATTTATATTACGATGAATATGGAGGAAAGACATGACTAGAATAGGAATTATTATTGGAAGTACACGTCCAGGGCGTAACGGTGAAGCAGTTGCTAAATGGGTATACGATATGGCAAAGAAACGCAGTGACGCTGAGTTTGAACTTGTTGATATTGCTGATTATAATTTGCCATTGTTGGATGAGCCGGGTTCTCCAGCGACTGGACAATATACTAAGTCACATACAAAGGTATGGTCTGGAAAAATTGGGTCACTTGATGGGTATGTTTTTGTGACACCTGAGTATAACCATGCAACATCGGGAGCGCTTAAGAACGCACTGGATTATTTATATAATGAGTGGAATAATAAAGCAGCTGGTTTTGTAGGGTACGGTGGAATGGGGGGATCTCGTGCAATAGAGAATTTAAGATTAATCATGGGTGAGCTGCAGGTTGCTGATGTGCGTAACCAAGTCGGATTTTCGTTATTCACAGATTTTGAGAACTTTACTGTTTTTAAACCTGCTGCGCACCATGAAGGCGCAGTCAATAACATGATCGATCAAGTTATTGCGTGGAGTGATGCGTTAAAGGTTTTACGAAATAAATAAGAGATGCTGTGTGGGGAATATTCATAGGAGTCATCGAGAGTATAAAGATCATGGGTCGTTTGAATTTTCTATATGATGAATACAATTTGATGATGTGGTAGAGAGTTTAATCCAAATCACCATTCGTTCTAGTTACTTCTTTTTTAGAAATAAGATCATAATAAATACGATAACTGCTAATATAGTAGTTAGCATCTTGCATTCCTAAAATATTTGCTTCTTTTATAGCTTCCATTTTTGGTAATTTACCTATTAATTCAGGTAAATAATTTTTCGTTTGTGTCGACATAACAGTGGTCAATAATGCTGTGCCAATTGCACCAGAAACCATACGAGCTGTATTAGCTGCTGCAGCACCATGACGACTCATAGAGGGCGGAAGTTGATTTAATCCAAATGTCATTACGGTCATCATAATAAATGAGATACCGAACATAAAAGTAGAGTACAGAACGGTTACATATAATAAACTGGAATCCAAACTTAAAGTTGTATACAGCCAAGATGTTCCTATAATCGTAAGCATTCCAATAAAAGTTAATGGACGTATGCCATAACGATCTAAAATAATACCGGTTATAGGTGACATAATTCCCATCACAATTGCACCAGGTAATAAGATTAATCCTGTTTGAAATGTAGAATGGCCTAAAATATTTTGAATATATACAGGTGTTAGGAGTTCAACACTATACATTGCAAGTGCAACAAAAGCACCGATTCCAATCGTTATAGAAAACTGTTTGTTTTTAAATACGGATAAGTTTAGCATTGGTTGTTCAGCTACTAACTCTCTCCATATAAATAGACCGATAAAAATAAAACCAATTGTGATTGTAATAATAACTTGTTGAGCACTCTAACCTACGCTACCGGCCATAGAAAAACCATATAATAGTGAACCTAAACCAATTGTCGATGTAATGACACCTAGTAGATCAAACTTTGGATTTCCCTTTTCTGTAACATTACGTAAAAAGAAGAAAGCTAAAATTAAATCTATTATCCCAATTGGTATAATAATGTAAAATAGTACTCTCCAAGAATAGTGTTGTAGAATCAGCAAACCTGGATGGTTTGAACTTTTTAGCTGGAAAAACAATGGATGAAATTAACAAAAAAGCGTTCCAAGGAACAGTATTAGCTCATGTAGATGGTGGTGTACCAAACATGGTTGTTGAATTAGATCAATTGAATGAATTTACATTTGGTGAAATGGTGTACTTCTTTGAGAAAGCTTGTGGAATTAGTGGATTGTTGCTAGGGGTAAATCCATTTAATCAACCAGGAGTTGAAGCATATAAAAAGAATATGTTTGCCTTACTTGGTAAGCCAGGTTTTGAAGCAGAAAAAGCGGAATTGATGAAGCGCTTATCCAAATAAAGTGAAACTTTAATCAGTGGGATTTTCTTTATCCTCCACTGATTATTATCCTTCACCGATTAGACTTTTATGGGCAGACCTAACCTCCTTGCTTTCGCGGAATGTTGAGGTGAGAGTTTTACTGCCTGTTAATGCGAGATAAAATTGTAAATGTTAAAAATTTAGACCCTTATCGAGACTTTGGCTACGATTTTGATAAGGGAGCTTTTTTATGAAAAGAATTATTTGTGTAGGATTATGTGTCTATGGTTGTTGTTAGTTCTATGAAAGGGATTTTAATTCCATTTTTGTGGTAGAATGTCGTAAAGTGAAACGTTGATTAGACCTCACCATTGCACGTTTACCCCGCTTTAACGGGCTGTAATACTCCCACCTCAAAACTGAAGAGAATACGAAGAAGTTTAGGTAGGAGATAAACAAGCCCATAAAAGCCCGATTGGTTTAACTAACAATCAGTAGGGGATGGAGAAAACCCCCACTGATTGAAGTTTCACTTTATAGATAGTTGATCCCTATTTAATATCTTTGCAATTGTTACATGTTACGGCGGGGGCTTATTATTCGTTAATGCGGGTTAAATTATTTTAAGGGAGGATATTAAGAATGAATAACGGTAAATTGCTTGGGTATATCGGAACATATACGCGAGGGGATAGCGAAGGGATTTACAAATTTACATTGGATACAAGGGCAGCGACAATTAAAGAGGTTAGTCTAGCGGCTAAATTAGATAATCCTACATATTTAGCTATTAGCGAAGATAATCAATTTTTATATTCCGTCATAAAAAAAGGTGAATCAGGTGGAGTAGCAGCTTTTTCTATTAACCATCCTATTAACAGTCTTGAAGTAATAAATAGCCAAGTATTAGATGGGGCATCACCATGTCATGTGAGTATTGATAAAACAAATCAAGTAGTAGTTACGGCAAACTATCATAAAGGGACAATTGAATCTTATATAGTAAATAGAGAAGATGGAGCTTTAGATTCGGCGACATCTATTATAGAGCATAAAGGTTCAGGTCCAAATAAAGAGAGACAAGAAAAGCCACATACCCATTACGCTGGATTTACGCCTGATCATAAATACGTAGTAGCTGTGGACTTGGGAATTGATCAATTAATTACGTATAAAGTAAGTAGCGGTATTTTAACAGAAGTTAATCGATCGTCAGTTCAGCCTGGAAGTGGTCCAAGGCATCTTGTATTTCATCCAAATGGAAGATACGTCTATGTGATGACAGAACTGAGTTCGCAGGTAATCGTTTTAACATATAATGCTGAGAATGGTGGATTTAAAGAAGTTCAATATATCTCCACTATTCCAAATGAATATAGTGGAAATAATCAAGGGAGTGCAATTCACATATCTTCCGATGGTCGTTTTGTATATGCAGCAAACAGAGGGCATAATAGTATTGCTGTTTTCAGTGTGAATCAAGATTCAGGGGAGCTTACTTTTGTTGAATCTGTATATACAGAGGGGGATTGGCCCCGAGATTTCATATTAGATCCTACTGAGAAATTCCTTATCGTTATAAACGAAAGAACTAATAACCTTGTGCTATTTTCAAGAGACGAGTCTTTTGGAAAATTAAAGCTTTTGCAGTCTGATGTTGTAGTACCTGACCCGGTATGTGTTAAGTTTTTGAATATGTAATGTATTGGTATTACTGTATTTATGTAATGAAATATTTTAAGGTGAAGCGTATGTTTCTTTCTATAAGCATACGCTTTTTATTAACCATTTTAACTGGGAAGCCTCCTCATCTAAATAAAGTGAAAGGGGGAATAGGTCAATGAGGGCTTGCTATTGATGCAGGATAAAAAGAAAAATATTTTTTTGACGAGAAAATAATTAAAGTGTACTGTGTTTATGTAAAGTAATTTAAAAAAGTAAGAAATGAAAACGAGCAGTTTCGAAACTACAATATCGAAACTGCTCGTTTTCATTTCTTTTAACTAAACCTTCAGCACTAAATTTCATGAGCGACAAAGTAATTCGCAAAACAAACAAGATTTGGATCATTGCTTGTGGAAAAGCTGCTAAACGTTTTGTATATATTATCCAGTATTTGTGGGTTTTAAATTGTTGCACTGAGTCTTTTTCTCCCAATATTATAAAACGTTGAGAGAATTGATTATAGGTGTTAGTTGTTATATATATGTTGTTCATGTTTGGTTGGAAGTGAGGGGGTATGCTCTGGGAATGTTACAAATACAGTTAGAACAATTGCTGTGCCAATTGAAAGTAATAATAGGAACCAGCGATGAATATAGGAAGAAAAAGCTTCTGATAAGAATTGGATGATGCATGATGTAGTAATGGTTATCGTAAGCATGATACTAATAAGAAGTATACTGTGTGCTTGTTGAGCGCTTAACATTTCTGTAATCATAGTTCCCATCATACTAGCCATCATTCCAGAGAACATGCCTTCTAAAGCAGAGTATAGATGAAAACGGAGCCCAACTAAAAATCCAATTATGCTACTAATCAAAATAGAAAACAAAGTAGAATATAACAAGTCGCCTTTGAAAATAATACCAAAATAAAATCCGATACTTAATCCTATGCTCATACTAAAAGACATAATAAATACCATATACTCCATTAGGGTACCTTTGGATTTAGAAATATAAGCAGTAGAAAGAACCAAGATAAAACAAAGTGTTAAGGTAGTCAATGTATAAGTGGATATAGTAATACCTCCCTGTCCTTTTGTTCACTTCATCATATGAGGGAGTATAGAATATTTATGCCTATATATATCTGCAAAGTATCTGCATAATTTAGAAGGTTTAACGATAAATGAGATTCATTATAGAGATGATTATTTCAGCATTATGAAAAAGACAGAATCATCGATACAATAGCATATGCTTAAAAATTTTTAAAAATAGGCTTGTAATCAGTTGCAAATTATACCCCTTACCCGTATAATGTATGTAAAGAAAGCTAATTTCAATAACTGAGGTGATATTGATGGGGCATTGTGAAGGGAATGAAACAAATCCAAAAATGGTTCCTCGAACAGAAGAGGAAGTTCAAAATGTTATAAAACGTTTAAAGCGTATTGAAGGGCAAGTCCGTGGGGTTCAAAAAATGGTGGAAGATAATCGGTACTGTGTTGATATTTTAATTCAAATTTCAGCAATTAATGCAGCTTTAAATAAGGTAGGTTTTTCTTTGTTAGAACGTCATACAAAACATTGTGTAGCAAAGGCGATTCATGAAGGGAATGGAGATGAGTCTATTCAAGAATTGATGAATGTCATGAAACAATTTTCAAAGTAGGAGGGGTATACAATGGATAAACAAAAACATGTTACGCTTGGCGTTACAGGAATGACATGTGCAGCTTGTGCAACTCGGATTGAAAAAGTATTAAATAAAATGGATGGAGTAGAAGCTAATGTAAATTTAGCTATGGAGAAAGCAAGTATCAAATATGATCCATCCCAGCAAGAAATCTCTACTATAAAAAATAGAATTAAAAAACTAGGCTATAACGTAGCGGAGGAAAAAGTTACGTTAGATATTGAAGGAATGACATGTGCAGCTTGTGCAACTCGAATTGAAAAAGTGTTAAACAAAATGGAAGGCGTTTCGAATGCAACTGTAAATTTAGCTACAAACAGCGCGGTTGTAGAATACAATGAAGGCTTACTTTCTACAGAAAAAATCTTAGAAAAAATAAAGAAAACGGGGTATAAGGGACAAATACGTAGTGAAGATGTAGATCGTTCAGAGAGAAAAGAAGAGGTAATTAAGGAGAAGAAGCGTCAACTTATCATTTCTATTATCTTATCCTTACCTTTACTCTATACAATGGTAGGGCATATGCCATTTGATACGGGTCTACCGATGCCACATATTTTAATGAATCCATGGTTTCAACTTCTATTAGCAACGCCGGTTCAATTTTATATTGGTGGTCATTTCTATGTTGGTGCTTATCGTGCTCTTAGAAACAAAAGCGCGAATATGGATGTACTAGTTGCCTTAGGAACATCAGCAGCTTACTTTTATAGCTTATATGAGGCATTGAAAACATTGGGAAATCCTGCGTATGTGCCGGATCTTTACTTTGAAACAAGTGCAGTTTTAATCACATTAATTTTAGTTGGAAAGTATTTTGAAACATTAGCAAAAGGACGTACAACAGAAGCGATTTCTAAATTATTGAGTTTACAGGCTAAAGATGCACTTGTTGTGCGTAATGGTCAAGAAATACGAGTACCCCTTGAAGAAGTAGTTATTGGAGATACGATTATTGTAAAACCAGGTGAAAAAATACCTGTGGATGGTATGGTAACTTCAGGGGTATCTTCCGTTGATGAATCTATGATTACTGGAGAATCTATTCCAGTTGATAAAAAAGAGGGAGACGCTGTTATTGGCGCTACTATTAACGCAAACGGTGTTCTGACTATTAGAGCTGAAAAGGTTGGAAAAGATACAGCTTTAGCAGGCATTATCAAAATTGTTGAAGAAGCGCAAGGTTCTAAAGCGCCTATTCAAAGATTAGCAGATGTTATTTCAGGTATTTTTGTACCGATTGTTGTAGCTATTGCCTTAGTTGCTTTTATTGTATGGTATTTCTTTATCACACCAGGGGATTTACCAAAAGCATTGGAAGTTGGGATTGCTATCCTTGTAATTGCTTGTCCATGTGCGTTAGGTCTGGCTACACCAACTTCTATTATGGTTGGTACAGGAAAGGGAGCAGAGAAAGGAATTCTCTTTAAAGGAGGTGAATTTTTAGAAGGGACGCATAAAATCAATGCTGTGTTACTTGATAAAACAGGAACAGTAACAAAAGGGAAACCGGAAGTTACTGATGTGTTAGAATTTGAAGAAGGTATGCTCGATTATGCTATTTCAGCTGAAAGTGCTTCTGAACATCCATTAGCGCATGCCATAGTTGAATATGGAAAGAAAAATGAAATTGTCTTGAAAGATTTAAAACATTTTTCAGCAATTCCAGGCCATGGGATTGAAGCAAGCATTGAAGATAAAAAGGTTCTTGTTGGAACACGTAAATTAATGAATGAACAATCAGTAGAAATATCACAACATGAAGAAGTTATGAAAGAATTAGAGTATCAAGGTAAAACAGCAATGCTTGTCGCAATTGATGGGAAACTTGCTGGAATGATCGCTGTAGCTGATACAGTAAAAGAAAGCTCAAAGTATACGATTCAAACATTAAAAGAAATAGGGATTGAAGTATACATGGTGACGGGGGATAATAAACGTACAGCTGAAGCGATTGCGAAGCTAGTTGATGTTGATCATGTATATGCAGAGGTATTACCAGAAGATAAAGCTAAAATTGTAGATGATTTACAAAAGCAAGGGAAACGAGTAGCGATGGTAGGAGACGGTATCAATGATGCGCCGGCTCTTGCGAAAGCTGATATTGGTATGGCGATTGGAACTGGTGCGGATGTAGCGATTGAAACTGCAGATGTCACTTTAGTTGGCGGTGACTTGTCACATATACCAAAAGCGATTGAATTAAGTCGTAAGACAATGAAAAATATTCGTCAAAATTTATTTTGGGCACTATTCTATAATGCAATTGGAATTCCGGTAGCTGCGGCTGGATTATTAGAGCCTTGGGTAGCAGGGGCTGCAATGGCATTTAGCTCAGTATCTGTTGTGACTAACGCGCTTCGCTTGAAACGCGTCAAAATATAAATTAAATGGAGGAATGTATGATGACTATCACATTAAATGTACAAGGAATGACATGTAACCACTGTAAAATGGCAGTAACAAATGCACTAACAGAGTTAGAAGGAGTACAAAATGTTGAGGTGCATTTACAAGAAGGAACTGTAAATGTAGAGTATGATAACGCAAAAGTAGATGCAGACAAAATGAAAGAAGTTATTGAAGATCAAGGATATGATGTGAACTAAAAGATAATCTCAATTATCTTTTAGGAAAAAGGCCGCTTTATAAAAGGGGTCTTTTTCTTTTAACATATGTTCCGAAAAGAAGTCCCCTTCCTCAAGGAGCGAGAAGGGCGTGGCCCAGCGAGTAGGTGGGGGGTGAATTTTCGGTAGGCGGTAGCTTACATGTTTTTTGTACACGATTTTTTGATCCTATACGATATAATAAATATGAAAATAGAAAGAAAGGAGAACGTATATGGCAACCACAAAAGAGGGTGTATATATCAAAGGAACGAAAAAGTCACTGCCAGATGGATGGGTCACCTATGCCTTTTGATACGCCCTTTTCCCCACACAAGAACAAGCCGCAAGATTAGAAAAAGCGTTCGGATGTGAACGAAAAGTGTATAACGAATATGTTTCTGGTTTGTATGAATATCTAGAATCGATTGCCTTTGAAGGTGGGTTCATTCGTTATAAGGTGCCGAATCACACAACGATTACTGCTAAATATGATTACTTAGATAAGAGTAACGATTCTTTTGTGTATAATGACGCAAAAATGAGATTCCAGGCAGCCATTAAAAAATATAATGAGACGTATGCAAAACGCCCCGTACAATACAAAAAAGCAGTGCGAAAAAAGATGAAAACAATCGGATATGTTCCCACGTTAAAAGACATCAAAGGTATGCCCAAGTTCCACAGTAAAAAACAAGGAAAATTCAGCTATACGACAAATCAAACAAATGGAAATATTAAAATGAAGCAAGTAAATGAATCTTATGTGTTATGTATTCCGAAGTTCCAAGAAGGTATTTCGATTCATCTTCACCGAGAATTATCGATTGGCGGGATCATAAAAAAGCAACCGTGAAACGAGAAGGCACGAACTACATTGTTTCTCTTTCTGTTGATTCGTTTTGTCCACATGAAAAACAGGTAGAATTCCTTACTTCTGAAGAGGTAATTGGATTAGATTACAGTCAAAGTGAATTGTATGTAGACAGCGAAGGACGAACCGCGCAGTATAGCCGATACAACAAAATCATTGAAAAACGACAACGAAGAATGAACAAATCCTTAGCGCGCAAGAAGAATCATGCGAAAACAGATGAAGCAGGGCACACCCTATATAGTCAGAATTATGAAAAACAAGTGAAGGGATATCAAAAAGTAACAACAAAAGCAAAAAACCAAAGAAAAGATTTTCTACACAAGAAAAGTAATCAGATAACCAATGATTACCATGCTATTGTTGTAGAAGATTTGAACTTAAATAACTTGGCGCAATGTTTACGTTTAGGAAAAAAACTACACGACAATGGATTTGGTATGTTTCGTACGATGTTGCAATACAAATCTAAGAAAAAAGGTAAACATTACATTGTTGCAGATCCGTATTTTGCATCAAGTAAATTATGTAGTACGTGTCATCACAAAAAAGAGATGTTGAAGTTATCGGAAAGAATCTATACGTGTGACAATTGTGGCACGAAAATCGATAGAGATTACAATGCGGGTCGGAATCTAAAATATTATGGCCTTCGTGTTTTACACGAACAAGGTCTGCTCGCATAGTTTGTATCGATTTTTGGTAGCGGTAGGGACGCCGCGAATACAAGGCTTTGGACATGAGCCAGTAGGCTTGTAGGTGAAGGAGCAATAAAAGAGAAAGTCTTTTGGCTTTTGAAGCCCTCACTTCAAACAAACTGTAAGGTTGTTAAGTGGGGGGAGTTCACTACGATTTTAGCGAGTGGTAAAAATGCAACTGTGCTACATTATGAAGATAATGATTCCAAAATTAATAAAGGCGACCTGGTGTTGCTTGATCTTGGAGCTCAGAAGGACTACTATAATGCTGACATTAGCTATACGTTCCCTGCAAGTGGAACATTTTCGAATCGCCAAAAACAGATTTATAATATTGTGTTAAAAGCATTGAGAGAAACAATTGAGATCGTGAAGACGGGATTAAAATTCGCTGCGTTAAATGAACATGCAAAAAAGGTGCTCGCTGAAGAGTGCAAGAAAATCGGTTTAATTCAAGAGAGCTCGGAACTATCCAATTATTATTATCATGGAGTGAGCTATTTCCTTGGTTTGGATACTCACGATGTAGGTTCATACAAAGACCGAGTGCTAGAGGCTGGTATGGTCATTACAGTGGAACCTGGTTTATACATTGAAGAAGAGGCGATTGGAATACGTATCGAAGAGGATATTCTAGTTACTGAAGAAGGATATGAAAACTTGTCAAAAGACATGATTAGAACGGTTGAAGAGATTGAGAATTTCATGGGAACATATAATTCATATGTGAAGGAAAGACAGATTATTGCAAAATAATAAAGGGTAAAAGGCGCTCGATTTCGGGCGTCTTTCTTATTTGAGAAGTGTATAATAGAAGGTATATGTATGATATATAATGAGTTCTTATTGTGAAGGTGTGAAGGTTAAGCGTATAATATTATAGGTCTAAAAAATATAAGACAAATTGTGAATGATAAAAATGATAGATATTTTTTCATCACTTATAAAAAAGAGATAAAATGAGAGTAACACTGGAATTCAGATAGGGAGTTATAAAATGAAATTAATTATTGCCGAGAAACCCGATCAAGGTTTAGCTCTTGTTTCTCAATTTAAATATCGCCGAAAAGATGGTTATTTAGAAGTAGAAGCAAATGAGTTATTCCCCAATGGAGCTTACTGTACATGGGCAGTTGGTCATTTGACACAGTTATGTAATCCAGAACATTATCATGCCGAGTGGAAAAAATGGTCATTAAATACATTGCCAATGATTCCGGAACGGTTTCAATTTGAAGTCACAAAATCAAAATATAAGCAATTTAATGTTGTGAAACAGCTGTTACATAATCCGCAAGTGACGGAAATTATTCATGCGGGCGATGCGGGGCGTGAAGGGGAATTAATTGTACGAAATATTATCAATCTTTGTAACGTACAAAAACCGATGAAACGTCTTTGGATTTCGTCTTTAACGAAGCAAGCGATTTATCAAGGGTTTAAAAACTTACTTGATGAGTCAGATACGATTAATACGTATTATGAAGCATATACAAGGTCATGCGCTGATTGGGTCGTTGGGATGAACGCATCACGTGTCTTTAGCATTTTGTTAAAGAAAAAGGGAATGAATGATGTGTTTTCGGCTGGCCGTGTACAAACGCCGACATTAGCTTTAATTGTAAAGCGTGAAAAGGAAATTGAAAATTTTAAATCAGAGCCGTTTTGGGAAGTGTTTGCAACCTTTAATATAGAAGGAAAGAAATATGAAGGAAAGTGGGAGAAAGATAATGAGTCTCGCTTAAAAGATCCTGATATGGCGAATAAAATTGCAGCATTTTGTCAAAATAAACCGGCTGAAGTAAAGGAAATGAAAACGGAGCGGAAAGAGTTTCAGCCACCGTTATTATTTAATTTGTCATCACTGCAAGCAACAGCGAATAAAGCATTTAAATTTTCACCGAAAAAGACCCTTGATATTACACAAGCGTTATATCAAAAAGGGATTGTGTCGTATCCACGTTCGGATTCTAACTATGTAACACAAGGAGAAGCAGCGACGTTTCCTGACATCTTACAAAAGTTAAGCCAGTTTGATGAGTATAAAGATTTGTTACCTGCACCGATTGAGTCCATTATGAATAATAAGCGGTATGTGAATGAAAAAAAAGTTACGGATCACTACGCCATCATTCCAACTGAACAAGTAACAAATCCAAGTAAACTATCTGGTGATGAAAAGAAAATTTACGATATGATTGTTAGACGATTAATTGCGGCACATTATGAAGTTGCGATTTTTGATTATACAACAATTACAACGCTTGTAGATGGACGTGCGGAATTTATTTCAAAAGGGAAACAACAAATTCAAGAAGGATGGCGCAAAGTTATTTTCCAAGATGATAAAGATGATGAAACGATTCTTCCAATCGTAGCAGAAGGTGAACAAGGAAAAGTCGTAAAGGTGAAAGTGAAAGAAGGGAAAACACAGCCGCCAAAGCGTTATACAGAAGGACAACTTATTACATTAATGAAGACGGCTGGAAAGTACTTAGATAATGAAGAGCTTGAGAAAGTATTAAAGAAGACAGAAGGCTTAGGTACAGAAGCAACTCGTGCAGGCATCATTACAATGCTAAAAGATCGTAAGTATATTGATGTGAAGAAAAACCAAGTATACGCAACGGATAAAGGGAAAGTATTAATTACTGCAATTGGGGATAAAATTTTAGCTTCTCCAGAAATGACGGCAAAGTGGGAACAGCGTCTTGCAGAAATTGGAGAAGGTACAGCTTCACCAGCAACTTTTATGGAACAAACGAAAAAGCTATCAGCCAAAATTATTGAAGATGCGATTGAAATGTCTGAGAAATGGGATTTTACCGGATTGAATGTAGAGTCAATCGAACGTAAAGGATCGAAATTTACAACAGGTAAAAAAGTCGGAACATGTAAAAAATGTGATGGCGATGTAATCGATAAATCGACTTTTTACGGTTGTTCAAACTATAATACAACCCAATGTGATTTCACAATCTCCAAAAAAATATTAGGAAAAACGATTTCGCAAAAGAATATGACGAAGCTATTAAAAGGTGAACAAACAGATTTAATTAAAGGTTTTAAAAAGAATGATAAAAGCTTTGATGCGAAGCTGGAGTGGAAAGAGAATAAAATTAATTTTGTGTTTGAGAAATGAGGAAAGGTGTTGCGATGATACGTAACACTTTTTTATAGTGATTTGAAATTATTGTTTGGTGACAAAAAGTTATTTGCTGAGAGGTTGCCATTATGAATTAATCGCAATTACGTCTTATTAAAAAGCGATACGATTATCTCGTTAATTTTGTTGCAAAGTGCGGACTGTTCATATAAAACTTACCAGGTGTCAATATTTGTACGGAAATAGTCGTAAGCGTAAAGTTTGACAAAATAATTTATTTATGCTATAATTTACTTTTATTTAATTCGGTTATATAATAGGGTTCTCCTGGCCAGGGGAACCCTATTTTTTGTTCTAAAATGAAGGAGTGTGCTTGAATGAAAAAAGATGAGTCCAGTTTAACTGCATTAATATCAGCTTTTGGCAGAGCATATCATAGCAAATTCGATACACCTAAAATTTTTGATGACTATATAGCCAAAGATTTAATTTCACAAAAAGAATTTAATGATATCAAAGAGAATATGGTTCAAGGCATCCATTTCTTCAACAAAGATATAGCTCAAAAATTTAAGGAAGACACAGAAGAAATATTAAAATGGATTACACAGACTCAACTTTCTCCAACACCCTTGGCACGTGCTGCATATTGTGAAAAAGTATTACTTCATGAAATTATGTTAGGATTAAAACAATATGTCATACTTGGAGCCGGGTTAGATACTTTCTGTTTCCGACATCCAGAATTAAAAAACAATCTAGAAATATTTGAAATTGATTACCCTGCTACACAGGAATTTAAAAAGAAAAGGCTGGAAAAAGCTAATTTTAAAATTCCGAATAATCTTCATTTTGTTTCTATGGACTTCACTAAAAAGTTTTCCTATCAAAATCTAATAGATGAAGGATTTGATAACCAAAAAACTTTCTTTAGTCTTTTAGGTGTTTCTTATTATTTGACAAAAGAGGAAAATTCAAGTTTGATTGATCATTTATTTGCCAAAGTACCTTCAGGAAGTTCCATAGTTTTTGATTATGCAGACGCAAACCTGTTTAAAGAAAAAGGTATATCTAATAGAGTTGAAAACATGGTGAAAATGGCTTCAGCAAGCGGAGAACCAATGAAATCGTGTTTTTCTTATATTGAAATTGAGAAAATGTTAGAAAAATCAGATTTGCTAATTTATGAACATTTATCACCAACTAAAATAAATGAACTTTATTTTGAAAATCGAAGCGATTATCTATCAGCTTTTGAAACGATTCATTATCTGCATGCTGTCAAAAAATAAAACACATGATAGATATATTTTCCCTTAAAAAGGGTAACCCCTGTAAAATGACCGAACGATCTCTTGTTAGAGTTTGTTCGGTCATGTTTGTAAAAAAGCTTCCTTCCTGTTGCACGCTTTATGTCAACTGTGCCATAGTACTGTGTTTTTTATTAGTAAAGAACTTTTTTTGTCATGAAATTTGTATGTGTGAAATTTGAGAATAGGTGCATCGTAAACAACTGTAGTTGCATTTATTAATTATATAATCGTTAATAAAGGTATGCGAGTGGTTGATAGTATGTGGATTGTTTATGCTGCAACTTTTAAATGTTGTTAAAATATGTATAATGAAAAAATAAAAGAAAAGTTTGAAAATAATATTGCAATATATTATCCTTCAAACTATAATAAGTAAAAGAATAGTTAGACTTCAAGTTAAATATTCAGAATCTTCAATTAGTTAAAAATGGAAATGAGATAATGTATTTTGTAATGGAGGTTGTATCATGACGAATAAAGTCCCTTTTTCGTTCATAGTAGTTATCGGATTAATGTTATTCGCTCTCTTTTTTGGAGCAGGAAATCTAATTTTCCCTGCCATGTTAGGTCAATCAGCTGGAACAAATATTTGGTCAGCGAATGCGGGGTTTTTGGTAACTGGGGTTGGGTTACCGTTACTTGGTGTATTAGCATTTGGAATTTCAGGTAAAGAAGATTTACAATCATTGGCAAGTCGTGTTCACCCTGTTTTTGGAATTGTATTTACAACAATTTTATATTTAGCAATTGGTCCATTATTTGCAATACCGAGAACGGGTAACGTTTCATTTGAAATTGGTCTTAAACCTTTTGCACCAGAAAGTTTAGGTTCTATACCTTTAATTATTTTTACAATTATATTTTTTAGCATTACTTGTTTTTTTTCGCTCAATCCTGCGAAAATTGTCGATATTGTTGGAAAAATCTTGACGCCAATTAAACTAACGTTCATTGGAATTTTAGTAATTGTTGCTTTCATTCATCCGATAGGGGATATGCAAGCACCTGTTGAAACGTATACATCTAACGCCTTCTTCAAAGGGGTTCAAGAAGGATACTTAACAATGGATACGCTTGCATCTTTCGTATTTGGCATCATTATCATTAATGCTATTAAAGAAAAAGGTGCAAAAACGAAAAAACAAATTATGGCTGTTTGTGCAAAAGCAACGATTATTGCAGCGACAGTATTAGCAATTCTGTATACAGCGCTTTCTTATATGGGAGCTTCAAGCGTAGCAAAACTTGGGCATTTAGAAAATGGTGGGGAAGTTTTAGCGAAAGTATCAAACTATTACTTTGGTTCATATGGTGGAATCCTATTAGGGTTAATGATTACAGTAGCTTGTTTAACGACTAGTGTAGGACTTGTTTCAGCATGTTCTTCATTTTTCCACAAACTATTTCCAAAGGTATCTTACAAAAAAATCGTTGTTATTTTATCTGTTTTTAGTGCAATTGTTGCGAATATAGGATTAACACAACTCATTGCAGTTTCTGTTCCAGTATTAACAGCGATTTACCCATTAGCGATTGTACTAATCTTTTTAACATTTTTCCATTCATTATTTAAAGGAAGAAGGGAAGTGTATCAAGTAAGCTTACTGGTAACGTTTATTATAAGCTTATTTGATGGATTAAATGCAGCTGGAGTAAATATCCAAGTAGTGAATCATGTATTTACTAAATTTCTTCCGATGCATGAAGTTGGTCTAGGGTGGATCTTCCCGGCTATTATTGGTGGATTTATTGGATACGGTATTAGTCATTTGAGAGTGAAAAATGAAATTCATTCTAACGTAGCAAAAGTAAATAAGTAATGGTATGCAATAAAAAAGTTGTAGAATTCGTTTCTACAACTTTTTTATTCTTATACAAGATAAACTATGGGGGTTTTAATGAAAATTACCTGTATAATGTAATACATGTAGCGATCTGAATCTTTCATAGATGGCTATCCGGGTAAATATTATTTTAAAGAAGAAAAGTGAATTTAGGAGAAATATAATGAACAAAAAAATTGATCATATCGGTATTGCTGTTCGTGATATAGATAGTAGTATACGTTTTTATGAAAAAGTCTTATCAGGAACATTAATAGATCGTTATGTAAGTGAAGCAGCAGGTGTCGAGAGTGAAGTAGCTATTCTTGAAGTGAATGGAGACAGAATTGAATTGCTTGCACCGACTAATAATACTACTTCGCCGATTGCAAGATTTATAAAGCAGAAGGGAAAAGGTGTACATCACATTGCTTACCGTGTAGATAATTTGGATCGAGCATTGGAAGAACTAAAGCAACAAGGAGTTCGAATATTGGAGCATACACTCCGTATAAATAAGCACGGTAGAAGGTTAATTTATCTTAACCCTGCAGATACAGAGGGGACAATTATTGAATACTGTGATTATCCAAAAGAACAATAATTTGTATATGAAGAGAAAGGTATTACGCATTGGCATAATACCTTTTTCATTTTTTGTGAAGAACTATACTGTATGAAGGTAGATTTCACACTTTCTTCACAAATGATTCACTGTTTCTTTTCTTCTTTAAAAGCTTGTATTTATATATTATATGCTATAATCGTAACTGACTTTCTAAAGATAAGTCGTATTTGTAAATATAGTAGCTTTATAAGTGTAAGTTCAAGGCGGTATGTGAACAGTGCATAATGATTGTATTTTATTGTTTAATACTTAATGAGGTTAATTTCTGGAAAAGAAAATAAAAATATAGATACTTTATTAACTTCCAAGTGGAATTACAGTGATGCAAAAGAAAGAAGTGAAATGAATATGAGTGTATTAAGAAAACTAGGAACCTGGATGGTAATGGTAATGGTATGTGTGTTAATGATGTTGGTACCGAACGCGGCTTCCGCTCACGCTTATATTGTTAAATCGAATCCTGCAGAAAATGAAACATTAGAGAAAGCCCCTTCTATTGTAAGGATTGAATTTGATGAAATGCTTCAGTCTTCACACTTTAATACAATAGTCGTAAGGGATTCTTCAGGGAAACGAGTAGATTTAAAAAATGCTCACATTGATAAGAAAAACCAAAAATTATTAGAAGCTGGAGTAAAACAGAATATACCGAATGGTACGTATTCCATTCAGTGGAAAGCCATTTCTGCTGACGGACATCCAATCCAAGGTGTCATTCCGTTTCAGATTGGGACAGAGGGAAAGGGAACGAGTGATATACAAGCAGAAGAAATTGGTTATGTCCCACAGTTAGATATGCTGATAGAAAGAGGGATTCTATATACAAGTTTTTCTCTCTATATAGGTGTTTTATTTTTTAATCTTATTCTATATAAGGGAAATTTGAGTAAAGTGCAATTAAGAGGTAATAAATTAATCTGGATTTCTTTGTTTGGCATATTCATTAGTTTACTATTTAGTCTCCCTTTGCAAGCAAGGATAAATGCTGATGTTTCGTGGGAAGATGCATTTCAACCTGCATTATTAAAAGAAACGTTACAGTTACCTGTTTTTGGATATGTATGGATAATTCAAATGACGCTCACAATTGTGTTAATCGCTGCTACATATGTTGCCTTAAAACGAGGAAAGCTCTCATCGTTTAAAACATGGACAGTTCCAATTCTTCTTTTTGTTGGATTGCTTATTATGAAGGCGATGAATAGTCATGCATATGGTCTAAAATATAAAAATGTTGCAGTCGTTATGGATTTTCTACATCTATTTGCAGCTTCGCTATGGATTGGAGGTTTAGCATCGATTCTTCTTCTTTTATCTAAAGACGATGAGAAAGAGAAATGGACAAAGTATTGGGATGCTATTAAAAAATTTTCACCATGGGCAATGGGGACAGTTATTGTTATTTTTGTGACGGGTCTTTTTAATAGTACTTTCTTTATTCCAACGATCCATTCATTATTTGATACAAATTATGGGTTAGCATTGTTAACAAAATTTCTCTTATTTATTGGTATGGGGATATTGGGACTTATTCATTACGTAAGGGGAAGGATGAGAAAAGAGAAAAAATTGGGGGCTACGCTGAAAGGTGAGTTTGGTATAGGGATAGTAATTTTCATCATAGTAGCTTTTTTAACGAATGTACAAACACCACCAATGCCGCCAACTGGACCATTTACAGGAAGTCAAAAACTCGATAATGGATATGAACTTACTTTACATGTAAGTCCCAATAAGATGGGAATGAATACATTCCGCATTGACTTAAAGGATACAAATGGACAGCCTGTTACTGATATGGAACAAATTGTACTGACAACGAGATCTTTAGAAATGGATATGGGAAAAGGTACATTTAAGGTTTCGCCGGTTTCACCAGGATTGTATCAAGCGGAAGGGATGTATATTAATATGACTGGTGAGTGGAATATACATGTTCATGGATTAACGAAAGCTCTTGATAGTTTTGATACGGATTTTAAATTCATGGTGGGCGGTCGATAAGGTAAAGTTTGTAGAGAAAGACAAAGGAGTAATAGAAAAATGAAGCGTATAAAAAAATTAGGAACAACAATGATAGCAACAATAATTGCTATGGGACTTTTCGCAGTACCTGCTAGTGCACATGTAACGGTGAAACCAGCTACTTCTGGAGTAGAATCTTGGGAAACGTATACAATAAAGGTTCCTGTTGAAAAGGAGATAGCAACTACAAAAGTTATCCTTAAAATACCAGAGGGAGTCGAGTTTCAACAGTATGAGCCAGTACCGGGATGGAAGATTGATGCACAAAAAGATGCATCTGGGAAAATTAAATCTGTGACGTGGGAAGCGACTGGAGAAGGGATTTTACCCGGTCAATTTCAGCGATTTACTTTTGTTGCGAAAAACCCAGATAAAGAGCAAAAAGTGGCTTGGGATGCCTATCAACAGTACAAAGATGGAGATATCGTAGAATGGACAGGGGACGAAAAAGCAGATAAACCACATTCACTTACTACAATTACAAAAGGTACAGTATTGACAGGGGAACATGGAGAGTCAAAACTACCCGATATGAAAGAGAAAGAAAGTATAAGCATGCAAACAATAGCTATTATCTTATCCATTCTTTCTATTATTGTTTCACTTGGTACATGTATCTTTGTATCCCGTCGTAAAAAGCAATAAAAAAGAAAGAGTCTATTTGATGATAGACTCTTTCTTTTTTATATTTTATTAACATTTTTTGGGTTCAATAGATTGTTTTATGATGAGTGATTTTGGTTTTATATTTACAAAGCAGATGCTTATGACAATAAATAAAAGCCCGATGAATAAGCTAATTGTAATCGCCTCGTGTAGGAAGATAGAACTTGCAATAATTGCGATTAGCGGAATAAGAAATGTATAGGCTCCGACTTTGCTTGCTTCTCCAGCTCCGACAAGTGTAAAGTAGGCAAGCCAACCCATTGCAATAACAAAGATTGAAATGAATAATAGTACGATTACAAATGGTATGCTCCATGTGATACTAGACCAGCTTTCGAATTCAGAACCAAATCCAATTAAGCAAAATCCTCCAATGATAAGCTGAAGTGTAACCATCCAAATTGCATTTACGCGGTTTCCAGTCTTTTTGATAAATACTGTACCAAGCGCCCACCCAACTGCACATCCTAAAGCAAGTAAGGTGCCGATAATAGAAATGTGCCCGGTCAAACCACTAGAGCTAATAACAGCAACACCCGTAAATCCAAGAATAAGACCAAAAATCTTTAAGCCGTACATTGCTTCTTCAAGCCAAATCCAAGAGAAAATCCCAAGTAAGACAGGTTGAAGAAATACAATAGCGGAAAAGAGTCCGGCAGGCATATACTGAAGTCCTACAGTTTGTAGTCCGTAAAATAAAATAATGTTGAGTAAAGCGGAAATAAAGTATAAATGCCAAGTTTCTTTTAGATGTAACTGTTTGTATTTCGGTAATGCAAATATAAGTAGAATAAATCCTCCTATTACTGTTCTAATCCCTGCAAATAATACGGGTGGTGTATAATGGAGAGCAAATTTAGATAAGGGCCAATTAATCCCCCACATCAGAACGAGAAATGAAAGAATCATGGCTGCTTTTGTTCGAGAAAGCTGAGACACGATAATACCTCCTTGTTGTATTTCATTTCACTATGATATGATATTGAACACGATAAATAAAATGAATCTTTTTTATAAGGAGTATAAGTAATTAGTTATGACCATTACACAACTTCAAGTTTTTGTAAAAGTAGTCGAATTAGGAAGTTTTACGAAGGCAGCTCGAGCATTGAATATGACGCAACCAGCTGTCAGTCATGCTATTTCTAGTGTTGAATCGGAACTTGGTGTAACACTTATGATACGTGATAAAAGGAAAGGTCTCATTCTGACTGATATAGGAAATCGGATTCTTGTGCATTTTCGGGAAATTTTAAATGGGGTTGAAAAAGTGGAACAAGAAGTTGCGATGGAGAAAGGCCATGAAGTTGGTACAATTCGAATTGGAAGTTTTCCTAGTGCATCGGCGTGTTTTCTGCCTAAAATGATTAATATCTTTCGTGAGAAATATCCGAACTTAGAATTAATACTTTATGAAGGAACACTGAAAGAAGTAGAAGAGTGGTTATTGTCACGGGTAATTGATGTAGGAATTGTGATTTTACCAAATAAAGAAATGGAAATTGTACCGCTAACGAAGGGGAAAATGGTTGTTGTTTTAAGGGGAGATCATCCTTTATGCAAGAAAACAAAGATTACAATTCAAGATTTAGAGAATGAGCCAATCATTATTTGTAAAGGTGGGTATGAGCCACCAATTATAGAAATGTTTAAGCAAGCTTCCGCACCGCTTCGCATTGAATACGTTGTGTCGACTGTCACGACATCCTTGAATATGATACAAGAGGGACTGGGGTTAGCTATATTAGCTGAATTATCCTTATCAGATTTACCGCCGAATGTGCAGACAAGAGAATTAGAACCACAAGTGTGGAGAGAAATTGCGTTAGCTGTTCCTTCCTTAAAAGAATCTTCATTAGCTGTACAATTGTTAATTGAAGAATTTCAAGAGCTATTTGTAGAATAATGAAAGGGTACCTCATATGGTGAAGAATGAGGTACCCTTTATGTACGTGTTCAAAAAAATGATAGAAAAGGTTGACTTATATTTAAGTTGTAACTATAATGATTACAACAAGGTGGTGATTACGATGAAAATTAGTAGCCGCTTTTCTATAGCTGTTCATATTTTATCCATTTTGAAAATCAATCCATCTTCTGTTTGTACTTCTGAATTTATGGCTGAGAGTGTAAATACAAATCCGGTTGTAATTCGAAAAATAATGTCTTACTTAAAGCAGGCTAAGTTTGTTTATGTAAATCGTGGGCCAGGTGGGTCTGGATTACGAAAGGATTTAAATGAAATTACATTATTAGATGTGTATCATGCAGTAAATGTAGTTGAGGAAGATAAGTTATTTCATATTCATGAACAACCCAATCCAGATTGTCCAATTGGAGCAAATATTCAAGCTGTATTAGAAGTGATTTTAGTTCAAGCGCAATCTGCGATGGAAGAAGTTTTAAAAAATATCACGATGGAGCATTTGTTTGAATCGTTACAAGAGAAAATGAATGCTTGAAACATGCAAAGCTCGATAAAAAGAGAATGTATATTTTTTTCTTATAGCTGTAACTAGAGTTGTTACGTCTGATGAAATCAAAAGAAGGCAAGGTGCAATCATATGACTGTAAAAATGAAAGTGTACTCTGATTTTATTTGTCCGTTTTGCTTTTTAGCAAAAGGGCCATTAGATGAGGTAGCGAAGGAGAAAGATGTAGAAATCGAATGGATGCCATTTGAATTACGTCCAAGTCCATATTCTAAAATAGATCCTTGGAATGAGCCGGAAAAGTTAGGGTCATGGGATTCTTTCATTCTTCCTACTGCAAAGAAATTAGGAGTTGAAATGCGATTACCACGTGTTTCACCGCATCCATATACACATTTAGCTTTTGAAGGGTGCCAATTTGCGAAGGAGCGTGGACTTGGAAATGAGTACCATCACCGAGTGTTTACTGCGTTTTTCCAGGAAGAACAAAACATTGAAGATATAGAGGTATTAACAAAATTAGCTGTAGAAGTAGGGCTTCCTGAAGCCGAATTTAAAGATGCTTTAGTAACTCGTAAATATAAAGAAAAACATCAGCAAGCGATTCAACATGCATACGATGAAGCGAATATTATGGCTGTTCCAACTGTAATGATTGGAGATGAAGTTATTCAAGGGCTTGCTAGTAAAGAAACGTTAGAAAGAGTAATTGATAAAGAAATCGAAAAGGATAAAACAAATTCATTTGAAGGTATGCAATGTAACACGAATGGATATTGCTAATCCACTTTTCATTGAAGAGTCAAATCGATTTGTTTAAATAAATTATAAAGCGTATAAATTTGGAGGAATTATCATGTCAGTAACTGCAACAAGCTTAAAAGAGGCAATCGTGAACCGTCGTTCCATTCGTAAAGTAAAAAAGAATGCTACGATTACAAAAGAAAGAATCAATGAAGTTTTAAAAACAGCTTTACATGCACCAACATCTTTCAATATGCAAAGTGGCCGTATGGTTGTATTAATGGATGCAGAGCATGAAAAGTTCTGGGATATTGTAAAAGAAACACTTAGAGCTCGCGTACCAGCAGAAAATTTTGAAGCAACTGTAGAAAGACTAAAAGGTTTCCGTGAAGGAGTAGGAACAGTATTATTCTTTGAAAATCAAGCGACAGTAAAACAAATGCAAGAAAATGCACCATTATATAAAGAACAATTCCCATTTTGGTCTCATCAAGGAAATGCGATGTTACAGCATACTGTCTGGATGCTATTATCTGCAGAGGGAATCGGGGCATCATTACAACACTATAATCCAATTGTAGATGCTGAAGTGAAAGAAACATGGAATATTCCAGCAGAATGGAGCTTAGTAGGACAAATGCCATTTGGTGAGCCAAATGAACAACCGAGTGAAAGAACATTCTTACCTACTGAAGATGTAGTGAAATTTTACTAAAATATCTTTGGAAGTATAGGGAGTAATATATGACGGAAAGTACAAATTTGCAAATCATTCGTAGTACGTATAAAGGTCCAGAGTACTTAATAAAGGCCCTTTCAAAAGAAGTAGAGTGGACAGAAGCGGCAGGGTTCCCATATGGTGGCACGTATGTTGGGGTAGAAGCTGTCATAGAGAATGTTTTTAGTCATCTGGCATCAGAATGGAATGATTTTAAAGCGAGCGTGCATACGTATCATGAGGTGAATGGCAAAGAAATCATTATTGCTGAAGGAATATACTCTGGAGTATATAAAAGAACAGGCAAAGCATTTCAAGCTGATTTTGTACATGTTTGGGAATTGCGTAATAGAAAAGCTGTAAGGTTTAAACAATATGTTGATAGCCATACTGTTCAACAAGTATTACTACCTTCTTAATAGTAAATAGAGAGTGAAAAGGGAAGCTGTTTCAGAAATAGCTTCCCTTTTTTGTGTGCTTTTAAACAAAGATTTGTTATTGGGTGGAGTATAACGTCTTCGTTGAGGAAAGAGCGGTTGCGTTAGAAAATTCAGGGTTAACGTATATAAAAAATGAAATCGACAAAGTATTGCAATGGGTGAGGGAAGCATAGGGTGGTTCTTATGCTTCTTTTCAGTCTTCGACAACCCTCTTCTATCAATATTAACCTTCTCAAAATGTTCATCTGGTAGTGGACAAACCCACAATCCTTTCTAAAAAAGATTCATATATTAAAAGTAGAGTAAGTGGAGGTTCTTATGCCTCTTTTTTCCTGATGTCTAACATCAGATGTGTTAAATTTAGAAAGTTTAAATACATCCTACATTGGCTGGGGCGAGGTAGCAGTTACTTGCACGCTGCGGCTTTTCTTGTTTCACACTGATGTTCCATAAGGGCGAAGAAAGGGATTTATCCTTTTTCACTTACTCTATTTATTTCCTGAAAATAGGTAACGGAAAAATCTTCAATCTATTTCATTGGGATTAAAAATAGGTATTGGATTTGAGGTAAAAGAACTGTCGCCTGTTTCAATCTAATTGGAGTGTGAATTATATTGGATACTATTGTCTTAATTATTGTGCTTGTGGTTTCACTTTATTTATCAACATACTATTCAGCGGCAGAAACGGCTTACTCAAGTGTTAATAAAATCAGGTTAAGATATTATGCTAGTAAAAACAAACCAGGCAGTAAAAAAGCCTTATATATAACCGAACACTTTGACGAAGCCTTATCTACCATTTTAATAGGGAACAATATTACGAATGTGGCCGCTACTAGTATTGGGACAACTGTGGCAGCGAAGCTTTTCGGAGAGGGAGCGGGACTACTTATTAGTACAATTGTCATGACGATTATCATCTTAATATTTGCCGAAATTTTACCAAAAACCATCGCGAATGAAAATGCTGAAAAATATTCTTTGAAATATTCTGGAAGTTTACTTTTGCAAATGAGGTTATTAACGCCGGTTAATTTTCTGAACCATAAGCTGAAAGAATTTACTTCTAGAAAATTCGGGAAAAACGAAAAACTACCATCTATTACAGAGGAAGAAATTAAGTTATTGGTAGACATCAGTGAAAAAGAGGGGATTATTAATAAGGATGAGAAGGAGCTCGTTCACCGGACCCTGAAGTTAAAAGAAATAATGGTTGAGGAAATTTTTACCCCACGTATGGATATTATTGCCGTAGAAGTAAACCAATCAATTGAAGAAATTAAACAAGTTTTTTTGAAGGAGAGATATTCGAAAATTCCAGTCTACAAAGAAAACATCGATAATATTATGGGATTCTTGACAGAACGTGAATTCATGTCTGAGCTTATCCAGCATAATGAGGTCAATATTGCAGACCTTTTACGATACCCTCTGTTTGTTGAGAAGTCAATGAGTAGTGATTCCCTATTGCATAAATTACAAAGGACGAAAAGTCAAATGGCTATTGTAGTCGATGAATTTGGAGGAACCTTTGGATTAATTACCCTTGAGGATATTCTCGAAGTATTGGTAGGAGACATCTGGGACGAGCACGATGAGAAAATCATGGTGAAAAAGCTGGATGAGTCTTTGTATAAAGTCGATACCCGGTTTAAGTTAAAAGAATTCGTGAAATTGTTTAGTGTCCCAATGCCTGAAACGCAAGCTCATACCCTTGGCGGTTGGATTTTTGAAAAGCTTGAGCGAATTCCGAAAGAAGGCAAAACGTTTCAATTTGAAAACCTTCAAATTACTGTACATGAGGTTAATCATTACCGAATTCGAAAAGTTATGATAGAAATTCTCCCTATAGAGAGTGAGGAATAAAGCAAGAGGAATGGAAGACGGTTCTCTTGCTTTTTTCATTTCAAAATGTCTAAGCATACTGAAAAAGGGAAAGTAAATAGCAAAGGTCTAAGCAAACCACGGTTAGAGTTTTTGATTAGACAAGATCTTTAACGATTCAACTGGATTATTTAAAAAATCTACAACCTGAAAATCTAGAAAAAGAGTGGTAGTATTGTATATTTGTAAAAATATAAAGAGGGATTATACGATTTAGCAAGAACACAACGTATATAAAGAAAAGTGTACATTGTACTCTCTCATTATGGATTATATGAAAAGAGAGTGTTTACATATGAATGATAGAGCTCATAAGATTGTGAATGGAGAACTTTTGAAACTCATAATGATATACGAAGCAGGAGTTGTTCGAGAATATTACAATATAGATGGAAAATGGGACTTTTCGAAGTTAAAAGAAAGATTCAAGAGTTTCAGTCATAAGATGTTGTAAAGAGCAACTTTATTATGGGAATTGATAGAACGAGTCATGATAAAACAGATAAAGAAACTGAGAGGGGGAGGTTTGAAATAAATGATACAAATGAAAAGTTTCTTTCAGAGTAGAGGGTTTCAAAGGCTCCTTATATTGGTAATTTTAGCTCTTATATTATACGGGCTAAAAAGTATGATTAATTTAATATTGATTACTTTTATTGTTACGTTTTTAATGGACCGGTTTCAAAGGTTTATTTCTAAAAAGATTAATCGTTTTGTACAGATAAACAGAAAATTGATTATCGCTTTTTTATACATTGTTTTAGTGACGTTTATTGTTACTACGTTATATAAATATTTACCTGTATTAACGATACAAATTTCACAATTGATTTATCAGTTTAAACTTTTTTTTCAGAATCCACCAGATAATGAAATGATACGCTATGCGTTTTCGACGATTAATCAGATGGAAGTTTCAAAGTATATTGAACAAGGTGTAGATGTCATTTATCAATCTTTAGCGAATATTGGGAAATTAAGTTTGCAAATTTTACTATCTCTTATTTTGAGTTTATTTTTCTTGTTAGAAAAGGAGCGTATTATTCGCTTTACCTCTAAGTTTAAGGAGAGTAAATTAAGAATCTTTTATGAGGAACTCACATATTTCGGTCAAAGGTTTGCGAGATCGTTTGGAAAAGTGATTGAAGCGCAGTTTTTGATAGCTGTTGTAAATTGTATTCTCACTGTGATTGCACTTGTGTTTCTCGGTTTTCCACAACTTCTTGTATTAGCTGTCATGGTATTCTTACTAGGTCTTATTCCTGTTGCAGGTGTGATTATTTCACTATTTCCACTTTGTATTATTGCGTATAACATCGGTGGAATTGCATATGTCGTATACATATTAATTTTTATTACAGTCATTCATGCAATTGAAAGCTATTTCTTAAATCCAAAATTGATGTCCGCAAAGACGAATTTACCAATCTTTTATACATTTATGGTTCTTATCTTTTCAGAACACTTTTTAGGAATATGGGGTCTTATTATTGGGATTCCGATCTTTATCTTTTTACTAGATGTACTTGAAGTAAATAATGATGAAGAAACGCGTAAAGATATTGGAACAGAATAAGTGATTCCGTTTAACAGGTGTTTTCTTTTAGAGGAAAACATCTGTTATTTTTTAGGACGAGGGAGTTTAATAAATAGATTTATAATCAAAGCTAATATAACAGTACCTAAAATAAAAATAGCGATTAATTCAACTCCCACCCCGGCCATTCACCTATTAGAAAGATGTTTATCGGTATAGTAAGCAGACTTAAAATAATTAGAGTTAGTTCGAGTTTCTGTTTATAATTTTTATTTGGAGATAGGGTCTTTATGATTAAAAAGAAGAAAAGTATTCAAAATGCTACTGCTAGTAAGAGGAATACAATCGTCCAAGAGTCATTCATGAAATCATTTCTTTCTATTATGGATAATATTACCGTTTGGTGGTGTATGTTAACGACATAAAAATTTTTATATAAAAGAAAAAGCAATCCAATAGCAGTTGGATTGCTTTTTTGATTGAAATATATGATTAAATAACAGGAGCCATTGTCTCTTTCAATACTTGAACAGAGTGATCGAACTTTAATTCTTCATCTTCACTTAACTCAACTTCTAAAATTTCACGAACACCTTGACGGTTTAAGACGGCAGGAATACCGATATAAACATCATTTTGTCCATATTGTCCATCAAGATAAGCAGATACAGTTAATACGCTATTTTCATCATTTAAAATTGCTTTTGTTACGCGTAAAAGTGACATACCGATGCCGTAGTATGTTGCACCTTTTCGTTCAATGATGTGATAGGCTGCATCACGGACGTTTATAAAGATTTCATCTAAATCTTTTTGGTTATGTTCATTATCTTTTTCAAGAATCGTTTGTAGTTTTTGAATTCCAATTGATACGTGACTCCAAACAGGAAGCTCTGTATCACCATGCTCGCCGATGATGTAGGCATGAATATTGTGAGGTCCAATATTGAAATATTCTCCTAGCATATATCGGAAACGAGCAGAATCTAGAGTTGTACCAGAACCAATTACCCGTTCTTTTGGTAGTCCGGATTCTTTCCACGTTACGTAAGTTAAAATATCTACAGGATTTGTAGCAATTAAGAAGATGCCATCAAATCCGCTATCCATAATACTACGAACGATTTGTTTAAAGATTTTAGCGTTTTTCTCAACTAAGTCTAAACGTGTTTCACCTGGTTTTTGTGGCAAACCAGCAGTGATTACAACAAGATCTGCATCTTTACAATCTTCATAGCTACCTTTCCAAACTCTTGTTGGTGCGGGAGCGAAGGGAACCGCATGACTTAAATCCATAGCTTCTCCTTCTGCTTTCGCTTCGTTTACATCAACGAGAACAAATTCTTCTGCAACACCTTGGTTAATCATGCAGTAAGCATAGCTACATCCTACTGCTCCAGTTCCTACTAATACAACTCGGTTAATACCTTTTTTCATATGACAATTCCTCGCTATTTCAGTAATTTTGATATGTAAGAAAAATAGGTCTTACTTCTATAGAATCAAATCTAGTTTATTACATTTTATGAAAGATATTCAAGTATTTCAAAATATATCTGCTCACATAGGTATTAATTATAAGGAATGAAACATAGGTATTTTTTAGCTGAAGTCAAAATCTATACTTTTGCGGAGGATTAACAGCTTTTGAACAAGGGCGAGAACTCGAATTATTTCCTCATATTATATTGTCAGCGGGGGGGCATACATTTTGCAAGAGAATATACAACGTTTAGGAACAGTTAAATCTGGAATTCGGGTTGCTGATAAAGTAAATCACTGAACATATAGAGGGAATCAACATAGTTGGCTTGTATTGTTTACAAATAGCAGTTATTTTAATAAAATAATAAGTGCAAATCGTAATAGTTACGCTTTAAAATATATTAGAAACACAGAAATGGATGGTCGGTAATATGAATAAAGTAGAAATTCATATATTAGGTGGTTTTTTGGGAAGTGGAAAATCAACACTGCTACAAAATCTATTATTAGCGGAAAAGAAGAAAAATCGAAAAGTAGCTGTTTTAATGAACGAAATAGGTGAGTACTCGGTAGATACAGATATTATAGGAAAAGAGAATGTTTTAAGGGAACTTTTAAAATGTTGTATTTGTTGTACGTTGAAAGATGAACTTGAGATTCAATTACATTCTTTATATCAACAAGAAAGACCAGATGTCATTTATATAGAAACAACAGGAGTGGCTCACCCGATTGAAGTATTAGATGCATGTTTGTCACCTATTTTAGCTCCTTACCTTGACGTGAAGTCCATCGTTGTTATAGTAGATGCAATAAGATGGTTAAATCGCGATACATTAAGTAAAAATATTCAGCAACTTTTACATGAACAAATCAAATATGGAAGTCATATCCTCATTAATAAATCAGACTTATTAAAAGATGGGGAGAAGAAAAAAGTTTTAGAAGAAGTAGCAGCAATGAATAAATATGCTAAATTGTATGAAACACAGTATTGTAATATATCTTTAGGGGATATAGAAGGTGTGGAATTTAAAGGGAATGAAGAGCATGAAACATTACATGTGAAGCAGCATTTACATATACAAACGATGACATATCAATTTACAAAATCAATTGACCAAGATCAACTATATGAATGGCTTTCCAATTTACCCCAGGAGATTTATCGAGTTAAGGGATTTGTAAAATTTCATGGGGATAAATATCCGCACTTGTTACAATACTCATTTGGGGTACCAATTTTATTAGAACAGGATTTTGGATTTCCGACAAACCTTGTAATTATCGGTGAAGATTTAGATAAGAAACAATTAAAGGAAGGGTTAGAAATTCTAGAACATACATCAAATTGAAAATAACAAATACGAAGTGAATAGTATATTTCAAGCAAACATCTTGTAGGTAAGGGCGTGCTCTTTACTTCCAAGATGTTTTTTATTAGCAATAAATTGTATTTTTTATAGTGTCGAATTTTATCTAAATAAAATAGTTGTAAAATTCAGTTAAATACTTATAATCAAATTTAAGAGGTGATTCAGGTGTCAGAAAAAATAATAGTGGATGTAAAAAACTTAACACCCAAAGGATTAGAAACAAGGGAAAAACTATTATGTGCTGCGGAAGAAGTGTTTGGTAGTAAGGGGTATTATGAGGCGTCTATTGTGAATATTACACAAGAAGCGAAGGTGGCACACGGAACATTTTATAATTACTTTCCAGCAAAAAAAGATATATTTGATGAACTCATTCGTAGATTTAACCGTGAATTACGCTTGACAATTAGAGAGGAAATGAAGGGAGTAATCGGTTATGAAGAAGCGCAGCGGAAAGGATTTCAAGCTTTTTTTCGTTGGGTAAAAAAGCGTCGGAATTTATATAGCATTGTGCAACAAGCAGTTGTTGTTGATGAGGAGATGTACAGATGGTATTATTCGAGACTTGCAACTGGATTTTTAAAAAGTTTGTCTGCTGGTATGAAAGCAGGAGAATTTAAAGAACTTGATCAAGAAACAATTGCATACTGTCTCATGTCGATCGGTCAATTCCTTGGTATGCGCTGGGGATATTGGGAAGAACAAGATGTTCCTGAAGAGGTTTTTGAGACAGCAATGTCATTAATATTTGAAGGGTTGCGAAAAAGATAGGAGGGAGAAATATATGAAAGGCATTGCCTATTGGGTTGAAAAGCGTGCATATTTACATCCAGAGCGCATTGCTGTTATTGCTGAAGATGAAAAACTAACTTATAAAAAACTGCATCAGTATGTGAGTAAAGTAGCTTCATATTTGACTTTGAAGTTAGGGAGAAAAAGAGGGGATCGAATTGCTATTTTGTCACAAAATCGATGGGAGTACATTGTTCTTTTATTTGCGATAGCGAAGATAGGATGTATTGCTGTTCCTCTTAATACACGATTAACGAAAAGTGAACTTGTTTTTCAGTTACAAGATAGTGGATCTACCGTTTTATTTGCAGAAGAAACATTTCAAGAAATTGCACAATCTATAGCAGAGGAATCTAGTATAGAAAGAGTTATTCCGATTGCGTGCTTAAAAGATTTAGAAGAGAACATTCTGAACTCTTTTGATGTAATGAATGAAAGCGCTCCTTTTATTATCTGTTATACATCGGGAACAACTGGGAAGCCGAAGGGAGCGGTATTAACACAAAAAAATATGTTTTGGAACGCACTTCATAATATGTTAGCGATTGATTTAACGTCTAAGGATCGGGTTATTGTATTACTTCCCTTATTCCATATTGGGGGGATTGGCTTATTTGCTTTTCCTACTTTATTTGTAGGTGGAACAATTATTATTCCAAGAAAATTTGAACCCGTTAAAGTTCTTTCTATGATAGAAGAACATCAAGTCACTGTGGTGATGGGAGTCCCGACAATTCATCAAGCTTTGCTCCATTGTTCAACTTTTGAAACGACAAATTTACAATCTGTTCGGTGGTTTTATAATGGGGGAGCACCATGTCCACAAGAATTGATTAAAGGATTTATGGATAGAGGATTTTTATTTGGGCAAGGATTTGGCATGACAGAAACCTCACCTACTGTGTTTATGCTTTCTGAAGAGAATGCAAAACGTAAGGCAGGTTCAATTGGAAAGCCTGTGCTGTATTGTGATTATATGCTTATTGATGAAAATAGAAATAAAGTGGATATAGGTGAAATTGGAGAGTTAATTATAAAAGGGCCAAATGTAATGAAAGAATACTGGAATAGACCGGAAGCAACTATGGAAACAATTCAAGATGACTGGTTATATACAGGTGATTTAGCAAGGGAAGATGAGGAAGGTTTTCTATACATTGTTGGCAGAAAAAAAGAGATGATGATTTCAGGTGGAGAAAATATTTATCCTCTTGAAGTAGAGCAAGTTATTAGTAAACTTTTAGAAGTAGATGAAGTAGCTGTTGTTGGAGCGCCACATTCAAAATGGGGTGAGGTTCCAATTGCTTTTATAGTAAAGGTGGTTGGAAGCAGGTTAACTGAAAAGGAAATAGTCGATCATTGTTGTTTATTTCTAGCAAAATATAAAATTCCAAAAGAAATTATATTTCTAGAGAAATTACCTAAAAATGCAACGGGGAAAATTCAAAAGATGGAGTTATTGAATCAATTGAAAAGTAGGTGAAAAGATGACAATGTATACGATTGGGCAACAGGCATCATGTAGCAAAACGATAACAGAAACAGATTTTGTACTATTTGCTGGTTTGAGTGGTGATTTTAATCCAATCCATATCGATCATGAGTATGCGAAGCAAACTAGATTTAATCAGCGAATTGCGCATGGGTTATTAACTTCAAGTTTGTTATCGCAACTGTTAGGGGTCCATTTGCCAGGGAAGGGCTCTGTTTATATGGAGCAAACGATTCGTTTTACAGCTCCTGTTTTTATAGGAGATACGATTACAGCGACAGCTACTGTCCAAGAATTTTTTAAGGAGAAGAGAATTATAAAATTGGTAACAGATTGCCATAATCAAAGAGGGGATTTAGTGTTAACTGGTTTAGCTACAATGATGGTCCCAAACGAAGGGGGATTGATATGATGAATATTGGGATTGAAGCAACTGGTGTGTTCTTCCCAAAAGATGTTGAAACAGCGGCTGATTTAGCTGGTAAAACAGGTATTCCTGAAAACGTTATAATAGAAAAGTTTGGTTTATATGAAAAACATGTAGCCGATGACACGATGCATGCTTCAGATTTAGCAATTGCAGCAGCCAAACCCATTTTATCAAAGGTTGATCCTCTAGCCATCGATGTAGTTATCTATTTTGGCAGTCCACATAAAGATTACCACGTATGGTCAAGTGCCCCGAAGATTCAGTATGAGCTTGGAACAAAAAATGCTTATGCTTTTGAAATCATGAATGTCAGTTCGTGTTTTCCAATTGCTTTAAAAGTTGCGAAAGATATGTTGAATTCTGATAAATCCATTGAAAATATTTTATTAGTAGGCGGGTGTAAAGAATCTCAAATTATAGATTACGATAACCCGCGCTCTCGTTTTATGTTTAATTTTGCCGATGGTGGGAGTGCGGCATTAGTAAAACGAGGAGCCAGAAAAGGTAGAATTTTAGAAAGTGCGATTATAACAAACGGATCTTTTCATGAGGATGTTCGCATTCCCGCCGGTGGATCAAAGCAATTTGCTAGCTATGAGACTGTTGAAAAACGTCAACATTATATTGATGTTATCGATCCAATGAGTATGAAGGAGCGTCTTGACCTTGTTTCAATTCCAAATTTTGAAAACGTTATTCGACAAGCTTTGAACAAAAGTGGATTAACTACTAAGGATATTAAAGTATTACTACCACTACATACAAAACGTTCCATGCTAAAGGAGTTATTACATTCACTACATTTAGTGGAAGAACAAGTTGTATATTTAGATCATTATGGACATATGTCAGCACTAGATCCTTGTATTGGCCTTCATTTTGCGAATGAGCAAGGTAAATTACAACCTGGTGATATTGCAGTAGCAGTTAGCGCTGGTACTGGATATACTTGGGCAGCAACTGTCATTAGATGGTAGGAGAATGGCTATTATTTATTCAAGGAATGAAATGTATAATTCAAATAATTGTATGAATATTTACAAATGTATTGGGAGGTATTTGGAAATGTCTGGCGAATGTAGAGGTACTTCGAGAAATTTCTATTGATCATCTAGTTCATATTGTTAAAAGCGAAAAGTCATGATTACGGCTGATTTACTGCTATGGCGTATTTGATTCTATTAGAAAGTAAAGTATGGGGAGGATCACAATGTCAGCAAAAAAACGTAAGTGGCTAAAAATGGTGTTTACGGGATGTATTCTTGGTTCATTGTTAATAACAGCCGGCTGTTCAGGAAAAAAAGCAAGTACAGACAACGAGAAAATGATTAAGGTAGGTGTTCTTGCTTCGTTAACAGGTCCACTTGAATCATATGGGAAACAGACAGTAAACGGATTTGAATTGGGGCTTGATTATGCAACTGGCGGAACAGGAAAAGTTGAAGGGAAGAAAATTAAGTTTGTTGTAGAAGATACGGAAACGAAAGCGGATGTAGCGGTTAAAAAAGCTACGAAATTATTAGAAGAAGATAAAGTGGACTTTCTCGTTGGATCTTCAAGTTCAAGTGATACATTAGCGGTGTTACCAATAGCTGAGGAATATGAAAAAATAATGGTTGTTGAACCGGCAGTTGCAGATAGTATAACAGGTAAAAACTGGAATAAATATATTTTTAGAACGGGAAGAAACTCCTCTCAAGATGCAGTTGCTGGTGCTGCAGCCATTGCTAAAAAAGGTGTAAAAATTGCAACGTTAGCTCAGGATAACGCCTATGGTCGTGAAGGAATTGCTGCATTTAAAACAGGTGCGAAGAAATTAGGTGCGAATATTGTAAACGAACAATATGCTGATACGAATTCTACGGATTTTACTGCGAATATTCAAAATATTATTAGTTCAAACCCAGATTATTTATTTATTGTTTGGGCCGGTGCGAACTCACCATGGAAGCAATTAAAGGATATGAATGTGGAAGCACAAGGGATTAAGATTTCAACGGGAGCACCGGATATACCAGCATTAAAAACGATGGATGCATTAGTAGGTATGCAAGGATTTTCAGTATATTATCATACACTTCCGAAAAATAAAGTAAACGATTGGTTAGTAGAAGAACATAAGAAACGTTTCAATGGAGCAGTTCCAGATTTGTTTACAGCTGGAGGAATGTCAGCGGCAATTTCTATCGTTGAAGGGTTAAAGAAAACAAAAGGTGATACAGATGTGGATACGCTTATTAAGAAGATGGAAGGAATGGAGTTTGAGACTCCAAAGGGAAAAATGAAATTTAGAGAAAAAGACCACCAAGCATTGCAAACGCTTTATTCTATAACGCTGCAAAAACAAGATGGTGTCGATTATCCAGTACCTGTTTTAGAGCGTGAACTGACAATGAAAGAAACAGAGCCACCGATTCAAAGTAAATAACCAGAATTTTTAGTTAAAAATTATATAAAGAGAGGGTTGTTCCCTCTCTTTATAGTTAGTTTTTGAAATGAATAATAAAAATTCCTTATGAGGAGGGATAGAGTGAAGAACCTATTAGAGACTCGGAATCTTTGTGTCTCATTTGGTGACCACCATGTTATTAAAAATATAAATTTGACAATACCAAAAGGAAAACTTATTTCTATTATTGGACCGAACGGAGCAGGGAAAACAACTCTATTTAACTTGTTAAGTGGGCAAATTTCTCCAACAAAAGGTGAGATTTATTTTAAAGAACGTGACATTACAAAGTTATCGGTTCCAGAGCGAACTCGTCTTGGGATGGGACGCTCTTTCCAACTTACAAATATTTTTCCAGAGTTGACAGTGATTGAAAATATACGTTTAAGTGTACAGGCGTTTGCTCAAGATTATTATAGTTTTCTTCCCAACTTCTCTCGATTTAAGCAACAGATGGGAGAGGCGAGACGTCTTTTGAAGACAGTATTACTTCACGAAAAAGAAGAAGTGCTAGCGAAAGATTTAGCGCATGGGGAAAAGAGAAAATTAGAACTGGCTATGCTGCTAGCACTCAAAACAGATGTGTTGCTACTTGATGAACCGACAGCGGGTATTTCTGTTGAGGAAGTTCCAGCTATTCTACAAGTAATCGAGAATATAAAGAAAAATCGGGAGAATACGATTGTACTCATCGAGCACAAAATGGATATGGTTCTACATTTATCAGATCACCTTATTGTGTTATTTCATGGTGAATTATTAGCGGAAGGGTTGCCGAAGGATATTATGAAGGATGAGCGGGTACAAACGGCATATTTAGGGGGATTGCAGGGTGACACTATTAAAAGTGGATAATATAGAAACATATTTGGATCAGTTTCATATTTTGCAAGGTGTTTCTTTTAAGGTTGAAACAGGAACGATCACCGTATTATTTGGGAGAAATGGGGCTGGAAAAACAACAACTTTACGTTCAATTATGGGATTTCATCGGATTTCTAATGGCGAGATTTATTATTGTGATGAAAAAGTAAATGGTTTATCTACTCATCTAATTTCGCGAAAAGGAATAGGCTATGTGCCAGAAAATCAAGGGATTTTTCATGATTTAACGGTAGAAGAAACATTTGCTCTTGCGGGAGCGAAGAAAGGGATAGAGGTCGCGGGAAAAGTAGAATGGATGCTCGATTTATTTCCAGATTTAAAACAATATTGGCATAAAAAAAGCGGGTTGTTGAGCGGAGGACAAAAGCAAATGCTGGCGATTTCAAGGGCGTTCATTAATAGTGATGGGTTGCTATTAATTGATGAGCCAAGTAAAGGATTAGCGCCAATTATGATTGAGAAGTTAATGTCAGCCATTTTGCAAATGAAAGAGAAAACAACAGTTTTGCTTGTGGAACAAAATTTTATGATGGCAAGCCAGATAGGTGATTATTTTTACATTATGGATAATGGCACAATCGTGCACAACGGCCCAATGAATGAACTGAAAGAAGATAAGGAAACTTGTCATAAGTATTTAGGGATTTCTTAACATTGATACGGAAGGAGGTATAGAACGTGGATGTGTTAGTGAATTTGTTTGTAAACGGTGTTTCGACAGGTATGCTTATTTTTTTATTAGCATCTGGACTTTCACTAATTTTCGGTTTAATGAGTGTGCTCAATTTTGCTCATGGTGGATTGTTTGCATGGGGGGCTTTTACGGGGGTATGGCTATTCAACATGACGGGTAGTTATGTACTTGCATTAATAGGTGCGATTTTGATGGGAATGTTTCTTGGTTTCGTTTTAGAAAGATTTCTCATTCGTCCGGTCTATGGAAATCATGTTCGGCAGCTTCTCGTTACACTCGGTGGAATGCTCGTACTTAGTGAATGTATAAAAGTATTTTGGGGACCGAATCCCATTGGAGCTAAATTACCATCATGGCTGCAAGGAAGCTTTACATTTGATGGAATTATATTAATTAAGTATCGCTTATTTGTTATTGTCGTTGGGGTCGTGATTTATATTGGTTTGATGTTGTTATTACGTAAAACAAAAATAGGACTTATGATTCGTGCGGGTGTAATGGATAAGGAGATGGTGCAAGCTCTTGGCATTAACGTAAAGGCTATATTTTCATTTGTCTTTTTATTAGGGGCAGGAATGGCAGCGTTAGGAGGTTTTCTTCTTGCGCCATATTCAGGAGTTATTTTTGCTGAAATGGGTATGCAGTATGCGATTTTAGCTTTTATTGTTGTCATTATCGGAGGATTGGGTAGCGTGCAAGGTTCGGCGATTGCATCTTTAATTGTTGGATTGGCTGGAGCGTTTACGGCGTATTATATACCTGATTTATCACTCGCAATCAATATGTTAATGTTATTGTTTTTCTTAATAGTCAAACCGACGGGACTTGTTGGTGAGAAGGGGTGAAATGGTGAACAGTACATTTAATCGAGGTGGGATATATTTTGGAATAGCTGCATTGATTTGTTTAAGTGTATTTCCTTTTGTAAATGATTCACGAAGCTTACTTATTTTGTTCACACAAATTTTCATCTTCGCTATATTTGCAATGAGTTTTGATCTTCTTCTTGGGTATACAGGAATTGTTTCATTTGGTCATTGTATGTTTTTTGGAATCGGTGCTTATTGTGTCGCGCTTTTATTAGATCGACAAGAAGTTTCGATCTCCAGTTTTTTTATGGGCATTGGGATAGCGGTTCTATTATCAGCGATAGTGAGTTATATAATAGGATTGCTCTCTTTACGACTAAAAAGTCATTTTTATGCAATGTTAACACTGGCTATTTCCCAATTATTCTTTGTACTGGCTGAAAAATGGCGAGCTGTGACACATGGAGGAGATGGCTTTACATTCGGGGTACCTGATATGTTTCGTGACCGCCTCACATTTTACTATATTACACTCGTATGTCTACTTGTGATTTTTTTATTGCTTCGCTTATTTACTCAATCTTCTATCGGAAAAGTTTTGAAGGCAATTTCGCAAAATGAGCAACGGGTAGAAGCACTTGGATATGAGGTTCTTCACTATAAAATTATTGCGAGTATAGTTGCGGGAATAGTAGCAGCGATTAGCGGTGGTTTATTTGTTATTACATTACGTTTTGTAAATACAACTGTTTTTTCAATTGAAATGACTTTGAATGCTCTATTGATGGCAATGATTGGGGGAGTTGGAACATTAATTGGGGCAATTGCAGGAGCAGGAATTATTGAATCTCTAAAGTATTATTTATCAGAACTGGCGACGCAGTATCCAATCTTTGAAAGATGGACCATTTTCCTTGGGCTACTTTATATTATTGTGTTATTAGGTTTCCCGACAGGGTTGGTTGGAACAATGAAAAAAATAAGAAAGGTAGTACAAAATAAAAAGACAGAGAAAGGCAAGGAAGTTGAACATAGCGCATGAAACTTTATCTCAAGGTTTAGAAAGGGATGCGGAAGTTAGGTAAGAGTTAGCCATCAGCGGGAGAATCTTCTGCTGATGGAGGTTTCAATTGATAAATTTTTTTGCTTGCAATTTTATCAATTGAGTAGTAAAGTGATGGTGAGATCAGTGATGAGGAGGTATTCGAAATGCGTGAAAATACGATAGGATCGTTAATTTGGTTACGCTTAATTCGTTTCACAAACCAAAGTAATCAGTTGTCAAATGATTTTTTAAAACGCTTTGATTTAACGACTGCTCAATTCGATGTACTCATGCAAATTCGAATTTATCAGCCACTTACGCAAATGGAGTTAGCTGAAAAAGTTACGGTTACGCAAGGTGGCATTTCGCGTATGCTAACGCGCCTTGAAAAAGAAGGGTACATTGTCCGTAAGCAAGATTGGAAAACAAAAATGATTAGTCTTACAGGCAAAGCTGAATCTATTTTAGAAAAAGCATTACCTGAACAAGTTGCATTTCAATCATCATTTTTTAATGATGTATTGAACGAAGAAGAACAAGAAACACTATATAAGTTGATAACACGTGTCCATAAAAATAGTGTAAAAAAAGAATTACCGTCTGAGTAATTTTTTTACACTATCACTTGATTAATCAAATGATAAAAGGAGGAACAAAAATGTATAAAATTCTTGGACATCATCATATCTCAATGATAACTAAAGATGCTCAACTGAATAATCAATTTTATCAAAACGTATTAGGTCTACGCCGCGTAAAAAAGACTGTGAATCAAGATAATCCTAAAATGTATCATTTATTTTATGGAGATTTAACAGGTAGTGCGGGAACAGAACTTTCATTTTTTGAAATGCCTATGGCAGGAAGAACAACTGGTGGTACAAATGCAATCACACAAATTGGTTTACTTGTTCCATCGCTTGAAAGTCTTACGTTTTGGAAAAAACGATTTGAACAATTGGATGTAAAGCATAGTGAAATTACAACATATGGTGGTCGAGATGCTTTACATTTTGAAGATCCAGATGGATTACGATTGGTATTGTTAAATAATAAAGATGAAGAGGTACCAGCGTATTGGTCTGCGTGGGATGATTCTGTTGTAAATCAAGAGCATCGTATTTTAGGAATGGGAAGTGTTGAAATCACAGTACGAGACTTAGAAAGTTTAGGGAAAACATTAAAGGATATGTTTGGTTATGTAGAAGCATCTCGTTCTGATGGAGAGGCAATTTACCAGGCTGTTCGTGGACAGTCATTTGGAGAAATTGTTGTGAAACAAAAAGAAGGACCAAAGGAAAAGCCTGGGAGAGGAAGTATTCATCATTTAGCAATCCGAGTGAAAAAGGAAGAAGAGTTGCGTTATTGGGAAGAGGTTGTTAAAGAAAATGGATTTCATTCAACAGGGATTGTAGACCGTTTTTATTTTCAAAGTTTATATTTCCGGGAATCCAATGGTATTTTATTTGAAATTGCAACAGATGGACCTGGGTTTACTATAGATTCAAAAGTGGAGGAACTTGGTAAAGCGTTAGATTTACCACCATTTTTAGAAGAACGACGTGCAGAAATTGAAGGGAAGTTAACACCACTTGATTAAAAAGGAGAGAGAAATGATGAAACAATATCGTATAGATACAAGTAAAGGGATTGAGTTTGGTTTATATTCGATTGGGGATCACATACCAAATCCACATACAGGTTCAAAAATTAGTGCAGAGCAGCGCATTCGAGAATTAATTGAGGCAAGTAAGTTAGCCGATGAAGCAGGACTTGATGTATTTGCTGTTGGGGAAAGCCATCAAACTTACTTTACAACTCAGGCCCATACGGTCATTTTAGGGGCAATTGCACAGGCAACAAAAAATATTAAAATTGCTAGTTCGGCAACAGTGTTAAGTACATCGGATCCTGTTCGTGTATACGAAGATTTTGCTACACTTGATTTAATTTCAAACGGCAGAGCTGAAATTGTTGCTGGACGTGGTTCACGTGTAGGTGCATATGAGTTGCTTGGTTATGATGTGCGTGATTATGAAGAGTTATTTGAAGAAAAAATGGAGCTATTGCTGAAGTTAAATAATGAGGAAAAAGTAACGTGGGAAGGTCAATTTCGTGCTCCACTGAAAAATTCAACCATTTTGCCGCAACCAGAAGGTGGATATATGCCGATTTGGCGTGCAGTAGGTGGCCCACCTGCTAGCGCAATTAAGGCTGCATATGCGGGTGTACCGATGATGCTGACAACACTTGGTGGTCCTGCTATCAACTTTAAGGGATCGGTAGATGCGTACCGTGAAGCAGCAGAGCAAAGTGGTTTTGATCCAGCAACTTTACCAATTGCAACTACAAGTTTATTGTATACAGCAGAAAATTCACAAGATGCACTTCGTGAGTATTATCCACATATTAATGCTGGAATGCTCGCATTACGTGGCGGAGGCTATCCAAAGCAACAATTCGCACAAGCTACAGATTATCGAGATGCACTAATGATTGGTAGCCCAGAGCAAATTATTGAAAAAGTACTATATCAACATGAATTATATGGTCAGCAGCGTTTTATGGCACAAATTGACTTTGGCGGCGTACCATTTGAAAAGGTAGCGAAAAACATTGAGTTGATTGCCACAAAAGTAATACCAACTATTAAGAAACATACAGCGAAACAATAAGGAGTGAACAGAATGAAAATCGTAGGAATTGCGGGTTCTAATGTAGGATCTAAAACAAGAACAGCGATAGATTATACGTTGAAATTAGCGGGTGAAAAATATCCTAATGCAGAAATCACATTACTAGACCTTGCAGAATATGAAATGGTCTTTAGTGATGGGCGAAATTATTGGGAATATGAAGGGGATACAAAGTATGTAACGGAAACAATCATGGCAGCAGATGCGATTATTATTGGTACACCAACATTTCAAGCATCTATTCCAGCGACATTAAAAAATATTTTTGATTTATTACCAGTTAACGCTTTTCGAGATAAAGTGGTGAGCATGCTTGTTACAGCTGGAACAGCGAAGCATTATTTAATGGTGGAGCAGCAGTTAAAACCAATTTTATCCTATATGAAGGCGCATATTGTCCCAACGTATGTATTTATTGAAGAAAAAGATTTCCACCGAAAAGAAATCATCAATGATGATATTCTTTTCCGGATGGAGCGTTTAGTGGAAGATACAGTACTACTTGTTGACGCATATGCAGGCATTCGCCAAATAAAAGATGCGGAATATGATTTTTAATTTTATACTCTGAAAAAACGCTGATGAAGCAGGAGAATACTGCATAATCGGCGTTTTTTATGTTTTGCTTTTCCATACTGATCATGTCCTTTTTAAGAGTAATAGTATCAGTATGTCTAAGCTTCAGAGATTAATTACAATTGTTTTAAGGTTTTTGCACCAAAACCATATAACTAGTAAAACACATGAATGGGACAGAGTAGAAATAACGTATCACTATTTGCTACTTTGCCCCTGGGCCTTATAACGAAGGGTTCTTTTTACGATCGTGTATTTTTAAAATAAATTTTGCAAATTGATTTGTAAATGGCAGGAATAGAAGTGAAACTAATACATTAAAGATAACGCTAACATGTGCTAGCTGAACATCTGGATGGGAGGACAGTAGTTGACCAAGGTCAGTAAGCCATCCTATGAAAGGGAAAAATACAGCAACTCCTAATATATTAATCCATACATGAGCCCAGGCAGTAAGTAGCGATTCCTTTGCACGTGAGATATAACCAGCAAATAATACATCTACACATGTACCAATATTAGCCCCCAGCATAATCGCAACTGCTGTATCTAACTCCATAACACCTGACGTAAGGAATCCCATTGTAATTCCTACAGTAGCACTGCTTGATTGAATCATTCCTGCAATTACTATTCCGGCTAAAACAGCATAAAAGGAATTATTACCTAGAGTTAGAAGTAATCGGTTAATAAATTCCATTTCTAACAATGAAGATGCCAAATATTCAAATCCCCACATAGCTCCAAAAACGGCAGCTAAACCAAGTAAAATAAACCCTGAACTGCGGAGGATTTTTCCTTTTATCAATGCAAATACTCCACCGATAACTGCCATAGGAATGATGAGCGAATCAATGTCTAGCGTAATAATTTCTGCATCTACAGTTGTACCAATATTAGTACCGAGTATAATTCCAATGGCTTGTGGAAATGTCAGTTTTCTGGCGGAAATAAGCCCAATTGTAATGATCATTACTGCAGAACTGCTATTTAGAACAGCTGTGACTAGAGCACCTATTATTAGACCTTTCCATGGCGCACCCGTTATAGTAAATAGCCATTTATTAAGGGATTGTCCTGAAAAATTAAATAGTCCCTTGCTAAATAAGAACATTCCATAAATGAATAATCCTATAAATAGCAGAAAGAGAAATAATTCTAGCACCTTTAACCTCCTTTCTAATTAATTGATATTTTTTACCATGAACATGCAATGCAAAGGTTTAACCTTTTACGGAATTACTAGTATTTTTTCGGGTTAAATGCTCGAATTAAAACAGAGTTTGGATTCATATATTTCTCTGAATAGATATTATCTGGAACAAATCCTTGGCCTTCAGATAATATGTTAAAGATCTTATTAGTTTGATTTGCAAAAAGTATTCTTAAAAGTGTCAGCTCAAGAATGAAAAAGACTGCCAGGGAAATAAATAGCATTAATTGGTACATTTTTTCACCCCCTTTAGATATCAATATATGATTAAAATCTCTGCAATGCTTGGACAATTGATAAATTAAAAGAAAGAGTCTGTAAAAAATGAGAGATTAATAGGGGATGGAAAAAGTATTTTCCCAACATTCCGATTAAACTAACGCATATTTTATTATTCTGTAATAAACGCACAGGCAAAAGCTGCTGGTATGGAATATAGTAGAGTAATTGAAAGTAAGGAGGAAATCAAATTGACTAATCCAATCTGTCTGCTATTGGAACAAACCCCTCCAGGTACTCTTATACAAGAACTAATGATCAATGGAGAAGATGTATCAAGAGTTGAGGAATTTGTAAAGTATGATAGAGTAACGGGTTTGGCTTTTTTTACTAATAAATCTAATAGTGTTTTTGTGGCAATCGCTGAAAAAATTGACATGATTGAGTTTATACCCGAAATCGAGAACTAAAAAATAGGACTGTCATATGAATGAAATAAAGTAAAATAATTAAAAGCAAAGGAGGAAATCAAATTGTCTAATTCTATCCGTCTTCTATTGAAACAAGCCTCACCATATACACTTGTAAAAGAACTAATAATCAATGGAAAAGAAGTATCAGGAGTTGGAAAATTTGTAAAGTTTGATAGATTATCAGGCCTTGCTTATTTCAGTAAAGAGTCTAATGGTATTTTTGTGGTAATATGTGAGAAAATTGACAAAATTGAGTTTGTATCCGCAGCTGAAACCAAACCGAAAGCGAAACCGAAAGCGAAACCGGAACCGAAACCGAAACCGAAACCGAAACCGAAAGTGATACTGAAACCGCTACGGAAACCGATACCGAAACCGATACCGAAACCGAAACTCAACTTTAAAACAAAAACTGAGTTATAATAGGCCTGGCTATATGAATGAAATAAAGTAAAGTAATTGAAAGTAAAGGAGGAAACTAAATTGTCTCACCCAATCTGTCGGCTGTTGGAAGAAACCCCTCCAGGTACACTTGTAAAACAGATATTGATGAGTGGAGAAGATATCTCTGGATTTGACACATTTGTAAAGTACGATAAACTAGAAGGCCTTGCCCATTTTACCAATAAATTAAATAGTAGTTCTTTTGTGGCGGCCGGTGAAAGAATTGACATGATTGAGTTTATAATTGAAACCAAATCCAAGCAAAAATGAGTTTGGATTTATATCAAATTTCTGGATATAAAAATGTAGGTTTTAAATCTTATGTATGCTCCAGGCGTCTGTGGGCATGATTTCACAAAAAGGGTATATTCCCTTTTTTTGTGATTTTATTTAAATTTTTGAAACTGTTATAATAAAAAATTTATTTTTGGGAGGTGATATTGATGTTTTCAATCATTCTTTTAATTTTTCTCTTTTTATTTTCCTCATTCTTTGCCTCAGCAGAAAACGCTTTATCAAGTGTGAATCAAGTAAGGTTAAAAAAATTTGTTAATGAAGGAAGAAGAGAAAGTGATAAAGCTCTTTATCTTACTAAACCCGAAAATTTCGATAAATCACTTTCTTCAATTGTTAACCTTACATGATTATTAGTTTTAGAAAGGAGAGAAGTGGATGGAGTCATTATGGCTAGAGTATGCTTGGGCATTGTTAATTCTAATCGGACTAGAAGGATTGCTATCAGCAGACAATGCTCTTGTACTAGCAGTGATAGCCAAGCATTTACCCGAAGATCAGAAAAAAAGAGCTATAAATTACGGAATCATTACGGCCTTTGTTTTTCGATTTGCTGTACTTTTTGCTATTTCGTTTATTGCAAATGTCTGGGAGATACAGGCAATAGGAGCGGCTTATCTTCTTTACCTAGGATTAAAGCACGTCATTCAGGCACGGTTCGGAAAAGAAAATAAGAATATTCATAAGGACGATGAAAAGGAATCTGCAGGTAAAGGTTTCTGGTCCACAGTTGGGAAGATTGCACTAGCTGACCTTGCTTTTGCAATTGATTCAATTCTAGCGGCGGTTGCTCTTGCCCTAGGCCTTCCAGATTCACCGCTAGAAGATTTCGGCGGTATGGATGGAGGACAGTTCTTGGTTATTCTTCTTGGAGGTATTGCTGGCCTTGTTTTGATTAAATTTGTAGCAACCTGGTTTGTAAAGCTTCTTGAAAAACGTCCAGCATTGGAAACAACAGCATATGCAATTGTTGCATGGGTGGGTGTCAAACTTGCTGTAATTACCCTTGCCCATAGGGATATTGGTATCTTAGATCATCATTTTCCGCACAGTACAGCTTGGACTCTGATTTTCTATGGAGTTTTAGTCGGTATCGCCCTAATCGGTTGGTTTACACCAATAAATAAGTCTTTCAGATAAATCCTAAAAGGTAAGGTAAGTGTAGAATAACTTGTATGCAAATCACTTGAGTACATGTTGAAATCGAAATATTATGAATTATATAAAAATAAAGGTGATGAATAAAGCTGCCTCATTAATGGTGATCAGATTGCTGAGAAAGGGAGTATACACTCTTTCTCTAAATTTATTACAGTTATAAAATGAATGAATTGTCACTCGTTTTATAATTGATATTAATTATTTCAGCCATTCGATGAATAACAAGTCTGCTCTCACTTTGTAAAGCCGATAATATTAAAAGCGAATAAATAGGTAATGATCTTCCTGTTCTGTTGTCTTCATTTGAAATTATTTTAGTAAAAGCTAAACCTAGTTTTGCCCGTTGAATAAATAACTTTACATATCTATTTGTAGACTCTGAACAATCCGGCCATGTCTCCCGTACATAATAAATCCTTCGAAAATCCTATCAATTCCATGCTCAGTTCTCTTCGCCAAACCAATTTTTTTTAGAGCATCTGCTAAAGCTTGATTCCGTCCGTGCAGCTCAACGGTTAACAGATTATTAAGATTAATCCCTTCTATAAATCCACCAGGGCTACTAATGGTCATCCCTTCATCTTCAATAACCAATGACAAATACAGTAAAAGAAAAAATAGCAAATGTATTTAAAAGTTATATGGATTTTTGGGGAAGGGTATTTAAACCGGAATTTTGTGAATTAAAAACCCTTTCTCGGAAATCCGAGAAAGGACCGTAAATGTTGATATACCAATAATATTAACGATTTGAGAACTGAGGTGCACGACGAGCGCCTTTAAGGACGTATTTTTTACGCTCTTTTATTAATTTGCGGGATATATATCTTCACGAGAGAAATTAGATTAGCGTTTACCGGTTCACCTCTTTTCACCAGGGTTCGAGAATTTGATGTTATCTTTTACCGTTTGATCTAATTCAACCTGTGCTTGACCTATACTTAAAATCAAACACCCTCTTCAAAATGAGATGTATCACCTACTATTTCGAATAGGAATCTTTTACCATCCCAACGAAAGACAGTAAGACTTGTCCCATAAATGAATGGAGGATCCCACATTTTTTCAGTAGGGATATTCATGGTGTAGAGTAATATAGCTTTAATCGTTGCTGCATGTGAGACAATTAGAACATTACCACTGAGATTTTCAGCAAGGATTTTATTTAAAACATTCTCGACTCTTTTTTTTAAATCGTTGATCGCTTCCCCTTTATGTGGTCTATGATCGTATAGGTGAGGAGCGTTCCAATAATGGAAATACTCTTTTTTAAAATTTTTCTCAATCTCTGCCTTTGTCTGCCCCTCCCATTCTCCGTAACTTATTTCTTTTAAATTTTCGTTCGCTATAATGGGAATGTTTCTTCCTGAACAAATATATTTTGCCGTTTGAATGGTACGATCGCTAGGACTTGAATAAACGGCACGAAATTCAATGTTCGATAATCTTTTCCCCAACAATTTAGCATTTCTTATTCCTTTTTCCGTAAGCGGAGAGTTTTTCCATCCTTGTAAGCGATTCTCCGTATTCCATTGCGTCTCACCATGACGTACTAAATAAATCGTTAACATAAATTCCTCCCCCGATTTTAAATTTTTTTCATCATATACAAAAAATGAAAGGATTTTACGCCGATCCTTCCTTTGACATCGAATATAACATTTTTACAACATTAACATATCCTTTTGAAAGGCACCTTTGTAATAAGAGTCTTTCTAAACCCAAATAACCCTGGATTTGTGGAGGTAATTCCCCGGTCTAGCACCTTAGACATCATCGTTATACTATATATTATGTAATAACCTCCTATTAGGAAGTGTATAAGCCTACTTCACGTGAAAGTGTGCTGTTTCAAAAGGCCTTTTAAGGAAAAAAAGACCCCCAACCAAATTGGTTGAGGGTCTTTGAAATGTTGATAATTAACGCTTTGAGATCTGAAGTGACGCCGAGCGCCTTTAAGGCCGTATTTCTTACGTTCATTTTTTTGTACACCTTCAAGGTATTTCATCAAATGTTAAAACCCCTTAGGGATTTGTTTTTAGGTGCAGTGGTGTTTACTGCTATATTTCTTATTGTGATGGATACGTGTTTTTTGCACCAGAACCACATTTTTTAAATAGAAAGTCAAGTGTATAAAGTGATTTTCTGATTTTTATCGTTTGAAAAGTAGGTTGTATGTTTAAAAAACATATTTTTATAATATAAAATTTCTATTTCAAAAAAATTACAAAAGACATATTTCAGACAAAATCCTGTCAATAATACGTCAAAAATCATTTGAATTTATTATGTAAGTATATTATATAATTCGATTAACGAACAAAACACTGTGGAAATAGTGAAAAGGGTAAATCTCATGAAAAAAGCGTTTTTCTTTCATGTATAAAAAGACAGAAAATTTCTATTTTCCGACAATACATAGGTGATACTATCTTTTCGTATTTCCGATTAATTGAGCCGTAATGTCTATCAGTTCTAACATTACGACTCAATCTATATAAAAATTTAAGAAGGAAGTGATTTTGACATGGATACGCTCGAATTAGCACGAATTCAATTTGCATCCACGACGATTTTTCATTATTTTTTCGTTCCGTTGTCTATTGGTTTAGCTTTTATCATCGCGTTAATGCAAACGTTGTATGTAGTAAAGGGACAAGAGATTTATAAGAAGATGACGAAGTTTTGGGCGCAGTTATTCCTTGTTAACTTTGCAGTAGGTGTTGTAACAGGGATTTTACAAGAATTTCAGTTTGGTATGAACTGGTCAACTTATTCACGTTTTGTTGGTGATGTTTTTGGACCATCACTTGCAATTGAAGGGCTATTAGCCTTTTTTATAGAATCAACATTTCTTGGGTTATGGGTATTTGGTGCGGATAAACTTCCGAAGCGAATCCATCTTTTATGTATTTGGCTTTTGTCACTAGGAACAATGTTATCAGCATTTTGGATTTTAACTGCAAGTGCCTTTATGCATGCTCCAGTAGGATATGAAATGGCAGCAGATGGACGTGCGCAGATGAACGATTTCTGGGCAATTATTCAAAATCCGCAACTATGGGTGCAGTTCCCACATACGATTACAGCAGCATTGGCAACAGGAGCATTCTTTATCGCTGGTGTTAGCGCATGGAAAATTTCAAGAAGACAAAAAACTGAGATGTTTAAAAAGTCTTTCCGAGTTTCAATTATTGTTGGAACAATTGCAACAGCTCTTGTATTATTCTTTGGTCATGCACAAGCGCAGCATTTAATTAAATCGCAACCGATGAAAATGGCAGCAGCAGAAGCATTGTGGAATACAAGTGAAGATCCAGCACCATTTACTGTTGTGGCAAATATTAACTCAGAAACAAAATCAAACTCGTTTGAAATCCAAATTCCTTATATGTTAAGTCTACTGTCGTACGATAAATTTAGTGGACAAGTAGAAGGAATGAATCAAATTCAAAAGCAATATGAAGAAAAATATGGACCTGGAGATTATATTCCGCCAGTAAAAACGATGTTTTGGAGCTTTAGAGCGATGGTAATGAGTGGGACATTTATGTTACTTCTAGGAGCATACGGATGGTTCTTATCAAGAAAAGATCGTTTAACTGAAAAGCCGTGGTATTTAAAATTAATGGTGTGTGCGATTGCTCTTCCATTCATCGGTAATACAGTTGGATGGATTATGACTGAAATGGGTCGTCAACCGTGGGTTGTCTTTGGTGTTATGAAAACAGAAGATGCTGTATCACCAAATGTAACATTTGGCGAAGTATTATTCTCACTTATTTCATTTACATCACTGTATTTAATTATGGGTGGAATTTGCGTTTACTTATTCGTTCGTATTATTAAAGGACATGCGAATAAGAAAACGAAAAAGGATTATCAAAGCCATGATCCGTTTGATAAGGAGGAAGAGTATGTTATCTCTTAATGAGTTGTGGTTTTTAATTATCTCAATCTTATTTGTTGGATTTTTTGTACTTGAAGGTTTCGATTTTGGTGTAGGAACAGTTTCAAGGTTTTTAGGGAAAAACGATTTTGAAAAACGAGTGTACTTAAATACAATTGGACCGTTTTGGCATGCGAATGAAGTATGGCTTGTTTGTGCTGGTGGTGCTATGTTTGCGGCATTTCCACATTGGTATGCAACATTATTTAGCGGCTTCTATATTCCATTTGTATTTATGTTACTTGCCTTAATTACGAGAGGAGCTGCTTTTAAATTTCGTGCGAAAGTAGACAATCATAAATGGAAGAGCGTATGGGATTGGGGCATATTTATTGGAAGTTTGCTACCACCTATCCTTTGGGGGATTGCAATCGCAAACTTTATGGTAGGTATACCAATTGATGAAACTAAAAATGTTGTAGGTGGATTCCTGCAATTACTGCATCCATTTGCGTTACTTGGAGGAGCGATGTTCCTACTATTATGTATCGTCCATGGATTACAATTTCTCACAATACGTACAACTGGTAAATTAAGGGAACGAGCACGTATTGCTGCAATAAAAATTGCACCTTTTTCCTTAATCGCACTCCTTATTTTTGCCGGTGTAGGATTATGGAAAACCGATATTTTCACTGCTCATGGCACAGAGTGGATTATGGTTCCAATTGGAGCTTTTGTAGCATTATTTGCGTCAACATTATTAAATAAAAGAAGAAGAGACGGCTTAGCTTTCTTTATGACGAGTTTAACAATCATTTTGCTAAGTGCAAGTGTGTTTATTGGCATGTTCCCGCGTGTCATGATTAGTACGTTAGGAGCGATGAATGATTTAACAATTTATAATGCAGCATCAGGAGCTTACGCATTAAAACTTATGACTTATTTTTCGATTGCTATATTGCCATTTGTAATCGGAAGTCAAATATGGAGTTTTTATGTGTTTAGACAACCTGTAAAGTCAGACAATGATTTGGAGTACTAATGAAAAGAAAAAGAGGACTTCCGTTTTATCCAGGTAGCCGTATTTTATATGTAGCATTAAGTATTATTAGTATTTTAGAAGCTTGTAGCATTATTGTACAGACCGTATTTTTAGCACGTGCTATTACATTTTTATTTCAGGGAGAACAAGTACAGGGGGTGCTGAATGAAATTTTATTTTTGGGAATTTCATTTGCTGTCCGTCAAATATTGATTCGAATATCACAGCTACTTGTTGAACGTTTTGCTGAAAAAGTGGGATTGTTGCTGAGAAAACGATTAATAGAGGCATATTTTACGTTAGGTCCACGGTATGTTCAAACAGTCGGAACTGGTCATCTGGTGACCTTATCGATAGAAGGGGTTGATAAGTTTAAAACATATATTGAACTTACAATTCCTAAAATGATTCGAAGTAGTATTGTTCCGGCGTTAATTGCTATATATGTTTTTACATTAGATATAGAGTCTGCTGTTATTTTAGTTGTAACAATTCCAATTGTCATTGTTTTTATGATTCTTTTAGGATTAGCAGCACAAAAAATGGCTGATAGTCAATATGATACGTATCGCGTCTTATCAAATCATTTTGTTGATACGTTAAAAGGGTTAGAAACATTGAAGTATTTAGGGAAAAGCAAGCAACATGAAGGGAAAATTGAAAAGGTAAGTAAGAGATATAGAAAAGCAACGATTCGTACTTTGCGAGTTGCTTTTCTTTCTTCTTTTGCACTCGATTTCTTTACAAGTTTATCAATTGCTTTTGTAGCAGTAGGTCTTGGAATTCGTCTAATAGATGGAACGATTCTGTTGTTGCCAGCTCTTACAATTTTAATTTTAGCTCCAGAATATTTTTTACCAATTCGCCAAGTTGGGGCCAATTATCATGCGACATTAGATGGGCAAATTGCGATGGAGCAAATGGAAGAGATTTTAGAGCAACAAAAAGATGTGTCAGCTCATATAAATAGTGTAAAAATGATGTGGGATGCATCTAGTAGTATGGAATTAAAAGATATAAATATTTGTAATGATGAAACAGGAAAAGCGATACTAGAAGATATTTGCTTTTCATGGAAAGGTAATGGAATGATTGGCATGATTGGAGAAAGTGGAGCAGGGAAATCGACATTCATCGATGTGTTAGCAGGGTTTCTTCAGCCGTCACATGGAAGTGTAATTATGGATGGAAATATAATAAATACAAGTACGCGTGAAGCGTGGATCCAAAATATTGCTTACATTCCGCAACAACCATATATTTTTCCAATCTCATTAAGAGATAACTTATGTTTTTATGAGCCAAATACAATGAACGAAGAAGTAGAAAGAGTAATAGATGAGGTTGGTCTTCGTTCACTTGTTGATTCGCTTCCAAATGGAATGCATGAAAAGATTGGAGAAGGCGGTCGTATGCTAAGTGGAGGACAAGAACAGCGTATTGCAATGGCTCGTGCTCTTTTAAGCAAAAAGCCGATCATTTTATTAGATGAACCGACAGCTCACCTTGATATTGAAACTGAATTTGAGATAAAGCAAGCGATGTTACGTGTATTTAAGGGGAAGCTTGTCTTTCTTGCAACTCATCGTCTTCATTGGATGAAACAAATGGATCATATTCTTGTTTTAGAAAAAGGTAAGATTATAGAAAAAGGAACATATGAAGAGCTTTTTGCGAAAAAATCATTCCAATTTCATACTGAAGGGAGAGGAACGAAATGAATAACTGGATTGGGCCTTATATAAAGCACAATAAAGGGAGAATGACTCTGACTCTTATCCTCGGCCTTCTTGGGGTGAGTTCAGGAGCAATGCTACTTTTCATTTCAGGCTATTTAATTTCTAAATCTTCTCTTCGACCAGAAAATATAATGGCTGTATATGTTCCGATTGTGGCAACGCGAGCGTTTAGTATCGGGCAAGCGGTCTTTCATTACGTAGAGCGCTTAGTTGGACATGATGTGGTTCTCCGTATATTAGAAAAAATGCGCACAAAGTTGTATAGAATAGTAGAACCGCAAGCTTTATTTTTAAGGTCTCGCTTTCAAACGGGTGATGTATTAGGTGTATTATCTGAAGATATCGAGCATCTACAAAATCTATATTTGCGTACAATATTTCCTAGTATATTAGCGTTAGCTATATATAGTATATTTGTTGCTGTCCTTGGTACATTTGATTGGATGTTTGCACTTATAGCAGGAAGCATGTTAGCTGTTATTGTCTTTCTCCTTCCATTCGTATCGCTATTTATGATGAAACAACATCATGTTATATTGAAGCGAGGTAGGAATCGTTTATATCAACAATTGACAGATGCTATATTTGGATTAGCTGATTGGCAAGCAAGCGGCAGAACAGCTGAGTTTGTAAGAGAATATACAAAGCAAAATGCCCAGTTAGTAAAGATTGAAAAGAAGATAAAATGTTGGCATCATATTCGAGATGGGATCATTCATTTAATAGTAGGAATTGTTGTCATTTCCATGATCATTTGGACTGGAAATCAAGCGGAAAGTGGGCAAATTGCACCAACAGTAATTGCGGCATTTATATTAATGACACTATCAATAACAAATGCGCTTATCCCTGTCTCAGATGCAATTGATCGAATTCCATCTTATATAGAGTCTGCACATCGGCTTAATGGTGTGGAAAATGATATGGCTCCACAAGATGAACAAGAGAAGGGTCAAGATAAAAACGAGGTTGTGCCAAAAGATGTTGAGATTGAATTGCACAATGTGTCATATAGTTATTTAGAAAGTAACGAGTTAGTATTAAAAGATATATCGCTAAAAATAAAGACAGGAAAAAAGATTGCTATTTTAGGGAGAAGCGGGACAGGGAAATCTACTTTATTAAAATTGTTAACTGGCGCTCTGAGTCCGATAAATGGCCAAGTTTTACTAAATGGAAAATCAGCACATACGAACCTGTTATCAAAATATATTTCTGTGTTAAATCAAAAACCACATTTGTTTGACACGACAATTGGGAATAACGTGCGTATCGGAAGACCTGAAGCTGTTGATCAAGATATTTGGAAAGCTTTAGAACAAGCACAAATCGCTTCTCATGTTCAGTCTCTTCCGGATGGATTACAAACGAAAATGCATGAGATGGGGAAGAGATTTTCTGGAGGAGAAAGGCAAAGAATTGCTTTTGCAAGAACTCTTATACAAGAAGCACCCATTATTATACTGGATGAACCAACTATTGGCTTGGATCCTAAAACGGAATCAGCTTTATTAGAAACGATGTTTACAGCAACGAAAGATAAAACTGTAATTTGGGTAACACATCATCTTGTAGGGATTGAGCATGTGGATGAAATTATTTTTCTTGAAGATGGTCACATCACGATACAAGGTAGTCATGAACAACTTCTTGTAGAGAATGAGAAATATCGTAGACTCTATGAGATGGATAAAGGAATATAAGAACATCATTATGAAAAGCACGAATTCTTGATAGTTTAAGGTTTGTGCTTTTTTATCCCGCTGCTACTTTAGGGCAGTAATACTCCCACCTCAAAATTCGGGGGGAGCAAAGAAGTTAGGTGGGAGATAAACTGCCCGTAAAGGCCCGATTGGTGAGGGCTGATAATCAGTGGGGGATGAGGAAAACCCCACTGATTAAAGTTTCACTTTATTTTGGAGATTTTAAAAGAGCGGTTCGTATGACTATGGGATATGAATGTTTTATCGAATGGAGAGTATCGAACGATTTATAAGTGGGTTTAGAATCTAGCAGATAAAGGCAATACTGAGCCGTAGTAGGAATGTAAGTGAAAGGATGATTGTATGTTTGAGGAAGATGGGATAATTTTACTTATGGAACCTGTAGATGAAAGAAATCTTAGGAAATTTATTTTGACTATACCTCAGTCAGTTTATAAGAGAAAAGAAATTTCTTTACAATATGGAGCGGCTATAGGGGAAGGATACACAAATGTTATTGAGGAAATTATCAGTGTTCATATAGAATCAGAACTTGTCACTGTTATAGGATATGTAAGAAAGTAAGCGGCAGGATAAAGAACTTGACATACTTAAGTGATGCTTGAGTATGTCTTTTTTTCATGAAAAATCCGTATGCTTTTCAAAATTGATTATGAAAAGGAAAATGAAAAGTTTTGCTAGAATATATAAGTTGAGGTATTAAATAGCTAGTATTTTGAATGAAAGTATAACGAAAGGAATAAGTGTTTATAAATGTATAGAAGAAACAATGGATTCGTATTCATTTAGGAGGTAAAATATGAAATTAAAAAAGACAATCTTACTTGTGTTTTTAATTACAATTGGTTTAATGGGATGTACTGTAATTGAAGAAGGTAAGAATTCAATTGATTATGCTCAAAAGGCTACAGACTATGTGAATGAAGTAAGTGCGTTTGCAAATGAAGCGCCGGGATTAGTAGAAAAGGCAATCAATGATAGTGCAGCCCGAAAAGAGTTAGAAACTAAACTCGGAGAAATTCAAAAGGATATTCCAGCTTTTAATGAATTGACACCTCCAGATGTAGCAAAGGACATTCATCAGCAAATTGTTGGATATAATGAAAAGTTAAATGCGTTAATTGATACAACGATGAAAAAGATAGAAGAAGGGAAAATGGATGTAGAACAATTCAAAAACTCAGAGCTTATGCAGACAGTGCAACAAGTTCAAGATTTAAAAGATAAAGTGCAAAATTTAGGGCAGTAGGGAGGATATGAAAAAAGTCCGTTATAAATAACGGACTTTTTTCTATATAATAAGGATGTATTTTCTTATTGTATGGAAAACAACAACTCTAATTTCAATGATAATGTTACCGATTACTTTTTCCTTTATAATGATTTCATCTAGGAAATACCAACCGAACATTGAAATGATGAGGTAACTTAGTGACGCTAATATAGATGCTTGTTTTAATGCAAAAAATATTTAGCCCAGCATTAATTCCTAATAAAGAGTTGTTTTTTTGTTAAATTTGTAAGTAATTTAAAATAAAGATATTCAAAGAATCGTTAAACTTCATATTTATTTTTTCCATTGTTCAATGATACTTACTCTTTTATTTGTTGCATCCATCTCAACTTGAGCACCAATTGGCATAGTAATCATCGGATGTGTATGGCAACAATCAAAGTCTGCAAGAAATGGCAATTTATGATCCTTTAGCACTTCTAGTAATATTTCATGTGGTTTTCGATTTGTACTGCAATCGTTGAATTGCTCATGTTTGCCAAGAATGATTCCTGAAATTTTATCAAATACGCCGTTAATTTTAAGCAATGAGAAACTTCTTTCAATGGTAGCGGCGTCTTTGGAGCTATCTTCAATAAAGAGAATATCTCCTTCTTTAATATCAGGCATAAATGGGCTACCCCATATACCTTGTAGTGTATTTAAGTTTCCGCCCATTAGTCTTCCCGTTGTTTTTCCACTATTTACACAAATCCACTCGTTTTTTCTTAGTTCTTTCTCCTTTGTTTTTTCTTCCCAGTTTATAAATTCATCTGTCCAAAATAAAGGTATATCTAGCTTATAAGGGACGTCTTGATTATCCATTAAAGCTTCTTTAAAGTATGTATAAGTAAAGTCTACAAAAGGTTCAAATTCACCAAAAGAGGGAACAAGTGCTGGTCCATAAAATGTAGTAATGCCTGTTTTTGCATAGATTCCAAGTAGCAAAGCTGTAGTGTCTGAGTACCCAACCATAATTTTCGGGTTTTCTTTAAATGCTTCATAATCAATATAAGGTAAAAGAGAGTTTGAATTCATCCCGCCAATTGTTGACATGATGCATGTAACATCAGGATGTTTAATTAGTGCGTTTAATTCTTCAGCACGTTCTTGAATGCTTCCTGAACGATAAAAATCCTGCTTGCCTGTAAGATGGCCTTCTAATATGCGGAATCCTTTATCTTGTAAATATTTTTTAGCCCGACTAAATCTTTTGGGCGATGTATATGTTACGGGTGAAGAAGGAGAGTAAATACCAATAGTATCTCCTTTTTTTAAGGGATTAAGTAGTATCATTGTATTGATCCTTTCTTGTAAAGATGGGGAGCTTTTAAGTAACTTCAAAATATAATATTAGAAAATTTTTATTATTCAATATTGCATTTTAGTATAACATATACTTAACAAATAATCTTGAGAAAATAGTTATCTTGGATTCTTTCCTGTTTGACCTTGACGATTTAAAGTCATTGTTGTTATGGTTAAATTTGAAATTATAAATAGGTAGAGTAAAAGGAGATTTAGTGATGAAAAGGTTAGGGTGGGGAAGCATAACAATACTCTGTGCTATTATTTTGGGTACATGTTGGTTCTTTTTCCAGGGGAGTATCTTAGAAAAGAATGAGCCAAATGTTTCCAAAGCAAAAGAAAAAATGACAATAGGTGGTCCGCCTCTACAAGTAGCAGAGTTACCAAAAACAGGATTATCTGAAAAAGTAATCCCGCAAAAGTATATACCAGTGATTGAAGCAAAAGCCGCGATGATTATGGATGCGAGTGATGGACAAGTATTGTATAAAAATCATGAAGAAGATGTGCTTGCCCCAGCGAGTATGTCAAAAATGATGACAGCATATATTCTTTTAGAAAATATACATAAAGGAAAGATTCATTGGGAAGATCAAGTGAAAATAAGTGCTAAATCGGCACAAGCGGAAGGCGCTAGAATTCCGGTGCAAATAGGAGATGTATTAACAGTTAAAGATTTATTCCATGCGTTAATGATTCAATCTGCTAATAATTCTGCGGTTGCTTTAGCGGAGCATATAGCAAAGACAGAGCCAGATTTTGCAGGGCTTATGAATCAAACAGCGAAACAACTGGAGTTGTCAGAAGCGACTAAGTTTGCGAATGCCTCTGGGTTGCAAGAAGTTGATGGAAGTGAAACAAAGATGACTGTAGCTGATGTAGCAAAATTAGCATATCATCTTGTCAAAGATTACCCAGAGATATTAGATGTTACACACTTACGTCAAAGTCAGTTAGCATTTAAAGGCACGACTGTTACAAGTACAAATGAAATGTTAAATCCCGCTAACCAAGGATTATTCATAGAAGGAATGGATGGACTGAAAACAGGCTTTACTGATAGTGCGGGTTATTGTTTTACAGGGACTGCAAAACAAGGTGATAAACGAATCGTAACAGTTGTTATGGGTACAAAGAGTAAAATGAAACGTTTTACAGAAACACATAAATTGATGTCCTATGGCTTTGAAATTACTAAGTAGGTGAAGGAAGACAGCTTATTTAAAACTCGAATTGAGTGGAAGATAAGCTGTTTTTTTATTTTAAGGGAATATAAAAAGTATCAAAAACAAAAACTGGAAAGTATGAGTGTTATTGGTTGAAATTGTTTTTCTGTGTAAATATAATAAAGTTATAAACTTATTATTAATAAGTTAGAGGCGAGATATAGCATAATACATATTAGTAAGCCTCAAATAAAAAATTGGAGGGAATTAGTATGGCAAAAGATTTTTATTCAGCGATTGAAGACAGAAGATCCATTTATGCAATTAGTAAAGAGCAAGTTGTTTCTGATGAGAAAATTCAAGAAGTAGTAAATCATGCTGTAAAGTATACACCTTCATCTTTTAATTCTCAGAGTGCAAGGGTTATTGTTTTATTAGGTGAACAACATGACAAACTGTGGGATATTACAAAAGAAACATTACGAAAAATTGTCCCGGAAAATCATTTTGCACCAACTGAAGAAAAAATGAACGCATTTAGAAGTGGCTATGGAACAGTTTTATACTTTGAAGATAGTAAAGTAGTAGAAGATCTTCAAGAAAAGTTTGCGTTATATAAAGACAATTTCCCGACTTGGTCTCAGCAATCATCAGGAATGCTACAATTCGCGATTTGGACAGCGTTAGAAATTGAAGGATTTGGGGCAACGCTGCAACATTATAATCCTTTAATTGATGATAAGGTAAGAAAAGAATGGGATATTCCAGAAACTTGGAAATTGATTGCTCAAATGCCGTTTGGTAAACCAGTTGCACCGGCAGGGGAAAAAGAGTTCCAGCCGTTAGAAACTCGAGTGAAAGTTTATAAATAAAGTATAAAAAAGGATTATCAAAAATTGATAATCCTTTTTTATGCCTGTTATAGAATATTTTTATAATTTATAAGGGTCTTCTTTTGCTAATTCATCTCTTTGTTGTTTTATAGCCATTTGTAATTCATTCTTTTTTATTTCAATGGTTGCTACTCTTTTGAATGTCAATAAGGAAAGTAAGTATACGAGTGCATAATGAAATTCATTATAATGTTTTGGACTACTATTGATAATTTGCTCCATTAGTAATAATAAGCCTCCTGATATTCCGGTGTATAAAGATTATTTTATCAATTAAATGCTACAAATACCATATTACCTAGTCTTTGTTTAGACAATCCCTAAATAATCTGCAATATTTTTCCCAATAAGAAATAACGTTACAATGATAAATAATACCCGTACATAAGATACCCCTTTTCTGATTGCGAAATTGGATCCAACAAAAGCCCCAAGAATCATCGCAAGTCCCATTGGAAGACCGTATGCAAAGTTAACGACATCTAAATAAAGAAAAATCATAAGTGCAGCGATGTTACTAGCAAAATTTAAAACTTTTGCATTACCTGCGGATTGAAGGAAATCAAAGCCGATGATTAAGAATGTAAATAATAAAAATGATCCTGTCCCAGCACCAAAAAAACCATCATAAAATCCAATGATAAAAATAACAGAAGAGAAGAAAATTCCTTTTTTAATAGTCATTCCGCTATAACTTGCATCTTTTCCCCAATCTTTTTTCATAATCGTGTAAATAGCAACAGCTATTAATAGTATAAGTACTAACGGTTTTAATATTTCGGATGAAATATGTTTGATGACAAAGGCACCGAGTATAGATCCAATAAAAGTAAAAGGGAATAACTTAGAGACTAATTTGAAGTTCACATTTCCAGAACGAATAAAGGAAATAGTACTCATAAGTGCTCCCATTGAACTTGCCAGTTTATTTGTTGCAATGGCCGTTGATGGTGGGAGCCCGGTGAATAGCAAAGCAGGTATAGAAATTAAACCACCGCCCCCTACTACAGAATCGATAAATGCAGCTAAAAAACCTGCAACAATTAAAAAAAGCATGGTATAAAGATTGATGTCCTCCATATGTATTTCCCCCATTATAATGAATTTTTAGTCACTACTAAAATAGTACCTATTAAAATACTATATGTAAATGAATATTTAAATAATTTATTCGTAATGTTTACTAAGATTATTTTTATGGTTACTATTAAAGTAATAACTACTGTAAATGTGTAGAAAAAATTGAACACATAGGAGGCATACAATGGATGATTTACTACAAAAAATTCAAATGCTTGGTTTAAACCAATATGAAACAAAGGCATATGTTTCATTAGTGCAACAAGGAACTTCTAGTGCTTATCAAGTTAGTAAAAATTCTGGAGTGCCTCGTGCACGTATATATGAAATATTAAATGCCCTTGAACAAAAAGGCATTGTAATGAAGGAAGAAATAAATGAAGCTGTGCAATATTCTCCTTTACCTGTAGATGTGTTTTTAGAAACTGTAAAAGAAAAATGGGAAGAGACTTATACATATGTGGAGAAAGAATTAAAACAATTTGAAAAGAAAGATCCTGAGGTGGATCCGAGAGTGACTACTTTGAAAGGTGAAGAAAATATACTAGCTTTTTGTAGAATATTAATTCGAAGAGCGCAAAAAAAGGTTGTTTTGTCAATTTGGGATACTATGTATGAAAAGTTGTTAGGAGATTTAAAAGAAAAAGAAAGAGAATGTAGCTTAAAAGGTATTGTTTTTCATGTTGAAGATCCGTTGCAAGGATTAGAAATTCATAGGAAAACAAGTTACGTTGATAATATTGGGAGCCATAAATGGTTTATTTTATCAATTGATGGGAAAGAAATGGTATATGGTCATTCAATAGAACAAAAAGGAAATGCTTTTTATACAGATGATCCAGTCCATGTATATTTGCTAGAAAATTATATATGGCATGATATACTAGTGAATCGTTTAGTAAGGAATAGTGATCAAAATATGGACTCTTGGATTGCTCCAGAACGGGATAAATTCTTTTCTATATAAGATAAGATTTTAATTAGTGTGGAATCATCTTATAGATGATTCCTTTTTACTTAACATTTTTAGTGCTACTTCATTTGAGAAAAAGTGTTACTTTTAGTCAATAGTGAGTAAGATATAATTTTTTAGAATACTATATAGTTGATAAATGTCTAAATTTTTGTCATGATAGAAAGGTGACTCATGAAAAGAACGATTATGTAAAACCAGTAGTAAGATTCAGTGTTTACTAAGGTACTACGTTTTTATTTGTGTCATAGGTGAAGAATGGATTATACTGGGGACTTCGATTCGTTTTTTAATAGAGGAAGTATAGCTTCTATTAAAAATAGGCTATATTTGAAGTTGAAGTTCACATGAAGTTCACACAGAAGTCACATTGATAATTTAAAATAAACGACGTGTGAAAAAGAAAGCCCTTGTATAAAAATGGAATTTAATATGGATGTTATTTCTAATATTTATATGAAATATTAATCTCATTTTTTAAGAGGGTAGTAGGGAAAGGGAGTTTATACAACTTATGAAAAAAGTACTAGCAGGTTTAGCAGCAGCATCTGTAGCTGGCGTAGCAGTTCCTGGAATGGATTCTGCACATGCACAAGTTTCATCTGATGCACTAAAAGAAATTAATGGACAAACACAAACACAAACAACTGAAACAAAAGCAGTAGAAACAAATTCTGAACTGAAATACACAGTAACAGCTGATGTACTGAATGTTCGTTCAGGTGCTGGCACAGACCATAACATTATTTCTAAAGTAAAAGAAGGTCAAGTGCTACAAGTAACTGGCCAAGAAAACGGTTGGTTTAAAGTAAATGTAAATGGTCAAACAGGTTATGTAAGTGGAGACTTCGTAACTACTGGTGGAAAGAAAGAAACTTCTGTTCAACAAGGAACAGGTAATTATACAGTTAACGTTTCTTCACTTAACGTACGTACAGGTCCTAGCGCGTCTCATACTGTTTTAGGTTCTGTAAACAAAGGTCAAACAGTACAAGTTGTAGGTGAAGTACAAGATTGGTTTAAAATTAACCATAATGGTGGAACTGGATACATAAGCAAAGACTTCGTAACAAAAGGCGGAACAGCTGTATCTAACCAAACAGAGAAACCAGCTACAAACAATAATGTTACACTTCAAACTGGTGGATCATATGTGGTTAACACAGGTGCTTTAAAAGTGCGTACAGGTCCAGCTACATATAACGCTGTAATTGGTGGCGTAACAAATGGTCAAACACTACAAGTTTCTGGTGTGGAAAATAACTGGTATAAAATTAACCATAACGGTAGAACAGGTTATGTAAGTGCAGACTATGTGAAATTTGTAAAAGGCGGAACAAATAACGTAACTACGCCTTCTCGTCCAACTACTGGCGGTGAACAAGGAAATACACAAACAGAAAAACCAACAACACCATCTGCTAATGGATCATCAATTGTGTCTATTGCACAATCACTAAATGGTTCACCATATAAATGGGCAGGTACAACACCTGCTGGCTTTGACTGTAGTGGTTTCGTTTACTACGTATTAAAACAAGCAGGTCATTCTGGTGGACGTCAAACTGTTGCTGGCTACTGGAGCTCTAAGACAAAAACAAGCAATCCACAACCAGGCGATTTAGTATACTTTAGCAATACTACTGGTTCTGGCGGTATGACTCATATGGGAATTTATTTAGGAAATGGTCAGTTCATCAGTGCAGAAACTGAAAAAACTGGTGTAAGAATTCAATCAGTAAATAGTTCTTACTGGAGTAAACACCTAGCTGGTTATACAAAAGCATAATAAGAGAATTTAATTCTTCAATATTATAAGGAAAAGCTTTCTAGGAAACTAGAAAGCTTTTCTTATCTTTAGTTTTGTTTTTTTTACATAAATAAATGATAGAAATGAAAAGGAGGGAAACACTTTTATAAATACATGTTTCTCTTTTTTTCATTTTGTACGAATATATATTTTTCTATTTTAAATCTCCGTGTAAAAAGCGAGAATATAAATCATGGAAATAACTAGGGCGAAATAAATTTGCGGCATGCCCAGCTAGCGGGATTTCCCTGTATAACACGTTCGGTAGAATAGATTTTAAGTCGAATAGACAAGATTTGTAGAGGTGATCATGTTCTCCCATTACCCATAGAATAGGCTGCGACAGCTCTTTTAAACGAGATTTTAAATCGAATTCTAAACGGTGCTTGAGCGATTCAACAATAATGGACGAGTGTAGTTGTAACCCAAAGCGATAATAAATGTTTTTTGAGATGACTGCAAATGGATTTGCTTTTAATATTCCACTTGGGAAAATTGTATTTGCATATTGATATAGCCAAGTAGAATAGTCATGTTCTCTTTTATCCCAAAATTTTCGAAAGACATTATATAAAAGGGATGGATTATTATAATGCCCACCAATATGGCAAAGGCTTAATACTTTTTCAGGGTATTTGTGTGCAAATATAGTAGCAATATAGCAACCATAACTTAAGGCGCAAAGATGAGCTTGTTCAATTCCTTCTTTTTCATAAAGGTCAGATAGCTGTTGTACTAATCGGTCTAAAGAAAATTCGATTGCTTGTCCTTTGTCTTCACCATGTCCTAGCAAGTCATACGTTATTATATTGTAGGAAGAAGAAAAACGTTTATATTCCTTTTTAAAGGCACGACGATTTCCAACTAATCCATGAATGAATATAATGGTTTTTTTTTCGGGATTCTTGTTTGTTTGCAAAGGGATACTCCTCTCAATCAATGAAGATTAGTAAGGTTTATGTGATATTCCTACAATAGTAGGTTGTAAAAATACAGTTTATATATATTTGAATCATTATTGTATGATTCCTTTTTTTGAAACGTAAGAATGCTCATTTGTATAAGTACCAGGTAATAATATCAGATAATTATGCCTGTTGTAAAGATGAGATTTGATGTGTTTTATTACCAAATAAGTGGACCGTTTACATTCAGTTTACATTCATACCGTATTCTAGTTTTAGAAATAACCGCTTGGTTTGAAATAAGGAGATGACCAGAAATGGAACAAAATACAGAGAAGAAAAAGGGAAGTTGGAGGAAGTTTTTACGGCTTATTCAAGATACAAATCCTCCGAACAGTATTCTTATATTTGCATTAGTAATGAGTTTGTTGTCAACAGGGGCAAGTTTGTTTATTCCAATACTTACAAAAGGATTAGTTGATAATTTTTCGATTTCCTCAATCAGTACAATGCAAATTGTTGGCTTAGTTACATTTTTTGTTGTTCAAACAATCGCGTCAGGATTATCCATTTATTTACTCAATTATATTGGGCAAAAAATTGTAGCAGGAATTAGAGAACGACTATGGAAAAAAGTTTTGATTTTACCGGTTTCTTACTATGATCAAAACAAAACGGGTGACACAATTAGTCGCATGACAAACGATACAGGTGTTGTAAGAACGTTAATATCAGAGCACCTGTCTAGCTTATTAACGGGTGGTATTTCTATTGTTGGATCGTTAATTGTATTATTTGTTTTAGATTGGAAAATGACAGTTCTACTATTAACTGTTATTCCGTTATCTGTATTGATTTTAGTGCCCCTTGGAAGAATGATGTATAAAATTTCTAAAACGTTGCAAGATGAGACAGCTTCTTTTACGAGTGTGTTAAACCAAGTGTTATCAGAAATACGCTTGGTGAAATCTTCAAATACAGAATCTAGAGAATATGAAAATGGTAACAAAGGAATTCAGAAGTTATTACAATTTGGTTTGAAAGAAGGAAAAGTTCAGGCTCTCATTACGCCAGTTATGTCATTTGTTTTAATGGCGCTACTTGTTATTATTGTAGGATACGGCGGAATGCGTGTTTCTAGTGGTGCATTAACAACTGGGGAACTTGTGGCATTTATTCTATATTTAGTGCAAATTGTTATGCCAATGAGTCAACTTTCTATGTTTTTTACACAATTCCAAAAGGCAATTGGTGCAACAGAACGTATTCATACTATTTTAGAATATGAAGTTGAAAATCATATAGATGGTATTCAGGTAACGAATGCAAAGCAATCTATTTTGATTGAAAATGTAGATTTTGAGTATAACGAAGAAGAAAAGGTACTACAAAATATTCATTTTACAATTGAATCAGGAAAAGTAACTGCCATAGTAGGACCTAGTGGTAGTGGGAAAACAACCTTATTTTCTTTATTAGAACGCTTTTATGAACCAAAGAGTGGTGTAATAAAGTTAGGAAAAGACCCTATTTCAACATACTCATTACAATCATGGCGACGTCAAATTGGATATGTATCACAAGATAGCCCGTTAATTGATGGAACAATCCGAGATAATATTTGTTATGGGGTAGAAGGGGAAGTAAGTGAAGAAGAAATAAAACGAGTGGCAGCGATGGCTTATGTTGATGCATTTATTGATGATTTACCGAAAGGATACGATACAGAAGTTGGCGAACGTGGTGTGAAATTATCTGGGGGCCAAAGACAACGCATTGCAATTGCTCGTGCGTTGCTCCGAAATCCTCAAATTTTAATGTTAGATGAAGCGACGTCCAGTCTTGATAGTAAATCGGAATCTGTTGTTCAAAAAGCGTTAAATAACCTAATGAAAGGCAGAACAACTTTAGTGATTGCACACCGACTTTCTACTGTTGTAGATGCAGACAAAATTATCTTTATTGAAAAAGGAAAAATTACAGGAAGTGGCTCTCACGATGAATTGTTACGTTCTCATGATATGTACCGAGAATTTGCAACGCAGCAATTGAAAATTAAAGAGGGAGCGCTATAAAGTGAAACTTTAATCAGTGGGGGTTTTCTTCATACCCAACTGATTATCAGACCTCACCAATCAGGCTTTTACGGGCAGTGGATCCCCCACCTATCTCCCTCGTTTCTCTCTGAATCTTGAGGTGGAGTTCTTACTGCCCGCAAATAGCGGGATAAAACGATTGTAGTATTGGATTTTGAAGCAGTGGAGATTTTTTTTAACTTCACTGCTTATTCATCATTATAACTGGCATGATGAAAGAGGAGAGGTGATGATTTGATGCCGAGAATTTTAGTAGTAGATGATGATCCACACATTAGAGAGTTAGTTTCTGTGTTTTTGGAGCGAGAAGGTTTTCAAACATACGAGGCGATTGATGGGATGGATGCTCTCCGGAAAATAGAAGAAGTGAAAATGGATATGGTTATACTCGATATCATGATGCCAAATATGGATGGCTGGGAACTATGCTATGAATTAAGAAAATATTACGACATCCCTCTTCTAATGCTTACAGCAAAAGGAGAAACTTCGCAAAAGGTGAAAGGGTTCCAGTTGGGGACGGATGATTATCTCGTAAAACCTTTTGATCCATTAGAATTAGTTGTACGAGTAAAAGCGTTACTGAAGCGATATCAGATCACTGTGTCACAGTCTATTCAAGTCGGAAATGTGTTGTTAAATCATAAAACATTTGAAGTTACCATCGGAGAAAAAGCGATAACATTACCTTTAAAAGAATTCGAGCTATTGTTTATGATAGGCTCAAAAGTAGGTAGAACATGTTCAAGGGAACAATTGATTGAAGAAGTGTGGGGTTATGATTTTGAAGGGAATGAACGGACATTAGATGTTCATATTAATCGTTTACGTGAGAAGTTTCAGGAAGAACAATCAGGTTTTACAATAAAGACAATTCGAGGGCTAGGTTATCGATTAGAGGTAAGGAAATGAGCAGGCGAAAGTTTTGGAAGGTAACGGGGAGTATTGTAGGAGTGTTTTCCACTCTCATTGCTATGTGGTCAATTGCATTTTTTGTATCGTCGAATGTGTTACGTGTTCTTAAAATCGAAGTATCACCTTTTGTCACGTTTCTTATTAGTGATATACTTGGATTTTTATTTGTTGTTCTTATTAGTATGTTAATTGGTATTTTGATGAGACCAAAGCGAGAAGCAATGGTTTGGTCCATTATTGAGCCGATACAGAAAATTACAAAAGGTGATTTTTCCGTAAAAATAAGGAATGAAGAGCAGTATGATGGAGAAATAGGTGTTCTTGTGAAAAGTATTAATGAAATGGCGGATGAATTGAATGTAATGGAAAGAATGAGACAAGAATTTGTATCTAATGTTTCGCATGAAATTCAATCACCGTTAACATCGATTAAAGGGTTTGCGCGCGCACTCCAAGATGATTACTTACCAGATGAAAAGAGAAAACATTATCTTACTATTATTGAAACAGAGACAACAAGACTATCTAAGCTTAGCCATAATTTGCTTAAATTAACATTGTTAGAATCTGAAGAGTATGTACCAGAGCGAGTAACATATCGATTAGATCAACAATTAAAACAAATTGTGCTAAATTGTGAGCCATTGTGGAGTGAAAAGGAAATTGAGCTAGAATTATCTTTAGAGAAAATGTATATCACTGCAGATGAAGAAAGTATGAGCCAAGTATGGATAAACTTACTTCACAATAGTATAAAATTTACTCCAAATGGCGGAGCAATTACAATTCAATTAATACAAAATGACGAACAGGCTGAAGTTCATATTCGTGATACAGGAATTGGAATTTCAGAAGAACAAAGAGAGCATATTTTTGAACGCTTTTATAAAGCTGATTCATCACGAAATCGTGCGTATGGAGGCAGTGGTTTAGGATTGGCAATTGTGAAGAAAGTGATTGATCTTCATCGGGGGAAAATACAGGTAGCAAGTGTGGTTGGAAATGGAACTGAGTTTATCATCTCAATCCCTGATAGTAAATTTATAAATTAAACAATGATGGTTAAATCTAGGGAAAACAATCTTTTATAAATAGGGCATGTCCTATTTATAAAAGATTTATTCTTTAAAAGAACATTTCCCATATTCACACCTATGTTGATAAGCTAGTCCTTCGCTGTTGATGCGATATACATAATGGGATTCTTTATCTTTCTTAAAATCTACAAAGGCTTCTGCTCCATTTTTATCATCATCCACATCAATGAATTGAACATGACGTATGGAATAATCTTTATCTTTTTTTAGACCTCTTTTTGCTAAGTTTTTGTGAATACCTGTTGTTAATTGATCAAAGAGGCTCCAGTTTAGATTTTTGTTTTCAAATAGTTCAGTATGCCTTCCTAAAATCCCGTTTTCCTGTATTATTTTCTTGTTAGTATCATATTGATAAACATATGTAAAATAAGGTTCATCCGTAAATACTACATGTGCGTAAGATCCCATTATACTTTTTATATGTTCTTTTTTGTATCCTTTATTAGTTTGAAGATAATGATATGTATCATTTTCAATTTTTTTATAGTTTATAGGATTTCCGTACCAAGAGTATAATCCTAATATAACTATGATCAATCCAGCTAGTATAATTCCTCCTAATCGTTTTTTTCTCCTCATTTTCATCCCTCCTATTTATAAGTTGATTATATATTAAAAATAAGAAGGATACGTTATCTAAAACTGGTTACATATGTAATTTGTGAATCGTACATTGAACACAATAGTTACTTATAAGTAACCTACGCACATAAAAGTGCATAATTGCATTTTAAATTAGATGCAGATAGAATTCATGATAGGAAAAAGCAATTTAGAATCATTGAGGAGTGTTATATTTGGCAGAATTATTACAAGGGAAAAATGCATTAATTACAGGAGCGGGAAGAGGAATTGGTCGTGCTGTAGCGATTGCTTTAGCAAAAGAAGGCGTAAATGTTGGTCTTTTAGCGCGCTCTGAAGAGAACTTAAAAGCAGTTGCGAAAGAAGTGGAGGCAGAAGGTGTCAATGCTGTAATTGCTACTGCGGATGTATCTTCATATGAAGAAGTGACTACTGCTATTGAAACATTAAAAAGTGGATTAGGTTCTATTGATATTTTAATTAATAATGCGGGTATTTCTAAGTTTGGTAAATTTTTAGAACTAGATGTTGCTGATTGGGAAAAAATTATCCAGGTCAACTTAATGGGTGTATACTATGCAACTCGCGCAGCATTACCAAGTATGATTGAACAACAGTCTGGTGACATCATTAACATCTCATCTACGGCAGGACAAAAAGGTGCACCAGTAACAAGTGCATACAGTGCTTCTAAATTTGGTGTTCTTGGTTTAACAGAATCGTTAGCGATGGAAGTACGTAAACATAACATTCGTGTAACGGCTTTAACACCGAGTACAGTTGCGACGGATATGGCAGTAGATCTAGGATTAACAGATGGTAATCCAGATAGAGTTATGCAAGCAGAAGATATTGCAGAGTTTATCGTAGCCCAGCTGAAATTAAATAAACGTACATTTATTAAATCGGCTGGACTTTGGTCTACTAATCCGTAAAAATAAATAAAAAAGATTTGGCTTAGGGCCAAATCTTTTTTATTTATTTTTCAGTCTGAATTTTTCGTCTATAATGATATTGAAGGGTTATCTTACATAATTAGAAGGGAATGGTATTGGCATGAATCATATCGATAAATGGAAGGTTTTCGATGATTATATTACGGACTTGCTTGTGCCAACTGATCCTATTTTGAATGAGGTACTTCAAGCGAATGCTAAAGCTGATCTACCAGCACATGATGTTTCGATAGCTCAAGGAAAGTTCTTGCAATTGTTAGTGCAAATTCATGGAGTACAAAATATTTTAGAGATTGGAACATTAGGAGGGTATAGTACAATATGGCTTGCAAGAGCTTTACCAACAGGTGGTCGTCTTATTACGCTTGAGACAAGTGAAAAGCACGCTGAAATTGCTCGTGCTAATTTTGAAAAAGCTAAATTGAGTGATGTGGTTCATGTACGAACAGGGATGGCAGTAGACTCGTTACAACAAATAGCTAATGAAAACCATGAACCATTTGATTTTATTTTTATTGATGCAGATAAACAAAACAATCCTGCATATTTTGAATGGGCTCTTAAACTGTCAAAGCCTGGTAGCTTAATAATAGGGGATAATGTAGTGCGCGAAGGGGAAGTGATTAATGCTTCAAGTGATGACCCGCGCGTGCAAGGAATACGTCGTTTTTATGAGTTAATAGCTAATGAACCACGTGTTACTGCCACAGCAATTCAAACAGTAGGGAGTAAAGGATATGATGGATTTGTAATGGCGCTTGTAACAGAGTGATAAAATTTAAATGGGGCTATAGATCTAGTAGACTAGGAGGAGAAAAAATGAAGAAACTATTTGATATGTTATAACGTGTATGGAATACAGGAAATCCTTCTCGTGCTCCTCCGAAACGAATAGAGTACAGTGGAATAATAAAATTTGGAGGTTATAAAAATATGAGAAGCGAAAAAGAAATGATGGATTTAATATTAAATACAGCGAGAGAAGATGAACGGATTCGTGCAGTTATTATGAATGGCTCTCGTGTGAATCCAAATGTGAAGAAAGATTGTTTTCAAGATTACGATATTATATATGTGGTGAAAGGTATAAGGTTATTCACATCTGATCACAGCTGGATTAATAAATTTGGAGAAAGAATGATTGTACAAATGCCAGAAGAAAGCACTTTAATTCCACCCGAAGAGGATGGAAGATTTCCTTATTTGATGCAGTTTATAGACGGGAATCGAATCGATTTGACTTTAATTCCAGTAGAATTAGTAAAGGAACTTCTTGATAGAGATAGCTTAAGTGTACTTCTTCTGGATAAAGATAGCTGTATTGAACCGTTCCCACCAGCAAGTGATTCAGATTATCTTATAACTAGGCTAAGTGAAAAAGAATTTACAGATTGCTGTAATGAGTTTTGGTGGTGTAGTACCAATGTTGCTAAGGGGCTGTGGAGAGAAGAACTACCTTATGTAAAAGAGATGCTTGAAGGTCCTGTGCGAGATATGCTGGTGCAGATGCTAGAGTGGCATATTGGGATGAAGACAAATTTTACAGTAAGCGCTGGAAAGTTTGGGAAGTATTTTGAAAAATACCTTGAGCAGGACGTGTGGAAACAATATGTGGAGACTTTTTCAAATGCGGAGTATGAAAACATTTGGAAGTCTGTCTTTATAATGGGGAATTTATTTAGAGAAACTGCAATCGGGATTGCTAGCTATTTTAGTTACAAATATCCACAAACTGATGATGATAGAGTGACAAACTATTTAGAGCATGTGAAGTCTTTACCGAGAGATAGTCAAGAAATTTATTAAGTAGATAGAAGGGAAGTAAGATCGTTCCAAAGGTGGGACGGTCTTATTTCTGTTTGTGAATATGGACCTTTCTAACAAAATTCGAATGAACGACATATAAAATATAAGGGAGGTTTTTATCATGTACTATTTTTATCCATCCGAAATGTTTAGTCCTTTTCAGTGGAATCTAGAACGTAATATTCCTTTTTATACTCCGTATTCTTATATACCGTATTCAGATCCTTTTTATTATCAAAATTATCCTAGTTCGATTCATAATTTATCAAATGTTGATTTAGGTAACGAAGTGCAAAGTGAGGAGGAGGTTCGAGGCTCTTGGACTCCGTTTTCATGGGTTGAAAAATATGCTTATGCGTTTTCAGGACCATTTAATAAAGCTGAGGTTGCTCTTACATTTGATGATGGGCCAGATCTTGTATTTACCCCGCAAATATTAGATAAGCTAAAAAGTTATGGTGTGAAAGGTACTTTTTTTCTTCTAGGTGAAAATGCAGAAAGGTATCCTAATGTAGTAAAGCGAATTGCGAATGAGGGTCATATTATTGGGAATCATTCGTACAATCATCCCAATTTAGCTAAAGTGAGTGATGAAGAATACCGGAATCAAATTGTAAAAACAGAAGAGACATTGAAGAGGTTGGTGGGGTATGCGCCAAAGTTTATACGTCCACCTTATGGTGAAATACTTGAAAAACAGTTGGGATGGGCGACAGAGCAAAACTTTATGATTGTACAGTGGAGTGTAGATACAGTTGATTGGAAAGGTGTAAGTGCAGAGCAGATTACAAATACTGTATTAGGAAATGCGTTTCCGGGAAGTGTTATATTACAACACTCTACCCCAGGAGCGAACTTGCAAGGATCCGTAGACTCATTAGATCGAATTATTCCTCAACTGAAAGCAAAAGGATCACGATTTGTGACGCTTCCTAGCATGTTTCAAACGTCGAAACAGAGAAAGTAAATATAAAACAATGAGGTTGGGGAATGGACATAAAATACTGTATTCAGTTTGTACATCATTTAAACAAGAGTGGTGTATTTTTTTGTTATGGAAAATATAGGTTGTGATTAATTTTTATTGTATAATAAAGATGTGTATTGAAAAATAGGTGTGTGGATGTGAGAGGGAGGATAAGATGACATATGCACTTGTAAATATAGGGATGAGCATGTTAATCGGTATTATATTTATACTAACTGCACTCATATTGCAAAAAAATCCACCAACAGATATTAACGCAGTATACGGGTATCGAACAAAGCGTTCAATGAAAAATAAAGATCTATGGAATGCTGGAAATCGATATAGTGCTGAAGTTATGAAACAAAATGGTGTTTTTATGATTTTAGTAGGGAGCGCAATTGGATTGCTATTTAAATATACGCATACAACGATTGTGATCTTAAGTCTTATGATTATATTAATCATTCGTATGTTTGTAAAGGTAGAGAAGAAATTAAAGACACTAGAGGAATAATGAATTGTATTTGCCCCGCATTAACGGGCAGTAAGAATCCCACCTCAAAGTTCAGCAAAAGCAAAGAAGTTAGGGGGGAATCAACTGCTCGTACAAACCCGACTGGTGAGGGCTGATTAAAGTTTCACTTTACCAATCCTTGATGATGCAAACTTTAAAAAACTATTTTTTTAGCATAGCTTGTCCTTTTTCCACAACAAATTCATAATATTCGAGTTCATATGGATAGATATCTTCAAATGTTATTGTAATAGGTTTAGCGTTTTTGTTTACAACTGGAATACCTGTTGTAGAGGAAATTGCCCCTTTTAACAGTTGTAAGAAAGAAGCCGCATTTACTTTCATTACATCTTCAACTTCATCACCTGGTGCAAACGGAAGTGATTTTGTAACAGCGTGAAAATACATATGACACATTTCACGATCAATGAAGTGCGGGATTTCATGATTGATTTTAAAAATGCCTTTGTATTCTAAATCAGTAGCTTGAAAGGAGAGGCCTAATTCCTCTTCTACTTCACGAAGACCACCTATTCGTGCATCTTCACCATCCATAATATGTCCAGCAGATGTAATATCCCATTTTCCTGGGAAATCTTTCTTGTTTTTAGCTCGTAATTGGAAGTATAACAACATGTCTTCATTTTCTTTTTCCACAAACCAGCAATGGAATGTTTCGTGCCAATCACCGTCACGATGTACATCATCACGTAGTTTTTTTCCAATTTTGTTTCCTTCTGCATCAAATATCGTTAACCATTCTGTCATTTATATTCCCCTTTCTATATAGTTTAGTATACAATAATTGTATGTAATTTTGGGAAAATAAAGAAAAATCAAGGGGGTATATTGAATGGGACTGGAGGAAACAAAAATCAACTCTTTCATTTCAACGGAAGAAGAATTACGTCTTATTTTAGGGTATCCAAGTGAGCGTGCGGTGAAGAAAGTGATTCCATCTCTTGATCATCATTGTCGTGATTTTCTATCTAAATCTCCGTTTCTTGTAATGTCTACTTCAGATAAGTTTGGGTATTGTGATGCTTCGCCAAGAGGAGATGCACCTGGATTTGTACATGTTTTAAATGAAAATCAAATTGTAATTCCAGAAAGGCCGGGGAATCGCCGAGTAGATTCGATTCTTAATATTTTATCTAACCCAAAGGTGGGGCTTATCTTTCTTATTCCAGGGCTTGGAGAATCATTACGAATAAATGGGCGTGCAGCTATTACAAACGATGAAGAGATTTTAGAGAAGATGCAAGTAAATGGTCGCAGTCCGCTATTGGGAATTGTTGTGGAAGTAGAAGAATGTTTTATTCATTGTGCAAAAGCATTTATACGTTCTGAATTATGGAATCCAGATTCTTGGTTAGAAAAAAAAGCATTACCATCAGCGGCAAAAATACTTGTTGATCATGCCAAAGTGAATGTAAATGAAGAAGAAGTGGCACGATCGTTAGAAGAAAGTTATACGAAAAGGTTATATTAAAAAATTGTATTGTGTATGGTTTGAGGAAGTATATAAATATAATGAATATATAAAAACTAGAAAGATATTTGCTTCAATGGTAGCCAGTATGTAGTAAAGGTTAATAAAAAAGATTTATAAGTGTTTGTTATCTTAACTCCGCATTTTTTGATGAAGAGTTTATAGGTTTCTGTATGAGTGAAATTGTTATTTTAAGATATAAAATGTAACGTTAATCATGTTTTAGGATAAAAGCTATACGAAAAGTAAAAGGAATATTTCTTTGAAAATAGGCTTGCTTTTTTGAATTATCGTAATTATAATAATTTAACAAGTAGCCATGAACGAAAAAGTAATGATAAGGACACGAGATTATTTTTACGGTTTGCAGAGAGGGAGGCCATAGGCTGTGAGCTTCCTAACACAAAAAATAATCTTACCACCTTTGAACTCTGGTAGTGAACGAGTAATCTAGTAATTATTGGCGGTCTCAGCCGTTATCTGAACTTGAGCAATTCAAAATGGAAGTATATTTGGATTGGAACAAGGGTGGAACCACGAAAGCACATTCGTCCCTTTTATAGGGAGAGTGTGTTTTTTTTATAGAATAAATATTTAAAAATTAAAAAAATAAAAACTTTTCTTGCTTTTTTGTAATATGTACGTATAATGAATTAACAAATAGAACCGAACGAAAAGTAATGATAAGGACACGAGGTCATTTTCACGGTTTGCAGAGAGGGAAGCCATAGGCTGCGAGCTTCCTAACACGAGAAATAATCTTACCACCTTTGAACTCTGGTAGTGAACGAGTAATCTAGTAATTATTGGCGGTCTCAGCCGTTATCTGAACTTGAGCAATTCAAAATAGAAGTATATTTGGATTGGAACAAGGGTGGAACCACGAAAGCACACTCGTCCCTTTTATAGGGATGAGTGTTTTTTTTTTTTTTTTTTATGTATTGCTGAATTGAAAGGAGGTGCAGTTGGAGTGAAACAATTGGTCCGAACGAGAACCACCATTGACTGCGCAAATAGGAAGAAGTTAATCATCCAGTATTTTGAAAAATAGGAGGAGATTTAAAAATGAAGAATGTAGTACACGTTGGAGTATTAGGGCTTGGAACTGTAGGGAGCGGTGTCGTTCATATTTTGGAAGATCACAAGGAGAAAATTAGCCTTGATACAGGATATGAAGTGAAGGTAAAGGCCGTGGCAGTACGTGATGTGGAAAAAGAACGTGATGTTTCAATTGATGGAATCCTGATAACAAATGATGCAAATGAAATTTTAGAAGACTCTAATATTGATATCGTAGTAGAAGTGATGGGCGGAATTCTAGAAGCAAAACAGGCTATTGTAAGAGCGTTACGCAATAAAAAACATGTCGTAACTGCAAACAAAGATTTAATGGCTGTATATGGTAATGAATTATTAAAGTTAGCAAATGAAAATGGCTGTCAGTTGTATTATGAAGCAAGTGTAGCTGGAGGGATTCCAATTTTAAGAGGATTAGTAGATGGCTTAGCTTCTGATCATATTGAAAAAATTATGGGAATTGTAAATGGTACAACAAATTATATATTAACAAAAATGAGTCAAAATGGTTGGTCATATGAACAAGCGTTGCAAGAAGCACAAAAGCTAGGGTTTGCAGAATCAGATCCGTCAGCAGATGTAGATGGACTAGATGCTGCGCGAAAAGTGGCTATTCTTGCAAATTTAGGATTTTCGATGAATGTTTCTTTAGATGATGTACGTGTTCGAGGGATTCGAAATGTCGAAAAAGAAGATTTAGAAATGGCTAGGAAACTAGGTTATACTATGAAACTGGTTGGGAAAGCGGAGAAGCAAGGTTCGGCTATTAACTTAAGCGTAGCGCCTACTTTATTACCGAGCCATCATCCACTATCTAATGTGAACAACGAATTTAACGCTGTATATGTACACGGTCATGCTGTTGGGGAAGTTATGTTTTATGGGCCAGGGGCTGGAAAATTACCAACAGGATCTGCTGTAGTGAGTGATATTATTTCAATCGTTAAAAATATGAATCAAGTAATGAAAAGTCAAGATGTGCTAAAAAAGTCAGTGCCTTATAAATTAAAACGGGATGAAGAAGTTGTTTCGAAATACTTTTTACGTATCTTATTGCGAGATGAACCAGGAATGTTTCAAAAAATAACAGAATGTTTCGTTAATGGGTTGATTAGCTTAGAAGAAATTATACAATTGCCATTCAATCAAGAGCTGGCGGAAATTGTGATTGTGACGCATCAAACTTCAAAATATCAGTTTGAAAAAGTTTTAGCATCAATAGAGAGTGTAGCGAATGAAATAAAGAGTTATTACGCTATTGAGGAGGAGAAACAATATGTATAAAGGATTATTAAAGCAATATGCTTCTTATTTACCAGTGAATGATCATACACCAGATGTAAGCTTAATGGAAGGAAATACACCACTTATTCCACTTCTGAATATTTCTAAAGAATTAGGGATTCATTTATATGGGAAATATGAAGGTGCTAATCCAACAGGATCTTTTAAAGATAGAGGAATGGTAATGGCCGTAGCGAAAGCAAAAGAAGAAGGGTCACAAGCAATCATTTGTGCTTCAACAGGCAATACATCCGCATCGGCAGCGGCATATGCTGCTCGCCTTGGGATGAAGTGCATTATTGTTATACCAGAAGGGAAAATTGCTCATGGAAAGTTAGCACAAGCAATCGCATATGGAGCAGAGATTATTTCGATAGAAGGAAACTTTGATGATGCGCTTCGAGCTGTACGCCAAATTGCGGCAGAAGAGCCGATTACATTAGTAAACTCGGTGAATCCATATCGAATTGAAGGTCAAAAAACAGCTGCGTTTGAAATTTGTGATCAGTTGCAAAAAGCACCAGATGTTCTTGCTATTCCAGTTGGAAATGCTGGGAATATTACGGCGTATTGGAAAGGTTTCTGTGAGTATGAAAAAGAGAAGGGATTTAAAAAGCCAAAAATTCATGGTTTTGAAGCAGAAGGAGCAGCTGCAATTGTTAAAGGTCATGTCATTGATTCACCAGAAACAGTCGCAACTGCGATTCGCATTGGTAATCCAGCAAGCTGGTCCTACGCTGTAGAAGCAGCGGAACAATCAAATGGTGAGATTGATATGGTGACAGATGAAGAAATCTTACATGCTTATCGATTGTTAGCGAAAACAGAGGGAGTTTTTGCAGAACCAGGGTCAAATGCTTCTCTGGCGGGTGTAATCAAACATGTTCAAGCAGGGAAAATTCAAAAGGGAGAGACAGTTGTTGCTGTGTTAACAGGAAATGGTTTAAAAGACCCTGACATTGCTATTGCTTCTAATCATTTGGAAATTGCAAGTGTTTCAAATGATATGGAACAAATAAAAGAACATATTAAAGGAGTGATTGTTTCGTGATTCCATTTAAAGTTCGTGTTCCAGCTAGTACAGCAAATGTAGGGCCTGGTTTTGACTCTGTTGGAATAGCGTTATCATTATATTTGGAAGTAGCTGTGAAAGAAAAGTCAACTCATTGGTATGTTGCACATTCATTTGATTCTTCAATTCCCAGTGATGAAAGAAATTTAATTGTAAGTACGGCACTTAAAGTATGTCCTTCTTTATCTCCACATACAATAGAAGCTACTAGTAATATTCCGCTCGCGCGAGGGTTAGGAAGTAGTGCATCAGCCATTGTAGCGGGAATAGAACTTGCAAATCAACTTGGGGAATTACATTTAACAACAGACGAAAAAATTCACCTCGCTACGAATTTTGAGGGACACCCTGATAATGTAGCTGCTTCTATTTTAGGAGGTACTGTTATTGGGGCGATGGATGGGGGGCATGTATCTGTTGTTAGAATAGAGAGTAAAGAATTAGGGGTAATCTCTCTTATTCCTGATGAAGAATTAAATACAAATAAAAGTCGTTCTGTATTACCAGAGACATTTCACTTTCATGATGCAGTTCGTGCTAGCGCGGTAAGTAACGTATTAGTGGCAGCGTTATGCCAAAAGAAATGGGAAATTGTTGGTGAAATGATGGAAAGGGATCTGTTTCATGAACCATATCGTTCACAGCTTATTCCCTTATTACCAGAAATCCGCCAGTATGCAAAAAAAATTGGAGCATATGGAACTGCGCTTAGCGGTGCTGGACCAGCGGTTTTTATTCTGACCCCGTATGAAAAACGTCAGGAAATTGCGGTGCAATTAGCAAAAGTATTTCCGGCTATGCAAGCTTGTCAGTTAGAAATTGATCATGAAGGAACGGTTGTGAAAAGAGAGGAAAGCGCAGGTTTATCAGTAAGAAAATAAAGTACGAAAACAAAAGGGTACAGACTTAATCTAAAAAGATTAAGTCTGTACCCTTTTGCTATGCTCATTGGAATATTGGAGCTTTTTATAATGATTTCTTTATCATTTCGTATTGCCACATTCCTGTAACAAACCACCTGTATATTCAGTGGTGGAGGTGCAGAAGATGAAAAAAATGATGATACTATGTCTTCTTACAACAATGACAATTACGGCTTTGACTGGATGCGATTGGAAACAAAAAAATGTTTCACACGAATTCAAAACAAAAAAAGTAACATATAAAGATTTTACGTATGAGGTGAATCCAGAAACGTTTGCTTTAACAGTGGAGCATGATGGGGTGAAGGAACAAGTATCACAGCCTTTGCCGAAAATGAAAGTATCAAAATTGAAAAAGGATGGTACACACACATCGTGGGAATATCCAGATCAGAAGATGAAAGTGAATTTAGAAAAGAAAAAAGATCATGTAAATATTGAGATTAAATCTACGGGTGCAGAAAGCTTTACTTGGCCAAAAGTACAAGCTGAGAATTATACACTTCCTTTATGGGAAGGGAAATATATTCCGAGCAATGATGAGAATTGGAAGGGATTTTTAAAGGATGAAACATATTCATTTGCGGAGTCATTTTCAATGAAATTCTTTGCGTTAAATGGTTCGAAATATTCCACGGTATTTGTTGCAAACAATATGTTTAATAACGAAGTGAAATTCCATTCTGATCCGAAAATTGGATTTGATTTTACTCATGAATTTCCGAATATCAACAAAAATAAATCGTACGGTTTTCAAGTGTATGTGACGGATAATGATGCAGTAAATATTGCGAAATTATATAAGAAGAATATTGTAGAGAAAGGTGAATTTAAAACATTACAAGAGAAAGCAAAACAAAATAAAGAGGTTGAAAAATTATACGGCGCAGCGCATTTTTATTTTTGGAATCAAAATGCTTTAGCCCAAAGTAATGTAGATTGGCCAAAATTAAGACAACAAATCAATAGTCCTATATTTGGATGGATAAAAGAACTAATTCAAAAATATAGTAAAGAGCCTGGCGAATTACATGTATTTGATCAAATTCATAAGCAGGATTTTATTGATAAGTATCAAAAAAATGTTGTTTTGCGTTATATAAATGAAGTGTTAGGGATGAAGGAGTTTTATAAAGAAGATATTTTTCCAAAAATTGATGATGAAACAAATCGATTATTGAAAAAAGGCGTAGATCACTTAACTGAAACGGAATTATATAGCTTAAATAAACATTTATTAAAATCGGCACTTGGTGACGCAGTTGAGGATGTTGAGAAATGGGGGAGTGCAGATGGTACGGATGTTTTAAAAGAGATGAATGAAGCTGGTATTGATCATGCGTGGATTGGACTGCCAAATTGGGAGCAAGGATTCATTCAACCAGAATTTGTGAAGCAAGCTGAGAAAATGGGATACTTAGTTGGTCCATATGATTCTTATCATTCGATTCATGAAAAAGGCGATAAAAATTGGAATACAGCTTCTTTTAAAGACCCTTCACTATTTGAAGATGCAACAGTTGCAAAAAAAAATGGTGAGAAAATACAAGGGTTTTTAGGGAGAGGTCGTAAATTAAATCCGACATTATCCTTACCTAGTGTGAAAGAACGTGTCAATGGTATATTAAATAATGGTACCTCATTTAATTCATGGTTTATTGATTGTGATGCCACAGGGGAAATTTACGACGATTATTCTCCAAAACATATCACAACACAAGAAGAAGATTTAAAAGCACGTTTAGCACGGATGGATTATATTGCGAAAGAAAAAGGCATGGTCGTTGGTTCTGAAGGTGGAAATGATTTTGCGAGTCAAGTGATTGCTTTTGCACATGGTATTGAAACGCCTGTTATTAAATGGGCCGATGAGGATATGAGAAAGAATAAGACAAGCACATATTATGTTGGAGGTTACTGGTCACCCAATCAAAACGTTCCAGAAAAGTACGCAAAACAAGTACCAGTGAAAGAAGAATATAAGCAAGTATATTTAAATCCCATGTATTCACTACCTTTATATAAATTAGTGTACAATGACTCTGTCATTACAACTCATCATTGGGAATGGGGTAGCTTGAAGGTAAAAGATGAAGTCGGAAATCGTATGTTATATGAACTATTATATAACGTTCCGCCTTTATATCACTTAGATGAAGTCGAATGGAAGAAGCATAAAAATAAAATTACGCATCATTTAAAAATATGGGAAGCATTCCATAAAAAAGCAGTAAAAGAAGAGATGACGAACTTTGCATATCTTTCAAAAGACAAGCTTGTGCAAACAGCTTCCTATGGAAAGGACATAAAAGTAATTGTAAACTTCTCTGATCAAGATGTGAAAACAGAAGATACAAAAGTACCAGCAAAATCGGCTGTTATTTTTGATGAAGGTAAGAAAATGATTTATAAACCTGAAGTGAATGAAAAGTAAAATATAAATGTAGAAAAATTCCGCTCGTTATGTAATGAAAGTTCTAACTGGCGGTCTTTTTGGACAGGTGTTGAAAACGTAATTGTAAATTTTTTGAAAATGTTATTTGACATCTTGTTAAAATAAAACACGAGAGTATAATGTGAAATGAAATACATATTGATTTTACTTCTTTACAACGAAACCTTACAAAAATGTAAGGTGAATGAAATGAAATTCAATATGAAGATTGATAAACATGGAGTATACTAGGAAAAGAGAAAGAGAGGAGAATAAACATGGGCTCTGAACTAGAACAAAACACAAGAAGTAAAAAGAAACGTTCTAAAAGAAAATCTGTGAAATGGTTCATTTTGATTCCATTTTTACTGCTCATCTTTGGAGGAGTAGGATATGGTTCGTTGTTATATAATAAAGCAAAAGCGGTTGTAAGTGATGCATATGCACAAATCGAAAAATCGACTAAACGTGATAAAGAGGTTGAACCGTTAAAAGATAATATTTCGGTTTTAATTATGGGTGTTGATGGAAGTGATATTCGAAAAGGGCAATATGGAGAAGCTGTTCGTACGGATGCACTACTATTAGCGACAATTAATAAAGATGATAAATCAGTAAAATTAGTAAGTATTCCGCGTGATTCACGCGTGTATATTCCATCAAAAAAGAAACAGGATAAGATTACACATGCCCACGTATTCGGCGGAGTTGAAAGTACACGGAACACAGTAGAAAGATTTTTAAATGTTCCAGTGGACTACTATGTGAAATTTAACTTTGATTCTTTCGTGAAAATTGTAGATTCACTTGGTGGCATTGATATTGATGTACCAGTTACATTCACAGAACAAGATAGTAAAGACCAAGCAGGTATGATTCATTTAGAAAAAGGTTATCAACATCTAAATGGAGAGCAAGCTCTAGCGTTGGCGAGAACACGTAAGATTGATAGCGATGCAATGCGTGGTCAAAGACAACAGCTTGTTATTGAAGCGATTGCGAAAAAAGCAATGTCTGTTCAATCGATTAGTAAATTAGGTTCTCTGTTAGATGCAGTTGATCGCAATATGAAAACAAACTTAACATTTGATGATATGCTGTCCATTACAAGAAATATGGCCGGAACTGATTTGCAAATGGAGAAAATTCAAGTAGAAGGTACGGATAAACGTATGGGTGGGATTTATTACTACATTCCAAATGAAAAAAATGTGCAAGATATCTCTAAAAAGTTGAATGAACATCTAGGTATTACGCCAAAAGCGGTTCGAAACTAATTGTAAAAGGTTGGCGCCTAGCCAACCTTTTTTGATTCGTAATATATGTATTAAATAGATTAAAATACCATTGTAGTTATTTAAAAATGTTTACATATATAATAAAATAGATATATATGCTATGCATGGAAGACTTATATAAGAATAATAGAAAGAAAGGAATTTCATAGAATGGGGAATGTATTTAATGTAAAAAGCATAATAGTTACAATCGTGGCTATTATTGCAATCGCAGTTGGGTATTTTATGTTTCAATCCATTACGTCACCAGCTAGAGCAGTAGCAAATCAAGTGAATGCAGTACAACTTACAAGCGAGCAGCCACAAGTGGAGATGAATAAAACAGTACCAACTCAATTTAATGGTCAAGTGAGAAAAGTGGCGTATCTTACATTTGATGATGGGCCAGGGAAATATACGGCTGAACTGCTAGATATATTAAAACAAAATGATGCGAAAGCAACATTTTTCTTAATTGGTGCAAATGTAAAACAGTTTTCAGATTTAGTAAAACGTGAGAAAGCAGAAGGTCATTATGTAGGTATGCATAGTATGACACATGATTTTAAAAAATTGTATACAAGTGGCGAGTATGTGAATGAGATGAAAGAGGATCAAGGATTAATAGCAAATATTATTGGAGAATCTCCGAAATTAACACGTCCTCCATACGGTTCTATGCCTGGTTTAAATGAAGCGCTTCGTAATAAAGTAGTAGAAGGTGGCTTTAAAGTTTGGGATTGGACGATTGACTCTTTAGATTGGAAATACAATAAAATGCCTGTTGATGCTGCTTCAGCAAAAATTGTTCAAAATGTACTGACAGGTGCAACGAATCCTAAAGAAGTTATCTTAATGCATGATATTCATCCGCAATCTGTTGCAGCAGTACCAGCAATTATAAAAGGGTTAAAAGAAAAAGGTTATGAGTTTGAAGCGTATCATGAAGGGGATCACTTCCCATTGAATTTTTGGCATGATAAACGTATGTAACATAGGGGGAAAAGAAGTTGAATTATAAAAAAGTAGCATTAGTTGGAGCAATATCAGTAGGACTATTATCAGGCTGTTTTGGTGAAAAACCAGAAGAAAATTTATTTGTTGCATTTGAAAATGCAGCTAAACAAGAGAAGTCGTTGTTTGAAGATGCGAAAAAATTAGAGGTGTTGGAAAAACAGGGCCAAGAACTATATACTCAAATTATAACAGAAGGAAAAGAGCATAATGAGGCGGTTGCACAAAAACTAGATCAAGCAGTTTCAAATGTGGATGAGCGTGAAAAATTATTAAAAAATGAAAAAGAGGCATTAGAAAAAGCACAAAAAGAAACGAAATCAGTTCAAAGTAATGTAGAGAAAATTGAAGATAAAAAAATACAAAAACAAGCGAAAAAAGTAGAAGAAGCTTATAAAAATCGTTATGATGCTTTTCAAAAAATGAACGAAAGTTATGTGAAATCAATGGCGATTGAAAAAGAGCTTTATGCGAAATTAAAAGTAAAAGAAACAAAGTTAAAAGAAATTAGTGAGAAAGTGAAAGAAGTAAATAAATTAACAGAAGAAATGAAAAAAGAAAAAGAGAAGTTTAATGGATATACAAAGGAGTATAACGAAGGAAAACTAGCATTCTATAAAGAAGCAAAAATTAAGGTTAAGGAACAAAAATAAAGTACATTATATTTTCTAATATAAGTAATACGTCACTTTAAGCAAGTTTGGTTGTAAAAAAAGTGTTAGATTGAAAAGATTTAAGTAAAATAAGACTAAAAAAGTCGAAAAACATTTATTTCTATGTTTTTCGACTTTTTGACTTCTGGGATAGAAAAGACTGGAATTGAAGTGCTAAAAGAGTTATAGTTTAATATTTAAAGGAAAAAATGATGTTTAAGAACAGAAATGTTGAACATCATATAAGTAAGGAGAATGAAAAATGACATATGAATTTTTACTCAAATTAGGTTTGGCACTCTTTCTAGGTTTATTTATAGGAATAGATAGGCAGCTAAAGAATAAACCACTTGGTGTGAAAACAAGTATGGTCATTTCTGTAGCGAGTTGTTTAATTACAATGGTTTCAATTGAATCGGTGAATGTTTACTCTTCACCCGGACATACAAATATGGACCCGATGCGTTTAGCAGCTCAAATTGTGAGTGGCGTTGGTTTCCTTGGAGCGGGTGTAATTTTAAGAAGAAATAATGATGTGATTTCAGGATTAACAACGGCATCGATGGTTTGGGCAGCATCTGCTTTAGGGATTGCAATTGGGGCAGGTTTTTATATTCAAGCAACAGTTGCGATGATTTTAATTATATTGGCTATTAATGTACTGCCACATCTTGTTAAGATTGCTGGCCCTTATTCTCTAAGACAAAAGGATTTGGCAATTAAAATTATCGTAAAAGAGCATCGAGAATTAGATGGTATTTTTAAACAAATTAAAAACTTAAACATGCAAGTGAAGCGCGTGAAAATTAAAGACATTGACAGTGAATCTCAGCAATTAGAAATGGTTATATTGGCACCTGAAGATTTATATACAACTGAATTATATAGTTCATTAAAAGAAATTGATCATATTGTTTCGGTTGAAGTTGAAAGTAGATAAAGTACGCATTATAAAAAATCCTCCAGTTATGTAATTGAAATTGGAGGGTTTTTCTTGTTGTATGAAGTCATAGAAAAAATAATGAGAGGCATATTTTATGCTTTACATCTCTATACAAAATCAAATAAACTATTCATTAATAAATAGACGGAATTTTCTATGTTTATAGGATGGTGAAAGATTTGTTATATACAGAATTTATTTCTGAAACAGAAACGATATTGGAATCTTTAATGGATGATCTGATTATAACAGATGTAAATGGTACGATTTTAAAAGCGACACAATTTACTGCTGATAGATATGGAATTGAGTATGAAAGTTTAATTGGTGCTTCTATTTATGAATTGGAACGAACGGGTATCATTACGCCTATTGTAACGCCATTAATTATACAAAAAAAAGAGAAAATTACAGTTGTTCAGCTTACAAAGACAGGAAATAAATTGTTAGTAACAGGTATACCTTTATTTGACGAGGAAGGAGAAGTGTATCGGGTTGTAAGTTATTCTTATGATGTTTCGGATTTGATAGAAATTCAAAAATATTTAGATCATATGCAAGAGGAACTGGAGCGTGTGAAAGAGGAAGCTCAACTAGCATTGCGTGAAAAAATTACATCAGTAGGGTTAATTGCTGATGACCCTGCAATGTATAAAGCAATGGGGACAGTACATCAAGTTTCAGAAGTGGATGTAAATACAGTTCTGCTTGGAGAATCAGGAGTAGGAAAAACGGCTATTGCTCGTTATATTCATGATAAGAGCCCAAGAAAATATGGACCTTTTATTGAAGTAAATTGTGGTGCTATACCTGAGTCTTTATTTGAGGCTGAATTCTTTGGGTATGAAGCAGGATCTTTTACAGGAGCAAAAAAAAATGGGAAACTTGGATTTGCAGAACTAGCTCACGGGGGAACTTTGTTTCTTGATGAAGTAGGGGAGCTTTCACTTGACCAACAAGTAAAACTTCTTAAGTTAATTGAAGAAAGACAATTTTATCGAGTTGGTGGAACAAAGCTTAAAAAGGCGGATTTTCGTCTTATTGTCGCGACAAATCGTGATTTAGAAGAGTTGGTAGTGAATAAAGAATTTAGACAAGATTTATACTTTCGTTTAGTTGTTGTGCCAATTTTGATTCCTCCACTACGTGAGCGACCTAAAGATATTATGAATTTGATATATTTATTTTTGAATAAATTCTGTACCCAATATAAAAGAGAGAGGGAATTAGATCAAGCAGTTATACAAATTTTATTACAACAAAAGTGGAAAGGTAATATAAGAGAGTTAATGAATATAATAGAACGGCTCGTAATTACATCGCATTCCAAGTTAATTACCATTGAAAATATACCAGATTACTATAAATCTAATTCTAGTGATGAATTCGTTATAAACTCGTCTCAAACTCTTACGGAAATACTAGAAATGGTAGAGAAACAGGTGTTACTGGATGCTAAGAAAAAATATAAGACGACTGTGAAAATAGCAGAAAACCTAGCGATAAGTCAGCCTTCTGTAGTAAGAAAGCTGAAGAAGTATAGAATAAAGTGAAACTTTAATCAGTGGGGCTTACTGCCCGTTAATGCGGGGGAAATTGACGATATAAATTGTGAGAAGATGGATGAAGTATTTTCCTCCATCTTTTTCTTGTTTTTGAACTTGGCATGATAGTTGCATTAATAAACGATATAAAGGAGGAGGGAACATTGCCTTCTATATAAATACTTATTTTCAATGCTTTAAGATTTAGCAAAAGAAAAATAAGTAGGGGATAAATTGATAAGTACCCTTTATTAGTATGAGGTAAAGAATATCCCATTAATGTAAGAATTATTTTATTTAAAGTGACAGAAAAATAGTTTATAGGAGTGAGAAGATGTATAAACCAAAAGATTCTGCTATGTCGCCTCGTTTTTGTGGAGTGAAAACGTTTATGAGATTAGAACAAAAAAATACGACTGAAAATGTAGATTTTGCAGTATTGGGAATCCCTTTTGATACTGCGCAGTCGTATCGTGTAGGAGCTCGTTTAGGACCGAATCATATCCGGAATTTTTCAAGTTTATTACGCCCATATAATCCAGATCAAGCGATTGATATTTTTGAGTATTGTTCAGGTGTAGATTATGGGGATTTAGATATTGTACCTGGTAATATCCATCGTACATATGACAATATTGTGGAAGGCTTAACACCTGTATTAGAAAAAGGGATTGTACCTATTATATTAGGTGGGGATCATTCTATTTCATTAGGAAATTTAAGAGCGTTCGCAAAACAATTTGGGCCCATAGCTCTTGTTCATTTTGATTCTCATAGTGATACGTGGGATCATTATTACGGAGAAAAATATATGCATGGAACTCCATTTCGACGGGCGGTCGAAGAAGGGCTCATTAACGTCGATCATTCTATTCAAATAGGAATGCGTGGTCCTTTGTATGGGCCAAATGATATAGAAGATGCAAGAAGCTTGGGTTTTGAAGTTATTCCAATGAGAGAAGTGCGGAAAATAGGATATGCAGAAGTGTTACGGAGAATCCATGAACGAGTAAAGGATGCAGTAACTTTTGTTTCATTTGATATTGATTTTATAGATCCTGCATATGCACCTGGAACGGGAACGCCTGAAATTGGAGGGCCTACAACGATTGAAGCAGTTGAACTTATGCAAGGGTTAGATGGATTACATATCGTTGGTTTTGATTTAGTAGAAGTGTTGCCTGCGTATGATAGTGGAGAAATTACGGCAATTGCTGCATCAAGTATTGCATATGAAATGATTACTCTTGTAGCGATGCAAAAACGGCGTAATGTAGTAAGACTAAAATAATATGAATTGAAAAGGAGGATGTTATGAATACAGTAGATATATTGCTAATGGTGGGTTATTTTATAATTATTATCAGTATTGGTTTCGTAGGGGCAAGGAAAGCAAAAACATCTGAAGATTTTATGGTTGCTGGTCGTAGTCTAGGCTTAGTAATGTATCTTGCTTGTTTAGCAGCAGTAATTCTTGGCGGGGCATCTACAATCGGAACAGCAAGGTTAGGATATGAATTTGGTATTTCAGGGATATGGCTTGTTACGATGATTGGTATCGGAATTATTTTATTAGGAATATTTTTAGTGAAAAAAGTATCGAGATTTAAAATTATTACAATCAGTGAATTACTAGGGTTACGTTTTAATTCGCAAACAAGATTGATTACTTCATTGATTACTTTTATATACGTAACGATGATCACTGTCACGCAAGTAATTGGAATGGGAACGATATTGAATGTACTACTGGAATGGGATATTAAATTTTGTATGTTATTAGGGGGTAGTGTGGTTGTTATGTATACACTACTTGGCGGAATGTGGTCTGTAACGATGACTGATATATTTCAGTTTCTTGTAATGACAATTGGAGTATTTGCAATTATGTTGCCGCTTAGTTTACAGAAGGCCGGAGGATGGGCTGTTCTTCAAGAAAAATTACCACATGGATATTTTGAAATCGCTAATATTGGCGGAGATAAGATTTTTTCGTACTTTCTTTTATATTGTTTGGGAGTACTAATTGGGCAAGACATATGGCAACGAATTTTCACGGCAAAGACTGTCGGAATTGCGAAAAAAGGAACGATTGGTGCTGGGGTATATTGTCTTTTGTATGCGGTTGCAATCAGTGTAATTGGTATGTGTGCGGCTGTAGTTTTCCCGAATTTAAGTGATCCACAAAGTGCGTTTATAACAATGGCAATTACAATTTTGCCAGCAGGCTTATTAGGGATTGTCGTTGCAAGTGTTGTTTCAGCTCTAATGTCGACAGCTTCGGCGACATTATTAGCATCTTCAACATTGATAGTAAATGACATCATAAAAGGCACTTCATCTAAGGAATTGAGTGAAAAAGCGATGATTCGAATGTCGAGAATCGTGACTTTAATTATCGGAATATTTGTGATAGTTAGTGCTATTTGGATTCAGGACGTTATTGTAGCATTAGATGTTGCATATGCAATTTTATCTGGTTCAGTATTCTTTCCGATTATTTTAGGATTGTTTTGGAAACGTGTAACAGATAAAGCTGCCTTTTATTCGATTATTTTAAGTGCAACCGTAACAGTAGGGGGCTTAATTGTACAAGGACTTTCAGCTACAGATCCAATTTTATATGGAATGACGTGTAGTATCTTATCAATTGTCATCATTTCATATTTAACGTCTCCGGAATTTGAAAAGTATGAGGAGTGGAAAGAACAGCATACCAATGTAGATATAGATGCATAAACAAATGAATCAATGATTTTTATACAAGATGCGAAAATGATGCACAATTATAAGGAGGAATTCAAAATGACTACAAACTGGAACCATTTAATTGAAAGAATGCCACAATTACTAGCACCAAGTATGGCAAAAGATCATCCCAATTTACCGGTTGTGAAAGAAGAGGGATGTTACTATTTTGGACTAGATGGAAAGAAATATCTTGATTTCACATCAGGTATTGCAACGACGAATGTTGGACATCGTCATCCAAAAGTTGTACAAGCAATTAAGGATAGTGCTGATAATCTGACTCATGGTCCATCCGGAGTGATTATGTATGAATCAATTTTACGTCTTGCGGAAGAACTCAGTACGGTATTACCACCTAAGCTAGATTGTTTCTTCTTTGCCAATAGTGGTACAGAAGCGATTGAAGGAGCAATTAAGTTAGCAAAATATGTGACGAAAAGACCTTATGTTGTTTCTTTTTTAGGATGTTTTCATGGGAGATCAATGGGATCATTAAGTGTAACAACTTCAAAAAGTAAATATCGTAAGTTTATGCAACCTAATGGGCTAACGTATCAAATTCCATATGCGAATATAAAAAATTGTCCAGAAGGGGTTGATCCAGAGCAACATTGTGTGGAAAAACTAGAAAAGGACTTTGAAATGTTGTTTAACCATCAAGTTACACCAGAAGAAGTTGCATGTGTGATTGTAGAACCTGTATTAGGAGAAGGCGGATATGTTGTTCCGCCAACAGGATGGTTAAAGAAAATTCGTGAAATTTGTAATCAGCATGGTATTCTATTAATCTTTGATGAAGTACAAACAGGTTTTGGTCGTACAGGGGAATGGTTTGCGGCACAAACATTTGGAGTAACACCGGATATTATGGCAATCGCAAAAGGAATTGCGTCAGGATTACCTCTGAGTGCGACAGTTGCTTCAAAAGAGTTGATGCAACAGTGGCCTTTAGGAACGCATGGTACGACTTTTGGAGGAAATCCAATTGCATGTGCAGCGGCATTAGCAACGCTTGAAGTAATGAAAGAGGAACAGTTGATTGAAAATGCCAAAGAAATGGGGGGGTATGCAGTTCAGAAGTTGTATGACTTAAAACAAAAACATTCTATGATTGGAAGTATTCGAGCAGTTGGGTTAATGATTGGAATTGAAATTATCAATCCAGAAACAGGTACACCTAATGGTGAAGGATTGTTTAAAATATTAGATATCGCATTGAAAAAAGGCGTATTGTTTTATTTCTGTGGAAATGCAAGTGAAGTAATTCGAATGATTCCACCGCTTTCTATAAATAGAGATCAGATTGATGATGGGTTAGCAATTTTAGATGAGGCACTTTCAGAATATGAGGAAGAGTTGAAGGTTTTGGTGAAGAACTAAAAACTATTGGATGAAAGTTAATCTCATAATTAAAATGAAGAGGGGGGATGAAAAATCCCCCCTTTTTAAGTATATGTACTATTTTCTTAAATCAGCTGGAAATACAAGGCCAATCTGTTTTCTAGCTTCTTCCATAATCTTCATTGTAATCATAGAAGCAGTATGAGAGTTTACAGTGGATTCTAATTGATTTTGCTGAATCAATCTAATAAATTCTTGTGTTTCATAGGACATTGTATTATTTGATTGCAATTTTGTAATATCTTCAACACGACCGTCTCTATAACGAATTTCAACTTTTGTAGGTGAGCTAATTTTATCGATAATTATGCTACCGTTCTCACCTTGAATTTCAGAAGGCACGTATGAATTTGTTATTTTTGAGTACATAATGACCGCATCCATCTCAGCATATTTTAATAAAAGGCTACCTTCTCCATCTACACCAGAATCTAGAAGGTAGGCATTTGCTTGTACATGAGATGGTGCTCCAAATAATACAACCATTGGATAAATGCAATACACTCCAATATCCATCAATGCGCCGTTTGAAAAGGAAGGATTAAAAGCATTTAGAATCTTTCCTTCCTTATAAGCATCATAACGAGAAGAATATTGGCAGAAACTCGCAAAATAACGTCTAACTTTTCCGATCTTATGTATATTATCTTGAATGGTTTGGAAGTTTGGAACAAGCGTGGATTTTAACGCTTCCATTAAAACGACATTATGCTTTTTAGCAGTTTGAATCATTTTTTCTACTTCTTTTGTATGAGAAGCGATTGGTTTTTCGCATAATACATGTTTGCCATGTTTCATAAAGAGAACGGCCTGCTCCGCATGCAATGAGTTTGGACTTGCGATATAAACTGCATCAATTACATCACTTTTTGCCATGCATTCTAAGTCTGTAAAAGTAGTATCTACATTGTATTTGCTTGCAAATTCTGTTGCTCTGTCTTTTGTTCTTGAATATATCGCTGTAAGTGAAAAATTTGGTAATGTACGTGAATCTTCAATAAACCTAGTGGTAATTGTATTGGTTCCAATAATTCCAAATCGCACCATCTTATTTTCTCCTTCTTTCAAATGATTTTGATATGAATTGCCGTAGGAGATTAATTATATAGGGAAGAAAGAAAAATACGAAATGATTTGCTTAATTGATATAGTTGGTATGTTTTCCTTTGATATAATGAGGAACAAGAGGGGGAGAAAAGATGGGAATAAAAATTAGAAAGGCAACAGAAAACGATATAAAAGGAATCACGAAAGTGCATGTTGATAGCTGGAAAACAACCTATAAAGGAATACTATCTGATGAAATGATAGAGGCTACAACGTATGAGAGTCGGGAAAAACAATGGAAAAACATTTTTAAACAAGCGGTAGGAAATCAATATAGGTATGTGGCAGAAACGTTAGATGGAGAAATTATAGGATTTATTGACGGTGGGCTCGAAAGAACAGGAAAATATGACTGTGATGGAGAATTATACGCAATTTATCTTTTGGAAGAATACCAAGGATATAAAGTCGGAAAACAATTATTTCAAACGCTTGTGTCAGAATTTATGAAAAATGATATTTGTTCTGTATTAGTCTGGGTTATATCCAATAATCCTTCAATAGGTTTTTATGAAAAGTTTTCTCCAGAGCGGGTCCATACAAAGTTTTTAGAGAGATTGAATGTTCAAGAGACAGCTTACGGTTGGAGAGATATGGATAACCTTTATAAATTATTAATACATGATTGAAAGAAGTTAAATAATATAATTATGTAAACAATAAATAGATTTTAAAAGGAGATATACAACTTATTATGTATATCTCCTTTTTATTACGCTATTTACTAGGAGTATGCCCCATGCCTATCAAGTTAAGGTTTTGAATTGCCCCCAAAACAAATTTTTTATCTCTCTACAGTTATTTATGATAACCTAGTTCCGTTTTTCATTTGGAAGAAAAATCAATTTTTAACTTGATGACGATGTGATGAAATTCCATAATAGGATTATTTAATGGATTAATTGAGATAAAAATTAGGATAGTTAGAGGAATGCTTTTTATCTTTATCTAAAATAAAAGAAATTATCAATAAAAAAATAATGAAATATGATAATAATTTATTGAGAAACGATAATATGCATGTTAATATCAAATTGAAAATAAAGAGGAGAGGTGCTTTTTATGAAATCTAAACAAGGTTCAACAATTTTCTTAAAAGTCGTTATTTTTCTTATTAGCATTGCAGTACTTAAGGTAGCAAGTAGAGATGCAGCAGCACATCCCGAGACGGATTACTTGCAGTATCCTTTTTTAGTATATGCGTATGTACTGCGTATTCCATTTTATGTTGCCTTGTATCAAGCATTTAAACTTTTAGCCTACATTGATAAAAACATGGCTTTCTCGGAATTATCTGTTAGAGCTTTGAAGTATATAAAGTACTGTGCAATCATAATTAGTATCTTAATTGTAGTAGGAATAATAATATCCATAGCTATATTTTATGGCAGTGAAGATATAACAAGTATTATAATGCTAGCACTAATAAGCATGTTTGCTTCAAGTGTAATTGCAACCTTTGCGGCTGTTCTTCAAAGGCTCTTACAAGAAGCTATTGATATAAAGTCAGAAAATGATTTAACGGTCTGAGGTGAAAAACATGGCAATTATAATCAATATTGATGTAATGCTGGTTAAAAAGAAAATGAGCGTTACAGAACTTTCGGAGAGGGTTGGAATAACGATGGCTAATCTGTCTATATTGAAAAATGGGAAGGCAAAAGCGATTCGATTATCAACTTTAGATGCGATTTGTAAGGCTTTAGAATGTCAACCTGGAGATATTTTAGAATACAAAAGTGACAAATACACTCAAGGGTAATAAAGTATAGAAAACAAATTTATTCAACAATCGAGCATTTTTCTGAAGTAAATAAAGCTTAATTTCTCATTTATAGGAGTACCGTCACATATCCATCAAGTTAAGAAATTGATGGATCTCGCTATTTAATTTTATGTAAACAAAGGATTTTGATTAACTTTCTATTGAATAAGAAAGAATTGAATGAAAAGTGAAGGGAGAGTGTTTTATTGCGAACGAAAGATGAGATTTTAGTCCAATATGCTTCTATTGACAATATATTGCAGTCATTATTAAATCTTAACGATCAAATTTGGTTTATTCCTATTCAATTAGATAAATGGTCGACGTCCGAAATTGTAGCGCATATTTTGTTTTGGGATCGCTTCATCCTTGAACGACTTTTATTACTACAATCACAAAAATGCTTAACAAAGGCAAATATCAATGTAGATGCATTCAATAGAAAATCCGCAAATTATGCTAAATCAGGAGTTGTAAAAGATGAACTCATCCAGCAATTTAAAGAAGCTCGTTTTAACCTTATTCACTTTCTAGAAGCATTTTCGGAAGAGGATTTCAGCAAAATATATATGATTCAAGATAAAAATCAGTCTTTACAAGATTACATGAATGCAATGGTAGATCATGACAATTTCCATTTCAATCAAATCACTACATTTTTGATTGAAAAGGGACATTACTGATGTAATACCTAATTTGCCTCACCATACATGCCTATTTTTAAGGATAAATAGTATTTTAAGAGTTTTTTAGTTTATTTGAACGAGAGTTCATTGTGTTTCCGTTTTTAAGTTGATAGGCATGTATAGTGTTCTATAAGGTGAACTTCGCCAATTGTTCACCCCAAGATGATAATTCAGTTTCAACAAATCCAGCTTTCCTATAAGCAATTTTTGCTGAAAGATTTTTAGGATTATATCCAATCATAATTAGAGGAATATTTTTATTATTAATACTTCTTATTTTTTTAATAATGAGAAATATAGCCTGTATACCTAAACCTTTTCCTTGGTATTCTTTATCAATCATTAGTCTATAAATCCAATAATTATTATCATCAGAGTCTATTCCAAACATTGCAAATCCTATTAGCTTGTTATCAAGATATATACCATTTGCATAGAAATTATCTAAAAATTGAACCTCTGCAATAGAATAAAGATTGGAGGCAATAAATATACGTTGTTCTTCTTTTACTGATAATTTTATAGCCTCCTCCCAGTTACTTTTGTCAATGGGTTTTAAAGATAGTTTGTTCAATAGAGATACTCCTTTCGAATATAGAAGGGAACCACGCAGTTTTTGGGCTATTAAAACGTTATCCCCTCATATTTACAACCTAAAAATACTATTTCCTTTTGCATAGACAACACCTCCTTAGCATCAGGATTTAAACTTCTAAATAATATATTTGACATTTTTAAATACTTTCTAATTTTATCAAAATTTAATTGATTCTGGTGCAAATATAGTCTGTTAGATTCTTGCTAACAAAACGCGAATTTCGTACGTTAAGTGATTATTCTACATAGGGATACGAATCGTTTTCGTACCCAATCGTTATCAAGTTAATGTGAATTTGTATCCATGCTACAGAAAAAGCGTTATTCTTTTTGTAGAAATATACAGAAAGGATGGCGCTTTTTGCGTAACTTAAGATTTTTCCTGTACCGTCTCTATAGCCTACTGAGAGATTATAATTGAGTTGAAAATTATAGAAGAAATATGACCGAAAAGATGGAAATTTAATTATGATAAAAAAATTCTGAAAGATACACTTGAATTGATAATGATAATCAATTAGAATCATATTTGATAATGATAATCATTTTTTTGTTAGTTATTATTAAAAATAAAAATTTCCGATAGCTTTATTGTAAAGAGGAGGACAAGTATGCAGCATGCGAAACAAATCGCGGAACATGCAACAATGCAAAGTTTTTTAAATTGTTATTTACGTGAAACAGGAAGTGGGGAATGGATTACAGAAGATGAGAATATAAGTACCATCTTTAGTGATACAAAGACGATGAGCACTGTTTCAACATATTTATGCTGTCGGTTATCGGCACAAAACATTACTTTGTATGCAGAAGTTATATATAAATCACCAACAGATCGTCATCTGTTTGGAAAACATTTCTATTATCAAATTGGAACAGATTTTCATGTTGTGAAAGCTGATTATGTAACGGTTATTACATTACTAATAAAAGAGATGTCCATGAACTATGGAGAGGGGACAAACCCGGACGAACTTCTACTTCGAGTTATTCAAAGTTGTCAAAATATGAAGGAGTTTATTGGAGAGAGAGAGCAAGATGTTGCAAAATTATATGGGTTCCATACGACTTTTATAGAAGCAGAGCAATCTTTACTTTTTGGTCATTTAAACCATCCTACCCCAAAGAGTAGACAAGGAATATTAAATTGGAAAAGTTCAATGTATTCGCCTGAATTACAGGGTGAGTGTCAACTTCATTATTTTCGAGCGCATAAGGATTTAGTAAAGGAAAAATCCGTTCTTATGGAACAGGCAACAGAAATTATAAAAGGGGAGTTAAGGAAAGACCCGTCTGTCAGTACGGAATTTATTGAACGTTATTGTGAAGAAGATGAATATTCTTTAATTCCAATTCATCCACTTCAAGCAGAATGGTTATTGCATCAGCCACATGTGAAAAATTGGATGGATAATGGTGTTCTTACGTATTTCGGACCAGTTGGAAAACCATATATGGCAACATCTTCACTTAGAACAATGTATCATCCAGAATCAAACTATATGTTTAAATTTTCTTTTCCTGTGAAAGTTACAAATTCAATGCGTGTGAATAAATTGAAAGAGCTTGAAAGTGGAATCGAAGGAAAAGAAATATTGAATACAAAAATTGGAGAAGTACGAGATAAATTCCCAGGATTTGATTTTATATGTGATCCAGCCTATATTACGCTAGGACTTGAAGGGCAAGAATCAGGATTTGAAGTAATTATTCGTGAAAATGCTTTCTATGGTGAGAATGCAAACAATGCAACCCTTATTGCAGGACTTACCCAAGATGCGCTTCCAGGTGAAAAAACGAGATTAGCAAATATTATTCATCATCTTGCAGAAGAAGAAGGAAGAAGTTGTGAAGAGGTAAGTTTAGAATGGTTCAGGCGGTATCTGAATATTTCCTTAAAACCAATGGTATGGATGTATTTAAAATATGGAGTTGCATTAGAGGCACATCAACAAAACAGTGTTATTCATCTGCAAGATGGTTATCCAGTAAAGTTTTATTTTCGTGATAATCAAGGATTTTATTTTTGTAGCTCAATGAAACATATTTTGGATACTGAATTGCCTGGTATTGGTGAAGAGAGTGGTAATTTATATGATGATAGTATTGCAGATGAACGATTCCGTTATTACTTAATATTTAACCATATGTTTGGGTTAATAAATGGATTTGGTACATCGAGGTTAATAGATGAGGAAGTTCTCCTTTCCGAATTAAGGACGGTATTGGAGTCATTCCTTCCATATAATCGTGAACCATCTACATTTTTAGAGGAATTATTGAAAGATAAAGAATTACCGTGTAAAGCAAATTTATTAACAAGGTTTTTTGATGTTGATGAATTAACAAGCCCTCTTGAGCAAGCTATTTATGTCCGAGTTGACAATCCCCTCTTTCAAGAAGTGGCAGAAGAGTGTAATCAAAAAGAAAATGTTGTTCGTTCATAAATAGTTTTAAAATTTCACGTAATACAAAAAATGGTATTTTTAATACTTTCTATCATGGAGGAAACGATGAAGGAAGAGATTTATCATACGAAAGTAATGAAAGCGGTTCAATCGGATCGTTATATTGTTGTTAGACGAAGAGTTTTTCGTCAATTAATAGAGTCGTTAATATACGAGGAAATTATTTCTCCAATTCGCATACAAGAGGAAAAAAATATAATTTTTATAATTTCAGGGCTTGATGAAAGTGGAAATAGCGTCACATACAGATGCTGTGGTCAAGAGCGAATGACATTTGGCCGTATTCGCTTAACTGAAGAACCACTCGTAAGAATTCAAAATGATAGGGAAGAAGAAGGAACATCAATCGCACAATTTTTAAATGAAGTTTTTAAAATGATTCAGATAGATGAAACGAAAGTACGTTCCTTTATTCAAGAGTTAGAACAAACGATCTTTAAAGATACAATTGCTCAATATGAAAGATACGAAACAAAAGAGAAGCTTATAGAGAGAACATACGATGAACTGGAAAATCGTTTAATGGATGGACATCCATATCATCCAAGCTATAAGGCACGAATTGGCTTTCATTATCGTGATAATTACCAATATGGTTTTGAATTTAAACAGTCGATGAAACTTATTTGGATTGCCATTCATGATAAACATACTCATATAGGATCTCTGTCCAAGGAAGATTTCAATCATGTTGTGAGAGAAGAAGTAGGAGAGAAGAAACGAATTGAATTTTATTCTACTGTTCGAAATATAGGGTGTAATCCAAATGATTATACATTCATGCCCGTTCATCCGTGGCAATGGGAGAATTATATTATTCCGAACTATGCTGAGCATATACACAATAAGGACATTATTTTTATCGAACAATCAGAAGATGAATATTTTGCACAGCAATCGATGCGTACTTTACAAAATGCTACCAATTGTATGAAACCGTATGTGAAGCTTTCTATGAACTTATTAAATACATCAACTGTTCGGACATTAAAGCCACACTCAGTTGTTAGTGCACCTATTATTTCAAAATGGTTAACAGATTTGGTAAGCGATGACTCATATTTACGGGATGAGGTACGTGTTATTTTATTACAAGAATTTGCTGGTGTAACGTACGACCCACCAGGTCAATCTACGTACGGTTCATTAGGATGTATTTGGCGTGAAAGTATTCATACGTATTTAGAAGAAGCGGAAGAGGCCGTGCCATTTAATGCATTATATGCAAAAGATCAAGACGGAAAGCCTATTATTGAGCCGTGGCTAAAGAAAAGTGGCATTGAAATTTGGCTTCGGGAGCTTATACAAAAAGCGGTGTTACCAGTTGTACACTTATTAGTGGAACATGGCATTGCGTTAGAATCACATGGACAAAATATGATTTTGATTCATAAACAAGGAGTGCCAGTCCGGATTGCGCTAAAAGATTTTCATGAAGGGGTTGAATTTTATCGTCCATATTTAAAAGTTCCAGAAAAGTGTCCCGATTTTACAAAAGTACACAACATGTATGCAAAGGGACAGCTTAATGACTTTTTTGAAATGGATAGTATGCGTTGTTTACAAGAAATGGTCTTAGATGCGCTTTTCTTATTTAATTTAGGTGAACTAGCTTTACTGCTTGCTGATGAATATCAATTTAATGAAGAGAGATTTTGGATACTTGTTGTAGAAGAATTGGAGAGTCACTTTACAGGTTCTCAGTATTTATATGGACGTTTTGAAGAGTTGCAGTTATATACCCCTACATTTCGAGCGGAGCAATTAACAAAACGTCGCTTATATAAAGATGTAGAATCACTTGTACATGAAGTGCCGAATCCATTATATCATGCACTGCAACTTATAAAGAGTAAGATTTTTGTTAGGGAGGTAAATCATGCTAATCGTTAACAAACAAGAATATAGCAAGAATGATTTTGAATTAAGACTACAAATGTATGAAAATATGGAACATTTTCAAGAGGTGGATGGAAAGAGATTTGCTCTTTGTATAACAGATCCTTTTGATATTACTACGCTTATCCTTTTCTTAAAACAAAAAAGGGCATCTGTACTACTTATTCATGGAGAGACACCAAAAGCTACAGCTATTGAAATGGCAAAACGTGCCGAATGTTTTGGACTTTTGTATGGAGATTTTAAACAATTCATAATACTGAATAGTGAGTACCAAATAAAAAAAGAACCATCCTTACTGCAATATAGTTCAGGAACAACTGGTGAACCGAAACTCATTGAAAGGCCATGGAAAGAAATTGAAAGAGAAATTGATGCTTATAATCAAGCTTTGCAGTGTGAAGTTGATGAAGTCCCAATTGTATTGGCTCCTGTTTCCCATTCATATGGGTTAATTTGTGGGACGTTATCTGCGATAATGCGAGGCAGTAAGCCGATTGTTATTACAAATAAAAATCCGAAATTTGCGTTAAATATCATTCGTAATACACCAAAACATATCGTATATGCGGTACCACTTATGCTGCATATTATGGGAAGTTTTCCACAAGGAATTTTTCAGTTTCATAAAGTGATGACGTCAGGTTCACCGTTACCAGAATCATTATTTTATAAACTTAAAGGGATGACAAAGTATATGATGCAGCAGTACGGATGCTCGGAAGCGGGTTGCATTAGTATTTGTCACAATATGAACACACATTTAGATTTAGGAGAACCACTTCCTCATGCGTCTGTTCGTATTAGTGGTAATCAAAACCAGCCTGAAGAAATAGTAGTAACAATTGGAGAGAAAGTGATTTATACAAAAGATTTAGGATATAGATCAGAACGTGGGCTACATTTTGTAGGGCGTATGGATGATGTAATTAACGTGTCTGGTTTGAAAGTGTTCCCAATAGAAGTCGAGGAGACAATGCTCCGTTTAGATGGTATTCAGGAGGCAATTGTGTATCGCGGAAAACATCCTGTAATGGGTGAGATTGTAAAAGCAAAAGTAATTTCTAGTATTGAGCCTGTTCAAATACGAGAATGGTGTATACAACATTTACCGTCCTATAAAGTCCCTCATGAAATTGAAAATGTAACGGAAATTCCTAAAAATGCAACTGGGAAGGTAAGTCGTAAACTATTAGAAATGGAGGAAATGACAACGTGAATCGTAAAATGTTAAAGGCAGCTTTATTAGAAATTATGATAGAAAAAATGGAATTAAAAAATGTTACTTATTTAGAAGATACAATGCGTTTAAATCAAGATTTATATATTGACTCTGTCATGATGCTTCAGCTTATTGTTTACATCGAAATGGATTTACAATTATGTGTTCCTGAGGATGAAGTGGATCCGAAAGCTTTTTCTACTATAGGTTCTTTACTGGACTTTATGGAAGAACTACAACCGTTACAGGTGGATGTGAATAACTAATATTTTAGAAAAAGGGTGAGAAAATGACTTCAATTAAAGTGCACTGTTTAGTGAGTTGTTTTTGTGAAATTATTAAAAGACGTAGTGATATAGATTTTCGACCTTTTTACTTTGGTTTATGGGATGGGGATTTTGATATAACAGAGGAAGGGGTCATTTCTTATCATTCTGAAAATATTAGCCATGACAGTTACTTACATTGGTATGAAAAACTATACGGAATAAAAGTAAACGAATGGTACGATCATTCAAAAGAGAAGCAAACGAATGTAGAGACCTTTTTAGAGTTAGTAGAAACAAAGCCAGAAAATCGATATGTCATTGTAATGGTAGATATGTCATTATTGCCAGAGAGGGAAAATAAATTCCATCAAAAACCATTCCCACACTATTTAATGATATCAAAAACAAATCAAGAAGATGAATGGTTTATGCTGGATCCGGATTTTCGCTGGGAAGGAAATATGGCAAAGGATAAAGTGATTCATTCTATTGAAAATAATCCGTTCGGTGGCGGATATTTCATTGATGTACAGGCTGTTCGCGAGCCCTCTCAGGAAGCGATAGAAAGTTATTTTGTTGAGACATTCAAAAGGGATTACAATGAATTAACGATGAAATTAAAAGACTTGGTCATAAGAATGGTAAATGGTGAAGGTGGAACGGAGCTTTCTAAACTAATACCAGCAGTGAAGCAAATACCTGTATTGGCCATCCGTAAATATAGTTATGAACATGCATTTGCATATTTTCGTGAAACATTACAATACTCTGAAACAGAATTTGATTATTGGTGTGATCGAGTAGAAGATATCGTGCAAGGATTTACAAATGTACAGTATAAAGTAATAAAATTGGCAATGACAAAAAATAAAGAGATGTTATCATCAATTGTTGAAAAATTAAATGAGATGAATGAGATTGAATTTGCAATTAAACAGGAGTTAGAGAGACAGTTTGTAGCATGGAAAAAGATAAAAATAAATCAGGCTGTCACTTTATAAACAATTATCATTGAATTTGAGATAAAGGGGTGTGAATTTATGAAGTATTCATTATGTACGATTTCGTTTCGCCATCAGCTAATTTCATTTACTGATATTGTTCAATTTGCATATGAGAACGGATTTGAAGGGATTGAATTATGGGGAATCCATGCACAAAATCTATATGGGCAAGAGCGTAAAGTGACAGAAGAACAACTAGATTTTTTGAAAAATAAAAATCTAGAAATTACAATGATAAGTGATTATTTAGATATTTCATTGTCAGCAGATTTTGAGAAAACAATGGGAAAATCAGAGCGATTAGCATCGCTAGCGAATTGGTGTAATACAAATAAGATTCGTACATTTGCTGGACAAAAACGAAGCAACAGTTTTACAAAAGAAGAACGTCAGGAATATGTGAAACGAATTCGTATGATTTGTGACTTATTTGCACATCACAATATGTATGTGCTATTGGAAACACATCCGAATACATTAACAGATTGTTTAGATTCAACTCTAAAATTATTAGAAGAAGTAAATCATCCATATTTAAAAATTAATCTCGATTTTCTCCATATGTGGGAATCTGGTGCAGATCCAGTAGAAAGTTATCGCCAGCTAAAACCGTGGGTACAGCACTACCATATGAAAAATATAGCTTCGGCTGCTCATTTAGATGTCTTTGAGCCGAATAATGTATACGCTTCAGCTGGTAATCGAAAAGGAATGGTTCCGTTGTTTGAAGGGGTTGTAAACTACGAAGAAATCATAAGAGAAATTCAAGATACGGAACACTTTGCTTCACTAGAATGGTTTGGATATGATGCAAAAGAGGTATTACGAGAAGAAATCATTCAGTTGAGAAGAAAACAATTGACAGTACTGACTCCATAAAGTGAAACATTTTCTATCGCTGGCGTGATGAAATACAATGCTTTCGTTTTTGAACAAAGATAATAGTAGAATGGATATAAAAAAGAGTCTCGTTTTTCGAGGCTCTTTTTTCAGGAGTTCAAAATGTAAGTTTGCTAAAAAATAGTCTGAAATAACAAAAACCATAATTTACCATGTATTTTTTTTTGAAATCTATACATTTTAATATGTAAAGGAGGTGAACGGAAATGGCTAGAAATCGTAATTCTAATCAGTTAGTATCACAAGGAGCACAAGCAGCTCTTGATCAAATGAAGTATGAAATTGCTCAAGAATTTGGTGTGCAACTTGGTGCTGACACTTCTTCTCGTGCAAATGGTTCTGTAGGCGGTGAAATCACAAAACGCCTTGTAGCTATGGCAGAACAACAGCTTGGTGGCGGGTATACTCGTTAATGTAAGCTGTATGAAAGAAGGGAAGACTTCTTCCTTTCTTTTTTATTGCTTTCCTAAAGTGAAAATGAATTTTTCCATTTAATAGCATGGATATACTGTTGTAAGGATTGAAAGAATAGAAGTAATGCTATGTTATACTCCAATTTCTTTTGTTATATAAGTTAAAAAGCAGATGAAATATAGTAGCCCTGATGAAATTTATAATTGAATTTCATCAGGGCTACTACATGAAAAGAAATAAATGATGAAAGGTTTCGAAATCAACATGTTAAAAAAAGAGAACTGTTGTTTAATTGCACTTGCATCTGTTCCACTTGTTATGACATTAGGAAATTCAATGCTCATTCCAATCCTTCCAACAATCGAAAAGAAACTACATATTTCTTCTTTTCAAGTATCTATGATAATTACCATATATTCTATTTTAGCAATTTTATTAATTCCTATTGCTGGTTATTTATCAGACCGATGGGGACGTAAAATGGTCATGGTCCCAAGTTTATTAATTGCAGCTATCGGTGGCGCAATAACAGGGTGGGTATCATGGAAAGTTGAAAATCCCTATGTATGGATTTTGATTGGAAGAGCAATTCAAGGAATAGGTGCTGCTGGAGCAATGCCAGTCGTTATTCCATGTGTTGGTGATTTGTATAAAGATGAAAAACAAGTAAGTACTGGTTTAGGGATTATTGAAACGTCAAACACGTTTGGGAAAGTTCTTAGTCCAATATTAGGGTCTGCCCTTGCAGCAGTTGTATGGTTTTTGCCGTTTTGGGCCATCCCAATTCTATGTGCTGTGGCTATCGCCTTATTATTACTATTAGTAAAAGCAAAAAAACAAGAAAAACAAGCGCCGCCTTTCAAAGAATTCATCCAATCAATTGGTTTGACTTTCCGAGAAAAGGGAAGGTGGTTAGTCGCAATCTTTATATTAGGTGCCATTATAATGCTTATTTTATTTGGGATTCTTTTTTATTTGTCCACCATATTAGAATCAAAATACAACATTCATGGAATATGGAAAGGATGTATAATCGCGATTCCATTACTTGTATTATCAATAAGTTCATACATGGCAGGGAAGAAAATTGGTGATGATCAAGGTGTTATGAAGAAATGTATATATGTCGGATTTATACTAGCAGCTGCGTCTGTTATATTTCCGTTATTTTTAAAAGGAATTTATTTGTTAATTCTTTGTCTTGTTGTTATGGGAATGGGAATTGGTATTTCTTTACCGTGTTTAGATGCACTTATTACACAAGGGATTGAAAAGGAACAGAGAGGGACGGTTACTTCTTTCTATAGTTCGATGCGTTTTATCGGTGTGGCAGCAGGACCGCCTCTCTATTCTTACTTTATGAAGGGAACAGATCATGAAGTGTTTTACTTAACCTGCATATTTGCAATTGCTGGGGCTATGATTACAATTATATGGATTAAGCCTAAAAAGAATAATGAATCTTTACATTCAGTTCCGGAACCTACATCTTAACTTGAAATTTTATAAGAGATACTAAAAAATCCATTTGTAAATCATTACAAATGGATTTTTTAGTATCTCATTTTAACTAGTTAGTTCTCTTCCTTATTATCAACATACCGACCATAATCGGGTATTGCCAGCTGATCAAAATTTTCAGCAAGTTCATTTAGCCCTGTTGTTAATGACTCACCAGATACCGGAGTTCCATGACCTGTAATTGCAATAGAAGGTTGTAAATTCGCTAATTGTTTAACTGAATGCCAAGCTTTTTGCCAGTCGGTTGTAAAGTAGCGTGGAGGGCCATTTATTTCTTGCTGTTGCGTGAAAACCTTATAGAGTGAATCCTGTCTTACGGTAATAAAAGCATCACCGGCAATTAGTACACGATCTTTTTGTCGGAATAAAGAAATATGCCCAGGTGAATGGCCTGGTGTATGTATCCATTTCCAATCTGGTAGCTCCGGAATAATACCATCAGCAGGTAATAATTTGACATGATGGTCTAGGTTTATTGGCTCATTTGGAAAAAAAGAAGATATTTTCGCGATTAAACCGCCTTCAACCCTAGAGTCAGGTTCTGGATAACTCATTTTACCAGTTAGATAAGGAAGCTCTAGTTCGTGGGCATAAACAGTGACATCCCATTTTTTTATGAGTTCAATGACAGCACCGATATGATCAAAATGTCCGTGTGTTAAAATAATTGCCTTTACTTGAATATCTGGACCAAATCGATTGGTTAATGCAGAAATAATTTGATCCGCAGATTTAGGCATACCTGTATCGATGAGTACACATTCGTTTGTTTCTTGTGGGTTTCCAATGAAACAAACATTAACTATTTGAATAGGTAAACAGTGAATATCAGGAGTAACATCTATTCCTAATCCACTTTTGATGGATGTCATAGGGATAAATTTGTAATCTTTACTATATTCCATATAAGTAACGGCTCCTTTTGTGAACAGTATAAATCAAATACAACTTCAATTATTGTTTAACAATTACCCATAAATATACTGAAACGTTATACTTTTTTCTAAAAAATAACTTGTTTCAACATATAAAGAGCAACTCCCCAAATAATAACTCCTGAAATTTTATTTAGAATTGTAATTGCTTTTCCTGATGAATCAACTTTTCCAAGTATTCGGCCTGCAAAGGCTAAGCCAATAAACCAAATCCAAGAAACCGTAATTGTTGTGAAAGTAAAAGCCCATTTTTCGCTGCCTACATATTGAATAGAGTTTGTGCCAATGACGCCAATTGTATCTAGAATTGCATGTGGATTCAATAAAGAAACGGAGGCGGCAAAGGTAATTTGCTTTTTGATGGTCATTGCTTTTGCTTCAATCGTCTCTTTGGTAGCATCACTTCTCCAAATCATCCATCCCATATAAATTAGAAAGAAAAATCCAATTCCATAAAGTGTGGTTGTTAGCCATGAAAAGGTCAAAAGCATCAGTGATACACCTTGTACTGCAAGCAAGATTAGAATTGTATCACAAATAGATGCTGTTAGAATAACGGGGGCAGCTCGCAAAATATTTGGTTGACTAGCACCTTGATTAAAGACAAAGACATTTTGCACACCTAATGGAATAATGAGTCCGAATGCAAGAATCATTCCGTGAAGAATCGCTTCAATCATATTATTTCCTCCTATATAAATTACTGAAATATGATAGTGTATATTGTATAAAAGAAAATCGAAATTGTATCCATCCATATGGTTGGATAACAAACCAACCAAAACGAAGTGTGGTGATAGCATGGAACGATTTGACTGGAAGCCAAATGAATCATCTTCAGTTCCCTTATATAAACAAATTGAGGGATATATAAAAGAGAAGATTATAAATGGAGAATGGACCATTGGTACAAAGTTACCGTCACAGCGAGCTTTCTCTCATGCATTCGAAGTGAATCGAAGTACAGTTGTAATGGCTTTAGATGAATTAGCAGCGCAAGGATTAATTGAGGGAAACGGTAGAAGAGGAACGATTGTGAGAAACGACACATGGAGTGTATCAACTTTGGTGTCACCTCCTAACTGGAATGCTTATGTAGAAACAGGTATTTATTATCCGAATCTCCCGACCATTCAAGAAATTAATCAAGCCGAATTTTATCCCAATATCATCCGACTAGGTACTGGGGAACTTTCACCAGATCTTTTACCTGAGAAGAAAATGAAGCAAATCATGAAGGAACTTTCTCATAGGGAAATCCCTTTAGGATACGAGGAACCGAGAGGAGACTTCAAATTAAGGGAGCAAATAGCGAAGTATTTACAAAAATATGATATTCTTACCTCACCAGCATCTATATTAATTGTTTCGGGAGCAATTCAAGCGCTACAGCTTATTTCGATGGGCCTTCTATGCAAAGGGTCGTCCATTTTACTTGAAAAGCCATCATATTTGTACTCTCTCAATGTTTTTCAGTCTGCAGGGATGCGTTTGTTTGGTATTCCAATGGATGAACATGGGATTCAGCCATCACTTATATCAAAATATAAAAGACAATTCAATGGTTCCATTTTATATACCATCCCATCTTTTCATAACCCAACAAGTCTTGTCATGAATGAACAAAGAAGGCAAGAAGTTATGAAAGTATGTAATGAAATTGGATTACCTATCATTGAAGATGCTGTGTATCAAGATTTATGGCTTGATTCGCCTTCACCTAAACCATTGAAGGCATATGATACAAATGGGATCGTATTACATATTGGAAGTATGTCAAAAGTGATTAGTCCTGGTTTGAGAATCGGCTGGGTTGTTGGACCAGAACCTGTTATTAAAAGATTAGCAGATATAAAGATGCAAATGGATTACGGCTCGAGTTCGTTATCACAACGAGCTGCTGCAGAATGGTTTGCAAGTGAGTTATATGAGAAACATATACAGCAAACACGAATTGAGTTAAAAAAACGGAGAGACTTTATGCTAGAAATGCTAGAGAAATACTGTAATGATGTGGCAAATTGGCAAATACCAACAGGTGGATTTTATATTTGGCTGTATATTAAACCGAATATTTCTATGCGGGAGTTGTTTGAAAAAGCATTGGAAGAAAAAATTTTACTCAATCCTGGAAATGTGTATGATAGAAATGCAAGCCAATATTTACGCCTTTCTTATTCATATGCCTCAATGCATGATATAGAGAAAGGGATTCAAGTGATTGCCAGATTGATAAAGAATCTTTCGGTGTAATAAACATGTTTTTTAGAAAAGAAAGATACTATCATAAATACGAGTAATAAAAAAAGGGGAAAGAAAAATGAAACAATATGTCATTTGTCAGGTTATTGATGGAATTAAGTATTTAGCTGCCTATGCGGAAACGAGACAAGAAGCGATTGAAAAAGCTGAATTATTAGGATTAAGAACAGGAGGACGCTACGTTGTTATTACTGCTGAAGAAGCGGTGGGGTTACAGTATCCTTAAAAAAGCTACCATTTTGGTAGCTTTTTTAAGAGGTTTAAAGTTAGTCCTAATATCTTAAGTTTTATTTATAATTAAAACTTATTATTTAAATATATGGTTGTTGATACTTTCTTAATGACCGAGAAATAAAAATGTAAAAAAGGAAAAATAATGCAACTTTTTAGCACCTTCACTCGTGTTATATATGAAAGGAGGAGGGGGATGGAAATTGAGGAAATATATAAGGTTTATATAAACGATGTGTACCGGTATTTATTTTCCCTTTCTCGTAGCCATCATGTAGCAGAGGACTTGGTGCAGGAGACTTTTTATCGGGCGTATCTTTATCTAGAAGATTATGAAAATCAACAGGTAAAATCCTGGCTTTTTAAAGTGGCATATCATACGTTTATTGATTTTATGAGGAAGGAGAAAAAAATAGCTTTTGTAGAAACGAAGGAGTTAGAAACAATACAAGCAAGTGAATCTACAGAAGAATATGTAGTTGCAAAAAATAGCTATGAAAAATTAATTCAGATTATTCATACATTACCCATAATGGAGGCACAAGCTATTTTATTATGCGACGTACATCAATTAACGTACGAAGAGGGTGCCTCTGTATTAGATTTAAAGTTAAACACATATAAAAGTCACATATTTCGCGGAAGAAAGAGATTACAACAATTGTTAAAGGAGGAAAAGAGTCAAGATGACAAATGATAAACCTCATTTTGAAAAAGAAGGTTATAAAGATTTGTTACAAGAAGCTCTTCAGCAAAAACCAGCTTCTCTTCCTGATGGGAAACAGGAACAAGTATTGAAAAAAGGAAGAAATCGAGCTCGCCTTACAAACGTTCTTATTGTGCTTACTTTTTTATTAATTATTCAGCCTATTTTATACGTATCCACATTAGCATATTATGCATTGGCGCCAACAAACGCAATGGAGCTACGAAATGTAGTAAAACAAACGTTAAGTGTAACGGAGCCCAATGTATTTATGAAAGAAAGAGATATGAAACAAACATTGTTACCACTTAGTTTGCAATTGCATTTTGATTTGTATAAAAGGATAGGGAAGAACGATATTCGGATTGGGGAAGAGAAAACAAGTTATTTATTAAGTAATGCAACGAAAGTAAGCCGTGAATATACAATAGATGAAAAAATTCCGGAAATCCCATATATAGATAATGAAGTATTGTCTCATCCAAATAATTATAATGTGTCTTATAATAGCAGCGAAGAAGTGCAGATATTAAAAGGTCTTCCACAAGAATCTGTTGTAGAAGTGTATGTATCTTTTAGAGAATTATTAAGTATACAAGAGGCAGAGCGAATGTTCCCTAATATAGACATTGTTTGGTATGCCGTGAATACAGGGCTAGAGGAGAAACAAAAGAATGACGAGGGTATGTATGTTGCGCCAATTGGTTTTCCGGCAGACACGATTTCAAGCCTAGGTGGTCCATTTTTAAGTGAAACACCTCATGAGAAACAATTTATTGATGTGTTAAAGTCATTACGGAAGCATGAAAATTTAGCGACGAAACTATCTAGAGCAAAAACATTAGAGTTGTCAAAGCGTATTTCTTTCCTTGAAAAAAACGGGATTAAAACATATGGGGCAGTCGTAACTGGACCTAAAGTAGAAGTTGAAAAGTTGATGACTCATGAAAAAGTTAGAAGAGTGAAAGTAGGTGAAGCAAGACTATGGAATTGGCATTCTTAAAGAAAAGAAAGAGTCATATTTTTAAACAAGAAACGTGGATGGGGATTATATCATTAGTAATAGCCTTTCTAGCATTATTGTACTTGAACATTACATTGCTTATCCAGGAAACATTTTTAGGTGAAGCTTTTCTTCAAATAGTTGGAATTGGATTGCTGTTTTCGGTCATAGGCATGTTTACAAAGAACAAAAGTCGAAAATATGCATTGTGGGCATTTAGTTTATTTGTTTTTATGTTATTGTTTTCTGGACTAGGATTTATACTAGGGTGGATGATAAGCTTTGCACCGTAAACATGGAGAAAAGAGCGAATCTAAAATTCGCTCTTTTTATTTCGCAATAATACAAAAAGTAAAGGGAAAAGGTAAGGGAAGAATCTATCCCGCTTTAACGGGCTGTAATACTCCCACCTCAAAATTCGGCGAGAGCAACGTCCTGCGATTCTGAGCGAGCCGCTTCCGCTTTTCTAAAGAAGTTAGGTGGGAGATAAACAGCCCATAAAAGCCTGATTGGTGAGGGCTAACAATCAGTGAGGGATGGAGAAAACCCCCACTGATTGAAGTTTCACTTTATGAAATTTGGATGGGTAGCATTAGGAATCTAGATGGTGGTTTTGTTGAATTGTTTTTCGAACCTGATTTTTACTCCGATATTGATTCACATATCTTTTGAAATTCCAAGACTGTAAAAACTTTTCAGCGGCATGAAAACCAGACTCATAAAGCCATTCTTTTTCAGCGACAGTTAATTGGAATTTTGTGCTTGTGATTGTTCCGGTTGGAATTGTAATGGTTCGTGCTTTTGTTTCTTTGTCTAGATGACGTAAGTCGTGTGCTTGCATCATTGTTTTAAATAAACCTTTGAACATAGAAATAGGTTCTTCATAAGGGACAGGTTCAGCTTGAATTTTATCTTTTACAAAATGAAATCCAAAAGTAGGCCAACGCGGGATGGGAGTGCAATCAAAGATCCATATTGGATAATTGCTCAAAATACCTCCATCAACCATATAGCAAGGTTTTTTCCATTTAGGTGTTTTCCATTTTACTGGTTCAAAATAAAACGGAATGGTACTGCTCATTTTGACTGCTTTTGCAATAGAGAAATTTTGATTGGTAAATCCGTATTTAGGTAAATCATCTGGGAAAATAACCATTCTTCCATTGCTAATATCTGAGGCGATGATTTTTAAGTTTTGTGGATGAGATAAATCACTAAAATGATGAATACCTTTTTTCTGTAGAAGGTGTTCTAACCATTCTTCTAAAAAATCATTCGAATAAATCCCGAGTTTTGTCCATGCGCTTAAGCCTTTTCCTATAAAAGGGATTTTATCAAGTAAAGTTGTTTTTCTGAATTGATGGTAATCGATGTTACTTATAATGTCCTTTAGTTCTGCACATGAGTAACCAGCTGCTAGAAGAGATGCGATAATGGCACCAGCTGATGTGCCGGCTACACGTTCCCATTTATAGCCTTGTTTTTCTAAGGCACAAATCGCCCCAACATGTGCAATTCCACGAACACCGCCGCCTTCAAAAACTCCATCAATTTTCATAAGAAAATTCCTTTCAAGGATTAGATTTGTTATGTAGGAAAAAAGCACGTCATTCACGTGCTTTTTTACAATAGTTGTTCAAGTTTACTTAGCAACCGATGAAGCCGCCCCAGCAGCTAGCACCAATGATGATTAGAAGGATAAATAAAACGATTAATAAAGCGAAGCCACCGTAACCGCAACCACCGCCGCCATAACCACCACAACCGTACCCGTAACCCATGTGGAATGCCTCCTTATAATAAAAGTTGGAATGAAGCAGAATGAACAATGTGAGGATCTACTAGAAGAAATGATGAAATATCTTGTTTGTAGGAACACTGTATACTATGCTGTTTTAAACTTATTCGCGTCCTAGGGATAAGCCCGTTTTTGATTTATTTGTTTTCATTTTACATGATGAATGTTGTACAATGTTTGTGCGAAGATACGAATAAGTACATGATGTAAGGAGAATTTATGAAAAAACAAATTGAGTCGTTAATTGATAAATATGAGTTGACACATTTAAAACAGGAACTAATAGATACTATATTTCCTTGTATAAAAGTGGTTCCTAAGCAGATGGATACACTTCCAATTGGTAGCTCTAAAATGGGTGGAGTTCCTGATGTGCCGGTTTCATTCGAATATCCAACCTATGAAGGGAATCCATTAGATTTTATTGCACAATTTAATTTAACTGATTTACAAGATATAGGTATGAATCACAATTTTCCTGACAAGGGGATGTTATATTTCTTTTATTGTGGCAATCATTTTGAAGAAGAGATAAATCACCATGAGGCTGGATGTGTTCTTTATTGTGATGTTTCAATTGAACAATTACAAAGAATGGATGAAAATCTAGCGAAATTTACCCAATGTGAAATTTCATTTGAACTCACATATAAGTTGCCAGAGCTCTTTATTGAAGACGAAGAAGATTCGGATCGTTTTCTGCAGTTACTTGAGGAATTAATCCCAGATCATTATGATAACCATCAGTTATTGGGTGAACCTTTCTCCGTTCAAGAAGAAGTGTTTCAAGAAGCTGGAGAATGCATGGGTACGAATGTTAACGATATAACACTCTTATTCCAAATAGATTCTGATTATCAAAACTGTAATATGATGTGGGGAGATTTAGGGATGTTATATTTCTGTATTGATAATGATGATTTGAAACATCATCGGTTTGAAAATACATACGTTTTATTACAGACTTGTTAGAATAAAATCAGTAGTTACTTCTAATGGAAGAACTACTGGTTTTTTTATATTTTCTGAAATATTATCGGGATTTCCTTTGATAATAGTAAAATAGCAATAAATAAATATGTAGGATTTCATATTTTCTTTTTGAAAAAGTATTGTATACTTTAAAGATATATGGACATTTCTTTCATATGATTTTAAATAGAAGGATGTGACTAGATGGGATGAAAAAACAAAACAAATATATAACAACTGTTGCACTATGTTCAACGATTCTGGTTGGTGGTTTACAAGTTCCAGCGGTATCTTATGCGGCTACAAACTCAAAAGTTGCTGTTGCGCAAACAGATGTTAAACTGTTAGAAGGCTTCCGCAAAGAATTAAAAAAGCATGTGGATAATCGCGAAGAAAATATTACAATTACGTATAAAGCAAAAACTAAAAATGGTAGGGAAGTACTGGATACGCTCTATAAAGAGTATACGAAGATAGTAGATAAAGATGAATACTTAAAATATAATGTAGCGGGCACAAAGTATTCCATACGAGGGATACCAGGAAATTATACATTTACATTAAAAATTACATATCGTGAATCAAAGGAACAAACTCAATATGTGAAAAAACAAGTTAAGTCAATTATAAATTCTGCCTTGAAGCCTGGTATGGATGAGCATGAAAAGGTGAAAGCCATACATGATTACGTTGTGAAACATGTTTCATATGATACGTCTTATAAGGCTTATACGGCATATGAAGCGTTAGTAAATCGTTCAGCTGTTTGTCAAGGGTATACATTATTAACCTATCAATTATTACAAGAAGCGGGTATTCAATCGCATATTGTAACAGGGAAAGGGAATGGGCAGGCACATGCATGGAACTTAGTGAAGATTGAGAATAAGTGGTATCATATGGATACCACATTCGATGATCCAGTTCCAGATAAAGCAGGGCGTGTTACGTATTCGTATTATAATATGTCTGACGAGCAGTTAGGCAAGGATCATGAATGGGATCGAAGTAAGTATCCAAAAGCATCAACTAATTACTATAACGAATTAACAAATAAAATAAAAACAGGCACTCCTAAAGCAGTAGTATACAAAAAAATGCTAAAGGATACGAACTTAATTTATTTGTCCTCGCAATACGGAGCTGAAAATTATAATGAATTTAAAGTGAAATTGCAGAAGCAATTTACCGCAAAGCCTACAAAAGTAGAAATGCGCTATAAACAGTCGATGGATGGAACGATGCAAGATATTAAAAAAATATTAAATGAAGTTTCTTGGCCAATAGGGGCGAAGCGAGTTTCATATCAAGTTGCGCCGTACAGCGCGATGGCAGGTTATTCATTAGCAACAATCACATTTACGTATTAATGAAAAAGAGCATCTATAACAGGTGCTCTTTTTGTATTTGTGTGTGGATTGTTCGTGATGATTAGAAAGGAATCAGTTATAGTTAAAATATGGTGAAATTATCAAAAACAAAAGGTGGGAGTGTTGAATGTCTTTGTTTGAAAATGATATATTTGCAATCGCTTACCTATGTGTGATAATTGGACTCATTGTTTTGTTTTGTATCTCATTGACTTTGTTTATAAAAAGGTTATTTTTAAACACGTCTATAAACAAAGATTGTTCTAGAAATATAGAAGAAAAGCTTGATAAAATTATTGAATTACTTGAAAGAGACAAAGAACAACCATAACTAAGTTGGGGAGGGAGAAGATGGCTAATTATATTAAAGAAATACGAAAAAAGGTAGGACATGACTATATCATTTTAAATTTTGCAGGGGGATGCGTCTTTAATGAGGAGGGGAAAGTACTTTTGCAAAAAAGAGGAGATAATGAAGCTTGGGGATTTCCAGGCGGGGCAATGGAAATCGGTGAATCAGCAGAAGAAACGGCAATTCGAGAAATAAATGAAGAGACAGGATATATTGTGGAAGTAGATGGGCTTATTGGTGTATATACAAAGTACTTTCAAACGTATCCAAATGGAGATCAAGCACAGACAATTTGTATCTTCTTTAAATGCTCTATAATTGGTGGAAGTAAAAAGATAGATGGAGAAGAGACTTTGGATTTGAAGTTCTTTGCGTTAGATCAAATGCCAACTCTATTCAATGAACAACATCGGAATTGTTTAGATGATATTTTAAAGGGAAGAGTGGCTGTATATCGTTAACGAAGTGTAAAAGGATATCGTACATTTTTTATTTCGTTTATAGTTAACTGGCTTCATGTGATAATAGATTTTAAAGATAAGAGGAAAATATATATAAATGTTTCAAGTATGTATGATTACAATGTTATTGTTCATAATACGTTAGACCTGCCATTTGTAGTGTGGGTGGCAATTTTTAAAGGGGTAGTTTTATTAATGAGACATTAAGGTTTTAGGGAGATTCGATAAAAAAGAAGCTAACTGATATTAGCTTCTTTTTTATCGGACTCTTATTTCCACCAATCATCAAACATCGATGCTGGAACATGTCTTTTATGTTCGCTTACTGTATAACGTTTTTCAATTTTTTCTGCAACGTCTCCAGGAACTGTTTTTCCTTCTAAGTAATCATCTAGTTGATCGTATGTAATACCTAATTCTGTTTCGTCAGCTTGACCTGGTTTTTCATCTAATAAATCAGCTGTGGGCATTTTTAAGTAGAGACGTTCTTCAGCACCTAATTCTTGTAATAAAGCTCTTCCTTGACGTTTTGTTAAGCCTGTAAGCGGTAGAAGATCGGCACCGCCATCTCCGAATTTTGTAAAGAATCCTGTTACAGCTTCGGCAGCGTGATCTGTTCCGATAACAAGTAAGCCTTGTTGACCTCCAATTGCATATTGTGTGACCATACGAATGCGAGCTTTTACGTTTCCTTTATTAAAGTCTGTCAAAGATTCTCCTAATAAGTCTGTATATTGATTTGAAAAAGCATCGACTGTTGATGCGATATCAAAAGCGACAGATTGATCTGGTTTAATAAATTGCAGTGCTAATTGTGCATCCTCTTCATCTTTTTGTACTTTATATGGAAGACGTACAGCAATAAATGTTGCGTTGCCCCCTTCATTACGAACTTCTTCCACTGCAAGTTGTGCTAAGCGACCTGCTAGTGTAGAATCTTGCCCACCACTAATTCCGAGTACAAATCCTTTTGCACCTGTTTTTCTTAAATAGTCTTTTAAGAAATCAATTCGTTTACGAATTTCTGTCTTCGGATCAATTACAGGTTGAACATGTAGTGCTTTCATAATTTGTTCTTGTAATGTCATTATGTTTTCCTCCTATTCATATAGAACGAACGATAAGTATATATGTACTGATTCATACATCTCCACTCTTATTATTTCGCAAAATTAACGAATATACAATAGGTTGAAGGTATGAATATGAATGTAGTTATTATAATGAAACTGTTTCGTTTAATCAATTTTTCTGTAACCTTTCAAAAATGTAAGGTTTTTGTCATTTGAATCGATGGCATATATTTCCGTGCTTGATTATGATGGCGATATAGTGATTGAAGGAGCGGAGGGTACAACATGAATATTAGAGAATTAGCATTTCGTAATGTCACGCGAAATAGACGAACTTATTCGGCCTATTTTTTAAGTAGTGCATTTGCCATTATGGCGTTTTTTGTTTATTCATTTTTTGCGTTTCATCCAGCATTAAGTGCTAGTCAGCTAGGTCAATATGTATTTGTCAGTATGTCGTTTGCACAAGTTATTATTTATCTCTTTACTTTTTTCTTCATCTTATATTCAATGGGAATGTTTTTGAAAACAAGAAAGCGTGAATTAGGAATTTTAATGATGCTAGGCATGACGAAATTTCAATTAAAACGTCTTATCTTTTTTGAAAATGTCATGATTGGAATTGCGGCCATTATTACGGGTATTATTTGTGGAATGATATTTTCAGGGATATTGATTGTGGTGGCACCATTATTGTTAAAGTTAGATTTACCTTTATCATACTATGTACCAACGACAGCAATGGCTGTAACGAGCGTTATGTTTTTTATCTTATTTATTATCATATCTTTCTTTAGTGCAGGAATGATTCGTAAAAATCAAATTATGAAACTATTTAGAGGTTCAGTCAAAGCAAAGCCTGAACCCAAGGCGTCTATTATTTCCTCAGTTTTAGCTGTATTGTTGCTTAGTGCAGGATATGTAGGTGCTTTAACTTCACATGGTGTAATGGTTTTTATCATGTTGATTCCTGTAACGACTGTTGTCATTATTGGCACATATTTATTGTATAAGCAGCTCAGCGTATTTATTGTTCGAGCATGCAAGAAGAGTAAACGTTTCTATTGGACAAGAACAAATATTATTACTCTCTCAGATTTAGCGTACCGTATGAGAGATAATGCGCGAATGTTCTTTATTGTGACGATTATTTCGACTGTAGCCTTCGCAGCTATTGGTACATTAGTTGGCTTTGCTTCTATGACAAAGGGAATCATGAATCAACCAATTTCCTTTCAATATCACTCTAAACAAGGGAATGAAAATGAATTACAGCATGTACAATCTATTGAGCAAACATTGAAGAAACATCATATATCTACTGAAAAAATAGATATGGTATCAAAGCAAACTGAAAATAAACCACTAAGAGATGCTACGTTTATAAGAGAATCGGATTATAAAAAGTATGCAAAGTTAACGGGAGAGCCAGTTGATGTATTAACTGAAAATGCAGTACTATTTTTATCAATAGAAATACCCGGTCCACCGAAAAAAGAGAGAACAACAATTGAATTACCGAATGATAACAAATCGTTGCAAGTGAAAAAAGTAGATACATCTTCTCTAGGTAAAGTACTTACTGGGAATATATATGTAGTTTCAGAAGCTCAATATAATGTATTGCAAGATGGATTTAAAGAAGTAAAAAATTACATGTATAAAACAAAGGAAACAAAAAATGAAATAGAAGCCGGAAAAGAACTTACAAATCAAATAAAACCTGAGCAAGAACATTCAAGATTTAGTGCGGCAGAATATGATGAAAATCAGGCTTTACAATTTGCTGGACCTATCTTTTTTGTAGGATTCTTTATTGGTATTGTATTCTTTGTTTGTGCAGGTAGTTTTCTATACTTCCGTCTATTCTCTGATTTAGAAGATGATCATCGTTTATTTGATTCCGTTCGAAAAGTAGGTTTAACAAGTGGGGAGTTATCAAAAGTAGTAACAGTTCGATTGGCGTTATTATTCTTTGTTCCAATCGGTGTTGCGACATTACATGGTGCAGTTGCGTTAACAGCCTTAGGACAAATGTTTGAGTATTCGCTTGTGAAAGAAAATGCCATCGTATTAAGTATCTTTGTAGGGATTCAAATTGTGTACTTCATCTTGATTCGGTCCCGTTATTTAAAGCAATTGAAAGAAAGATTACGAATGAATTAATATGTAGTAGCTCATAAAAAATCTCCTAATACATGATGTTAGGAGATTTTTGTTTTTGTGAGAACACGTGAAAGGCGGTTTTTATATTGAGAAAAAATTATGAAGCAGGAAAATAGGAGCGGGAAAACGAATGTTATCAAAATGTTATCAATAAGTGTAAGCGTATTCAAAAGGAGAGATTAATATATTTTTAGGAGGGATTAAGATGAATAGTAGTACGGCCAATAAACAAAAAGGTATTCAATTAATTCCGTTTACGGTAGATAAAGTAGTTGAGCAAGTAAACGAAATTCCACCAGGTGTACAACTGATTCATGCTCCTGAGGTTTGGGAAAAGAGTGTAAAAGGACAAGATATTGTCGTGGCAGTATTAGATACAGGCTGTGATATAAATCATGTAGATTTAAAAAATCGAATTATTGGTGGGAGAAACTTCACTGAGGATTATGAAGGCAACCCCAATATTTATCTTGATAATAATGGGCATGGTACTCACGTTGCAGGAACAATTGCAGCAACAGAAAATGGGGTTGGTGTTCTAGGTGTTGCACCGCTTGCTAAATTACTAGTATTAAAAGTGTTGTCTGGGGACGGTTCTGGGAACTATCAGCATATTATTGAGGCGATTGATTATGCAGTGCGCTGGAGAGGACCTAACCAAGAACGAGTACGAATTATTTCGATGTCACTTGGAGGACCACAAGATGTTCCAGAGTTACATGAAGTCATCCAACATGCAGTGAAACAAGATGTGCTTGTTGTATGCGCTGCAGGAAACAATGGGGATTGCAGTGATAAAACGGAAGAATTAGACTTTCCAGGTGCTTATTCAGAAGTAATTGAAGTAGGAGCTGTAAATTTAGAAAGAAAACTCGCTTGCTTTAGTAATTCAAATCAAGAAATTGATTTAGTAGCACCGGGGGAAGGGATCCTCTCTACTTATCCAAAAGGAAAATATGCGGTATTAAGCGGAACATCAATGGCTACGCCACACATTGCCGGAGCATTAGCACTTCTTATTAAGCAATGTGAGAGAGAGTATGGTAGAAAGTTAACAGAGCCAGAAATTTATGCACAGCTTATTAAACGCACTGTACCTTTAGGGTATGAGCGAACATCAGAAGGAAATGGATTAATAGATTTGTTAAAAGAATAGTTGTTACTAAAAAACATCTCATATTGATATGAGATGTTTTTTAATACGGTTCTGTTGCCTGCAAGACAGTATCTAATAATCCGGGAAATCTAGTATTTAAATCTTCTGTTCGAATAGAAACAAAGCGTTGCGTACCTTCTAGACGAGTGTACATAACACCAGATTCACGTAAAACTTTAAAATGATGGGATAAGGTTGATTTTGCTACAGGAATATTTAGTGAACCACATGATTGTTCATTACTAGTGTTTAGAAAAAGTGAACGATATATAAAGAAAGGAGTAGGAGAAAGGCAGGGGGCTTTTTCTTAAAGATATAAAATTTGAAATAAACAAAAAAGCACTGTTTTAGACACATTACTAAAACAGTGCTTTCCGTTTAGCTTGAACAGTTGCAGCATTTTCATCCTTTATTCCTGCTTCTTCAATAATTCGTTTCTTCGCTTTATCTAATAGGTGATTCACAGATTCACCAAAATGGTTAGCTTCACGTTTTGTGCGGGCTGCTCGTAAACATTTATAGTTTTCTATCAGTTCCTCTTTTTCAGAGTCGGTTAAGAAATCTTCTATTTTCTTTTTTGGCATACGAAACACCCTTTCCTCTGACAAACGACGCAATTCAGAAATATTTTTATACATTATAACAATATTTTTAAAGGGAAGTACATATTAACGTCGTAATAATTTGTCAATTTCTTGAATTTTCTCATCCGCTTTTCCAATTTGAGCATTCTTTGCTTGTTCACCACCAAGAGCTTGGTGTAGTAAAAAGGTTTGACCAGAGATGGCAGTCACAATAGAAACTTTTATAATCTCTTTTACTGTTGTTGCATCGAATAAAACAAGTCCAAGAAGTGCAGCAAGACTACCAGTCAAAATATCAGTGAAAAAACCAAGGTGAAAAAATGTTTTTAAACGGCGTGGAAGCAATAACTTGCCTTGGTTATTGATAAGATGGGAAACGAAACCAGTAACGCCACCAATGAGAACAGCAGTTAGCCATTGATACATCTCCATCAAATCCACTCCTTTTAGTATATAAAATTCGGACTACGTTGTAAGTAATCCTTTTTCAATTTCATATACAAATATTGAGAAAATTTGGTTTGACTACATGCATGTTCAATTTCATTATAACAGAAAATTCTGGTATATTTCAGTCTATTATATGACGTTTTTTTTCATTATTATAAATTTAGAGAAGGAGGATGAGAAAATGCAAATAGATTACCGAATAAGAAGCGTAGAGGATTATACGCCCAATATCGGGCAACTTGTTAGTATGCTTGAACATACGAGAGCGGTTACATTACAAGAAATAAAAGATTTAACAGTAGAACAGTTAGATTTTTTCTTGGTCGATGGTGGCAATTCTATTGGTGCCTTATTAAAACATATTGCTGCAATAGAAAAAGTTCATCAGCTTATTTCTTTTCAAAATCGAGATTTTACAAAAGAGGAGTTGGAGGACTGGAATGACGCTCTTTTCTTAGGAGAAGAGGGAAGAAAAATTTATAAGAATGAAGTGCAATACTACATACAAATTTTAAATAAAGTAAGAGAAGACTCTTTGCAATATTTAAGAGAAAAAGATGATGCATGGTTAATGTCAGAAGGAAGATGGGAAAACGGAGTCGTATTTAATCAGTACTATTTATGGTTCCATGTATTAGAGGATGAGATTAGCCATCGTGGACAAATAAGAATGATAAAAAAACGTATATCTGAAAATTCCGTTAAATAAAGTGGCTTTTCAAAATAATATTACATATAATGAGATTAACTAAAAGAAGAACGGAGTGATGTATTATGGCGATGATTATTGATATGAATGTTAAAACGAATACAAAGGTGGACGGAAAGAGCGGGAATTTGTAAAGAACCGCGCTATCCTTCCACTGGGCTCAAAATAGGGAGGATATAAAATTTGAATCAAAATCGTTTAGAATCATTTGGATGGGATTCTTTTTTTGAAGAGGAATCTTTAGAGCAATTTGAAGTAGGGCGTATTTTATTAGAACATAAACATATGTATCGTATTATGTGTGAAGATGGTGAATATATCGCTGAGTTATCTGGAAAGTTTCGTCATGAAGCGCTAGCTAAAGGTGATTATCCAGCAGTTGGTGATTGGGTGCATATAAGGAAAATAGAAGAGGAAAGTAAAGCGATTATTCATGGTGTTTTTTCAAGAAGAAGCTCTTTTTCAAGACAAGCAGCCGGTGAAAGAACGGCTGAACAAATTATAGCAGCGAATGTTGATTATTTATTTTTAGTAAATGCGCTTAATCATGATTTTAATGTAAGAAGAATTGAACGTTATTTATTATTAGCTTATGAAAGTGGATCAATGCCTGTTATTGTTTTGACGAAAAGTGATCTGTGTGAAGATGTGGAGCAAAAAATATTGGAAACAGAAGCAGTAGCCATTGGCGTTCCAATATTTGCAGTTGATAGCTTGCAACAAGCAGGAATTGAATTATTGCAACAATTTGTTGCTCCTGGCAAAACGATTGCCCTTGTTGGTTCATCTGGTGTAGGTAAATCTACTTTGTTAAACGCGTTAATGGGAAGCGAAGTTGCAAAAATAGGCGGTATTCGTGAAGAGGATAGTAAAGGGCGACATACTACGACTCATCGTGAGTTGTTCCAATTACCGAGTGGTGGTTTAGTGATCGATACGCCAGGGATGAGAGAGCTCCAACTATGGGAAGGAAGCGAAGCGATCCATGCTACGTTTTCTGATATTGAAGAATTAGCAAAGGGTTGCCGTTTTCGGAATTGTGAACATGAGAATGAGCCGGGGTGTGCGATTCGCAATGCTATTGAGAATGGTGTTTTAGTGGCAAAACGTTTGCAGAATTATAAAAAGCTGCAAAAAGAGATTGCATATGCAATGAGAAAACAAGATCCGGTGCTTGCGCGTGCTGAACGGGGGAAGTGGAAAAAAATAGCGAAGCAGAATCGGAAAAAGTAGGAATAGAATGAGAAACCAAAAGCTAATAAAATGCTTTTGGTTTTTTGTTATTTATTTTATCCCACTATTTTAGAACAGTAAGACTCCTATCTCAAAATTAAGCGAAAGCAAAGAAGTTAGATGGGTCTTACTGCCCGTAAAAGTTATAAGTTGAAAAATAGAAAATTATCGTCGAAAAATAAAGGAATTTGTTGTATACGTGTATAATTGTTGTAAAGTAGACTATGTATAAAGGAGAAGATTATGGGAGTGTACTGGGGAACAAAAAGACATTCTTGGCTTAGCTATGTCTCATTTTGGGTAAGTATTTCATTTTTTCTTATCTTTTTGATTGAAGTGTTTGTGTTTAAAACACTTTTAAATAGTTCAAATGGTATCGCGCAATTTATTAAATATTTTTATTTTATATTTGTGCCATTAAATATCGTGATTAGTTTAAGACTATTGTTTAAAAAGAATGAAAAGAAAATATTGCCGATTTTTAGTTTTATTGTATCATTACTCTTTGCAAGCTTAATAGCGGTATTAGCTTTAGCTGCGACAGGAAAAGTATTTTAATGGAAAACAAACAGGGATGATAAATATCATTCCTGTTTTGTTTTTGTGGATTCCTATTATAGCAGGAAAGTTATTAGGCAGATGAATAAGGAAAGAGAAGTGATGTATGGTACAATAACCTTGATAGTAATAGAGAAAAAGGGTATATAAAATACTCATTGTTTTTTAGTAAGAGAGGGGTTATCTTATGCTATACGAGGATTTGATGTTATTATTTCAAGCTGCTCCAATGGAAGATGGGAAAAATGGCTGGAGATATGTAATCCAAGAAGAAGATGGTAAGTATTCAATTGTTAATAGTGTATCAACAGAACATATGAATGTAGAGTTATTTTTTAATGAATATGACGAGTTACGAATTACTTTATATAAAGAGGGTCAGCCAATTACAACCATACAACGAATAGCAATCTTAAAAACCGAGTTAGAAGAGGATGAAGACGGAGTTCAATTTGTTTTAGAGCGTATGCCAAGCCGAATGATTCGATTACAATTCAAACCATTTCTCGCAGTGGAAATGGGGCTATATTGGGAAATCTGTGAAGATTGTGAGTGAAAAAGCATCCGTACATAACGGATGCTTTTTACTATGTTTTTTCTAGTTGTTTATATGCGATTATTGGAAGCAGAATAATGCTCACCCATCCGATGATTGGATACAAGATGTGAAGAAGTTCACTGTAACCAATATAGCTAAAGGCATAACTAATTAATAAAATAAAATAAACAATATTGTTGCTCTTCCAACCAGTGATAGATTGCATTTGTTTTGTCATCCCAAATACATTTCCAACTAATGTGGTAAACACTTCTCCGAAAATAATAAGGACGAAGAAAAAATGAAAAGTAGCATTAAACCTTCTTACTACTTCAGCCATGGGAATGTTATATTGATAAAATTGATCAACAGATAAAATGGCTAAATGACTACATAATAAAATAAAGCATAGTCCCGCTCCTCCTAAAATTCCACCCCATAGAATCGCCTTTCGATCTTTTACTTCACTTGCTAAGGGTACGAGAACACTTTGGGCGAGAGAAAGATTTAAGGCGACATATGTAAGTGGACTTGTTACCCACTTCATATTCCAGTCTTCTGTAGGAACAGTGTTAAGAATAGGTGTTGTACCATGAATAAAAGTTGTAATAGCAAGTCCGATAATGAAAATCATCATAATGGGTACGACAAGTGTATTTACTTCAAATACACCTTGCAATCCTCGGCTACCAATGATGATACATGCGATAACTGTAATGAAAATACCGAGTTGTCGTGGAAGACGAAGTTGTTCTTCGAATACAGCGCCAGCACCTGATAGCATAACACTTGTTACACCAAAAAGCACGAGTAATAACAAAGTGTTTATCACGTTTCCAAATACATCACCAAACAAATATCTGTTAAATTCCTGAGCAGAAAATGCACCGATTTGTGAAGAAAGTAACATCATTTTTGTACCTAGCCAAATGAAAAAAATTCCACTTATGCATATTCCAATTGTTCCATACAATCCGTTAATCGTAAAAAATTCAACAATTTCTCGCCCAGTTGCAAATCCAGCCCCGACGACAGTTCCAATATAAGTAGCAGCAACTTTTTTAGCTACTTGCCATTGCTGATTATCCATGTAATCCCTCTTTCTACTATGATGAGCTTGACCTATTATTATGCATATGTGTGAGCTTGGACAATTAGACATATGAAGTAAAAGAAAGGAGGCATGGATTTTCAACATTAGGGAATGATTAAAGTTGTTGCAACTTTGTTACATATAAGCGGATAATTTGGACGAGTAGGGAATTTATGGTACAATAAGAATGTATTATTAAAAGAGAATGATTATAAAATAATAAGAGGAGTGGATTGAATGAGTACGAAAACAAATGTTGTTGAAGTATTAAACAAGCAGGTAGCAAACTGGAATGTGTTATATGTAAAACTCCATAACTATCACTGGTATGTAACAGGCCCACACTTCTTTACATTACATGAAAAATTTGAAGAGTTTTATACAGAAGCAGCAACGTATATTGATGAACTAGCAGAACGTATTTTGGCGCTAGAAGGAAAACCATTAGCAACAATGAAAGAGTACTTAGAAACATCGACAGTACATGAAGGTTCAAGTAAGGAATCAGCTGAAGAAATGGTACAAGCATTAGTAAATGATTTTTCAGCAATTATTCAAGAATTAAAAGAAGGTATGGAAGTAGCGGGTGAAGCTGGAGATGAAACATCAGCAGATATGCTATTAGCGATTCATACAACATTAGAACAACATGTTTGGATGTTAAGTGCATTTTTAAAATAAGCTATAAAAAACCTATTGAAAATTCTTTCAATAGGTTTTTTTATGATTTTTCAGCTTTCCTTTTATGGTATAATATAGTAAAAGGAGGCGATGCAATGTTTCGCTTTTTCAAAAGTGGAAAAGAGGAGAGGCAAATTACGAAAGATGAATTAGAGCAAGCCATGGCTCAGTTTCTAGAAAAAAACGCAAATATTGTTTATACAGTATTAGTCAATGAAGATTATACAGTGAATTATGATTTGTTAAAGCCGTATTTACCAGCATTTCCTACAAATACGTTCATTATAACGAAGGAAACGCTTGAGGTATTTGAACATACAGAGGATAATTTAGAACTAGTAAAAGAGATTGATATTGTGCAAAGAGCAGTAGACCAATATGTTACAGAAAAAGAAATGTTTCCTATTGTAGAAAATGATCAAGATCGTCTCATATGTGGAATGAAACTAGCACCATATTTAGATCGCATATTAAAGCGGAAATTATATATTTCAGAGAAACATTATTTAGTTTCAAGTAAACCAGATAAGAGCAAAAAGAATATTGTTTAACAAAAAACAACAATTTATAAATTGTTGTTTTTTGTTTTTAAGAAATTTGAATGAGGTTATATATTGATTAATAGATTGATTATTCTGTCAAATTATGATTAAATGATAAAAGAGTAGCAGAAAGGAGTGATGTATAATGAAAAATTATAATTTAATTCATGAACGGTGCCCTAAGGATAGCGGTAGCTACTGTTAATAGATGGCGAGACTATCATAGTGCTCATCTGCTGAAGCCTTAAGATGATATAAAAGTTTTTAGAGAAAAAGGTTACGGGAGGTAATGATCGATGAGTAGCATCACTTATATTGGTTTGTTAAATGGAACATTAGAATGTTATGTAAAGAACGGTAGTTTGGAAGCGTATCAATATATTGCAAAAAACGCTGATAAAGTAACTGATGGTAATAAGGCTCAAATATATAATTTTAAATATGCATTAGCAAGCGCATCTGGGCTTGAGAAAGAAGCTTTACATATAATGAAAGAAGCGATTATAGAAAATAAGTTTTGGTATGGCCATGAGTATTTAATGACAGACGATGATTTGAAACCTCTTCATAGATATGAAGAATTTCATCAGATGATTCAGCTCTGTAAAGAGAGAGAAGAGCTAGCAAAGAAGTCTGAACAATTTCATTTGAAAATGCTACAAGGAAATAGCAAGATTCATAACAATTTATTCATTGCATTGCATGGGGATCAAGAAAATATAAAGATAGCAGAGCCATATTGGCAATCAGCTGTGTCTCAAGGTTATTTATTAGCATTGCCGCAGTCGTCTCAAATTCAATTTTCAGAAGGATATGTTTGGGGTAATGTGGAAAAAGGGTCCCAGGAGTTAAAGGTACATTATGAAAGTATTATAGCGAACAATTATGGTGAGCCAGGTCATACAATTATCGGGGGATTTTCTGCTGGTGCAAGGGTAGCGCTACATACAATATTAACAGAAAATATAGAAGTAAAAGGATTTATTTTCGTAGCACCATGGCTCCCTGAAGTTGAAGAGTGGGAAAAATTGTTGAACACATTAAAAGATAGAAATATCAAAGGATATATTGTTTGTGGAGATCAGGATGAAGATTGCTTTGAATGTACACAGAAGTTTGTGGCATTATTAAAAAAGAAAAATGTAGAGTATAAATATAAAGTTATAGAAGGCTTAAAACATGATTATCCAGAAAATTTTGAAGAAACCTTACAAGAAGCAGTTAGATATATTAAGGGGACAGATTTATAATATACAAAAAAGGGGTCCATCTAGTGTGATGGGCCTTTTTTGTATATTATAAATTAAAAGCTTCTGCTAATAAACGATACGATTTTAATTTATCCTCAAATTGATGAGTGATGGTTACAATCATGAATTCTTCTGTATTATATGCTTTACTCAATTCCATGATTTGCTTTTTTACTTGTGTCTGATCTCCAACGATTATACGTTGACGATTTTCTTTGATGCGGAAAAAGTCATAGGCATTGTAAGGATAGTTTTGTGCTGTTTCAATGGAAGGCGTACCAGTTGTACGTTTTCCTTGTTCTAATAATAAAATTGATAAATCTAGACTAGACGCGATTTTCTCGGCATCTTCATTTGTTTCTCCGCAAACAACAAAAATGGAAACAATTGATTTTGGCTTGTCTCCTAAGAAAGATGGCTGGAATTGTTCTTGATAAGCTTTCATCACTTCAGGGCCACCATAGCCGTTAATAAACTGAGCAAAGGCAAAAGCAGCTCCTTGTTTTGCTGCTATCATAGCGCTTTCTCCACTTGATCCGAGCATCCATATTTCAGGTGCAGTAGGAATACTAGGTGAAACTTTTAGATTTGCATATTGGTGGTTTTCAGGAATTTTATCATGTAGGTACATTGCTACATCTTGTATTTGCTCAGGATATTGATCAAGAGAAATCATTTTTCCTTCTTGTAACGCACGTGTTGCGATGGGCATACCACCTGGTGCTCTACCTACTCCAAGGTCAATTCGATTCGGATAAAGTGCCTCTAATACCCGGAAGTTCTCAGCTACTTTGTATGAGCTGTAGTGAGGAAGCATAACGCCGCCGGATCCCACACGGATACGATTTGTTTTCGCTGCAATATGAGATATGAGCACTTCAGGACTTGAACCAGCTAAACTGACAGAATTATGATGTTCAGATACCCAAAAGCGAGTAAATCCTAGTTTTTCAACTTCCTGTGCAAGTGTTACGGTATTGGAAAAAGCTTCAGTTGCTGTACTGCCATCAGAAATAGGTGATTGATCTAATACGCTTAATTTTATCATAGAATATACCTCTCTATCTTAATGTACATTCTATTATATATTTACTTACGAAAAATGCGTAAAGAAATGCTCAAAGAAACAAGCGAATGTTTTCACATCCGCTTGTTATGAGAAATTCCTCGTTCATAATGATTCATGTCCACTAAAGTTAAAATATAGTCGTAGTTATCGATCTCCATCTTAATTTGATTTCGATCCTCTTCAGTTAAATTTACATTTAATAATTTTTTACATAATAATTGTTTTTTCAATTCTAAATGTTTTTTTGTTTCAAGATAGTCGTAAGTACGTTTCATTTGAATCAATCCTTTCCTTACATTTCCTATCTATATTTTCATTATATGATAAGAAAGATGGAATGAGAGCAAATCTCTGTGAATTATTAGTGAATATTCAGAAATATAATGTGTTGTTCTACTATGCTTGTGAATACAATTCAGAGAATCACTGTTTTGTATTTTTAAAGTAAGGGGTGGAATGATGCGAGTGCATACACAATCCCATGTTGTAACTGATGAAATGCTGAAAATTATTGATAAAGGACTACCGAAAACAGTAGAGCCAAAACAAATCATTATAATTGGTGCTGGAATGGCTGGTTTAGTATCAGCATCGTTACTTAAGAGTGCAGGACATCATGTAAAAATCTTAGAAGCGAATAATCGTATAGGAGGCCGAATTGAGACGATTAGAATGGAGGATAATGGATTATATTTAGATGTTGGAGCAATGCGTATTCCTTATATACATACACTAACGATGGCTTATATAAGAAAATTCGGGCTACAAGTAACTCCTTTTATTAATCGAAATGAGACAGATATTATTTATGTGAATGGTAGAAAAACAACATTAAGACAGTATGAAAAGACCCCTAGTGTATTACGTTATCCGGTAGCAATGAATGAGGAAGGAAAAACATCTGAGGAATTATTATTACTAGCAGTGCAGCCAATTATTGACTTCATTAAAAGAAATCCAGATAAAAACTGGGGAATTGTTGAAAAAGACTTTGGTAAGTATTCAACAGCACAGTTTTTAAAGTATCACCCTTATCAATATAATACGTACTTTTCACCAGTAACAATTGAGATGATTGGTGTACTTTTAGATTTAGAAGGATTTTTAGAAAGATCATTTGTTGAAACATTACGTTTTATATATATACTGCAGGAAGAAAGCGGTTTTTGTGAAATTACAGGGGGCAATGATCAACTACCGAAAGCATTTTTACCTCAGTTACAGGATGATATTATATACAATCAAAAATTGATGAAGCTTCATCAGCATGAAAAAGGAGTAACGGCTTATTGTAGGCATGAAGAAACGTTTGAATATAGTAGCATAACAGGTGATTTAGTTATTACGACAATTCCGTTTTCCACAATGCGCTTTGTTGAAATTGATCCTTTCGATTCTGTATCACATGAAAAGTGGAAAGCAATTCGTGAACTACATTATATGGCGGCTACGAAAATAGGAATTCAATTTAAAAGCCGTTTTTGGGAAGAACAGGGTCAATTAGGGGGGAGGATTATTACAGATTTACCAATCCGCTATGCGTATTATCCTAGTCATGGAATTGGTTCGAAGGGACCGGCTATGATGCTTGGGAGTTATACTTGGTCGTATGATGCATTATTATGGGATGGACAAACGAAAGGTGATCGTATTTATTATACATTACAAAACTTAGCAACTATATTAGGCGGTCAAGTATATGATGAATTTATATCAGGAGTATCCAAAAGTTGGACATTAGATCCATATGCATTAGGAGGATTTGCTATTTTTCAAGCTGGTCAAGAAACAGAACTGCAACCGGCGATTGTAAAACCAGAGGGGAAAATATATTTTGCAGGAGATCATACAACGCTTTATCATGGATGGATACAAGGAGCGATTGAGTCTGGAATACGTACAGCTGTAGAGGTGAATCAATTGAGATAGCGGGGATTATAGTGTTTATTTGTTTGAAAGGAATGGCTTAGCGACGAAAAATGATGGAAGCAGAAAATAATTTTCAAGCTGAGATTGATTGGCTTTATAAATAATATTTGTGACAGGAATGATGGGAGAGGTATGTTATCTTAACGATTTTTTATAAGGTGAAGTATGGATGGTTAGAAAAATCAGAAAAAACATTTACTATATGATTAAGATTAAATATTATTATATATAAAAGAAAAATAAGGGGTGTTTGGAATGAATCCGTTATTACTTGATTTTCCTTCTGAATTTTACACAGACAGGCTTTTTGTTCGAATGCCGAAACCAGGGGATGGAAAAGCGGTCTATGAAGCTATCAATGCATCGATAGAAGAACTAAAACCGTGGATGGTGTTCGCTCAAAAGGAGCAAACAGAAAAAGAAATCGAAACGAGTATAAGAAGGTCACATATTCAATTTTTACAACGTGAAGATTTGAGATTACTAGTATTTTTAAAAGAAACTGGCGAATTTGTAGCCTCAGCTGGATTGCATCGTATTGATTGGGAAATACCAAAATTTGAAATTGGATATTGGATAGATTCTCGCTTTGGTGGAAAAGGCTATATGACAGAGGCGGCGAAAGGGATTATGGATTATGCTTTTTCAGAGTTAAAGGCAAACCGGGTAGAGATTCGCTGTGATTCACGAAATGTAAAAAGTAGAGCGATACCTGAGAGATTAGGTTTTAAATTAGAGGGTATTTTAGAAAGTAGCGGTGCAGCAGTAGATGGTAGCGGACTCAGGGATACATGTGTGTTTGCGATGACAAGAAACAAATATGAGAAAGCAGAGCTGTAATGTATTAGCTCTGCTTTTTCATGAATTATTTGCTCATCACGGTACAGGATGCCCATTAGAACTTTCAAAGATGGTAAACCATTGTTGGCGATTTAATGTAAACTTTGTTGCAGCGGTAGCTGCTTTCACTCGTTCCAGTTTACCAGAACCAACGATTGGCATCATTTTTGCTGGATGAGCAAGTAGCCATGCATACATGACAATATCGATGCTATCAACATTGAGTTTATTCGCGACTTTTTGTAAAGTTTCGCGTAAGCGTACAACACGTCCATTTTGTCCTGTAAAGATTTCTCCGCCAGCCAGAGGAGACCAAATCATAGGACTGATTCTTTTCTCTTGGCATAAGTCAATTGTACCTTTTTCAAAATGTTCAAGCTGCATCGCAGATACTTCAATTTGGTTGGTAATAAGCGGGAAATCTAAATATGAGCTAAGCATATTAAATTGAGAAGGTAAAAAATTAGATACACCAAAATGACGTACTTTTCCCTCTTGTTTTAAACGTGTGAAACCTTCTGCAACTTCACTTGGGTCCATAAATGGATCAGGGCGATGAATCAGTAACAAATCAATATAATCAGTATGTAAGTTTCGCAGTGATTGCTCCGCACTTTTCACGATATGTTCAGCACTCGTATTATAGTGAGCAACATATCGTTCGGGAAATTTCGGTGATGGGGGAGCGATTCCACATTTAGTGACAATCTGCATGTTATCACGTAAAGAAGGCTGTAATTGTAATGCTTCTCCAAATAATGCTTCACACGTATATCCCCCGTAAATATCGGCGTGGTCAAAAGTTGTAATCCCCATATCCATACAATTTTCGATAAAAGAAAGTAATTCTTGTTTTGACATATTCCATTCTGCTAAACGCCAAAATCCTTGAATGATACGAGAAAATTCAAGATTACTAGCCATTTGAATTCGTTCCATTTTGAGTAGACCCCCATGATGAATGATAATATTTTTGAAAAGGCTTTCTTGTTCGGTACTATTATAAAGTTATTAGATTGTACTTACAATGGATATGCCTTTGGTGTAAAAAACAATCTTATTCTGTATGAATGAGCAGTAAACCTACGCCTAAAGGGCTAGAGAGAAAGTAGGAAAGTAGATGTGGATTACTGCCTTAAAAACTCAATTTGCGAAACTTTAATCATTGGGGGATAAAGAAAACTCCACTGATTAAAGTTTCATCTTATCTGTATGGTATAATGTACGAAGATATAGTTATAAGGAGATGTACGAAATGATTCCAGTAACAATTTTAACTGGTTTTCTTGGATCTGGGAAAACGACATTATTAAATCGTATCTTGTCGGAAGAACATGGTAAGAAACTAGCGGTCATTGTAAATGAAATAGGTCAAATTGGCATCGATAACCAATTGATTATGAATGTAGAAGAAGAAATTATGGAAATGACAAATGGTTGTTTATGCTGTACAGTACGTGAAGACCTACTCGTTGCTTTAAAACAACTATTGGATGTAAAAGCAGAAGGGAAAATGGATTTTGATGGTTTAGTGATTGAAACGACAGGTCTTGCAAATCCAGGACCGATTATCCAAACGTTCTTTTTAGATCCAGTTATTCAATCAGCATACAAAATTAATGGTGTTGTGACAGTGGTAGATAGTTATCATATACATAAACATTTTGAAAAAGGATTAGAAGCAAAAGAGCAGATTGCCTTTGCTGATATGATTTTAGTAAATAAAGTAGATTTAATTGAAGAAGCGAAAAAGGAAGAGCTTCTCACCGAGTTACAAGGGATTAATCCGACGGCAAAATTAATTCCAGCGACAAATTGTGAAGTAGATATTCCTGCTTTGTTAGAAATTCAAACGTTTAAAACGCGTGATACATTAGAAGTTTATCCGCATAAAGAGCACCATCATTTAGAAGGTGTGAAATCATTTGTATTACGTGAAGAGCGTCCACTTGATTTACAAAAGTTAAATGAATGGATGTCAGCTGTTGTTCAAGAGCTAGGAGAGTATCTATATCGATATAAAGGAATTCTTTCGATTGATGGAGTAGATCGCCGCATTGTTTTCCAAGGTGTTCATACATTATTTGCTGCTTCTTATGATAGAGAGTGGAAAGAGGGAGAAAAGCGAGTGAGTGAAGTGGTCTTTATTGGGAAAGACATTAATAAAGAATGGTTCCAAGAACATTTTAAAGAATGTGTAAAATAAGCCTGCTAATTTAGCAGGCTTGTTTTTTATCTATAAGCAATTCCATCACAACACCAACAACGGGCCCATCATCATCAATATCACCAGTTAAGTGAAAGCCGAAAGACTCATATAGTTTCATTGCTAGTTTGTTTTCTGGATGTAAGCTTAAATAAATCTTTTTACATTGAAATTTTTGTTGTAAATACTGAATTAGCAGGCGGAGAAACTGTTTCGCATAGCCATTTCCTTGAAAATGGTGATCAATCATAAAACGATCTAGCCATACGCTATCATCTTTTGCTGAATGCCAACCATACATTGCGTATCCAATAAGTGTCTCTGCATCATACAAGCCTACTGACGTTCCATTTCCTTCATATAGAGATTCTGCTAAAGAAAATGCATTACTTTCGATAAAGTGTTGCTGCTCCTTTGCTACGTCTAAAGCAGCGACTGAACGCCAATTATTTGCTGTTACTTCACAAATGTGAAGATTCATAGTTCCAACTCGCTTTCATAAAATGTTATATCTTTAAAGCTAATATGGATAATTTTACTTGTTATTCCGTTTAAGTCAAGCAGTAGCCTATGAAAAAGACAGTTGAAAAAATTCCAACTGTCTGAAAGGTAAAGATATTTAGTTTGTAGCTTCTTTTAAAGCATTCATGTTTTCTTCCATTAATGTGAAGTAATCTTTATTTTGCTTTGCATCATCTTCAGAGATAGTAGCAAGATGATTTAAGCGTAAAATTTTCGTTCCCGTTTCTTTTTGAATTACTTCTGCTACTTTTGGAGTAGAGAATGTTTCAAAAAGAATATACTTCAAACCATGCTCTTTTGCTGTTTTTGTAATATTAGCAAGTTCTTTTTGTGACGGTTCATCGGAAGCTGAGATTCCAGCAACTGGAATTTGTTTTAAGCCATAGCGTTTTTCCCAGTATCCATATGCAGCGTGAGAAACTAGAATATCTTTCGTTTTTGCATCTGAAACAACAGATTTAAAATGATCATCTAAATCAGTGAACTTTGTTTGCAGGGCAGCGAAGTTTTTTTCAAACTCTTTTTTATGATCCGGTTGCAATTCTATGAGTGCATCTTTAATTTTTTCAGCTTGCTTCATCGCAAGTGTCGGGTCTAGCCATACGTGTGGATCTTTGTCATGATGGTGATGTTCTTCCTCTTTATGACCTTCTTCGTGCTCATGATGTTCTTCTTCTGATGAAGCGATAAGATCAAAGCCTTTAGATGCATTAACAACTTTTACATTCTCTTTTGTTAATGTTTTTTCCATTTTTTCTGCAAACGGTTCTAATTCTGCACCGTTATATACGAAAAGGTCTGCTTTCGCAACTTGAACCGTTTGTTTTTGCGTTGGCTCATATGTATGAGAGTCAGCGCCAGGTGGATAAATTGTTTCAACATTTACATAGTCGCCACCGATTTTTTTAGTGAAATCAGCAAGTGGAAAAATGGTTGTATACACAGAAAGTTTTCCGTCTTTTTTGGCCACTCCGTCTTTTTGGTTGGAACATCCAGCAAAAATTAATGTGAAAATAAGTATAAAAGAAAACACTATTAACTTTTTCTTCATGTCATTCTCCTCTTTTCTTTCTTTTCCAATTTTATTTTCTCCAAAAGTAAGAGAAAAAACATCTTTTTGTTACAAAACGTAATAATTCCGTTTTAAGTTGCGAACTTAGTATAATACATCTCTGCGAAAGTTGCAATAAATAATAATCATTCCGATTTGATTTTGTTATAAATTTGTCAAAAAGAACAGTATTATTTTTCTGTTTATTGCATATGTGACAATACTACTTTCATATATTGGGGTAGAGGGTATAAAAAGGAGATGAGAGATTGGATTACTTGATGGAAGCAATTTTATTAGTGCTAGCAATAGTCTTGCCATTGACATGTGTTTTGATTTTTTTAAAAACATTAATAGGTAATCTCGGCGATTCTACAAATATAACGAAACTACCACAAGAGAAAGAAAACGAAAAAGAGTAAGCAAAGCACTTGCATCATGCAGAGTGCTTTGCTTATGATAAAATAAGATAAAGGAAAACTCTCACAAGTGGGAGTTATGCTACCCGTTCAGACGGGATAAAAGTAGATAAAGAGGTATAAAAGTAGATGAACAAACGAACAGCCTTAGTACTGGGAGCAAGTGGTTTAGTTGGACAAGAAGTGACGCAGCTATTACTTGATTCAGATTACTATGACTCGGTTATGATTTTTGTCAGAAAACCACTGCGATGGGAACATGAAAAGTTGCAGCAGAAACAAGTCGATTTTTCTATATTAGAAGAGTATAAAGAATTTTTTGCTGTTGATGATGTCTTTAGCTGTCTTGGGACAACAATTAAGAAAGCAAAAACGAAAGCGAATTTTAAAAAAGTAGACTATGAATATACATTACGAGCAGCTTGTTTAGCAGAAAAGCAAGGTGTGCAAAATTTTCTTGTTATTTCTTCTATGGGGGCCAATCCAAAATCACTTTTCTTTTATTCACAAGTAAAAGGAAAGATGGAGGAAGAACTTCAAAAGTTGGTGATTGGTGGGATTCATATATTTAGACCATCACTACTACTTGGAGATCGAGAAGAATTTCGTTTTGGAGAAAGAATGGCTGAGAAGATATTTGGCGTCGTACCATTTGTATTTAATGGTACTTTAAAAAAGTATAAGCCAATTACAGCTGAGCAGGTTGCAAAAGGGATGTATTTAGCAGCATTACGTGAAGAATCTGGTGTTCATATTTATAATTCCACAAAGATTACAATGATGAAATAATGAGAACGAGAAGGGGAATCCCTTCTCGTTTTTATGTCGTATTAGCGGCGAGTTGGGGCTATTTTACCATGAGCACGTTGATATTGGCGTGGCTCTTGTAATTCAAATCCAAGTTCATTGGCTGCTGTTCTTGGAAAATATGGATTACGAAGTAACTCGCGACCAATAAAGATTAAGTCTGCCTCATTATTTGCTAAAATTTCTTCTGCTTGTATACCACTTGTAATGAGTCCTACTGCACCTGTCGCGATGTCCACTTGTTCTTTTATATGACTTGCATATTTTACTTGATAGCTAGGGTAAACGTCGATGTGAGCAGGGACAACTGCACCAGAGCTACAATCAATTACATCTACGCCTTGTTCTTTCATCCATTTTGCAAACTGAACATAGTCATGTACTGTTAATCCTTCAGGATGATAGTCATTTGCAGAAATACGGACGAATAAAGGGCCATTCCAAACTTCATTTACAGCATCAATGATTTCTCTTAAGAAACGGTAACGGTTTTCAGGAGATCCACCATATTCATCAGTTCGTTTGTTTGATAATGGAGAAAGAAATTCATTAATGAGATAGCCATGAGCCGCGTGGAGTTCAATAATATCGAACCCGGCTTGTTTGGAACGGTATGCAGCATCTTGAAAAGCGGAAATTGTCTTTTGGATTAGCTGTTTATTCATTTCTACTGGAATTTTCATTGTATCATTAAACGCAATAGCTGAGGGTGCTACAGCATCTGTATGTAAATCAGCTTTTCGTCCAGCATGTGCTAACTGAATAGCTGATTTTGCGCCATTTTCATGGATGAGTGACACCGTTTTTTGTAACTCTGGAATATGATTAAGATTCCATATACCTAAATCTTTATTAGAAATACGTCCCTCAGGTAAAACGGCTGTAGCTTCAAGCATAACAAGGCCTACTTGACCAGCTGCTCGAGATGCATAATGAATATGATGGAAATTTGTAACCTTTCCATCCTCGTTTTCTGAAGAGTACATACACATCGGTGACATAACAATACGATTTTTTAATGTAATATTTTTAATCGTATAAGGTGAAAAAAGATGATAGTCCATAGTTATTCCCCCTTTTGCAGTTTCCTCTATTGTAGCATTATCATTTTTGTTTCCATAATGAAACGCTTATTCTCGAAATTTTGTACATATATGTTACAATGATTGAAATGAATTAAATTGGAGGATAGGGGCATGTACCGAGCGTATTATGATAGCGAAATAGGTTTGCTTGAAATCACTGCAAATGATGAAGGAATTACGTCTGTTATTTTTGTAGAGGAACGAAAAGAAGAGACTAAAAATCAAATTGTAGAACAGTGTCTTACTGAATTAGATGAATATTTTCATCAAAAGCGAACGGAATTTACAGTACCATTGTCAGCGATTGGAACACAATTTCAAAAGAGTGTTTGGGATGCACTTTATACGATTCCATATGGAGTGAGTGCTTCTTATCTAGATATTGCGAAAAAGGTTGGTAACACAAAGGCAGTGCGAGCGATTGGAGGAGCGAATAGTCGCAATCCGATTTCTATTATCGTTCCGTGTCATCGAGTAATTGGAAAAAGTGGAAAGTTAGTTGGCTATGCAGGTGGCCTATGGCGAAAAGAATGGTTATTAAAACATGAGGGGATTTTGAAATAATGATGAAACTTTTTGCTTTAAAATGAATGGTTTCATCTATTATTTATGGGAATGTATCATCGTATGAAAGGCTCTTTCTTCAATTAACTAAGTCTTTAAGTAGGTTGAACAACAGAAATATAAGTAGGGGATAAATCACGGAAAGAGGGATTATTTTGCGTTGTATAAATTGTGGGAATCCTTGTCCTGACGGTCAGTTCAATTGTGAAGATTGTCAGCAAGTTTTACATAATAGAACAAAAGAGGAAATCTCACCAATTGAAAAAGATATGGAACAATATGTGGGAGCACACTATCCGTATTATAAAAGAAAATGGGACAAAGAAAAGAAACGAATAGCAGGATGGAGCTGGAATGGATGGGCTGCTATTTTTAATGTTGGATGGCTTGGATATCGAAAGTATTACTTACCTGCTTGTTTATTTGTAATCTTATTAGTAGCTTGTGATGCATTCTCATATTATATGGGATTCAATGTGGCACTTCCAATTATTAATATGGTTCCGCTTACTTTTTTATTACTCATTTTAATGATGATAGGAATCGGAATTTTTGCTAATGGGTTATATTATCGATTTGCTGAGCGGAAAATATATCGGATAAAAGCAAGAGGAATAAAGAATGAAGATGTTGAAGATTATCTTATTCGTGATAGTGGTGGAACAAGTAAGATGGGAGCGGCTATTGTTACAATTTTGACAGCTGCAAGTATATTTATGAGTCACTTTTTCTTTCCGACAGATCAAGATGTTATTCAAAAAGTACGAACAAGTTCTCTTTATGAGTATCCTTTCTTTTCTATTGGGGAATCGTTTGAACAGTACTTTCAGCAACCCAACTGGGTGTATTATCGTGGGGAGGATGGACTAGAATTAGTAGAATTTCATGGATACAATGGTGGAATGACAAGACAGAAAATTGTTATTCAATTTGTTGTCGATTACAGGTTACATGAAATTGAACCATATTCTCTTACAGTTAACGGTGAGCCACAAGATGAAAATGAATTCTTAAAAATGCTGGAAGATGTGTTTCGTACGCAAAATCTGTTTGAGTTGGATGATGGACTACACAAAGATGAAAAAAAAGAAATGTTATAAGAAATGAATGTAAAAGCAGATGGAGTAGCTTTTACATTCATTTCTTTTTTGTTTTATACTAGAAAAACATTTGAAATAATCAGAATTTTTTGTATAATACTATCATACATGCTTTATTGTATACATACAGATTGGGGGAAGGAAGAATGAAGAAAAAAGTTTCAACGCTTGCGGCACTTGCATTATCAACAAGTATGTTCGTTGCAGGTTGCGGGGATGGGGAGAAAGCATCGACAACGAAGAAAGAAACGAACAAGGGAATGGCCGACAAACAAGTGCTAAATTTACTAGAAGCAGCAGAAATTCCTTCGATGGATACGTCAAAATCAACAGATTCCGTATCATTCCGAGTATTTGTTAATGCAATGGAGGGTTTATATCGGTTAGATAAAGACAATAAACCAACTCCAGGTATGGCAAAAGATGTGAAAATTAGTGAGGATAAGAAAACATACACGTTTGAATTACGAGATGCAAAATGGTCGAATGGTGAACCCGTTCGTGCACAAGATTTTGTATATGGCTGGCAACGTGCGCTTGATAAAGCAACAGCGGCTGAATATGCATTTATTTTATTTGATGTGAAAAACGCACAAAAAGTAAATAAAGGAGAATTACCATTAGATCAATTAGGTGTTAAAGCAAAAGACGATAAAACATTAGTAGTTGAACTAGAGCAACCAGCACCGTACTTTCTTGAACTTACATCTTTCCCAACATTTTTCCCTTTAAATGAGAAGTTCGTTAAAGAGCATGGGGCAAATTATGCATTAGAAGCTGATAAAATTTTATATAATGGACCATTTACGTTAAGTGAGTGGAAACATGAACAAAGTTATCAATTAAAGAAAAATCCAAACTATTGGGATAAAGACACTGTAAAACTAGAAGAGATTAACGTTAGTATTGTCAAGGAAACGAGCACAGGTGTGAACCTGTATGATAGTGATCAAGCAGATCGTGTCATTTTAACTTCTGAGTTTGTAGATAAATATAAAAAGAGCAAAGCAGATGAGTTTAAAACGAAATTAGACCCACGTATGTATTTCTTACGCTTTAATCAGCAAAATCCAACTTTTAAAAACCAAAAGGTGAGAGAAGCAATTGATTTAGCTTATGACAAAAAAGGGATTGCGAATGTCATTTTAAATAATGGTTCATTACCAGCATATTTCTTAGTACCAGAAAAATTTACAACGGGTCCAGATGGGAAGGATTTCCGTACAGTTAATAAAAATTTCCGTGACAGCAAAGATAATGTAGACAAAGCGAAAAAGTTATGGGAAGAAGCGAAAAAAGAATTGGGACAAGATACAATTACAGTTGAATTACTAAACGATGATGATGGTAGTCGGAAAAAAGTTGGCGATTTTATTAAAGAAGAGCTTGAGAAAAATTTACCTGGAATTAAAGTGAATTTAAAACAACAACCATATAAACAAAAATTAGATTTAGAGAAAAAATTACAGTATGAGTTTTCTTTATCGGCATGGAGTCCGGATTATCCAGATCCAATGACGTATATTGACATGTTTGTGACAGGAAGTTCATTTAATGAAATGGCGTACTCAAATCCAAAGTATGATGATTTAGTTGCTAAGTCAAAAGGTGAATTGTTAAAAGACGATGCTGCACGCTGGAAAGCACTGGCTGAAGCTGAAAAAATCTTAATTGGAGAAGATGTCGCGATTTCACCTACTTATCAACAAAGTACCGCATATTTAGAAAAACCACATGTAAAAGGAATTGCAAACCATACATTCGGTGGAGATTTTAGTTATAAATGGGCATATGTTACAAAAAAATAGTAAAATAAGAGATGTGCGAACTTTCGCCCATCTCTTATTTTATAAGGAGGACTTACGTTGATAAAGGGTGTTAATCATCTATGTTTTTCGGTTTCAAATTTAGAAAGGTCTATTCAATTTTATGAAACAGTATTAGAGGGGAAGTTATTAGTAAAAGGAAAAAAACTTGCATATTTTGATGTATGTGGAGTTTGGATCGCGCTCAATGAAGAAGTAGATATTCCGAGAAGCGAAATTCATCAATCATATACACATCTTGCGTTTTCTGTTGAACAAGCGGACTTTGATAAGCTACTACAGCGATTAAAAGAAAATGAAATTCATATTTTAGAAGGCAGAGAACGTGATGTAAGAGATTGTCAGTCTATTTATTTTATTGATCCAGATGGACATAAATTTGAATTCCATTCAGGTACATTGCAGGACCGCTTAAAGTATTATAAGGAAGCAAAACCACATATGAAATTTTATTGTTGAAATAAAGGGGGCAGGGAAGAATATGCATGCGCTTGTTGTTGGAGGGACAGGGATGCTAAAAAAAGTGTCCGTTTGGCTTTGTAATCAAGGTTTTTACATTTCTGTTATGGGACGAGATAGAGATAGGTTAGAAGGTGTGAAAGATACATGTAATGCCCCAGACAATGTTACATGTATTTCTCTTGATTACCATGACAGTAACACTTTAAAACAATCTATTAAAGATACTATTAAACAAAATGGTCCTATCACATTAGTAGTAGCTTGGATACATTCAACTGCTAAAAAGGCGCTGAAAGTAATTTGTGAAGAAATTGAATTACATTCTAAATCATATAGTCTGTTTCATATATTAGGGAGTAGTGCTTCTCGATTGGAACGCCGAAAAATAGAGAGTCCTTTATGTAATTATCATAGAGTTATATTAGGATTTATTTTACAAGGTGAATATTCAAGATGGTTGACTCATGAAGAAATTGCTGAAGGGGTTATAGCAGGAATTCAGAGTAAAGAAGATGAGTGTATTGTAGGGACAATAGAGCCATGGGGATTACGACCAATTTAATGAGGAGGAAGGAAACGAATGAAAACGACTTTATATGTAACACGTCATGGAGAGACAGAATGGAATATAGCAAAGCGTATGCAAGGAAGAAAGAACTCGAATTTAACTGAGAAAGGAATGCTACAAGCAAAACAGTTAGGGGAACGTATAAAAGATATACCACTTCATGCGATATATAGCAGTCCAAGTGGAAGAACCATGCATACCGCAGAGTTAATCAAGGGTGAGCGAAGTATCCCGATTATAGCTGATGAACATTTTTACGAGATTAATATGGGGAGCTGGGAAGGACAAATGTTAGCGGATTTGGAAGCGCAGTATCCGGAGGAAGTACATACATTTTGGAATGAACCACATCGTTTTTGTTCGACATCCGGTGAGAATTTTTATGATGTGTATAATCGAGTGATAGAAGGAGTAAACTTTCTTTTAGAAAAACATAAAGGGCAAAATATTTTAATTGTATCACATGCAGCAGCGGCAAAATTGCTGGTAGGGCACTTCGCTGGTCTTTCTGTTGAAAAAGTGTGGGATGATCCATTTATGCATAGTGCAAGCCTAAGTATTATTGAATTTGAAGAGAAAAAGTCTAGTGTGAAACAGTTTGCCGATATCAGTCATTTCCAGCAAGTATAAAAAGACCGCGAGAGCGGTCTTTTTACATTTATTTTTAACAGGAAGGCATAAAGGATTAGCAATTACGCTTTTTATACCAGAAGTGATCGAATTTTTTTCTTTTGCGGGATGAATGTTTACTGTCATCGCATTCATGGCATCTTGTATGACAGTCGTCATCACAAGATGAATGTTTACGATGATCACAATCATGATCACGATAAAATACAGTTTTTTTACAGAATGATCGTTTAGTCCAGAAAAATTTCTTTTCAAAACGAACACATTTCGTAATGAGTTTACATTTTTTCACACGTGTAATTTTTGTAACAAATGTACATTTTTTTACACGTGTAACTTTTGTAACAAATGTCCATTTTTTTATATGAGTACATTTTGTTCTTGGACATCCGCAATCTTCTTTTGAATGACAATCATCGTCACAATCAAAAGTACTTGGATCCTGATGTAAAAACTCCTCCATCCCTGCACTTTTGATTTCTTCAACGGCTTTTCGAATATCACGTTTCATAGAAATCCTCCCTATCACTAATTAAAATGAAAAAGTGGCCTTTTGTGGCCTTTTACATTAATCATGATATGAAAGTGTTTATCATCCTGTATGTGACAAGAGTTTAATTTTCATAGAAAATAGATATATAGCGGATGTATGGACAAAATTATGAGCATACATTGAATGAAGAGAAAGAGAAAAAGAAAAAGAAGGGATGGGAGAACATGTTGCCTTCTTATGACTTTTTTATTCATCCAATGTATCTTGTTGAACTAAAAAAGGACATTTGGTCTGATAATCCAGTGCCTGCTAAGTTAACGTACGGAAAAAGAAAGTATGATATTGACATTGTATACCGTGGAGCGCATATTCGAGAATTTGATAAAAAATCATATCATGTTATGTTCTATAAACCGAAACAATTTCAAGGGGTAAAAGAGTTTCATTTGAATTCAGAGTTCAAGGATCCGTCACTTATAAGAAATAAATTATCACTTGACTTCTTTAGTGATATTGGTGTGCTCTCGCCAAAATCTCAGCATGTTTTTATCAAAATGAATGGTCAAATTCAAGGCGTATATTTACAATTAGAATCTGTTGATGAAAACTTCTTGAAAAGTCGTAAATTACCGAGTGGATCAATTTATTATGCAATTGATGATGATGCGAATTTTTCATTAATAAGTGAGCGTGAAAAGGATGTTAAAACAAATCTATCTGCAGGTTACGAGTTTAAATGTGCAAATGAACATAGTGAAGAGCAACTTAGTGAATTTGTTTATCAGGCCAATGTGCTATCACGAGAAAAATATGAAAAAGGAATTGTAAATTATCTTGATGTTGAAAAGTATTTGCGGTGGTTAGCAGGTGTTATTTTGACTCAAAACTTTGATGGTTTTGTTCATAACTATGCATTGTATCATAATGATGAAACGAGTTTATTTGAAATAATCCCATGGGACTATGACGCTACATGGGGACGTGATGTAGAGGGAAGGCCACTTAACCATGAATACATTCGAATCCAAGGATATAATACGTTGAGTGCCAGAATTCTTGATATACCGGTATTTCGAAAACAATACCGCAATATTCTTGAAGAAATTTTGGAAGAAAAATTCACAATTTCTTTTATAAAGCCGAAAGTAGATGGGATGTGTGAAGCGATTCGTCCATATCTTATACAAGATCCCTATATGAAAGATAAAATAGATATTTTTGATCAAGAAGCAGAGTTTATTTTTCAATATATAAACAAGCGGCGTGAATATATACATGAACATTTAGATGAGTTGTCATAAAGTGAAAGTTTAATCAGTGGGGGGCTTACTGCTCGCAAATATATAAATGTGGATTGAAAGACCTACATAAACCCCTTCCTTTTATGTAGGAGAGAGGATCCACTCATGGGTAGTCGCCCATGTCATGTGAAAACAGAAGGAGAAAACGAGTGAAGACCTTCTTTTCTTTTCATAACCGTGGCTTATATGTCGGAAAATTAAAATGGATATATATAGCAAGATAAAACAAGAAAGAGGTTGATATATTGTCAATCTCTTTCTTGTTTTATAGAAATTCAAATTAAAAAATCGATATTAAACTCTTTCTTTTTAGGCGAAGAGCATCCGGTTATGCATAGAAACAATCGTATCCTCTTCCGTCCCATGTCAAGTCAAAATAGGGAGAGAACATGAGTGCAAGTTACAAGTTGCCTTTTCTTCTTCGTAGCAGCAACCTGTATGTCGGGAAATCAAAATAGATTAATATATTTCATTATAAAAAATACTAAACTTTTATAAAGATATTTTATTTCTTTTAAATTTTTCGTGAATAGGATACTATTTGTGTAGGTGAAATAAATAAATGAAAACATTGTATTATTTATAGGATGGTGAGAATATGGAAGTGAAATGGATCGGTTGGGTAAAACAAATACAAGCCATTGCTCAGGCGGGTTTAACGTATTCAAAAGATGTGTATGATATTGAACGTTTTGGGCAATTACGTGATCTCTCAGTTACTATGATGTCTCATTATACGAAGACGGATTGGGAAGTGGTAGAGAAATTATTTGCTAATGAAACAGGTTATCAAACACCGAAAGTAGATATTCGGGCTGTCGTATATAAGGATGATAAATTATTATTTGTGAAAGAAACAAGTGATGGGAAATGGGCTCTTCCTGGTGGATGGGCGGACGTTGGCTATACGCCAACAGAAGTGGCAGCAAAAGAGGTTTGGGAAGAAACGGGCTATAAAGTTGACCATTTTCGATTATTAGCGGTATTTGATAAAGAAAAGCATTTTCCATCGCCAGCAGCAACACATGTATATAAAATATTCATTGGTTGTGAAATTGTTGGAGGGGAAAAACAAACAAGTATTGAAACAGAGGAAGTAAACTTTTTTGGTGAAAAGGAAATTCCAGAGTTATCGACAGCTAGAAATACAGAGTGGCAAATTAGAGAAATGTTTGCTTGTATGAAAGATAGAAATAAAAATGCTGTACTTGATTAAAAAGATGTAAAGGTAAGATTTAGCACATTTCATCGTATGTAAATCTCTTTTTTTCCTCTCCTTATGTCTGGTATATTTATAAAGAGGTGTACATATTTTTGGTAGAGAACGAGGAATATATTGGCATACATAAATCTTTGTGGGATAATAGGAAGGTATGTGAGCAGAAAAGGAGATAGGAAAGCAAATGTTAGCGAATTTAATAGAGCAGTTGTTGCAATTTTTTGCAAGTTTAGGATACTTTGGTGTTGCCTTAGGATTAATGATTGAAATCATTCCGAGTGAGATCGTCCTTTCTTATGCTGGATTTTTAGTCGCGCAAGGTAAAATAAGTTTCATTGGTGCAGTAATCGCCGGTACAATTGGTGGTACATTCGCACAAATCTTTTTATACTGGTTAGGGTATTACGGAGGACGTCCAGTAGTTGAAAAGTATGGTAAATATTTATTGATTAACAAGCATCACTTAGATGTAGCTGAAAGTTGGTTTAAACGTTATGGCGCGGGAGTAATATTCTCTGCTCGCTTTATCCCAATTGTACGTCATGCCATTTCAATACCAGCAGGATTAGCGAAAATGCCATTAAAACTCTTCACAGTATATACAGTAGTTGCGATTATCCCATGGTCAATCCTCTTTATTTATTTAGGAGAAAAACTAGGTGGAAACTGGCGTCATATTAAAGAATATGCAGCGGATTATACGCATTACATAATTATTGGAGCAGTACTTTTTATAGCACTTTATTTCGGTTTGAAAGTTTTGAAAAAGAGAAAAACAGTTCGTTAAAGTCAATGATTCCATTGGCTTTTTTTCATGTGTTTTAGTTCTAAAATAAAGAAGTTGTCCATAATGTGTAGTAATAAAGCGTAGCGGAGGAATGAAATGAAAGGATCACCGTTTTTACGTGGAACATTATTTTTAACGATGGCAACGATGATATCTAAAATGCTCGGATTTATATATGTTATTCCGTTTACGGCAATGGTTGGTACGAGCGGATATGTATTATATACGTACGCATATCGGCCATATACAATTATGTTAAGTATTGCAACGATGGGATTGCCACTTGCTGTTTCTAAAATGGTTTCAAAATATGATGAGCTAAATGATTATCATACGGTAAAACGGGTGTTGAAAAGTGGAATGTTTTTCATGATTTTTATGGGAACTGTTTCATTTCTAGTTCTTTATATGTTAGCTCCATATCTTGCAAAGCTAGTGATTGATGGAAGTGATCAAACTGGTAATAGTATGACTGCTGTTACGTACAATATTCAAATTGTTAGTTTTGCCTTATTGATTGTACCAGTGATGAGCTTATTACGTGGTTTTTTTCAAGGGTTTCAATCTATGGGACCGTCAGCATCTAGTGTAGTTGTGGAACAGTTTTTTCGTGTGTTAACAATTTTAATAGGAAGCTTTGTTGTGTTGCATGTTTTGAAAGCATCTGTTTCGTTAGCTGTTGGAGTTTCAACTTTTGGAGCATTTATGGGAGCGGCAGCGGGATTGACTGTTTTGATTGGGTTTTATATGAAAAGGCGGAAATACTTAAAACAAAAAGAGGTTGCAAGTATTCCGCAAACAACGAAGTCTTTTTTTGCTTTATATAAAGAGCTATTTACGTATTCAATCCCATTTGTTGCTGTTGGACTAGCGATTCCGTTGTATCAAACAATTGATACGTTTACAATCAATAAACTGTTAATAGAGATAGGGTATGTACAAAGTGAAGCAGAAAAAATAAATGCGATTATTGGGCTTGTCCAAATGGTTGTACTGATTCCTGTATCTGTTGCAACAGCTTTTAGTATGTCTCTTGTTCCTGAGATGACGAAAGCTTATATAGCTGGAAATGAACAATTATTGTATAAACATTTTACGAAAACAAATTTACTTGTTGTAGGGATTACCATTCCGGCAGCAATTGGAATGATGACATTAGCAAAACCTATCTACACTCTTTTATTTGGAATAGGAAATGATCCAAGTGTAGGAAGTGTGGTCTTACAGTACTATGCACCAGCATGTATATTGTTTTCGTTATTTACAGTTACTGCTGCGATGTTGCAAGGGGTTAATCAGCAACAAAAAACAGTTCTAGGTTTAATCTTAGGAATTATAGTAAAGGTCGTACTAAATATTGTATTATTGCCGCATTTTGACTATACCAGTTTTATTATCTCAACATATGCAGGCTACACTGTTTCAGTGACGTTTAACTTGTGGATGCTTTCTAAATATGTTATAAAGGCAACATGAGCTTTCGAAAAGGCAGAGCAATCTCTGTCTTTTTCTATTTTGAAAGAAATTGTGAAGAAAAGCGTTTTCAAAATAATTTTCTATTGAAATTTGAACGTTTGTTTCATATGCTGAAAATAGCGGTTCAAAAACTGTTGTTTAAGTGAGGTAGATTCCCACATGTAAAAAGAATCGGGGTGATAGTATGTTAAATATTTATTTAACAGACCGAAACGGAAAACTACAAGAAATAGAGGAAATTCAAAAAGGTTGTTGGATTAATGTACTCCATCCAACAGAAGAAGAAATTCAATTTCTCGTGCAAACATTGAATGTAGAATTGGATTTTATTAAAGACCCTTTGGATGATGAAGAACGATCAAGGATTGAAAAAGAGGACGATAATGCATTAATTATCGTTGATATTCCCACAGTAAGGCACGATGAAGAAGGAAATTCAATATACGATACAATCCCAATTGGTATGATTGTAATGCCGGAATGTTTCGTTACAATCTGTTTAGAAGAAAATCCGATTTTTGAGCGATTTATTAATCAACGTATTAAAGAATTTTATACTTTTAAAAAGACTCGTTTTGCACTTCAGCTCTTATATACGATTTCTACTTATTATTTACGATATTTAAAACAAATTAACCGAAAAACAATCGACTTAGAGCACGAGTTAAATAAGTCGATGAAAAATAAAGAAATCTTTACATTATTAGGACTTGAAAAGAGTTTAGTATATTTTACAACATCTTTAAAAGCAAACAAAATTGTTATTCAAAAGTTAATGCGTAATAATACGTTTATTAAAATGTATGAAGATGATCAAGATTTATTAGAAGATGTACTAATTGAAAATAAACAGGCCATTGAGATGGCTGAAATATATAGTAATATTTTAAGTGGTATGATGAATACGTTTAGCTCAGTTATTTCAAATAACTTAAACAGTGTCATGAAGCTCTTAACTTCCATTACCATTATCTTGTCACTACCGACGATGGTTTCGAGTTTTTTCGGAATGAACGTAGAAATCCCACTTGGTAATAATCCGCATGGTTTTATAATTGTAATGATTATATGTGCAACATTATCTTGCACTTTAGCGTTTATTTTTTGGAAAAAACGTTATTTTTAACGTTCAAGAAAGCTGCTCTAGCATAGTTGTGAAACTGCGCTAGAGCAGCTTTTTTGCTATAATAAAGTTTTTTTACATAAGAAATATGTATAAAGGGCAGGCGCTGTATTTTTATTATTAAATTTGTATAGGACTTGTTCAAATAATGAATTGAGGTTAAAATTACATATTGTTAATGAAAAGATGGAGGAAATACATCATGGAATTGTTTCAGTTACCGAAAGCATTCCTGCAAATGAATACGATCTTTATCTCAATTTTAATTGAAGCACTACCATTTGTGCTAATTGGTGTATTTATTTCAGGATTCATTCAAATGTTTGTGACAGAAGATATGGTGGCAAAATGGATGCCAAAAAATCGATTTCTGTCTGTATTATTGGCTACTTTTCTTGGCATGATGTTTCCAGGTTGTGAATGTGGAATCGTTCCGATTGTAAGGCGTTTAATTGGGAAAGGTGTCCCGCCATATGCTGGAATTGCATTTATGTTAACAGGGCCAATTATTAACCCGGTTGTATTATTTGCAACGTATGTTGCATTTGGAAGTAGTATGCATATGGTATGGTATCGTTCCATTGTTGCTATCATTGTAGCGATTATTGTTGGACTTATATTATCGTTTATGTTTAAAGATCATCAACTACGTGATGAACATTTCCCAGAAGTGGATCATAAGCGTCCGCTGCGTAAAAAAATGTGGGATGTTTGTACACATGCGGTTGAAGAGTTTTTCTCAATGGGAAAATACTTAGTTATGGGAGCTTTAATTGCTGCTGCAGTTCAAACCTTTGTACAAACTTCAACACTGCTCGCAATTGGACAAGGTCCATTTTCTTCAACAGCGGTTATGATGGGACTTGCATATATTTTATCTCTATGTTCAGAAGCGGATGCTTTTATTGCTTCCTCGTTCCAAAGTACGTTTTCAACAGCGTCACTTGTCGCGTTCCTCGTATATGGACCGATGGTGGATATTAAAAATATGTTTATGATGCTTGCGACATTTAAAACGCGATTTGTAATTGTTGTGACTGTTACCGTCACACTCGTTGTTTATGCAAGCTCACTACTCATTTATGCGATGGGGTGGTAGGTTATGTTTCGAGCATATATTTTACTCGGTTTTACAATTTTAATAGCGCAACTTCATATTTCTGGAAATATAACGAAATATATTAATATGAAGTATTCGTATTTATCAACAACTGCTGCAATCATTTTAGGGTTTTTAACGATTGTTCAAATTATTATTGTGTTCCAAAAAGAACACGGGGAGAAAGCAGAAGAGCATGCTTGTGGCTGTGACCATAATCACTGTGGACATGATCATTCAAAAGATGAAAATACATGGTGGAAACGTACTTTTTCTTATACCTTATTTTGTTTTCCTATTATTACAGGGTTATTCTTTCCAATCGCGACATTAGATTCGGATATTGTGAAAGCAAAAGGGTTTCATTTTCCAGTTTCACAGCCGGATAGTCAAGATCCATTTATGAGAAGACAATTTCTAAGACCGGATACGAGTATTTATTATGCGAAAGAAGGATACAGAGATGTAATGGAGAAAGGGAAAAAGCAATTTGTAAATAAAGATAAAGTTGCTTTAAATGATGAGAACTTCTTAAAAGGAATGGAAACAATCTATAATTATCCTGGAGAATTTACAGGAAAGAAACTTACTTTTAAAGGATTTGTCTTCAGAGATGTTTCTGCAAAGAAAGAGCAATATTTCTTATTCCGCTTTGGCATTATTCATTGCGTAGCCGATTCAGGTGTATATGGTATGCTGGTGAAAAAACCAGAGGAAGTAGAATGGAAAAATGATGATTGGATTGAAGTAGAAGGTGAAATTTCAACTGAATTTTATCAACCATTCCACGCAAATATTCCGGTTTTAGAAGTAACAAAGTGGAATAAAGTGGAACAGCCGAAAGAACAATATGTATTTAGGGGAGCCGATTGATTATAATCGGTTCTTTTTTTATTGCAACGTTATTAACTTTATAATTGACATGTAATGAAAAGCGGACACCTAAATTTAGGTGTCCGCTCTTATAGTTTTTTCATCTACATATCGCCTTAGAGGAGCTAATTAGCAAAAGCAAGCAGCACCGACGATAATTAAGAGGATAAATAGTACAACAAGTAACGCAAATCCATTTCCATGTGCGAAGCCCATTTTATTTCCTCCTTTTATTGTAAGATACAACATACAATATGCAAATTCACTTTTGTTTGACATGGACATATATCACGAAATTGTGGATTTTTCTTGTATGTTAACGTAAGAAAAAGGAAAGATATAGAAATAACGGCTTTTGAAGAAAGGGTTTTATCCATGAAAAAATATATAGCTATCTTGTTATGTATCATAGGGGTATTCATATGGATGAACATCGATCTAGAAATGGGGAAGAAAATGACTAATGGACTTGAAAAAGCAGAAATTCGACATGGTAATTTTCAATTGTATACAAACGGGGAAGATTTGAATCGAAACTTGTTTGAAGATATAAATCGTGCCCAAAAGTATGTCTATGTTCATTTTTATATTGTAGGTAAGGATGAAGTGAGTCGCAATTTTTTACACCTATTAGAGAGTAAAGCAGCAAGTGGTGTAGATGTGAAATTATCGGTGGACCGAATTGGTGGCTATAAAATTAAGAAAAAGGTGATTCAACGCTTAAAAGAAAAGGGTGTTAAGTTTACTTTTAGTAAAAAACCTAAATTAAAGAATCTTTTTTATTCACTGCATCAACGTAATCATCGCCGGATTGCAGTGATTGATGGGAAAGTTTCTTATATTGGTGGGTTTAACATTGGAGAGGAGTATCTCGGAAAGGATCCTAAATTCGGGAGATGGCGTGATTATCAACTGCGTATTGAAGGAGATGGAGCAGTTGATATGGAGCGGAAATTTGCAGAAGATTGGCATGCGGATACTGGTGAAAAGCTTTCTTTATATAAAGGGGCTTCTATACAAGGAAGTGCAAAATATCAGTATATATTTTCTGATGGAAAAGGATTTTGGAAAGAGTATAGTGCACTATTGAAGCAGGCTAAAAAGTCAATTGTCATTGCAACGCCATACTTTGTACCAGGAAAAGAAATGATAAGTGTTTTGCAAGAGGCATTACAGCGTGGAGTTGCTGTAAAGATTCTTGTCCCTTTTAAAAGTGATGCACTGTTATTAAAACAAGCTGCTTATCCACATTTAAAAAAGATGCTAGATGCTGGAGCGGAAATTTATCAATATCGAGAGGGCTTTTTTCATGGGAAGGTGACAATCATTGATGATATAAGTGCTGATGTAGGGACAGCAAATTTTGATATGCGTAGTTTTTATATAAATACAGAGTCAGACTGTTTTATCTATGATAAAGCAGTTGTTGCGGAAGTATGGGGGAAATTACAAAAGGATTTTCATGATTCTAAACGATTAACAGACAAAGATTTTGACAAAATTAGTAGTTGGGATTGGTTTTTAGCAAAGGCGGCAAATGTTCTGGCTTTCTATTTATAGGCATATATTTAGAAGAAAGGGGGAGCTATAGTATGAGATGTATGGAAGAATTAATGAAGTGTAGTTATGAAGTAATTTATATGATCGGTGAGTGTATGAATAAGGTGAGAGATGAAGAGTTAGGAGATATATTAAAACAACATTTACCGTATATTTTACAAGCTTACAATGAACAGGTGAATTTTCAAGAGGGTGAAAATGTACAGCATATTATTTGTGAACAACTAAAATCTCCCCTTATCCAAAATAATATATCTATGAGAAACACTGGTAAAAGTGATACCGAAATTGCTATTGCCTATATTTCAAATTTAAAAAGATTAGCACTTCGGTTCGCTCAAGTTGCAGTAGAAGTTGCGAATCCAGAGTTTCGATTTTTTCTGGAAAGTTGCTTCGTTAAAATGAATCGTTATGCATATAGCGTATGGCAATATGTTGTGAAAAAAGAATATAAGATAGAGAGTATATTTGAGGATGAAAAACATGCTTAAAGAAAGTATATAATAAAATACGAATTATAAATTGTAATGAAAGAGAAGAGGATCTTCTCTTTTTTTATTTGATTGTAAATCTGGATTTGTAATTAAATGTAAAATTCAAAAAAATAATAGTAAATAGTACATTTGATGCAATATATGAAGAAAGTCGTTTTTTTCAGTAATCAAAAAATAAGGGGTAAGGCGAATAAAATATGAAGAGATATTTATAGTTGAAATTGTTGTAGGTAGTGAAATGGTAGCTAGGCATGAAATCAAAGAACATGATGTTACGAAGGTAATTAAAAAACTTGCGAATCAATATGTGGACAAGTATGAATCAGGTTCACCTCATAACTAGAAAGCTATGTAAAAGAATATAAAGCGAGTTAACAAAGATAGAGATAGTAATCCTACTTATATTAGTATTTTAAAGTATTAAATAAGGAGGAATTAGGTGACTGTCTATAGAGTGATTTGTGTTTTATGAAAGAGAAAATGTAAACAGTAGCTTAAGGTATGGTGAAGTGCTAATTTAAATCTGGATTATGTTTAGTACTTGATTTGTATAGAGAATTTGTTCGATAACAAGATGTGAGGCATCTAAAGCGAAGTAGACATCAACTTGATAGGATCCTGTCAAGTTGATGTCTTAAGTTCGTCTAGATTATATTATTGTTTATATTCTGCGTTATATGAATTTTCACCTGAATGGACAGATAGAAGAGTATTGGCATATCCAACAAGGCGATTCACAATTTCATCTGAAATTGCATAAACGAGGCGATGTAGCTCTTTTTTATGTAAAGATGGATCATCAAAAATAATGGTAGTATTAATAAAAATATGTTGTGTATCATAAAGATTATAATGGATGATTGTTTTTCCTGGTGCCCCTCCTGTTAGAGGGTCTTTAAAATTAGGTAAAAATATATACCATTCTTCTGCGGTAGGAGATCGGAAATTTTTAGTGAATGTCATACCTTTAATTTCATTTTCAATTTGTTTCTTAAGATCCGCATCTAAAACGTCAACTATGTTATTTTTCAAAGTTCATTCCTTCTTTCTAAATTAATTAATAGGCTGAGGCCAGATTTGATATAGTGAAAAACAATGAAAATCGATAGAGGGGATAAAAAGGGTTTGTAGTTAGAATTTACAGTTTCAATCTACATAATGTGTCTTAATGATTTATATTTTATCTGAAGTATAAAGGAACGATTTAGTGAAAGTAAAGGAGTAAGATCAAGATACGTAATAAGCCTCTTACAAAAGTATTTCTGATTATTGGTGCGTTGTTTGATATTGAATAGGCACAATTTAGTATTAGGGATTTGAATGTAAAGAATGGATCGCTTATTTTGAACAAAATTGTGAGGATAAGTTAAAAAATACGACATTCGCATAAAGAATGTCGTATTTTTATTGTTTTTAAAGTATGATTGTTACGGGATGATGCTAAAAATTATAAGCTTTTTACCATTCCACCGTCAACAAGGAAAGATTGTCCGGTCATGTATGTATTTGCATCGGATACAAGGAAGGTAGCAAATGCTGCAAATTCACTAGGGTGGCCGTATCTTCCAAGAGGTATAATCGCTTCATATTGTTTTTGAATCTCTTCTGCCGTAATTCCACGTTTTTCGGCAGCTGTTTTATCTAAAGAAGCAACACGATCTGTAGCAATACGCCCTGGAGCAATCGTATTAATTAAGATATTATATGGAGCAAGTTCAGATGCTAACGTTTTTGCTAAACCTGTAATTCCCACGCGGAATGTATTTGATAATAGTAGTCCAGGGATAGGCTCTTTAATAGAAGACGAAGCAATGTTAATAATTTTGCCGCCTTGCTGTTTCATATATGGAAGTACTTCACGAATCATACGAACGTAACTTAATAAATTGAGTTCAAATGAATTGTACCAATCGTCGTCTGTTAATTGTTCAAATGTACCAGGCTTAGGACCGCCAGCATTGTTTACTAAAATATCAATTGTACCAAAGGTTTGTACAGTATGTTCTACCGCCTGTTTTATGCTTTCTTTATTTGTAACATCACAAACTGTATACATGGCAGTACCTTTATTAAGCGTAATTAATTCTGTTTGTAAAGATGCTAACTTTTCTTCATTACGACTCAGCAGCATAACGTTTGTTCCTTCTTTTATGAGCTCCGTAGCAATTGCTTTTCCTAACCCTTGACTAGAAGCGACAACGAGAGCAGTTTTTCCAGCTAATCCAAGTTCCATATGTATCAACCTTTCTGTTTTATAGTACTTTTATTATATGTTAAAACACTACGAAATTAAAAAAATAAGGTTTGTGTTATCAGAAAATTTACAAACATTTACCGTATCTTTACTCTTTTCTCATATTTCCTTCAAAAAAGAGAAGTAATATGAGATTGTACATATTCTATCAAAAGGGGGATGAGCAAATGAATAAATGGGTTAAATCTTTAACTGTAATGGCACTTGCGAGCTCTTTATTTCTGGTAGGTTGTAATAATAATGGTGATGAAAAGAAAAAAGATGAAGAAACAACACAGCAAGATGAAAAGAAAGATCAGGAAACGAGTAAAGATAGCAATTCTTCAGATTCAAAGGAAAAAAAATAATAGCATAGTATTGTATAGTGGAGCTTCCTCAAGTGATGAGGAAGCTTTTTTAGTTGTATATTTTTCATTTTTGAGAAAAAATAGAGAGAAATAGAGAATAAGGAGCAGAGAGATGAAAATATGCATATTTGGAGCAACTGGAAGAGTTGGGTCACAATTAATGAAACTAGCATTAAAAGATTCACATGATGTCACAGTATTAGTTCGTAATCAAAATAAGCTTGTAGTAAAACATAACAATCTACATATAGTAGAAGGGGATGTATTACAGGAAAATGATGTGAAGAAAGCGTTAAAGGGGGCTGATATCGTTTTAAGTGCTCTTGGAACTGATGGGAATGGAACCTTATCGGACAGTATGCCTAGTATTATAAAACATATGAAAGAAGATAAGATAATAAGGATTATTACAATAGGAACTGCTGGCATTTTACAAGCACGAACAAATCCGAAGATATATCGGTTTCAATCGGATGAATCAAAAAGAAGAAGTACAATAGCTGCTGAGGATCATTTATCAGCTTATGTAGCATTAAAAAATAGTGGACTATGCTGGACAGTTGTTTGTCCTACACATTTAGTTGATGGTGAAGAAACAGGGACATACCGGACAGAGATAAATATGTTACCACTGGATGGATCGAAAATTACGGTAGGAGATACGGCGCGTTTTGCGTGGTCTTTAATCAAAGAACAAGTATATGAAAATAGCCGCGTAGGTATTGCATATTAAAAAACCATCCCTGAAAAGGGATGGTTAAAAAAGAATGTAACATACAAAAATGATAATCATAATAATTTGTAAAATCGCTTTTGCCACTGTACTGCTTAAAAAGCCGACGACTGTAGCAATTCCAACCATAAACGCTTCTTGCGGTGTTTTTTTATGCATTATTTCTGTCACGAAAACTGATAGAAATGGAATGATAATGAGACCAAATGGTGGGAAGAAAAAGGAACCGACAATAATAGAAATCATTCCCACACGTTCGCTCCATTTGGTACTTCCGTATTTTTTTAAGAAGTATCCATTTGCAATAAAATCAGCAACGAAAATAATAATGGTAAAAACGATTTGAAGGACCCAAAAACTTGTTGTTAGCTCCCCGTCATTTATACCAAAATGATAAATAAGATATCCAGCCCACAGTGCAAGTATGCCAGGGATAATCGGATAGATAAACGCAATAAACGATATGATAAAACAAGCAATTATACAAAGTGTTAATAAAACAGTCACTTTATATCTCCTTTTTACTATCTAGTTTATGTACAGCAACTTTCTTAATTTGATGCCCATCAAGCTCTAATGCTTTAAATTGGAAACCAGCATATTCAATTGAATAGCCAACTTCGATATTTAAATCGATGGACTGAGATAGAAGCCAGCCACCAATTGTATCTAAATCACTATCATCAATATGTAAACCAAACATATCATTTACTTCTGAAATGAGTACTTTTCCATCTAGTACAGTGAGTTTTGGTGTGCGTTTTTCAATCATTGGTGATTCATCTGTATCAAATTCATCTTGAATTTCACCAATAATTTCTTCAATAATATCCTCCATCGTCAATAGCCCAGCTGTCCCGCCATATTCATCCATTACAATTGCCATTTGCACACGGTTCTTCTGAAGATGAATTAATGTTTTACGGATAGGCACTGTTTCAAATACAGTTAAGACTGGATGTATATAAGCTTCTAAAGGTTTATGAATCCCCTTCGTTTGATCGTGAAAAATTTCTTTTGTATTTAGCATCCCGATAATATCATCTTTATCTTTTTCAATAATCGGATAACGTGTATATTTCTCAGATGCCACGATGTCCATATTTTCTTCTAATGTATTTTCGATAGATAGACAAACCATTTCTGTACGAGGTACCATAATCTCTTTGGCAACACGATCATCAAATTCGAAAATATTATTTACATATTTATATTCAGTTTGATTAATTTCACCACTTTTAAAGCTTTCACCTAAAATCAATCGTAATTCTTCTTCTGAGTGAGCAAGTTCATTTTCTTTTGCTGGTTCTAAGCCGAATAGTTTTGTAAAGAATACGGCTGTACTATTAAGCAACCAAATGAAAGGATACATGATTCGATCAAACCAAATGAGTGGCTTAGCAAATTTCAATGCAATTACTTCAGCTTTTTGAATCGCGAAAGATTTTGGAACAAGTTCCCCTAATACGACATGGAAAAAAGTAATGATACTAAATGCAATGATGAACGATAGTGTATTAGCCATTGCACCAGTAATGTTTACTTTTTCAAATAAGGGGCGTAGTAAGTGTTCTACAGTTGGTTCGCCAAGCCAACCGAGTCCTAAAGAAGTGATGGTAATACCAAGCTGACATGCTGATAAGTATACATCTAAGTTAGAAACAACACTTCTGGCAGCTAATGCTTGCTTATTTCCTTCATTTGCAAGCTGATCAATTCGACTTTTTCGTACTTTTACCACCGCAAATTCAGATGCCACGAAAAAGCCAGAAATGAGAATAAGTACAAAAATGAGAAAAATATTTAATATGTCCAAGTGTGTTCTCTACTCCGAAGTGGGAATAAAGATGTCACCTCCTGCAAGTATGTTATACTTTTATAATAAATCGAAATGAAAATAATAGTCAAAGGAAATGAGTAAATATTGGAATGTTTTTCTAAACATTCATAAATTTGTTGGTATTTTACCCTGAATAAAAGGGGAATAACCCTCCATTTTGAAAAGGAGGGAGATTGTTTAAAGTTAATTTATTTAATCATTGTTTTTGAGATAGTGTAAGTTTGATGTTTAGACTGGTTTGTTGTCCATGCGGATTGAAGAAAGGAAAGAATGATATACGGAATATAAATGAGTAGCAGTCCAATTGTAACAACAGTTGGTGAATTCCCTCCAAATTGAATAATAAATTGCAGTAATCCTTTCGTATGAAAAATACATTCCATATAAAAGAATGACAGAATAATGGAGCTTAAAATAGATTTATGATTTGAAGCTATTGCCATAAATAACGTATTAATGAGGAACGATGAATCACGTATATTATGTTCTTCAGTGTTATTTAAAAACGGAATCCATTTTTTGATTGCTTGTATAACGATAATCATTGATGTACTACATATGATGATGAGGGAAGAAAGAAATGGAATGGTTATGTACCTTGCAATGTATAAAGAAATTAAAACAATAGAACATTGTAATAGAGCCGTACTGAATGAGTATGGAATCCAGCGCAATATTGAAATGTATTTTTTAAATTGTTTTGGTGCCTTTAAGAATAAACGCCCAATCGCTAAGCTGATAAAAAAACCAATTGCCAGTGTGAGTGTAAAGCGAATGATTGATAAAAAGTATACTTCCCACACATAAGGGAATAGCAGGGGAGAGTGTCCTGGAACATGGAGCGTTGTGGTAATAGGTTGAGATGAAAAAAGAATGGATTCATGCACCCAATCAATCATTGGAATAGAAATGGACGGGAAATGAGCAAAATTATAAAAAATCCCAAGTAAACCTTTTAAATAAGAAGATTCATGGGTTAATAATACAGCGGGAAGAGGGCTTATGATAAGAATGATTAGGAATCCAGCTAAAAAGCGATATGTGTAAGAACGAAATAATGAAGACATAATTGTTCACCTACTCTTAGAATATTCAGAAAATTCTTATTCTTATTCTAACGTTTTTTTGGATAAGTTACAATATCTTTTTCTTTATATATGGGTATGAGTTGCGATGCCAAGTAATTCATTTACAGGAAGTCTATAATTATTTGTAAAATTAAACGCAGTGATAAAAAGTAAAAGTCCATTTATAAAGGGAAACTTCCATCAGTGGAGGATTCATCCTTCAATGATGGAAAGCTTCATGAATGAGGATATTACTTCCAGTTCATGCGAGATAATTTTTTTCAGTCAGCAATTAGGTACAGAATGATTAACTATTAACTTTATCAAAAAATGAATCATTCATGAACAAATCATGACAACAATACGAAAAGTTTTCAGAAAAGTGAAATAAAATATTTATTTTTTTCTGAAAATATAATATAGTTATGGCACAGAAAGTATTTTAACATAAGGAGGCTTTTTATGAGGATTAAAGGAAACTATGTGCCTAAAAAAGAAGTACTATTTTGTTCAAATTCATTTACAGTTGGAGAAGCGCTGGACCATTTAAATAAAACTGGTTATCGTTGTGTACCAGTTTTAGATGCAAAACAAGAGAAATTTCTAGGAAATGTGTACAAAGTAGATATTTTAGAATATAAAGGATCGTTAGAAGATAATTTATCAGAATTGTTAAATGATAAAGAAGGGTATGTGAGGGAAGATTCTTCTTTCTTCAAAGTATTCTTTACTATTAAGAAGTTACCATACTTATCAGTAGTAGATGAAAAAGGGATATTCTTGGGGATTTTAACTCATAAAAAGGTGTTTGAACTATTAGAAGATGCATGGGGAGTTCATTCTAGTGTATACTCTGTCATGGTTGGAACGCAAGATTATAATGGAGCCATTCAAAAGTTATCCACCGTTTTAAAAAAATATAGTGGTATTCAAAGTTTAATGACATTTGACAATAATGCTTTATTAGTGCGTAGAATTATGTTCACACTAGGTGAAGAATTTAAGGCAGAAGAGTTAGAGATTTTATTAAAGGATTTAGAAGATCATGGGTTTCGTGTTGTATACGTAGAAGAAATGAATAATCCACGTCAAGTAGAAACAATAGAGTAGGGGATGAAAGGCCATCTGTATGATTTAGATGGCTTTTCATTATATGTAGGAAAAGAAAGTTTATCTTTATTTTAAAATAATAAAATGAAAAGTTGCTTATTTGTTTATAAAATATTTTTCTAAAAGAATAATGCAAGGTTTGCATACTATTTAGTTTTTCGAAAAATTTCATATAAAAAATATGTTTCTATTTTTCAACTAAATGTGTTACTATATGTGTGACAAAAGCAAAGAGGTCTGACCTATTAACTCTGTGATATAACACTATAATGTTTTGAATATTCAAAAAAATCAAAATTATTAATCGGAGTAAGAAAAGGGGAAATGGAGAAATTATGGGGAAAGACATTGCTTTTTAAGGGGCATAAATAATCACTATGGATAGAGAGGAGGATGCATAGCATATTGTGAAAGAGATAAAAACAATAAAGACATGCTATGCAAAAGAGAGATGAAGGGACGATTAAGGCCAGGAGATACAATAGCAATCGGTTTAATGTTATTTGCATTATTTTTAGGAGCAGGAAATTTAATTTTCCCGCCGGTATTAGGACAACAGGCAGGAGAAAATGTTTGGATTGCTACAATTGGATTCCTTGTGACAGGAGTCGGACTTCCTCTATTAGCTGTAACGGCTGTCGCTTTTGTAGAAGGGGACTTGAAAGCGCTATCTTCTAGAGTTCACCCTATATTTGCATTTATTTTTCCACTGATTAGTTATTTAGCAATTGGACCATTCTTTGCCATCCCACGTACAGGAGCGGTTTCTTTTGAAATGGGGATGAAACCATTTTTAACGGAAGCGTTTGTGTCAGAATGGTACATGTTGTTTCTCTACACAGCAGTTTTCTTCGGTATTACTTGGTATTTATCACTAAATCCATCGAAATTAATTGATTGGTTTGGAAAGTTTCTTACTCCACTATTAGTATTAATTGTCGCTGTAATTGTAGGTAAAGCTATAATTGATCCAATTGGAACTCCTGCTGCACCGATAGAAGCATATAAAGATACTGCATTTTTCGGTGGATTTATTCAAGGATACTTAACGATGGATGCGATTAGTGCACTTGTATTTGGTATAGTTGTTGTACAAGTTATTCGTTCGAAAGGGATAAAAGAAAGCGAACAAATCGCAAAAGTAACAATTATATCTGGGGTTATTGCTGTATTAGGTTTAACGTTAATCTATTTATCACTTGCTTATCTTGGTTCGACAAGTACGTCACTTGGCGTTTCTGATAATGGAGGTCTTATTTTAACGAAAGTTGTAAATGAGTTATATGGAACGAGTGGAAAAATATTATTAGGCCTTGTTATTACACTTGCTTGTTTAACAACTTCAGTTGGACTTACATCAGCGTGTGCAGGATTCTTTACAAAGTTATTCCCTAAATTATCACATAAAACGATTGTAACATTAGTATGTGTGTTTAGTTTAGTTGTATCAAACCTAGGATTAACACAGCTTATTGCTGTAACATTACCAGTATTGATGATTATTTATCCTGTTGCGATTGTATTAATTGCACTGTCTTATTTCCATAAATGGATTGGACAGCGAAATACAATATATATTGGTGCAATTTTAGGGGCACTCGTTATTAGTCTATTTAACGGTTTAGAAAGTGCAAATATTAAGTTTGATGCCATAACAAATGTGTTGCAAATGCTTCCTTTATATAAGGAAGGAATTGGTTGGTTACTGCCATCATGTATTGGTGGAGTAATTGGTTACTTCTTATATAGACCAAACGAATTAAGTGAGTTACAAAAGAAAGGTGCTTAGGCATCTTTTTTTTTAGAGGAAATTCATATGTTTTGTCTAAATATTAGCTTGGAAGGATTGATAAAATGGCTAATTTTGAAAACTTTTTACAGTTAGATGTACGTGTGGGAACGATAAAAAAGCAGAAGAGTTTAAAGAAGCTCGTGTACCTGCGATTACATTAGAAATTGACTTTGGTGAGCTTGGTATGAAGCAGTCCAGTGCTGAAATAGACTGTAAGGTCGTTAAGGTGGGGAGTTCATATCGGAAGTGCTTGTGCTAGGAGGAGTGCCAGAACAAGGAGATGTAATCTTGCTTCAGCCAGATATAGAAATCCCTAATGGAACACCAATTAGTTAATAGGGGAGAGGATTAAGTATGGATGTTGGAAATGTCTATTTAGAATGTGCGATTTCAAACTTCAAGGCGATGCAAAAGCAAGGAGAAAGGACGCTTTCACAGTTATCATATGAACAAATAAGTTGGACACCTCATGAAGAAGCAAACAGTATTGCAATTATAATCAAACATTTACATGGAAATATGCGTTCGAGATGGACGGATTTTTTAACGACAGATGGTGAAAAGCTAGATCGAAATCGTGATGGTGAATTTGAAGGGGGCTATGCTTCAAAAGCAGAAGCGCTAATAGCATGGAAAGTAGGGTGGGAATATGTTTTTCAAGCGCTGCAATCATTAACACCACAAGACCTTTTAAAGATCGTGCATATTCGGGGTGAAGCGCATAGTGTTATGCAAGCGATTGAGAGACAAATCGCTCATTATGCATCACATATCGGACAAATTATTTACGTTGGAAAATTGCTGAAAGAAAAAGAGTGGGAGTGTTTAAGTATTCCAAAGGGGCAGTCTAATCGTTATTTTCAAAAGTGACGTTCAATATAATAGTAAGAAATAAAACGATATAGAACAGGCACTAAAAAAATAATCCAAATGATCGATAGTTCTGTTATTGTTAGAATAGCCCCTATAGCGAGAGTATACCAAATGAAATATACTCCAAATAGCGTATTAATAGGAATAAAACTAGAAAAGAAAAATTGTTGGCTAAAGCAAGTATTGTGAAATAAGTAGATGCGTACGTAGAACATTGTGGTAATAAGATCTTGCTTTCTGACAATTTTTTTCTGGCATTTATGACATATAAAAGTTGGTCGCATTTTTACACTCCATTTAGAATAAGTATTATGTCCTTCTTAAACTTGTTACTAGTTTATAAATAAGGAGATATAAAGAATACACTCCAATATAAGCTCCAGTGATGAGAAATAATGGGTTCAACAAGATACCGTGAATGGTTGTCATAAATACTAAGCCGTGCAGCACAACATCATATATGTTAAAAGCGATTAGTATACCAAGTATATATAATGAAAGGTACGCGCAAATATCTAAGAAAACACGGATTTTAGGGTGTGCTGCAAATAATAAAAAAATACCTGATAAAACAATAGGAACTATACTAATAATTAGCTTCAATTCATTTCACCTCTATGACAATATAGCCGAAATTTAGGCGGTCTATTCTCTATAGCTTGTACATAAGTTGGAACAGAGAGGGTGATGTTATGAATCGAGGATTTTTTTATGTCAAATTAACAAGTGTACGTAAGCTTATTTTATTTGTTGTCTTTATGATGTTAGCAACCTTTTTCCTTATTAGTATGATGGTGACTTCATTGAAAGAAACAAAGTCAGCATATTTATATAATTGGTTAAATGAGTTATCAATGAATGGATATATGTATGTGATTGGAAAGGAAAATCATTATTTTACACAAGAATATCGAAATTTAAATCAAGACTTTTCGATTTCATCTTTTCTTTTTTCAACAGCGACAAATATTCGATTTGATGATGTACGTAGTTTCGTTGGGAAGGAACTTCCTGGGTTTGGAAAATACGATACGGAAATTGTCATTGCTGGTGAAGGGACAAATTATTCTAACTTACCTATCGAGTCGAGCGTTCCACTTGAAGAAGTGGTGAAAGAACGAACAGGAGAAACCGGACAAGTTCCGAAAGTGGATCCAAATAAAGAGAAAAAGGAACCTGCACAAACAACCGGAAAAAGACAAGTTGCATTTATCTATCATTCTCATAGTTGGGAGTCTTATTTACCTTTATTAAATTTAACAAATGATCCAGATCCGAATAAGGCAACAAGTTCTGTGACGAATATTTCTATACTTGGAGAACGGTTTCGTGACCAATTAGCAAATGAAGGAATAGGAGCAGTTAATGATAAAACAGATGTTGGGAAAAAGTTGATTAGTAAGGGGTTAAATAGTAATAGCTCTTATAAAATGTCTCGGGAAATTGTACAGGAGGCAATGGCAGGAAATAAAGAGTTACAATACTTTTTTGATTTGCACCGAGATAGTGCCCGTAAAAATGTCACGACAAAAGCAATTGGAGATAAATCGTATGCGAAGCTTGCTTTTGTCATTGGAAAAGGGAATAAAAATTACGCCAAAAACTTACAATTAGCAACTGCACTACATGAAGCGATTAATAAGAAATATCCAGGGGTAAGTCGAGGAGTTATACAAAAGGGGTTTCAAACAGGAAACGGTGTTTATAATCAGGACTTGTCAGGACAAGCAATTTTAATTGAAGTAGGAGGTGTAGATAATACATCTGAAGAATTAAATCATTCCATTGATGTATTGGCGAAAGCATTTAGTGAATATTTTTGGCAAGCAGAGAAGGTGAATGGATGAACGTAAGCGGGGTGCTTACGTTTCTTTTTGTGTTCACAAAGAAGAGAAAAATAGGAATCAAGCTCTTTTTATAAATAAAATTTCACCTTCATTATACTGATATCGAAATTTGTCTATTTCTCCTATGAAAAATAGAAAGGTATTTCATAAAAAAATAGCGAAATGCTCTTTATAGATAAAACTTTTACATTATAAAATCGACAGGGTGATAGAGATGATACGAGACATTCAAGTAGAGGACGCAGCAGCATTTTTACAGTTAGGAAAACAATTGGATGGAGAAACTTCTTTTATGTTATTTGAACCAGGGGAACGGAATATGACAGTGAAGCAGCAAGAAAATATGATTAAACGCTTTATAGAAAACTATAATTCTACAATATTTGTAGTAGTAGAAGGTGAGCAATTAGTCGGGTTTATTTTAGCTAATGGTGGTAATGCGCAAAGAAACAAACATGCAGCAGCGATTGTAATTGGGATTTTACAAGCGTATAGCGGAAAAGGAATTGGAACCATGCTGTTTAAAGAAATTGAAAAGTGGGCAAGATTACATGATGTATGGCGTTTGGAGTTAACAGTAATGGCCCACAATACAAGAGCACAGGCACTATATAAAAAAGTAGGTTTTGAACAAGAAGGTGTCAAAAAAGCTTCTCTTATCATCGATGGAAAGGATGTCGACGAGTATTATATGGCCAAATTATTAAAATAAGAGGTCGTTTTATGAAAAAAAGATGGACACTGCTGAGTGTCGTAGTAGTTGCAATTATTATTGGAGTAGCAGGCATTAATTATAAGATGTATAAAGATAAGCAAGCACAAGAAGTGAATAGTATTGTTACATTTCCAAAAGAGCAAGAAACCATCGCTAAAGTAGAAGGAGATATTGCAGTTGTGAATAATCCGGATTCTACACTTGTACTTGTAAATAAAAGCAGACGGTTACCGGATCGTTACAAGCCGCAAGATTTAGTCATTCCCAAAGTGCGTTACTCAAGTGAAGGGGATCAAGAGAAGAAAAAAATGAGGAAAGAAGCAGCACAGGCACTTGAAAACATGTTCAAGCAAGGTGATCAAGAGAGAATTTTTCTCTTTGCGGTCTCAGGGTTCAGATCTTTTGACCGGCAAAAAGCATTAAATACAATGTATAAGATTCAAGATGGAGAAGCGAAAACAGCGATGTCCAGTGCGATTCCAGGAACAAGTGAACATCAAACGGGACTTGCGATGGATATTACATCACAATCTGCCAAGTTTCAATTAGAAACCATTTTTGGGGATACAAAAGAAGGAAAATGGCTTGCTGAAAATGCGCATAAATTTGGTTTTGTCATTCGGTATACAAAAGAGAAGGAATCGATTACTGGTTATCGGTATGAACCGTGGCACGTACGTTATGTAGGGAATCCACAAGCTACGTATTTATATGAAAATCAACTTACCTTAGAAGAAGCAATGAAATAATCAATTGCGGGGAGAGGATATAGATGACGATGTTATATAAGAAAAAGGTGTACGCATATATTACAAGGGAAACAGAAGGAGTTATGCAGTTGCTTGTTTTTACACATCGTGATATGCCGGAAGCAGGTATACAAGTTCCAGGTGGTACAGTTGATGAAGGAGAAAAATTAGAAGAAGCAGCATTACGTGAAGTGTTAGAAGAGTCGGGTTTACGGCATGTATATATAGAACGCTTCATTGGTGATTATATCATTCATGTGAAAGAAAAACAGGAATATCAAAAACGCCACTTTTTTCATATTTCGTTGCTAACAGATGTAAAAGATACATGGGAACATATCGTAAGTGCAGGAGAGGAAGATGAGGGTCTAACATTTTGTTATGAGTGGATTGATATAACAAAATGTCCTGTATTGGCAGGGAATCAAGGGGAATTTATTCATTTACTTGAAGAGATGTATGTGAAATAGAAGGGTTGTTTATTAAAAAGCGTTTTAGGCAGAGGTTGTTCGTCTAAGACGCTTTTTTATTTTCCTTGAAATGGATAGCTGAAGGCTTTTTGGAATCACTTTAGCAAGTACTGATTTTAGCGAAGGGACTGCACATGCATTGGAACAAGCTGCAAACAAACCATAGAAGAGCTCCGAATTTATCATAAATACAATGCAAAAAGGATAGGGTGCCCTATCCTTTTCCTATTCTGTAAAATTTCATATGTCAAAAAACAGTGAGATTAAAGAGAAACATCCTTGCCTTGCTGTTTCGTATGTTTTAACAAAATAAAAGATAAACAAGCAGAACATAAAATGAGAAAAGCAGCAATGATATATATTGTCCGGACGCCGAACATATCGGTAATAATACCGACGCTTAGCATAGAAAGTCCGGAAACAGCCGAAGTAAGTGTGCCGTGAGCTGTATATATTTTTGATAATAGAGGTGGTGGCACGCTTGATTGTAAAACGGTTGTTTGAGAAATATCTCTAATTTGATAAGCAGGTCCCATTAGAAGGCAAAGAAGCAGTGCAATAAATCCGTTGCTTGTTATGCCATATAAGAAAGTGAGTACGCTAAATAGAAGTGATCCTAAAGCCATTGAGCGTATTAAGTTATTTTGAATATACGTACTTATTCGCCATGCTAATAATCCTCCAATTAATGTTCCCATATAATAGCTGGTGTTGATATATCCCCACCATTCTTCTCCTTTATGAAGAGCAGTTGTTACATAAGCCATCGTAATACCGCCAATCCAAATCGTTCCGGCAAACGTTTCAATTAAGTCCATATATGTAACTGTGCGTAAGGAAGAGTACTGAAATAACAGTTTCCATCCTTCTAGTAATACAGCTGATTTGGAGGCTGATTTTTCCACTTTTTGTTCAGTTTGTACAGCATGCAATGAAACATATAATGTGATACATCCAAAAATCATTAATATGTTGTTAATCATAAGTGTAGAAGTAGCACCAATAAAAAGGACAACTACACTTGTGAACGAATAAGCAGCTGCCTGAACAATTTGTGTTGAAAAGGAAAAGATACTATTTACTTTTACTAACTTTTCTTGGGGCGCTAGGCGTGGAATAACAGCGTATAATAAAGGAGAGCTCCAGCCTCCGCATAATGAAATGAGAATAATAAAAGTAAGAAGGACAGTAATGTTAGATGATAATAAAGGGAATAGCACGCTTAAAAGAATCAAAAGGAAAGTCTTAATCCCTTGTAATGTAAAAAGTAATGAATAGGATCGGAAACGATTCATTATAAGTGGCGCAGATGTACTAGCAATAAGGCTCGCGATAACTCCCAATAATGGAAAAAGGGCAGTGGTGGTAGCTGATTTTGTTGTCATATAGATATGAGTAGTAACAATCATCACATAAACAACATCAGCGAGAGTGATGCACATTTTAGAAAACCAATAAAGGGATATTGATTGTTGGGGCAATATAGATATCTCCTTTTCATAAATGATTATTTTTTTATATTTATTTTAATTTACAGATTCATTTTTTGAAAGAATTTTATTTTTTGTAACTTTTATATAGGAATTTTCATGTATAATAAAGAATATATTAATATAATATTTTAGTAATACTCATGGTAACAGTGAATATGTATAGCAGCTTCCGTTGAAACGTCCCGTATTCATGAGGAGGACGTGATAAACAATTCTTTTTTTCATATACATATAGAAAATAAAAAAGAAAGTGAGGGTTGCATATGGCTGGATGGGTAATTTGGTTTATTATAGCTGGTATTTTATTTATTGCAGAAATGTTATCGATTACCTTTTACATGTTATGGCTTGGAATTGGAGCGGTTGTCGGAGGTCTAATTGCACTATTTGCCCCAGAAGCACTATTCTTACAAGTTGTTGTAGGGGCAATTGTGAGTTTAACATTGACTTTCTTTACGAAACGAATCTCTAAAAATTTTCGAGAGGCAAAAGGGTTTACTGATACTGTCGATAAACTGGCTGGTAAAAAGGGAATTATCATGCAAGCGATTACAAGTGAAGAAAATGGAATTGTGAAAGTGGATGGAGATACTTGGACTGCGATTTCAGATGTTCCCATTTCCGCTGGAGAAAAAGTCATTGTTATAAAAAGGAGCAGCACTGTTTTACATGTGAAAAAGGGGAGTGAGTAAAAATGGTAGCATTAACATTAACGATTATTTTTGCATTAATTGTTGTTGTATTTGTAGCGTTAACAATTAAAATCATTTCGCAACAAAAGGTGGCAGTTGTTGAAAGGTTTGGTAAATTCCAACGTATCATGCATCCGGGGTTAAATATTTTAATTCCTATTGTAGATCGCGTTCGTGTTTATCATGATTTACGTATTCAACAAACAAATGTCCCACCGCAAAAAGTGATTACGAAAGATAACGTACAAGTAGAAATTGATACGATTATTTTCTATCAAATCGTGGAACCGGAACTTGCAACATACGGTATTTCAAATTATGAATATGGTGTTCGTAATATTACATCTGCAACAATGCGTCAAATTATCGGTAAGATGGAACTAGATGAAACATTATCAGGACGTGAAAAGATTTCAACAGAAATTCGTTTAGCACTTGATGAAGCAACAGAAAAATGGGGCGTTCGCATTGAGCGTGTGGAAGTAGTGGATATTAATCCGCCAAAAGATGTGCAAGCAGCAATGGAAAAACAAATGAAAGCAGAGCGTAATAAGCGTGCAATTATTTTAGAAGCAGAAGCAGCAAAACAAGATAAAGTCCTTCGAGCTGAAGGGGAAAAACAAAGTAAAATTTTAATGGCTGAAGGGGATAAAGAAGCACGTATTCGCGAAGCCGAAGGTATACGAGAAGCAAAAGAGCTAGAAGCGCAAGGGGAAGCAAGAGCGATTGAAACAATTGCGAAAGCGGAACAAAATCGTATTGAATTAATACGTGCAGCGGATTTAGATGAACGAGTTCTTGCATATAAATCTTTTGAATCATTAGCTGAGGTTGCGAAAGGACCTGCTAATAAAGTCTTCATTCCATCAAATGCAATTGAAACACTGGGTACACTAGGTGCAATTGGAGAGATTTTTAAAGAAAAACAAGCGAAGAAATTGCCTTCTTCTGATACACCGAAAGAACAATAGCAACGAGAAAGAGAAATGGGTCACCATTTCTCTTTTTTTAGGGAGGATGATATGAAACAAGCTTTCAAAGTTTTGAAGATTTGTACGGCTGTAGCATTTATTTCAATTTGGTGCTTGATGATGAAAGATATTATTTTCAATACATACTTAAATTATTCTGTTTGGTTACATTGTCTGTATATCGTTTGTTTTTTTGTAAGTTCTATGAACGCGTATAGGTTAGATAAAAAGGTATTTGCATTACTATTCTTTTTAGCAGCTATATTAAATGTAACAAGTCTAGTGAAAATGTATATTATATAAAGCTTGTACATAACCATGTATAAAGAGGGTGATACATTGAAAAAATATGCAACTCGTATACATGGAAAGAAATTTTTATTTTTAATCTTATCATATGTATTTGTAGTGATAGTAGCGGCGTCTATTGTAACTTCATTTTTACATACAATGAAATCTTATTATGCGAGTCAGTGGTTTGGTAAAGTTTCGATGCAAGGTTTTGTGCAAATGTTTGAGAGTGAGAATCGCTATTTCGCATCGGATTATTTTAAAACAAATAAACGAGAATCAATTGGGAATGTATTATTTTCTATTGCAACGGACCTTAAAATACAAGATTTAAGGACGTTTGTTGGGAAAGAAGTACCGGGGATGTCAAAGTACTATTCTCATATTATCGTAGCTGGAGAAGGAACGGATTATACGAATATTCCGAATGAATCGAGTGTCCCGATTGAAGAGGTAACGAAAGAGCGGGAAGTGGCAAAAGATAAAGTCACAGAAGCAGACAAAAAGAATCCCATACAAAAAAATAAAAGTGATGTAAAAGGTGAAAAAGCTGTATATATTTATCACACACATAGCTGGGAATCCTTTTATCCACTGTTACCTGGGGCGAAAAATCCGTCAAGTCCTGATGTGAATGTTTCGCTTTTAGGGGAACGTCTAAAAGAACAGTTGGAGGGACAGGGAATACCGGTTCTTCATGATAAAACAAACATGGGGGATTTATTAGCGAATAAGAAATGGAAATGGTATCAAGCATATACCGCATCTCATGGATATGTGAAAGAAGCGTTGGCACAAAATAAAAATATTATGTTTCCGATTGATATTCATAGAGATGATCAGCGAAAGAATGTGACGACAAAAGTAATTAATGGAAAATCTTATGCGAGACTGTATTTTATTATTGGAATGGAGAATAAAGGACGCTCCCATAATGAAAAGATTGCAAGAGCAATAAATTCATATTTAGATGAAAATTATTACGGATTAAGTAGAGGGATTTTCCCGAAATATAAAAAGGACGGAAATGGGGTTTATAATCAAGATTTATCTCAAAATGCCATGCTTATTGAAGTTGGTGGTGTTGATAATACGTTGGAAGAGCTGTATAACACCATTGATGTTTTAACAGAGGCATTTAGTAAGTATTACTGGGATGCGGAGAAGGTGAATGGATGATGTGAAAGGAGCAGGGAAACTGTTCCTTTTTTATATGTCTCTTAAAAAAATTACTAGAATTTCATAATATGAAATAAGGTAGTAGTTTTGACTTGAGTTTGGTTTATAATAATTAAAAATTCTGTCGATTGAAGAGGGTGACTAGAATTTCTAAATTTATTTGTATAGTAAACTTCAAAATGTATATATTGGAGGGGAAAACATGGCGATTCGAACAGGGGCTCAGTATATCGAAGGATTAAAGGCGAGAAATCCTGAAATTTGGATTGGTGGAAGAAGGGTAACGGATGTTGTAAATGAAGATGTTTTTCGGGAACCAATTTTACAAATTGCAAACCTATATGATATGCAACATGATCCAAAATATCAAGATAAAATTACTCACATATGTGAAGAGACAGGGGAACGGGTTTCGAATGCATTTTTAGTACCAAGAAATTATGAGGATTTAAAATCACGCCGAGAATTATTTGAGGTGTGGGCAAAAGCGACGTTTGGTTTAATGGGAAGAACGCCGGACTTTTTAAATGTTACGGTCACTTCAATGGCAAGTAACTCTTGGTTCTTTGAAAAATTCGATCCTGAATGGGGGAAAAATATAAAAAATTATTATAGACATATACGTGATCAAGATTTGTTTTTAACGCATGCGATTATTAATCCACAAAATGATCGAAGCAAAGCTTCGCACCAGCAAGAAGATGCAACGATGCATTTAGGTGTAGTGAAAGAAACAGCGGAAGGAATGTATGTAAGTGGTGCGAAAATGCTAGCGACACTTGCCCCAATTACAGATGAAGTAATCATTTACTCCTATCCAAGTTTTAAACCAGGTGATGAACGTCATGCGATTTCTTTTGCAGTTCCAATTGATGCACCAGGATTAAGGATTCTTTGTCGCGAGCCAATGCAAGATGGTAAACGTTCTTTATTTGACCATCCACTGGCATCAAGATTCGAGGAAATGGATGCATTACTTGTTTTTCGTAATGTATTCATCCCTTGGGATAAAGTATTCATTTATCAAAGTGTAGAAGCTGGGAATCAACTGTATCCGAAAACAGGAATTGGGCATCAGCCTGCACATCAATCGGGAGTAAGAGGCCTGGTGAAACTTTCTTTTGCAGCTGAAGTAGCTATAAAGCTGGCAGATTCAATTGGAGTGGATGGTTTTTTAAATGTACAAAATCAGCTAGCGGAACTTATGCAAGATGTAGAAACAATTCGTGCGCTCTTACAAGTAGCAGAATATGAGTATGAAACGAATGCATATGGAGAAGCTGTTCCTGCAAGGCTACCTCTTGATACAATACGTAGTTTATTACCAAAAATGTATCCACGGGCTATTGAAATTATCCAAACCATTGGTGCTGGTGGACTGTTAATGTCACCAACAGGTGCTGATTTTATGAATCCGGAGATTCAAGATGATATGCATAAATATTATATCGGGCGTGAAGGGGTATCTTCTGAGGAACGTGTGCGCTTATTTAAATTAGCTTGGGATTTATGTGGCGAAGCTTTTGGACAACGTTTATTGCAATATGAACGTTATTATTCCGGCGACCCAGTTCGAAAAATGGGTATGTTCTATAATGCGTATAAAAAACAACAATCTCTATCGCTTGTGAATAATGCCTTGCAAACAAGTTCGTCTGAAAGTGCATTAAGTTAACTCTTAAATGATTGCGCTTACATTTTAAAATGGAAAAGGAAGGAGCAACAAATAGATAACAAGAATTTTACTGTTAGGGTGTAAATCTTCTTATATGTTTAGCTATATATGAACCTGAAAATATGTAACTGGAATAGGGGAGGTAAGTTGTTTTGATCGCTTCTATCAGTAAAATTTGTAAAATTCTAAATTGTTTCACTGGTGATGAGCCAGTATTAGGAAACTCTGAAATTGCAGCGAAATTAAATATGAATCCTAGTACAGTTCACCATCTTGTTCGTACATTATGTGAAGAAGGGATGCTCATTCGAGATGAACAAAGAAAATACCGATTAGGTTGGAAATTGTTAGAGTGGGGCAATCAAGTAATGTTTCAACAAGAAATTTATAGTGGGGCAATTCCAATTGTAGAGGAACTTGTGAAGAAATTTAATGGAACAGTGCATATCGGTATGTTTGACCGTGGGGACGTTGTATTTATTTTGAAAGTTTCATCAAAGGATTCAGTTCAAATTTCAACTCATGTTGGATCTAGAAAGCCCGCATATTGTACAAGTACAGGGAAAGTACTTCTTTCATTTAACCCTTCTTCCTTAGAGTACACTTCAGAACATGGGCTTTTGCCAAGGGCACCAAATACGATTACTTGTATGAAAAAATTTCAAAAGGAGTTACAGACAATTCGTGAGCAGGGATATTCCATAAGTGATAACGAAAATGAGCACGGTTTATATGGTATTGCAGCTCCTATCCGTTCTTATACGGGAAGAACCGTTGCTGCTCTTAATATTGTTGGCCCCATATCGTATATGCAAGGAAGCAATCGCCAAATCATGATTCGAAGTGTAATGAATACGGCAAACTTGATTTCAAAGGAATTCGGTTATTTGGATATTTGATTCCGATTGTAAAAGAGAGGTGAAAATCATTTATATACATGATCATCGCATATCTGAATTAACAAAATCAATTATCTCAATCGGTGCTTTTGATGGTGTTCATAAAGGACATCAGACAGTTATTAGAAATGCGGTAGAGAAATCTAAAGAACTACAGATTACAAATGTCGTGTATACATTTGATCCACCACCACGTGCTTATTTTCAAGGAGCTCAAGTATTAACATCAATCGATGAGAAATTAAATCGATTTGAAGAGCTTGGGGTTGAACATGTAATTGTGATTCGTTTTGATGAATCGTATGTAAAGAGAACGGCTAGTCACTTTATTCAAGAGTTACAAAGATTATGTCCAGCTAAAATTTATGTAGGAGAAGATTTTCGATTTGGAAAAAATCGAGTGGGGAGTATAGAGCTACTGAAAAAATATTTCGATGTTTCTATTGTTGAAGAGATTTGTTGTGAAGATGGGGAACGAATTTCTTCAACGAGGATCCGGAATCATTTATTTCAAGGAGAATTACAGAGGTCTCATTCCTTATTAGGATGGCCTATGAAAACAATATGAATGAATTATAAGGAGGAAAAAATATGTCAAAAACATTACAATCTTTTAATTTACTAAAATGGATTGATGAAAATAAGGAGTTATTGAAACCACCGGTGAATAACAAGGTGATTTGGCAAGATTCAGAGTTTATTGCCATGATTTTAGGGGGACCAAATAAAAGACGTGATTTCCATGTGGATCCTTCAGATGAATTCTTTTATCAAATAAAAGGTGAATGTTATGTGGAATGTATTACGGAAGAAGGAAAACGTGAAGTCGTTACAGTGAAAGAAGGTGACGTGTTTATGTTGCCAGCTATGGTACCGCACTCACCGCATCGCGTTGCAGACACATATGGATTAGTAATTGAAAGAAAGCGTAAGCAAGGAGAACTTGAAGATTTTGTTTGGTTCTGTGATGAATGTAATCATGAAATGCATCGTGTACGCGTTCAATTAAGCGATATTGAAAAACAAGTAAAAGAAGCAATTCATAGCTTTAATTCAAATAAAGAAATTCGAGCGTGTAAAAACTGTGGACATATTATGCCGGAAGAAGTGGAGGAATGGAAGTGCGAATAGATTTTCATACACATATTATTCCTGAGATATTTCCGGATTTTGAAGAGAAGTTTGGTGGTGGTCGGTGGCCGATATTAAATCGAACCTGTACATGTGGTGCGGCGATTATGGTTGGAGGGAAGAATTTTCGTGATGTGACAGACCAAGTATGGTGTCCGGAGAAAAGAATTGAAGATATGAACCGCGAAGGTGTTGATATACAAGTATTATCACCGATCCCTGTTACATTTTCTTATTGGGCAAAACCAGAAGAAGCTGAAGCAATGGCGCGTATTCAAAATGATTTTATTGCGGAAACAGTCGCCGCATATCCAGATCGTTTCGTTGGGTTAGGGACAGTGCCGATGCAAGATGGAGAAACCGCAGTTCGTGAGATGGAGCGATGCATAAAGGAATTACAGTTACATGGAATTGAAATTGGAACGAATGTAAATGGAAAAAATTTGGATGATCCTTCATTTATCGAATTTTTCCGAATGGCTGAAAAATGGCAGGTGCCAATTTTTATTCACCCGTGGGAAACGTTAGGACGAGATAGAATGCCACATCATAATTTTATGTATACCGTTGGGATGCCGAGTGAAACAGCTCTTGCAGCAGCTACACTTATTTGGAGCGGCATGATGGAGAAATTTCCAGGGTTAAAGATTTGTTTTGCTCATGGTGGAGGTTCTTTCCCTTATATTTTGCCGCGATTAGATCAAGGCTGGCAAGTATGGCCACATCTAAGGTTAACTACATATCCGCCTAGCTATTACGCAAAGAAATTTTATTTCGATTCTCTAAACTATGATCCTATGAATCTTAAATATATGATTGAGCGATTTGGGCACGAAAAGATTTTTATGGGATCGGATTATCCATTTTTACTAAGAGAGATTCATCCAGGTAAAGTAATTGATGAGACACTTGAGTTATCAGAGGAGCAAAAGGAAGCGATGCTTGGCGGAAATGCAGCGAACTTCTTAAATATTGATATGAAAAAAAGAGGTGTAGTATATGCAAAAAGTACAAACACCAGAGAGTAAATTAAATGAAATGGGACTCATGCTACCAGCTATTCGTCCAGTGGTGGGGAATTATGTTGGATGTGTAAGAGTAGGGAATTTATTATTTACAGCTGGACAAGGTGTTGACCAGTACCACGGGAAATTAGGTAAGGATGTATCAATAGAAGATGGATATAAGGCAGCAAGACAGTCAATGTTGAACTTATTAAGTGTCGTAAAGAATGAACTAGGTGATTTAAATAAGGTAAAACGAGTTGTGAAGTTACTTGGTTTTATCAATAGTACGGAAGATTTTATTGATCAACCAAAAGTGATGAACGGGGCATCAGATTTATTAGTAGACGTTTTTGGAGAAAAGGGGAAACATGCTCGTTCGGCTGTGGGAATGGCTCAATTACCAAATAATACAACAATTGAAATCGAGATGATTTTAGAAATTGAAGAGTAGGAGGCAAGAATATGAATAAAGAACTATTAGCTGAAAAAATAAAAGTAAAAGATGCAAAGTTATTTATTGATGGTCAATATGTTGATGCGCTGTCCGGCGAAACGTTTGATACATTCAATCCATCAACAAATAGCAAGCTTGCCTCTGTTGCACAAGCAAATGAAGAGGACGCTAAGCGAGCAATAGACGTGGCAGGGCGCACATTTACAAGTGGTATCTGGAGTAAAATGCCTGTGGAAGAACGCTCAGCTATTTTATGCAAAATGTCAGATTTGATTATGGACAAGGTAGATGAATTAGCGTATATAGAGACACTTGATGTCGGAAAACCAATAAAAGAAAGTCGTGGCTTTGATATTCCGCGGTCTGCCCATAATTTTCGTTTCTTTGCTGAGATGGCAAAGTATATGGTGCATGAACATTATGATAAACATAACTTTATGTCGTATGCAAAATATGCACCAGCAGGGGTAACGAGCTTAATTATTCCTTGGAATTTACCATTTATGCAGATGACATGGAAGGCGTCAGCTGCGTTAGCTGCTGGTAATACAGTCGTTGTAAAACCAGCATCATACACGCCACTAAGTGCAATCATGCTTGGCGAAATTGCGAATGAGGCTGGGTTACCTCCAGGTGTATTAAATATCATTACAGGACCAGGAAGTACGGTAGGAACGAAAATGACGACGCACTCCTCTGTAAGACGTATTTCATTTGTTGGAGAGAGTAATACAGGAAAAACGATTATGCGGAATGCTTCGGAAAATTTAATACCAGTTTCATTAGAATTAGGCGGGAAATCAGCAAATATTGTATTCGAAGATGCTGACTTAGATGAAGCGGTACAAGGATCAGTTGAAGCAATTTACCGAAATCAAGGAGAAATTTGCTTAGCTGGTTCTAGGTTGCTTGTGCAAGAAAGCATCTATGAACAATTTCTAGAGAAGTTTATAACAGCGGTGAAAAAGATAAAAGTAGGAGATCCTCTTGATGAAGATACAGATATGGGAGCACTGGTTTCAAAATCACATTTAGAAACAGTTGATCAATACGTACAAATAGGTCTTTCAGAAGGAGCGAAATTAGCTCACGGCGGAAAAAGAATCGAAAGTTTAGCACAAGGGAATTTCTATGAACCAACTGTACTATATGATGTTGATAATTGTATGCGTGTAGCTCAAGAAGAGATTTTTGGTCCAGTTTTAGTTGTTATACCATTTAAAACAGAAGAAGATGCGATTCGTATCGCAAATGATTCTATTTATGGTTTAGCAGGAGTTGTTTGGACAAATGATTTGAGAAGAGCACAGCGAGTTGTTTCGCAAATTGATTCAGGACTATTATGGATTAATTGTTGGTATGTGCGAGATTTGCGTACCCCATTTGGTGGTTCTAAGGCAAGTGGTATTGGCCGCGAAGGTGGACGACACAGCTTTGAATTTTATACAGAAGCAAAGACAGTTACGATGAAATTATAAAGTGAATCTTCCATCAGTGGAATAGTATTTCCACTGATGTGTTATAAATATAGATTTTAAAAATGAGGTGAGATATATGCAAGTGTTAGTAAAGAAATTAGCAGATGAATTATTGCAGGCAGAACAATCATGTAAACCAATTTCTCCTTTTACGGAAAGATATCCAAATCTATCAGTTTCAGATTCGTATAACATTCAGCTCGAAGTAGTGGGACAAAAGTTAAAACAAGGCCGTACGGTGATTGGAAAGAAAGTCGGACTTACGAGTGATGCAATGCAGCGAATGCTTGGAGTAGATGAACCGGATTACGGACATTTGCTAGATGATATGAAAGTAGAAAGTGGAAGTGTAATCTCAGTAGATTCATTTGTATCCCCAAAAGTAGAGGCGGAAATTGGATTTGTTTTAGCAGAGGATTTAAGTGGACCTAATATTACATATGTGGATGTGTTAATGGCAACGAAGTATGTTGTACCTACGCTTGAAATCATTGATAGTCGTATTGCAGATTGGAAGATTAAGCTCGTTGATACAGTAGCAGATAACGGCTCATCAGCGAAAGTTGTGGTTGGTAATCAGTTTTCAAACGTATCAGAAGTAGATTTGCGTACAGCTGGAATGACGCTCTATAAAAATAATAGTTTAATTGCTACTGGTGCAGGAGCAGCGGCATTAGGGCATCCTGCGCAAGCTGTTGCTTGGTTAGCGAATAAACTTAGCGAATTTCAAATTTCATTGAAAGCTGGAGAATTAATTTTACCAGGTGCATTATCAGGAGCTGTTTCGGTTGAATGTAATGATGTTATTCAAGCTGATTTTGGCTCTCTTGGTTCAGTGTCTATTAAATTTGTATAATTCTATGGTTGTTTGAAAAGGAGGGGAATATATGTGGGAAAAGTGAAGGCGGCTATTATAGGCTCTGGAAATATCGGTACGGATTTAATGTATAAAGTAAGAAAAAGTGAAGTCATTGAAATGGCTGCTATGATAGGGATAGATTCTGAATCAGACGGATTAAAGAGAGCGAAGAAAGAAGGGTATGAGATTTTTGATACTGGTATACAAGCAATCATTGAGAACCCTAGCATAGCGGATATTATATTTGATGCTACTTCAGCGAAAGCTCATATGTATCATGCAGAAGTTTTAAAAGAGTTAGGGAAGTTAGTAATAGATTTGACACCAGCGGCATGTGGACCATTTGTTTGTCCAGCTATACAAGAAGGTAATGATGTAGATGCGCGAAACGTCAATATGATTACATGTGGTGGGCAAGCAACAATTCCAATTGTTCATGCTATTAACGAAGTGGCGGATGTTACGTACGCGGAGATAGTTGCTACAATTTCTAGTTTAAGTGCAGGCCCAGGTACACGGGCAAATATCGATGAATTTACAATTACAACAAAGCGGGGAATTGAAGAAATTGGGGGAGCTGATTACGGAAAAGCACTTATTATATTAAATCCTGCAGATCCCCCTATCTTAATGAGAGATACAGTATATTGTGAAGTTAAGCATATGGATGAATTATCAATTAGTCAAGCAATCTACAAGATGATTGAAGTAGTGAAATCGTATGTTCCAGGATATGCTTTAAAACAAGAACCGATGTTTGATGGGAACCGTGTGACTGTATTTTTAGAGGTAGAAGGAGCTGGGGATTACTTTCCTCATTACGCTGGTAATTTAGATATTATGACAGCAGCGGCATTGAAAGTTGGTGAGAGGTTTGCAGCACGAATAATCAGGGAGCAGAAGCGAGGTGTAATGAATGAAACGAAATAGCGATATGCCAATTAAAATAACGGAAGTTTGTTTGCGTGATGGAAGTCATGTGATGAGGCATCAATTTACAGAGGAACAAGTTCGTTCTGTCACTAGAGCGTTGGATGAGGCTGGTATGCATTATATTGAAGTTAGCCATGGAGATGGATTAGGTGGTTCTACGCTGCAATATGGAAAATCGTTAGTAGATGAAATGAAACTCATTGAAGTAGCAGTAGAAGAGTGTAAACAGGCCAAGGTAGCTGTTTTACTTATTCCTGGAATTGGTACAATCCATGAATTAAAACAAGCACGAAGTATTGGAGCAAGCTTTGTTCGTGTAGCAACTCATGTAACGGAAGCGGATGTTTCTGCACAACATATTCATTTTGCACGGGAGTTAGGTATGGAAGTATGCGGATTTTTAATGATGGCACATTCTGCCCCTGTTGAAAAATTAGTAGAACAAGCAAAGCTTATGGAAAGTTACGGGGCACAAGCTGTTTATGTAACGGATTCAGCTGGAGCTTTATTACCACATGAAGTACGGGAACGTATTCAGGCATTACGTCAATCTTTAAATATCGAAATTGGTTTTCATGGTCATAATAATCTTTCTGTTGCAGTAGCAAATACAATTGCTGCAATTGAAGAAGGGGCAACGCGCATTGATGGCAGTGTCCGTTGTCTTGGAGCAGGGGCAGGGAATGCACAAACAGAGGTATTATTAGCTGTGCTAGATCGGATGGGATATAAGTTAGATATAGATTTGTATAAAATGCTGGACTTGGCAGAAGACATTGTTGCTCCTTTGTTACCAGGACCGCAAGAAATCCAAAAAGGCAGTCTAGTTATGGGATATGCTGGTGTATATTCAAGCTTCTTACTACATGCTGAGAGAGCTGCTCATAGATTTAATGTAGATGCTCGTGATATTTTAATAGAACTTGGTAGACGAAAAGTAGTTGGTGGACAAGAAGATATGATTTTGGATGTAGCAGCTGAATTAGCGAAGAGAAAAATGGAGGTGTAAAATATGGCTTTAGTTAAAGGCGCAGATTCAGAGATTATTGAATATTTACTTCAGGCAGAGAGAGAACGAAAAGAAGTGGTAAAGGTAACGGATCAGCATCCTGATTTAACAGTAGAAGATGCTTACATATTACAAAAACGATTAATTGAACAAAAGATAAAAAAGGGATCCAAACGAGTTGGTATAAAGCTTGGATTAACGAGTAAAGCGAAGCAACAAATGATGGGGATCGAGGAAGCGATTTACGGTTATTTATTAGATAATATGTTAGCTTTTGAATGGGTTCCGGTTCAGTATGAATCATTGATTCATCCAAAAGTAGAGCCGGAGATTGCCTTTTTAATGGGAGAGGATTTACAAGGCACTAACGTTACAGCAGCTGATGTATTAAAGGCAACAAAATATGTTACGCCAGCGTTGGAAATTATCGATAGTCGTTATCTGAATTTTAAGTTTACATTACCTGATGTAATTGCAGATAATTGTTCATCTTCAAAATTTTTACTAGGAAGTAAGTGGGTTAACACTCAGGAAGTAGACTTAGCCAATGTTGGAATGGTGATGTCGAAAAACGGTAAAGTGGCTACAACGGGAACAGGAGCAGCTGTACTTGGGCATCCTGCATCGGCAATTGCTTGGGCAGTAAATAAGCTTGGGTTACAAGATGAAGGGTTAAAAAAGGGTGATATTGTGCTAAGTGGAGCGTTGTCTGAAGCAGTTGCTTTCAAAGCTGGTGACGCTATGATTGCGCAGTTTGATGGTTTAGGTAGTGTATCGATGTTTTGTGAATAAACAGTAAAGTGAGAGATGGATATGCCAATTGTACAAATTCAAGTGATTGAGGGTAGAAAACAGGAGCAGATTCACGATCTCATTTCAAATGTTACAGATGCAGTCGCGAAAAGTTTGAATGTGGACGCTGAACGTGTACGTGTACTAGTAAATGAAATCCCGGGTTCGCATTGGGGAGTTGGAGGAAAAGTAAGAGGTAGTGTGGAAGAAAAATAATATTTGTAAGTAAAAGCAATTCTTTATGATAAATGAAGAATTGCTTTTTTGTTTTGATATGACGGAAAATTATATTTACAATTGTATTAGTATAAAGAAATTTGTTAATGGGAGAGAAGAGGTAATATGTATAAAGTTGTCTTTTTTGATGTTGATGGCACTTTATTAAGTGAAATTGATAGAAGTATGCATGCAAGTACGAAAGAAGCTATACGGAGAGTAATTGATAAAGGTATCAAAGTAGTAGTTACAACAGGAAGGCCTTACAGTTTATGTTTAGAATTTAAAGAGTTAGGTGTTGATACGTTTATTTCCGCAAATGGTGCACATATAAAATGTAATGACACAGTTATACATAAATCAGTGCTTTCGAGAGAAACAGTTCATGATATCACAACTTTTGCTGAGATAAATGGTCATAGTGTTTCTTATTTTACAGAGGAGTTCGCAATGAATGGTGTAGCTTCTAATGATGAACGGGTAATGAAAGCGCTAAAAGAGACTTTGCATCTACAACAATATCCTGAAAAGATGAAATCACTTTTAGGAGAGGTGTATTGTGTGTGCTTGTATGCAGATGAAACAGAAGCTCAAAAATTTCTAGAAAAATTTCCGAATCTTAAATTTGAGCGTTTTCATAACTATGTGATGAATGTACTTGAAGATACTGAAGTTTCGAAGTTAACAGCTATTAAAAAGGTATTGGAATATCTAAATGTTTGTAAATCGGAAGCAATTGCTTTTGGAGACGGTGGAAATGATGTTGATATGTTAGAGTATGTAGGGTTAGGAATTGCGATGGGAAATGGAGGAGAAAGGCTAAAGGAAAAGGCAGACTTTGTTACAAAAAAGGCAAGTGAAGGCGGGATAGCCTATGCATTAAAGGAGTTTAGTGTCATTTAAGTTGATGCAATCCAGCTTGAACAAACATTGTAATTCTCCTTATCTCCATATATAATAGTTTCTTGAGAGTATTATATCACATTAAAAATTTTGAAAATTCTAGTAGTTTGACTAGAAAAATGAAAAGTATTATATTGTAAAAGGTCATATGAAACGAGAAATAGAATGGAAAGCAATTATTGAGTTAGGAGTTTAGACCAATGAGTTCGAGATATGGAAGAGATACAATTGTTGAAGTAAATTTAGATGCTATAAAACATAATGTAAGAGAATTTGAAAAACGTGTAAACGATAAAAATATTGAAATGATGGCAGCTGTAAAAGCAAATGCATACGGACACGGGGCGGTTGAAGTCGCAAAAGCAGCAATTGAGGCAGGAGTGAATCAACTTGCTGTTGCTTTTGTAGATGAAGGTATTGAGCTACGCGAGGCAGGAATTTCTGTACCGATATTAATTTTAGGGTATACACCAGTAGAAGCTGCTAAAGATGCTGTTGAATATGATATTATGATGACGGTATATAGAATAGAAGATTTAAAAGAAATTAATGAAAATGCTAAGGAAATTGGAAAAAAAGCGCGTATTCAAGTAAAAATCGATACAGGAATGAGCCGTATCGGTTTGCAAGAAGAAGAAATCGTGCCGTTTTTAGAAGAACTAAAAAACATGAAGTATGTGGAAGTAGAAGGTATATTTACACATTATTCTACAGCTGATGAAATAGATAAAACATATACAAATATGCAAACAAGTTTATTCGAGAAGGCTGTCGATATAGCGAAGGAAATGGGTATTCATCTTCCGTATATCCATAGTTCAAACAGTGCGGGATCAATGGAACTAAGCAATACATTTCAAAATATGGTTCGTGTTGGAATTGGGATTTATGGTATGTATCCTTCAAAAGAAGTAGATCATACCGTTGTGTCATTGCAGCCAGCATTAGCATTAAAGTCAAAAGTAGCACATATTAAACATGCGAAAAAAAATCGTGGTGTAAGTTATGGGAATACGTATGTGACAACGGGTGAAGAATGGATTGCAACTGTTCCGATTGGCTATGCAGACGGTTATAATCGCCAATTGTCTAATAAAGGATATGCATTAATAAATGGTATTCGTGTACCTGTAATTGGCCGTGTTTGTATGGATCAATTGATGCTAGATGTTACGAAAGCGATGCCTGTACATGTAGGGGATGAAGTAGTTTTTTATGGTACACAAGGTGAGGAAGAAATCGCTGTAGAAGAAATTGCAGATATGCTTGGAACGATTAACTATGAAGTAACTTGTATGCTAGATAGAAGAATACCGCGTGTATATAAGGAAAATGGTGAAACTACTGCCGTTGTGAATATATTAAGAAATAAATGAAATAGAAAAGACTGAATCGTTAAGGTTCAGTCTTTTCTATTTCATATTAATTTTTAAAACTGGGCGCACGCCGTAACCAGCCACACTGACATTTGCGTAGCTACGAATACTGCAACTTGTACCGACAAAAAATGCACGCGAAGGCTTATTTCCTTGTGTTCGCAGCCACCACCAGGAACAGCCAACTTCTTCACCGTTTCTGATGATATAGTTATCTTTGTTCGTTTTATCATATACATATAAGCTACATCCATCGTTTTTTTAAATTTTGGCAAAGTCCGTTCCAATGGCGCGCCGCAAACCCTTGCCGTGTATATCAGATAAATCCTTTATCTCGGTAACGCTAAGCAAAAAAACTTTGTCCTTGGTATCTGGGGTGCCTTCTCCATTGTCCATGCAATGAGTCGTCTTTATAAACTCCTTTTCGGCGGCAGTGAATGCGGTGTTATAGAATTCACTGTTCAGCCACTTGCGCAAATCACAGTCATGCCATGTAATATCCACGCAATCACCCCACTTAATATCCGCTGACTCGCCATGATATCTTCTGCAGTCCAAAAAATACTCGCTCAAAATAAATAATTCGTTATCTGAACTTTTCAACACCCTCCATTTTATCGGTGTTTTATCTGTTCCCTCCGCTGTATGTGGATAAGTACCAAAAGTAATGACTTCACCCGGCTTTATATTCTCGTCTAGCATAATAGCTTCCTCCTGATTCGTTTCTAATTTAATTATATAACATTGATGCAAGTGCTTTATGCCACCAAGAATTCTGAAGAGTATTTTAGAAAAAGGCGGGATGTTGTAACCATTCCTCTAAATCCACATTTCCTTGAACGGATAATAATCGATATAAATATCGGTATGGTGCTCTGCATCGTTCTAAATAGGGAATGGGCAGTATTGTTTCGTAACCTTTCCGGAAAGCGTTGGCCTCTTTTTCTGTAAATACATATTCTAATCCGATAAAGTCAAGCTCTCTTGGTGCAACCACGTAAGCCTCAGTATCTACTAATCCAGTAATCTCTATACCATCTGTTAAAAATTGAGTTGGGTCCATGTCGGTTAAAATAAGAGTTGTTTCTTTTGGTGTCGGTAGTGCATAAAGTTGTGATTGAAAAACTTCGAATGAGTCATTTATTTTAGAATTATTAGAGTAAAACATAGTTACAAGTTGTTTACTTACGTCTGTTATATGTTGGTGAAATTTATGAAGTGGAATTTGAAAAGTTCCAGACGGATTTCCAATATAATTTGCTTTATACTGATGGATTTGTGCTAAGCCTTTTCCAAGGTTATATAAGATAGAATCGGGTTGTCCTATAAATGATTTGAGTACTTGACCGTTTAACTTTTCAACAACAACATACTCTCGCTCTAATGTATGTTTCTGTAATATTTTCGGAATAGGGAGTGTTGTATGCTTTTGTAACAATGTATGTATTATCTCGAGATCATGTACGTTTCTTGGATCAATTCCAAATAAATTTTTACACCCCCACCAAAAATCATTATTTGGTTCCTCTTTCATTTTAGAAGTGCGGACGATTACTTCTTCCTTCTCTGTTTTTACGAGCCAGACATCGCTTGCATGATTTTCGTATCCTGGATGTAATGTGTCTATTGATAGAATAGGGGAAGTAAAGAGTTGTTGGAACATGAAGATTCTCCTTTTTCTGTAAAGTTAATAAATTCATTATATAACATAATGGAAAAAGAGGGATAATCCACTTAGATTATAGATACTTGAACACAACAATAGTGTATTTAATTATTTAAAGAGTGTTACAAGACCATGATGAAGTGGTCTTGTTCGTTTTTGAAGTATTTTATTTTTTGATTTTTGAAAGATAGGGACATAGCTGAGTACTGATGTTATATAAAAAATTGTATTTCTTCATTTTTATATGAATTATCTGAATAATATTTTTCAATCTTTTATTTTTAATATTAGTGATATATGAGTAGGAAATGAACGAAAGAATTTGAATTTATTTTTTAGAGGGAATGATGAAATGAGTTTGATTAGAAATATATTTCTCAATAATGAATGTAAGATAATATATGAAAAATTAAGAAATTTTCATATATAATAGGTATCGATTAATTAATAAAATTAATTATTAGATTAATATTGTTAATTATTAAAAAGGAGAGGTTATTATGGCGAGAGTTCTTGTAATTCATTTTCCTGGAGAAGGGCATATTAATCCGACAATCGCAGTTTTAAGTGAGTTAATACAAAGAGGTGAAGAAGTTGTTGCGTATTGTATTGAGGAATATAGAAATAAAATTGAAGTAACAGGTGCCGAATTTCGAACATATGAAAACTTTCTGTCACAAATCAATATAATGAATCGAATAAATGAAGGGAGTAGCCCTTTGGAAATGCTATCTAAAATGATTGCAGCGACAGATAGCATTGTGAGCGAGATTCTAGAGGAAATAAAGGAAGAACAATATGATTATGTTTTGTATGATAATCACTTCGCAGTAGGACACATTATAGCAAATGTGTTGCAGTTACCGAAAATATCCTCATGTACAACTTTTGCTTTTAATCATTACATTTCTTTTCATGATAACGTTGAAAGTAGAAAAATAGATGAAAGCTCTCCATTGTATCAATCTTGCGTATTAGGGATGCAAAAATGGGAAGAGAAATATGGCATTCAATGCAATAGTTTATATGATATTATGAATCATCCAGGAGATATTACGATTGTGTATACTTCTAAACAATATCAACCCCATTCCCATGTGTTTGATAATTCTTATAAATTTGTCGGTCCATCTATTGCTATACGTAAAGATGTTGGGAGTTTTTCGGTTGCCAGGTTAAAAAAGAAGCCAGTTATTTTCATTTCAATGGGAACCGTCTTTAACGAGCAACCGGAATTATACGAAAAATGCTTTGATGCATTTCAAGATATTGGTGCAACTGTTTTGTTAGTAGTTGGTAAAAAAATAAATATAAGTCAGTTTGAAAAAATTCCAGCAAATTTTCAAGTGTATAACTATGTACCACAGTTACAAGTCCTGCAACATACAGATGTATTTATTACACATGGAGGAATGAATAGTTCTAGTGAGGCTTTATATTACGGTGTTCCATTAGTTGTCATTCCCGTTACGGGAGATCAGCCATTGGTAGCTAAACGAGTAGAGGAGTTAGGAGCAGGAATTCAGTTGGATCGTACTAAGTTGACTGTTGAAATGCTACGTGAAGTAGTAGAGAAAGTGATAAATGATAAGAAATTCAAAGAAAATAGCTGCGAAGTTGGAGAGTCTTTACAGGCGGCAGGTGGCTATAAAAGGGCAGTTGATGAAATATTTAAATTTAAAAAAGAGGCTCTATCTAGTTTCCTTCAAAAATAAATAGGAAATCCATAAAAACACACTTCTACAAAAGTGTGTTTTTTAGATTGAAGTGTAAATAATATTGAAAAAAATACCAAAAAAGTGAAGGGTTTGTGTATATAAAGTAATTCCTTTGTATTTCCAGAAAAAATTCAGTATGATAATACTAAGAAAATATATCTGTTTTGGGGGTAATCAATGAAAAAAATATTTGAATATGTGTTATTAACAATTGGATCGATTATTGTAGCTGGCTCATTGGAGTTGATTTTGGCACCCAATGGACTAGTAGACGGTGGGGTAACAGCTATCTCCATTATGGCAAATAAAGTTGCTGGATTGCCGTTGTACGGTGTGTTCTTAGGACTTAACATTCCTATTTTATTATTTACTGCAAAAGTAATGGGGAAAAAGTTCTTTATTCGTACGTCCTATGCAAATATTGTAACGACCCTTGGTTTAATCTACTTAAAGCCATTTCCAGCTATCACAACATCTGAATTATTAATTGTCTTGTATGGCGGAGTGTTATTTGGGGTTGGTGTTGGAATTGTTGTGAAGATGGGCGGTGCAATTGACGGATCAGAAATGTTAGCGGTCTGGATGAACAAGCATTTTAAAGTGCCGATTAGTACATTTTTACTTGCTGTAAATGCTGTTATTTTTGTGTTTGTTGCTATTTTATTTTCAATCGAGCAAGCAATGTTCTCACTCGCAATTTTCTATATTGTTACGAAGATGATTGACTTCATATTAGATGGTATTAATCAAGGCAAGAGTGTCATGATTATTTCGAGTAAAAATAAAGAAATTGGTGAACTTCTTATGAAGGAGTTACAACTTTCTGTTACGTATCTACATGGAGAAGGTGGTTTTTTAGGGGAACATCAGAGAATTATCTATTGTATTACAAATCGTTTTATTTATCCCAAAATGAAAGATCTCGTTCTCTCTGTAGATTCAAGTGCCATCATTGAAGCTTCTTATTCAACGGAAACAACTGGTGTGAAACGTCCAGGAATTTCATCACGTTCAGGGCAAACATCAAATGATTAGACCAAAAACTGTTCCTTGCAATTATTTGTGCGAGGAACAGTTTTTTTGTCTAAACCAAGCTTTTTTTAATAATGTTACAACAGTTTCAATTGAATCGATTGGTATCCCTCCAAAGCCTAGTAATACATAAGCTTCTTTTTGTAAGTTATTTACTGAATCGTATATGGATAGAGGGTAAAGTTTTACATGTTTTTCAGCAGCTGATTGAATGAGTTCTTGTTCAGTCATGCCGTTATGAACACGGAGCACAATGTGAAGCCCAGATTGATCTCCAAGTATATCGACATTCGTGCCCATTTGGTTCATAAGTGATTTCACTAATCTATGATGTTTTTTCTTATATAATGTACGAACGCGGTTTAAGTGCCGATCCCAATCTCCTTTTTGAATAAAGATAGCAAGAGCAAGCTGTTGCATTTTAGAAACTGTTTGTTTGAAAATACCACCAAGTTCCTTATAAGCCTCTAAAAGGTGATTAGGAAGAACGATATAGCCCATTCGTAAAGATGGTAAAAATGATTTTGAAAAAGTCCCCATGTAAATAACACGTTCATTTGTATCAAGTCCTTGTAATGAAGGGATAGGTTTTCCAACGTAGCGAAACTCTCCGTCGTAATCGTCTTCAATAATATAACCTTGCTTAGCGTTGGCCCACTTTAATAACTCAAGTCGCTTTGATAAAGGCATAATCATGCCGTATGGAAATTGATGAGAAGGGGTAACGTAAGCAACGTTCGCATTGCAATCATTAAGAGATGAAATGTTGATTCCTTTCTCATCTAATGGGACAGGGTAGCTGAGAAGACCGCAGCTTTGAATGATAGCTTTTACACGATGAAACCCAGGGTTTTCTATGGCGTATGATTTTTGCTTGCCAAGTAATTGTAAGAGTAGCCAAAGAAGGGGTTGTGTACCAGCACCAATAATAATTTGCTTAGGTGTGCAATGAACTCCCCGAGCATGATATAAATACTTTGCAATGTGAGCGCGAAGTATTTGTTCTCCTTGTGGATCTTCTTTTGTAAATAAGTCGTTTTCATATTGAAGTAAAGATTCTTGTATTGCTCTTTTCCAATTTGAGAGTGGAAAAGCTGTTTGATCGATATTGCCTTGGCTACAATCAAAATGAATGAGTTCGTTTCCTGTTGTTTCTAATGGATAAGATCGTTTTTGTTGTTTATTAGGGATAACATCTACATCTACTTCAGCCACAAATATACCGCGCTTTGGTTTACTCTCTACATAGCCTTCCGCGGCTAACTGTTGATAAGCGGATTCGACTGTAATACGGCTAATACCAAGTTGTAACGCTAAATTTCGATGAGAAGGGAGACGGGTTTCAGAAGGGAGTGTTCCCTTTAATATTTCTTGTTTCATATACTCGTAAATTTGTATATAGATAGGTGTTTGACTTTCTGATTGTAGAGGGATAATTAAATCCATTGTATACACTCTCCTTTAAAGCTGGCCTTGTAAAAAAGAAATGAACTGCCACTTCAGAACAGGGCAGACTTTAATTAAAATAATGATATAACATTTAGAAAATTTTATAAATAGTTAGGAGAGATTACTGATGAATGTGAAGGAAATACAAACAGAAGAACAACTAGATGAGGTATTACCTGTTTTACAACAATTACGAACTGCACTTACAAAAGAGGAAGCTCAATCTTTATTTCGTCAGATGAAAGAAGAAAATTACCAACTGTTTTCTTTATGTAATGAAGATGGTGAAGCTGTTAGTCTTGCTGGTGTAGCTGTTTGTACGAATTTCTATAATAAGAAACATGTTTTTGTATATGATCTTGTAACAGCAGAGGCGTATCGGTCGAAAGGGTATGGTGAAGAATTGCTATCATATATAGAAAAATGGGGAAAAGAACAAGGCTGTACTTGTATTGCTCTAACATCAGCTTTTTCGCGTATAGATGCTCACCGTTTTTATGAGCGAGAAGGTTATGAAAAGGTAAGTTATTCATTTCATAAAGAGTTATAATAGAGAAGAAAATAGTAGATTCTAGATGCGATAACATATAGAATCTACTATTTTTAGTTATAGCAGAAATAAATTATAAAAAAGGTACGATAAGTTTCTTGTCGAATAGTTTTCATGACATAATAAAGGAATATTTAAATGTGTAGAAAGTTGTAAATGAAAAAAGGAGCGTCTATATTGGATAAAATAAAAAAAATATCAATTCCAAATGAGGGAAGAGTTATTGTTATTTCTGATATTCATGGCGAATTAGAGCTTTTAAAAAAATTATTAAGCAAAGTTAACTTTAGTACAGAGGATTATTTAATCATTAATGGTGATCTTTGTGAAAAAGGAAGAAATAGTATAGGTGTTGTAAACTATGTTAGGGAGCTTGAGGCTCATAATCCAAACGTACATGTGATTGAAGGGAATTGTGAAGCAATAGTTGATGCTCTCTTAAATGAAAATCCAGGGTTAATAAACTATTTATGTACGAGAAAGTACTCTATATTTAATGAATGGCTTGATCAATTAGGTTTTCATATTAACGAAGAGACGGATATTCGTGAGGTAAAAGAGAAATTAACGAGTCACTTTTCAATAGAAATAAAATGGCTTACAGAATTGCCGACTGTAATTGAAACAGATGACTATATTTTTGTGCACGCAGGACTTGAAGATATAGAAGATTGGAAGAAGACTGAACGGAAACATGCGATTGCAATGCCGGAGTTTTATACGAAATCACATCGTGCAAATAAGTATGCAATCGTTGGGCACTGGCCTGTTGTCAATTATTCTGAAGAGGCGCCATCTAATAATCCAGTTATCGATGAACATAAGAAAATAATTGCGATTGATGGGGGAAATGCGATTAAAGAAGCGGGACAATTAAATGCATTTATCATTCATAGATCAATTTCTACAGATGTGTTTTCATATACATATGTAGATCATTTTCCGCGATATGAAATATTAGCAGATTTTGATGCAGAACCAATGATGCAAGGCGGAGTTACGTATCCGCATTATCATATTGTACCAGTTGAAACAAATGTTGATTTTACAATATGTAAACAACTAGAAACAAAGAAATGCTTATATGTTAAAAATGAATATATAAAGCAAAATGAATCAGACGATTATACTGTTAAAACGGATATTTCTTGTGCACAAATCAGTGTAAGGAAAGGTGATATTGTTTCGCTTATTGATGATAGCTGTACGGGATATGATTTAATTAAAAAAGATGGTGTGGAAGGCTGGATAGAGAAGGGACTTCTTCTTAAAGTGAAAGAGAAGGAATTAAAAGTATATAGATAAAAAATAGGAGGAAGAATATCCTCCTATTTTTTATCTTGTAGACTTTGGGAGCGCATTCGTATTTCATCTAATTTGTTGCGAAGTTCATCTTCTAAATTAAAATCAAAAAAGTTAGCTAACTTACATAAATAAGCTAGACAATCAGCAAGCTCTTTACCAAGATTTTCACGAATTTCTTCCTTCGCTTGAGCATATGCTTCATGTTCAGAAACGCCTTCTTTTTTTAGTTGTTCAGTTCTGTAAAAGAGTGCCCGAAATTCCTCGGCGACTTCAGCGACCTCTGTCGTCAATAACATATGAATATATAGGAGAAATTCTTTACTGTGCTGAAATTCATTGCGTCTATCATTGTGACTCCATCCCATTTCTTCTTGAAATTGTTGATATAGTTCTTGAACATGTTTCATAATAAATTCCTCCAAAATGATATAACAGCAGTTTCGTCTAATCACATTTTTACAAATGTAGAGAAGACTGTTTTCGTTCTTCTGAAGAAACAAACGAAAAAGAATCTTTATTTTCTACATATATTTTTTGATCCTGAACAGGTTGTATCATAACTGTTTGGAAATTTCTTGATTTTAGTGCGTCTTGAATTCCAGTTGTCATGAGTTTAATGAAGAGTATTGTAATAAAGAATGTAATGAGTGTATAAAAAATAATCCATAATGAAAGATTCATTTCATAACGATTTAATCCGATAAGACCTGCCCAATCATTTGAGAGTGAAACGGGTTTGAACTCACCTTGGTCCACTTCTTTCAGTTGTACCCCGCCGATCACAATGTTAAGTAATGCCAAGTGAATCGTGAGTATGAGTGTTTGTACAATATGCTCCATAAATAAAACAAATATACGATCGATTAATAAGACACGTAAGTGTTTCTTTATAATATGGAAACGGCTTGCCCCCATTAATTGTGAACTTAATATATAATCTTTTTGCATAAATTCATCAACTTCTGATGAAATATATAACGAAATTGTAGGGAGAGCAATAAAAATGAGTATAATAGCTTGATAAAGTGCAAATGGGATATTTGGGCTTAGTCGATCCGCGTTTGATGTAATTACAATATTGACCGGTGTAATAAGTATAAATGCAATAAATACAGTTGGAATATAATAAAATACCTCTGAACATGCCTGAAAAAATCTTTTACATTTTGCGCCGTATAAACTTAATAGAACGCCTAAACATGTCCCAAATAAAATACGGAAAAAACTAATTACGATAGCGAATACAATTGTAAATTTCGCTCCGTCTAAAATTTGTAAGAAGATAGAATCCCCGAAACGGTCAGAGCCAAAAGGTGGCATTAAAGATGGTGGAAAGGGTGCCTTTCCAAGTAACTCATTCTTGTCATTATAAAGCAACAGAGGTGCTTGGGGTATACTATCTTTAAAGAAAAAACTATAAATAAAGCTAGCAATAACTAATGAGAAAAGATAAATGAATCCGACTAAAAAGCGTTTTGATTTCCAAATAGATTTCATAAAGTTTCTCCTTTCATTTGCTTTTGCCACCTATTCATCATGAAAGAAATGATTTGAAAGAGTATATAAAATGGTAAAATAATCATGATAAGTATGATAAATGTAGCAGCGGGTGAAATGAATGCTTTACTAAATAAAAATTGAATAATGCCTTTCATATTAAAAACAAATTCTAAAACGAACAAGTTAGAAAGCAAGAAAACAAAAATTGTTTTTAAATGATGGAAAAAGTGAATCGATATATTTTTGAATAAATGAATGCATAGTATATAACTTGATGAAAGGCCCTTTCCATATGCAACCTCTACATATTGTTTTTCATGTTCTTCTTTTATGTATAACACCATCATCCGAAACATTTGTAATGTAGGTAAGACTGCTAAAGATAAACTAGGAAGTAAATAAGCTCGATTTTCATTAAAAGAGATAATTGTGACAGGAGATTCTCCAAATTTCTGAAGTACCCAAATGAAAAATATTTGTAAACAAATCATCATCATCATATCAGGGATCGCTTCTAATATAAAAATAAATCTGTTAATCCATTTTTTAATAGAATCTTTCGCCAAAAAATAGAAAAAAGCCATGCTAGATGAAAGAAAAAGTGCAAGAAAAAAAGCTGCAAATAAAACAGTAAATGAATATACGTAAGGTTCTAAAACAGTTGGGAATAATGGTACTTCTTTTACATTACCAAACTTTGCGTCTGACGTTAAAACTACGAGGGATTCAGGGGAGAATACCTGTTTGAACATAGTGAAAATTTGTTTGAAAAATATAATTGGTTGAAAAGTGAAGCCGCCTTGCGTGACAAGTAAATAAGGTAGATTTAGTAATAGTAAAAGTGATAAAACAATGGATGAAAGTTTTATCACAAATTGAGATGTTTTGTTTAACATCAAATCCCTCCGTCGACTTTTTACAATATTATACAATAAATGACTTTATTATTGTTTGATTTTTCCAAAAAATAAATATAATATTATTAATATGTTTAATTCTAATATTCGATTTAATGGCATGGGAGGCAAATATGGAACGTATATATATGCAAGGGGAAAAAGTGATAGTAAGAAAAATAGAAGAGAAAGATATACAGTCGTTATATTCACAAATATATAAGGAAGAAGAACCTGAGTGGAAGAAGTGGGATGCGCCGTACTTTCCGTTTTCAATTCAGGAATATTCCGTGTACAAAGAAAATTTACAAGCACGATTAAAAGATGAACCATTATCTCAGCTTATTGTTGAGAATGAGGGGGAAATAATCGGAACTGTAGGTTTCTATTGGGAGTACAAGCCAACGCGTTGGCTAGAAATCGGGATTACCATTTATGAACCAGCGTATTGGAATGGAGGATATGGTACAGAAGCTTTGCGATTATATAGAGATTTGCTATTTAGGAATATGGAAATTGGTAGAGTTGGATTAACGACGTGGTCTGGAAATGAGCGAATGATAAAAGTTGCAGAAAAAATTGGGATGAAGCTAGAGGGGAGAATGCGGAAATGTCGCTATTACCAAGGGACATATTATGATTCTATTCGAATGGGGATGATACGTGAAGAGTGGGAAGCGTTAAAAAAGTTGAAGGAGTGAAGAGGGATGTATGCTGTTATTGCTACATTTGATGAAATATTTTCAAAGCACGTGAAAGAGATTAGAGAGGAACGAATAGATATTGGACATAACGAAGACATAGAACCTCATATTACATTAGCAGATTATCATACTTTGGATTTAAAACTGTATAGAGAGGAATTAGAAAAATTTACAGAACATATAGGGTGCTTTCCAGTTAGATTTTCTTCTGTTGGTACATTTCCTACAAATGGAACTATTTTTCTCGCACCAACAGTAACGGGAAGATTGTTAGAACTTCATCAATCATTCCATAATCATTTCGCGGATTTTCATGATCAGCCGCAGTCATATTATGTACCTGAGAAATGGGTACCGCATTGTACGATTGCAAACCGTTTAGACAAAGAACAGTTTATCCGTGTAATGGAATTTGTATATAAAGATTTCAGCGCACAAAAGGCAGTTGTAGAAAGTTTAAAATTAATTAAAGTAAACTATGAAAATGGTAATCCAGTTTCCTGTAACATATTAGCAGAATACAATTTGAAAAGAACGGAGACATCAAGATGACGTATGTAGTTAGAGATATGAACGCAAAGGATATTGCCGTTGTACAAAATGTGGCGAAAGTGGCTTGGCATGATACATATAAAGGAATTATTCCACAGGGGATTCAAGATGAATTTTTAGAGCGAGCGTATTCAAATGAAATGATGAAACGACGTATGGAACATTCGCACATATTCGTAGCAGAAATAGATGATCAAATTGTTGGATTTGCCAATTTTTCACCTATTAAATATCAAAATGAAGCGGAATTAGGAGCGATTTATATATTACCGGGACACCAAGGAAAAGGGGTTGGTACAGCTTTATTGCAAAGAGGTATTACCCTTTTAGAAGGTGTTCGAAAGATTTATATCCATGTAGAAGCCGCGAATGAAAAAGGGAAGTGCTTTTATGAAGCAAAGGGCTTTGCAGCTTTAGAGCAATTTGAAGAGAATTTTGAAGGGCATAAGTTGCAAACTATAAAAATGGTTTTATATACATAAAGAATAAAGCTAAAAGGAATTACATAATAAGAAGCAGCTGTGTCCCAGCTGCTTCTTATTGTGTAAGGAGAAGGGGAGTGTAGGTGAAAGTACAATCAGTGCATGTTGTGTTCTGATGGGATGAAGGGAAATTTCATGAAACAAGTATAGAAACAGGGTTTATGGTAATTGTAATGGAGTCAGAGAGTTTGGCTGGCAATATATGAATACCAATTGTAGAAATAGAAGAGGGAGATAATGGCAGAAAAAGTTTGGGATTTTTAATCCGTGATAAACAAGTTTTTATACAAGGAATTAAGGAGTATGTGTAAGGAAAATAGGATAATATATTCAAAAAAATTATATTTAACTATAATTTGGTAAAAAAATAATATATCGTAAAATGTTGATTTTAATATATATTTAGAATGATTGAAAAATTCCTTTTCAATTTATTATTATTATTCTATAATTATCCAGGTAGAGTTAAATTTTAGTTGATTCTACTAAATCATTCATTATTAAGGGGGAAATTTTAATGGCTGGACAAATTCGTATGAGTCCTGAGGAGCTTAAAGCAAAATCTGCTTTATATGGGCAAAGCTCTCAACAAATTGATGACATTCTTCGTAAATTACAAGGGTTACAGAATGAATTGCGAGGGGAATGGGAAGGGCGTGCTTTCGAAGGTTTTGATCGACAATTTAATGAATTAAGACCGAAAGTAGAAAACTTCGCACAATTATTACATGAGATTAATGTTCAACTTTCAAAAACTGCAGAAGCAGTCGCTTCTCATGATGAAGAGTTGTCACGTAATTTCGGCTTGAAATAAGAAACACTGATATTCTCTACATAAAAAGAAGGTTTCAAAGTTAGCCATGCGACTTCTGTTGTATGGCTAACTTACTTTCAAGAAAAGAATAAATTTTAATTTTTATGTGTAATAGGCAGGTTTTAGATTTTTTTATTCGCAGGAGTGATAAGTATTGAAAAAGTTTAAGTGGAGTGTCTTGTTGTTTATCGTGTTAGCTCTTGTATTTGCAACAGGGACGTCCTATTTAGCTTTAAATAAAAAGCTAAAGAAAGAAGATGAAAAAAACACTCCAAAAATGACGGTTGCTTTAGTAAATGAAGACCAAGGAACGGTATTTGAGGGAAACAAAATAGCGTTTGGAGATCAGTTTATAAAAAACATCAATAAAGACAATAATCAAGAGTGGTATGTAGTCAGTCGTGGGGTAGCAGAAAGTGGTTTGAAAAATAATAACTATAATATGATGATTGTAATTCCAAATGACTTTTCTAGAAAGGCTGTGTCAATTCATGCTGAAGCACCAGAGAAATTAACTTTAAGTTATAAAGTAAATGCAACTGGAAATAAAGAGTTAAAAACAGAAGCAGAAAAGACGGCAGCATCGATTTTAGAAGATTTTAATCGACGTATTATAGATGTTTATTTCGCTAGCATTATTGGGAAATTACAAGCTGCACAGGATAACGTTGGGGCAATTGTAGATAAAGAACAAGCACATATGAAAGTATATAAAACAGATGTACATAGTCCTTTGGCAAACTATACACAACAATTTAAAACAGTACAAGATTATACAGGTGTCTCGGTTGATAGTTTTAAAGGGTTTCAAGGGGTATTACAAAGGTTTGGGCAAACAATTGATGAGGGTGCGAAATCTAATGTTTCTTATTTAGATGGTTTCGGTAATCTCCAAAACTTGCAGACAAACAATAATTTGTTAGCAAATAATTTTTCAAATCAGCTCAATCTGTTTACTAGCGATCTCAACACAAATGATGTGTTAAAGCAATTAAGTGCATTAGAATCGGCGAATAAAGTAATAGCAAGCCATTTCAATGACTCAGATAAACAATCTGATGTTTTATCCGACTCAATGGCAATTCAACAATATTTAGCAGATGTCACGAATAAAATGAAAAGTTATGATGCGGAGCTAGCGGATAAGCTAAAGACAAATATCCAGGAAACAATCAATGAGAAATTAAAAGCAAAGCTGTCGGGTAATGATAAAAAAGAGATATATTTAAATACTTTAATGCAACAACCAAACGATCAAATTAAGAAACAAATTGAAAGTTTGATAAATAAGTTAGCAAGTATGAATGTTGAAGAAATTGATGGACTCACATTACCTGATGAGACAAAAACGCAACTGAAAAATGTAGTGAAAGTTTCTGAGAAGTATAGTGAAGAAAATGACTTCCATTATGAAGGCTCTAACGATATTCCATTAGAAAATACAATCAAGAATATTAAGAAGGGCTTAGCTACTGATGGAATTACTTTTGAAGATAAAGAAAAAATTTCAAAAATGGATGCAGAGCAAACGTTTAGTTTACAACTTCCAGAGGGATTTGAACTGTATTCAGGTACTGAATCTTTAATGATTAATGGGCAAGACCATACTGCAGACTATTTAAGTAATGGAAGCGTCAAGCTATCTCCCCAAGAAGCAGGGGACTTATCTGTTAGTGTGCATGTCAAATTATCAGATGAAAACGCAAATATTGATGTTTTTAAACCAGTAACATGGAAATGGGATTTGACTCATACTGCTGAAAAAACAACACCTTATCCAAAACCTGAAGTTACTTCTCCTGTTGATCCAGAAACAAACAATGGGAGTAATAGTGAACAAAATAGTCAAGTCGTTCAGCTAACAAATCGTGTGAAAACACCAGTACAGTCGATTAAACAATTGACTGATAGTACTACTGGCAATGAAACAACAAAGCCTAATAAAGATGGTGACAAGAAGCCAGGTGAAGGCGGCGGTACAACGGATCCAACGAAGCCAGGTGAAGGCGGCGGTACAACGGATCCAACGAAGCCAGGTGAAGGCGGCGGTACAACGGATCCAACGAAGCCAGGTGAAGGCGGCGGTACAACGGATCCAACGAAGCCAGGTGAAGGTGGCGGCACAACGAACCCAACGAATCCGGGTGAAGGTGGCGGCACAACGGATCCAACGAAGCCAGGTGAAGGCGACGGTACAACGGATCCAACGAAGCCAGGTGAAGGTGGTGGTACAACGGATCCAACGAAGCCAGGTGAAGGCGGCGGCACAACGGACCCAACGAAGCCAGGTGAAGGCGGCGGTACAACGGATCCAACGAAGCCAGGTGAAGGTGGCGGTACAACCGATCCAGGTGATGGAAATAAATACGGTGAAAAAACAGAACGTACAAATGACCATATTGTCCATCAGAAATCGGAAAATCTATCTTCAGCATCAGTAGCGGATGGTTTAATGAAGGATGCTGTAAACACAGTAAAAAATTATGAAGAATTATTAGGCCTATACCAACTATATTATGGGCTCGATATGAAAACAGAAGATTTATCAGGACAGTTAGAAACAGCATCGTTAAAAAATCTTGCTACACCAAATTCTCTTTATTACATGTTAAATAAACAAAATGTAATAGATATGATTACAAATCTTGTTTCATCTGAGATTCATGCAGAAGTTACGTCTGATATGGATCAAGTAAAACAAAAAATTAATGATTTACAAGTAATAGCTAACAATGCTAGCCAAAATTCAGATCGTTTAGCAGAAACATTTAAGCAAACATCAGAACAAGCTAATGTCATGAATACGAACTTAGCTGAGTATTTAAATGGTGCAGCGAAGTGGCGTGAAAATAGCTTGAAGCTGATGGAGGAACAAAAAGTATTAATAAGTAATCGTGAGGGAGAACAGACAGCTATATTAGCATTAGATACTGGGTTGAAATCGTTATTCACGCAGAGTCAATCGCTAGCTGAAAGTTCCAAAGGGACGTTGTTAGCCTCTGATGAGGTATATAAAACATTTGATCAAATTAATAATCAAGCAAAAGAGATTCAAGATAGTGGTGTAACGATTGTGTCAAAAGCTGATACATTATTAAACAATTTAACTGAAAAAGTATCAGATGATAAATCATTCTCGAAAAACTTCAGTAAAGTATTAGCGAATAGCCGCATTGGTGAACGACAAAATGAACAGTTATACCAATTTTTAGCGAATCCAGTTTTAAAACAAAATGATGGTGTTATTACAGCTGGAAATACCTTCACACCATATTTAATTGTATTAGTATGTTTTATTGTTTCTTTATTTACGTCATACGCGATTGCGAATCAAGAAAGAAAGCGGAGTCAAAAAGATGATTTTGAAGAGAAATTATCGATTTTAGATATGAACTTACCAGTTACGGCAATTACATTTGGAATAGCTATTGTTGAAGGAATAATAATTGGTATGATCGCTGGAAAACTATTGGAATTCAGCGGGAACCAAAAGTTAATTTGGATCGCCTTTATAACAATTACAATGATGGCTTTTGTCTTTGTTTCAACATATCTATTACGTCAAATAAAAATGATAGGTATGTTTATCTTATTGACATCCTTAAGTCTGTATTTATTTTTAACAGAAGCTGTTGGAGTCAAAGTAACTAAGACATCCCATCTTGGTAAGTTACGCGAATTTTCACCACTACAGTATATAGAAGACTTCTTCAACAATTTTATAAGTGGTAAAAATGATGGGCATGTCACTTTTGCAGTACTTCTTGTAATCGCAATTGTTGGATTTATTATGAATTTATTTGTATGGCATAAAAGGTGGGAGGAAAATAAGGACGATGATGAAACAGTGCATAAAGCTAGTTAAGTTATCATTTGTCTTTTTTCTTTTCTTGTTTGCCGCGTTACCCATGAGGGGCGCGGCAGACAGTTACCTGAATGACAATGGTAAACTTGAGTTTAAAGTGGATCGTGTACACCAAGAGAATCAAGAAGGAAATGAAAAAGGGCAACAAGAGACAGAACTTGATAAAGCGGCCATTCAACTATTTAACCCAGAAGTTGAAAAGCAAATTCATGAAAAACAAAAGAAAGAAACGAAAGAGATGAAAGAGTTGAATGACTCTTTATTTTTAAATACGAAAAAAATAGATGATATGAAAGACACACAGCAAAGCTTATTTTCAAAAGATTATAATGTGAAGGAAAGTTCTGGTGAAATAGATAGTAGCCAAGCAAAAACGGAAGAACCAATTAGTCCAACATTGATTGGATTAATCATTATTGGGATTATATTCATTTTTATTGGATTTGGAATCATCATTCGGAAAATTTTGATGTAAGGAGAATCACGAATGGCTATACAAACACATATTAACGTCACTGTTGATTTTCATAAATGGAATGGAAATACATACGATTTACGAATTCCAAATCATCAATCTGTTAAATATTTGCTTAAAAATTTAATTGAAACATTGAATATCGAACAATACGATACATCAAATCATGTAATTAAAGTTGTGAATAAATCGTTATTATTAACAGATGATGATAGATTGGTAGATTATCAAATAACAGATGGGGATATATTACAAGTAATATAAATTACATAATTATGAACAAAGCACGTAGCCTATTCAATGGAAATAGGTTTATGGTGAAAAAGGAGAAGAGGTAGAACATGACGGAGAAAATAATTCAGATTGATTCAATGGAGTATCGATTTGAAATAGAAGAAGATACTTGGAAATTAGAACTTGCTAAATCACAAACGCAAGTAAAAGATAACCGTCAATTGGAGTTATTAACAGATGTATCATCTATTTTTCTACCAGTAACTATAGAAGAACAAGATGATACATTTATTTTTACATATACAATAGAAAAGAATTTATTGAAATGGGGAGATTTAAAGGGATTAGGAAGAAATGAAAAATTACGTTTAATTCGAAATGTAGCCCATTTTCAAAAGTATTTACATAGAAGAATAACTTTCTTTTTACACCCTGACAATTTAGTATTTGATGCAAATTTAATGCCATTTATTATACATCGCGGAATTCGAGATATTGTCCCGCCAAAACCACTAACAGAAGATCAATTTTTATTCCAATACAAATGCCTTATTGTAGCGCTGTTTTCTAAAAAACATAGTTATGATGATTTATATGCTGGTTTATTAGAAAATGCAAAAGAAACGACATTTGAACAGAATGTCGTGAACATGGAAAGCTTTGAGGAATTGCTACAGTTTATTGAAGTGAATTTTCTAAAGGAACAAGAAAAGGCAGAAAAAACAATGCAGCTTGTTCCGAAAAAACAGTTTCAATTATTTAAATACTTAGCATTCTCGTTTGCGGCAGCAACAGTTATTCTAGCAGCACCAGTCGTTTACTATACCTTTATGAAAGTACCCTATCAAAATAAGCTTTTAGAAGCGAATAAAAATTTCCTAGCAACGGATTATGACAAAGTAATTAATAATTTGAGCGAAGAAGAGTTTGAAACATTACCATTCGCATCTAAATATGAGTTAGCGTATTCCTACTTGAAAGTAGAAAAACTATCTGATGCGCAAAAAGCAGCAATTATGAAAAATGTTACTTTAAAAAGTGATGAAAAGTATTTATTGTACTGGATTTATAACGGAAAAGGTAATTTTGATAAATCGTTAGATTTAGCGAAAAGTGTCGATGATCCACAATTAATTATGTATGGGTTAATTAAACAAATAGAAGCAGTAAAAAATAATCCGGATTTACCAGGAAAAGAGCGCGATGAAAAGCTAAAAACATTTGAACAACAATTAAATGAATATGAGAAAAAATATAGGGATTCATCCGATGAAAAAGATATATCGAATACAGAAAAGGCAAAGTAAACGGAGGGAGCTTTTGCTGAATACTGGATATATAAGCAACAAGAAAAGATAGGGAGTACGTATACATCCAACCTACGTATGTAAACTCCTTATAGATAGAGCGAACAAAAGGAGAAGTGGAGAAGTATGGAGCAGCTACTTGCACTAAGTTACGGCAATCGGTTACATAAATGCCGCTTGCATCCAACTGAACGGCCTACAGTGACGATTGGGAAAGAATGGTCAAATCATATTACTGATTTTGATTTAGAGGAATCATTAGTACTGAATTGGGATAATGAATTGGCTGCTTGGAAAATAGAAGAGAAAACTCTTTATTTTAATAAAGCAAATACGATTCAATTAAAAAATGGCAAAACAATGCGTATTTGGATTGCAACGGTAGAAGAAATGATTGTATATGATACATCAGGAAAACTTTCCATAGCAGTTAGTACAAATGACTATGATGACATAACAATTCAAGATACTGCTACAGATATTTTGTTTATTCGTGAAACTTTAAGTGAGCCCTTTAAAATAAACGTGTATGAAGGGAATGTGTTTCATAATTATTCTAAGTTAGAAGAGGCAGCTGAATTAGAAACGGGCGATCACTTATATTTTGATGGCATAACAATTCAAATGGGAAATGAAGATGTGCAAATATTCGGAGTGAAGAATCGGGTGAATTCCCAATTACCTAGTCTACTAGAAGCGGATAACTTATATCATGATGAGTATCCAGATTATCATCGTTCACCACGAATTATTTATCGTGAACCAGTTGAAAAAATGAAAATTGCAAGACCTTCCAGCAAACCAACAAAACCGACTGAACAATTAGCGAGAATTATTGCTCCATCTCTCGTAATGATTGCGGTAACTGTATTGTTATCTATATTCCAGTCATACGGCTTATTCATTTTTGCATCGCTAGCAATGACGATTGTGACTGTTGTTGTTTCGATCACATCGTACATAAAAAACTTAAAGCAATACAAAATTGATATTGCCGAGCGAGATAAGAGTTATAGGGAATACTTAGTACAAAAAACAAAGGATCTGTATGCTGAAAGTGAGAAACAACGTCATGCACTTCATTATCATTATCCAGACGTTATAGAAATTCGACAAATGGCGATAGAAGTGAATCCTCGTATATACGAAAAAACGATCATGCACCACGATTTCTTAACATACCGAGCAGGAAAAGGAAATGCGGATTCTAGTTTTGAAATTGAGTTTAATGAAGAAGAATTTAGTCAATTTAAAGATGAACTCACTGCAATGGCACGTGAGTTAAGGCAGCAATATCTTTCTTTAGCAGACGTTCCAGTTGTAACAGATTTAATGAATGGACCAGTTGGCTATATTGGACAACGTTCGTTAGTACTAGAACAATTACAACTATTAGTGATGCAAACCGCTTTATTCCATAGTTATTATGACTTACAGTTTATTACTGTTTTTCCTGAAGAGGAGAAGAAAAAGTGGGATTGGATGCGCTGGCTCCCGCATGCAAGTGTAAGAGATATTAATGTGCGCGGTTTTGTATACCATGACCGAAGTCGAGACCAAGTACTGAATAGCTTATATCAAATATTAAAAGAACGAAAACTGAAAGTAGATGAAAAAAGCAATTCAAGTGAAAAAATACATTTTTCACCGCATTATGTTGTCCTTATAACGGACGAAAAACTCATCTTAGATCACGTTGTAATGGAATTCTTTAATGAGGATCCAACTGATTTAGGTGTATCGCTTGTGTTCGTTCAAGATGTGATGCAAAGCTTACCAGAGCATGTGAAGACAGTTGTAGATATAAGAGACTCGAAAAAAGGAAATATTATTTTAGAACAAGGAGAACTTGTTAATCGTCAGTTCGTACCAGATCATTTTCCGGAAGGATTTAACTTAGAAGATGTGTCACGCGCACTTGCACCACTCAATCATTTACAAAATTTAAAAAATAGTATTCCAGAAAGTGTTACATTCTTAGAAATGTACGGCGTCGAAAAAGTGAATGAGCTAAATATTACAAGCCGCTGGGCAAAAAATGCCGCTCATAAATCATTAGCTGTTCCTCTTGGTCTTCGTGGTAAAGAGGACATTGTAAATTTAAACTTACATGAAAAAGCACACGGACCACACGGGTTAATCGCTGGTACAACAGGTTCTGGTAAGTCGGAGATTATTCAGTCATATATCCTATCTCTTGCAGTCAATTTCCATCCGTATGAAGTTGCCTTTCTATTAATTGACTATAAGGGTGGGGGTATGGCGAACTTATTTAGAAATCTGCCACACTTATTAGGAACGATTACGAACTTAGATGGTGCGCAAAGTATGCGTGCACTTGCTTCAATTAAAGCAGAATTACAAAAACGCCAACGCTTATTTGGCGAAAATAATGTGAATCATATTAACCAATACCAAAAGCTATACAAAGAAGGCGCTGTAACAGAACCAATGCCGCATCTATTCTTAATTAGTGATGAGTTCGCGGAGCTGAAGGCAGAACAGCCAGACTTTATGAAAGAATTAGTTTCCACAGCGCGTATTGGTCGTTCTCTTGGTATTCATTTAATACTCGCTACGCAAAAGCCAAGCGGGGTTGTCGATGACCAAATTTGGAGTAACTCGAAATTTAAACTAGCGCTTAAAGTGCAAAACACGTCAGACAGTAATGAAATATTAAAAACACCTGATGCAGCAGAAATTACACTGCCAGGACGAGCATACTTACAGGTCGGAAATAATGAAATCTATGAATTATTCCAATCTGCATGGAGCGGTGCTGATTACGTAGAAGATAAGGACGATCAAGATCGTCTTGATACAACCATTTATGCGATCAACGACTTAGGTCAATATGAAATCTTAAGTGAAGACTTAAGTGGACTTGGAAATAACAAAGAAGTTGCAACCGTACCAAGCGAACTGGATGCAGTTATCGATTATATTCATGATTACGCAGAAGATAGACAAATCGAAGCACTCGCAAGACCGTGGTTACCACCGCTTCCAGAAAAAATATTCCTGCAAGACTTACACCCAGTTCACTTTAAAGAAGCATGGAATGAAGCGAAGAAACCATTGCAAGCAACAGTTGGTTTACTAGACCAACCTGAATTACAGTCACAAACACCATTAACATTAGACATAAGTAAAGATGGACACGTTGCCGTCTTCTCAAGTCCAGGTTACGGTAAATCAACATTCTTACAATCTGTCATTATGGATGTAGCGCGTCAAAATAGTCCGGAGCATTTGCATGTGTATTTAGTAGACCTTGGTACGAATGGTCTCTTACCATTAAAAGGACTGCCACATGTTGCGGATACGATTACGATTGACGAGGCAGAAAAGTGCTTAAAATTAGTTGAAAGATTAACGCAAGAGATGAAACAACGTAAACGTATGTTAAGTGAATATGACGTCGCAAGCATAGAAATGTATGAGAAAGCTAGCGGTAAAAAAATGCCGAATATCATCGTTGCAATCGATAATTACGATGCAGTGAAAGAAGCTAAATTTTATGAGGAATTTGAAATGCTGATTATGCAAATCGTCCGAGAAGGTGCTAGCCTAGGAATTCATACCTTAATTAGTGCGGGACGACAAAATGCACTGCGTATTCAACTATACAACAACATTAAACTGCAAACATGTCTATATATGATTGACCAAAGTGAAATCTCAGGCATTGTAGGTCGATCTGATTTGAAAGTAGAAGAAATGGCAGGACGAGCAATTATAAAACTAGATTCACCGACATTATTCCAGTCGGCATTACCAACAAAAGCAGAAGACGAATTAGAGCAAATTCAATTACTCCAACAAGAAGCAAGTGAAATGGATCAAGAATGGGATGGAGAACGTCCGAAGGCAATTCCAATGATGCCAGAAGTTATTGACCTTCTAACATATCGTAAAAACAAGGACGTTACCAAAGCATTACAAGCAGGACAAGTTCCACTGGGTCTTGATTTCACAAATGTAGAAGTTGTTGCGCATGATATTGCGATTAACGATCATTTAATGATCTACAGCGTAGATGATAGTATGAGAAAACAAATCGTATCAAGTATACTTTCTCAAATGAATAAAGAATATTTTGAGAGTGTAACATTAGTAGATACAGCCGAGTATAGCTTCGTTCAATATAAAGACAATGTGACACATTACATCGTAGAAGAAAATGAAGTAAACGTTCATGTGAAATACTGGATGGAAGTGATTCGCGAACGATCTCTTGAACTATCACAAGCAAGACAAGAAGGAAGAGAAATACCAGTATTTACAAAACAACTTATCATCATGACAAACGTTGAAGAATTTAGTAGACTTGTTTACCTAGAAACGGACGACGCAACAACTTTAATAGATCTATCTCGTACAGTTGGTATTTACTTTGTCCTAGCAGGCCATCATGACTATGTAGATCGAAACCGAGATGCCTTACCGATGAAAATGAGAAGTAAACTAACAGCAGGCATCATCGCCATGCCATTAAACGACCAAAGTATCTTTAATATCAAATATATAAGTAACGAAGCACCTTTAGGAAAAGACGAAGTCTATTACTACCAAAAAGGAAGCATTATGAAACTTAAAATGCCAAGAGTAACGAACGAGGTGACCGTATGAAAATGAAAAAGAAAGCTAAGGTGATGATTGTTATGACGATAGTTGCGAGTTTATTTAGTGGGTGTGGTTTTGGGGAAACGAAAATAGACTACGAGAAATTTGTAAAAGCGTTGGATGAAGGCGATATGAAGACGGTTATGTCTGCGAGTGATGATGGATATGCGAGTGTAGAAGAACAAATCATACACTCCATTATAGAAGAAAAAGAAGATGGAGAATATAGAAGAACTATATATCAAACTACGGATGGTATATACAATACGAATGATAAGAGTTTATATGGAACTACAACACAAGAAATAGCTGATAAAACAACTAATAATAAAAATAAGGAGAACGATAGTTATAAATCAGAAGAAAAATATAATACCTATATTATTTATAACAATGATCAAGCGCAAAGTTTGAATCCAAGCTTAGACGTTTCTTCGATTAAGCTAGTTATAGATAATTTAGAAGGAATAGGGAAATTAAAGCCAGATAAAGATACAAAGGGGTTTGACGAACCAAACAGTATTGGTATCGGATTAACAGAAGTGCAATTTAAAGACATGATAAATGATAAATTAAAACTACAATATGATAAATTTCAAGATGCATCGATTGTTATAGATTTTAATTCTGCCAAAGACAGAAAAGAAAAAACGATGCGAATAAGTGAAATTACGATATCAATAACGTACGATAAAAGGAATGAGGAAGGCAAGATGTTGAAACATATTCAACAAATAGCAGTTAGATTTAATGGTAAAGAAGAAAACACTAAAAATGCTAAAAAAGAATATTTAAATTATAAAAAACAATATTACGATAACAAATAAAGTAAGGGGAGGTATGGTGAAATATGTCGAACAAGTTGAAAATATCCTCTGATTTAGGAAAGTTAGAGTTGGCTGGTGATGATATTTATAAATTTAATGCAAGAGAAAAGCCTTATAATAAACCTTATAATGAAAACAAAATTCAATTAGAGGATAAATTTAATGCTACACTCATAGACTTTGAAGACGATAAAATTACTGGATTCGGAGCTTATGCACTTAAAGATAATAATACAGGTGACATTACAATAGTATATGTAGGAACACAGCCAAAGCAAACATACTTTGGTATTGGAGCGATTGACTCTCCTGATGTCTGGGCAGATGCGTCAATTGGACTTAATAATTTGTTTAATACAGACTACCCCGTTAGGCAGTACGATATGGGGGGAGATTTTTATGAAAGAATTAAGAGAAATCATGGAAAAAATAATAATATAACGTTAATAGGACATTCGTTGGGTGGAGGCATAGCAAATACAGTTGCATTAAGAAATCAAAAGGATAATATTCCTGTATTAACTTTAAACCCTGCACCTGTATTGAATACGGATGTTGCCAAATACGGTGACGGTTCCAATATGAAGAATAACCTCAGTATTGTAAATGAGAATGACCCTTTGTATGGTGGCATAAAAGTTGCAGATTTTGTTATCCCTGGAAGGGTGTATATGATGCTGAATGGGGAAGGACATTCTTTTGTTGAGAACGGTGAATATTATGATGAAAATAAAGATTTACGTTTAAACAAGCTTAAAGCTGGGAATAGTACGGGGCCGGATTGGACTCCTGCTTTTTTTGAGATGTCAGGATCAGCAGGAAATTTGTATAAGGGGCTTGCTGGGAAAAAAAATCTTAGTGCAAAGGAAGAAGCTATAGTAGATATAGTGGTAAATGGTACGCCAGTTGGTGCACTAATATTTGCACTAACGACTGCGGGAGACTTTAGTCAAATAGCTAATAAATTCGAAAGTATAAAGTCAACAGCTACAACAGAAGCTATCAAATTTAGTATAACAGCTACGATAGAAATTAAGAGTGCAGTAGATACAGCTGTAGATTGGATTGAGACGACACTCGCTAAAGGTAAAGAAAAGGTATTAGAAGTACTAGAGAGTGTATTTAATGCAGCTGTAGATTTTTTAGCTGGACGCATCGTGGTGTATCTAGTGGCAACTGAAATTTTAGAGATTGCCAAAGAAGTAGCAGGTTCTTATGTGCAGGATTTACTAGATATGTTTAAAGGTGATTTTACAATAGATACAAATGTTACTGCAATTGCAGCAGAGCACATTTTAACTCATCGCCACTCATTGCTTCATCTCTTTATGAATGATGGTAGTAGAGGAATAAACCGTTCATTATTAGGTGAAATCTCAAAAGATGTAAAAGAGCTCTCAAAAGATTTGAAACAATTGAATGAAGATGTTTCAGAAGCAGTGTTTTCTATGATGGCAAAAGATGAAGAATTAGGTGCGGTTGCATATTATTAAAAATTGATATTGATAGAATGGAAGAAGGGGTAATAAATATGGATTTACATATGATAATGAATAAAGTTCATAGTACATTTCCAGATAACGGTGGACGAGATCAAATTATGAACGTAGTAATGCAACTTGAAAAAGCAGCATCAGCTTTAACGAGTGATATTAGAAGATTGGAAAGTAGTATCGATAGCAACTTGCAAGGAAAAACACGTGATGCCTTTATTGATCGGATTCGTCAACTAGAAAAAATGAGACAAAAAATAGAAGAGAAAATCGTAGTATTAAAAGGGACGGTTAATTAATATGAAAGATTATATGGAAAAAGTATTACCTTTAGGTAGTGTAGTGAGAGTAAGCTTCGCGGAAGAAGATGCAGATTATGTAATCACTACAAGAGGTGTTTTGTTAGATGATGAGACGTTCTATGATTATGGAGGAGTACTACATCCAGTCGGTTTGACAGGAGAAACATATAAACTATTTAATCACTCTGAAATTGTAGAAGTGAAGTTTGAAGGGTATCGAAATAAAATTGAAGGTCAATTTGCGGTTAAATTTAAAATATGGCGGAATGAGTTTGTAGAAAAAGTAATAGAGAAAAATAAAAGGGAGCAAAAAGATCAAGCGATAGAAACGCAAGAGCAATAATAAATAAGAAGGAAATAAGCTTTCCTCTTCCTGTATGGAAAGAGGGGAGCTTATTTTGATTGTGGGAAAAGATGGCTTTGAATTTGCTACACAACTAGGAATTATTTCTTACGTAAGGAAGGGGTATTAGGGGTTATATGAAAAGAATGAAAAATGTAATGTGGTTAGTGGTATGTTTCTTATTTTTGAGTGGTTGTAATTATGAAAATGAAGACCAGGTAAAAAAATACATAAAAGAAAAACATGGAATCGATGTTGTTGTAACAGATTGGGACGGTATACATGAAGGGAATATGGGACATACATATCATACTGTTCAAGCAAAAACAACAAAAATATGCAATTTCGAGTAGAGGTAGATGGCTTCTTCTATTCAACAATAAAAGGAGATGAATACCAATACGGAAAAAATACATATGAGGAATATAAGAAATTTAAACCAATTTTAAAAGAAATTAAAAAATTAGGTTACGAGGAATTTGAAAAAGAAAGTGTTCTTCAGTATATAGTTGATTATGAAGAAAAACCAACTGATGAGTTGTTACTAACTTTAAAAACGAGTAACAAGATTAATTATAGTCAATTTGAATCAGCAGAATTAGATTGTTTATATGCTCTATTTCAACTCATTCAGAAGAGTAATAAAAAGATTACAGAACTTGAAATTAAAGATCATAATGGTGAATATATAGGTCTCCCTTTTGAAAATGTACAAAAAGTTATAACGAAGGAAGAACTGCTACTAACAATGAAAAACACTTTAAGAAGTTATTGGACATATTTGATTCAAACTCAAACAAAAGTAGGAGATCGATTAAAGGAAGTTCAAAACGACCGTTTTGTATTTGAAGGTATTACTTGTTCACATCCGAAAGATGGGGAGTGTCCGGAGTATGAGGTGACTTTAGTTATTATGGACCAATATAAAAATAATCCCGATTTTTTTACCGAGGATATGACAAAGGTGACCACTATCCTTAAAGAGGAACTATATAATAAAGAATTTACTATCTTTTTAACCAACAAGGATAGAACAAGGGGGACATCCTGGTTATCATCAGAAGAAATCAAAAAAAGTAATAGCATCGAAGAATTTATAAAAGAACGGTATCCTAAGGAATAAACCTAAAGCACTTTTTACGTTTATTATTTGGTGTGAAAGCATGATATAAGTTCGTAAAATGAATCATTTGTATTAAAAGTGTAAGAGCATGTTTTAATCGTTTTTTCCAAATATGCTCTTTCTTTTTATGCACTTGCTAAGATCAATAACAATAAGTGAAGTAGGTATATTATTATTCTGTAGATGATGGTAGACTTCAATTTGAAAATGAGAAGTAAACTAACAGTGGATATCATCACTATACCATTAAACGACCAAAGTGTTTTCAATATTAAATACGTAAGTAACAAAACATCTTTAGGAAAAGACGAAGTGTATGACTACTAAAAAGGAAACAGTATGAAACTCAAAATGCCAAGAGTAACGAAAGAGGTGACAGTATGAAAAAGAAAGCTAAGGTGCTGATGCTTATGGCGATCGTTGGAAGTTTACTTAGTGGGTGTAGCTTTTTTGAAACGAAAATTAAATATGAACCATTTGTAAAAGCGTTGGATGAAGGGGATATGAAAACGGTCATGTCTGCGAGTGATGATGGATATGCTCATTTAGAAGAACGAGTGATACATAGTACATTTGAAGAAAAAGAAGATGGCATACACGAAAAAAATGTATATCAAACTACTGATGGAGTATATAACACGAAAGGGAAAAACTTATATGGTAGTACAACGCAAACAGTAATTACAGAAATTGATACAAGAAAAGAAAAGGATAAAATTAAAAACTATAAAAAAGAAAAAATATATAGTACAAATATTAAATATGAAAACGGCCAAGTACAAAGTACAAATCTGAGCTTAGATGTTTCTCAAGTGAAGCTTCTTATGGATCGTCTTCATGGAGTAGGGAAACTAAAGATGAAACCGGGTGATGATAAAAAAGGATTTGATGAACCCAATTCAGTAGGATATGACTTAACTGAAGCGGAATTTCAACAAATGATAAATGATACGTTGAAGCTACAATATGATGAATATGGTGGTGCGTCAATTGTATTTAATTTCGATGCTGCAAAAGATTCGAAAAAAAATCCAATGGAGCTATCAGAGATGAGCGTCTATGTAAACTATAAGAAAAAGAATGAAGAGGGAAAAGTAGTTACATATATGTTGCAAATTAATACATATTTTGCTGGGGGAAAATATAATAATCAAAGTGCATTAAAAGACTATAAAAATTATAAAAAGCAGTATGAAAATAATAGATAATTGTGGATATTACATGGGGGATAAAATGAGAAAGTTAATGAAATTAACAATTAAGATGTTGACTTTAGTTGTAATCCTTGGTGGATGCGGTATGGGGGAAACAAAAATAGAGTATGAAAGATTGGTAAAGGCCTTAGATGAAGGAGATATGAAAACGGTCATGTCTGCGAGTGATGATGGGTATGCGCATGTAGAAGAACAAAGTATACAATCTGTTATGGAGGAAGAAGGGGATGGCACTCATACTAAAAGGCTATATCAATCAACAGATGGAATATACTTTTTGAAAGAAAGAAATATATACGGTACTACAAAGCAAACTACAACAGAGGTAATAGAGAATGCTAATAAAACGCATAAAGGTGATGATAAAAAAGACGAAGTATATAGGACGAATTTCATGTATAAGAATGGACAAGTACAAAGCACAAATCAAAATCTTGATGTTTTACCGGTTAAATTCATTATAGATCGTTTACAAGGAATTGGAAAATTGAATCCAGAAGATGATAGACAAGGATTTGATGAACCGAGTAGAATTTCGTACAGTTTAACAGAATCGCAGTTTCAACAAATTATTAATGATAAATTACATTTACAATATGATAAATTTGGTACAGCTTCAATTGTTATTTATTTTAACCGGGCTAAGGATTTAAAAGAAAAACCTATGGAAATAGATGAATTAAAGATATCCGTGGATTACGAGAAAAAGAATGACCAGGGAAAGATGGTAACACATATTCAACAAATATTAGTAGGGTTTGATAATAAAGAAGAAAATACTCGAAATGCAAAAAAATATCTAGAATATAAAAATCAATTCAATAGTACTAAATAATTAGAAAAGAGTTAAGGTTAATTATGGAGCGTTATAATCCATCTTCCGACGAAGGAAAATTACAATTAGTAGCGAAAGATATTTATGGTTTTAATGAAATTAAAAGTTAAAGACGGAACTGTATCGAGGGGAACTGTTAGTGCCCTAGCAAAACAGGAGCCCCCATCTCAATTTCTTGTAGAGGTAGATGATATTTCATCACCGATACATCGTCCACGTCCCAATATCCTTAAATCCTAACCACTTATAAATCCGTCCGGCAGCTGGATTGTTATAAAATAAGCAAAGTGTTCTTCCTTCTTGAGTAAAATCCTGAATCATTTTTTGTAAGATGAGCGAAGCATATCCTTTGCCGCGATAATCTGGATGCGTACATACTCCAACGACCATTCCAGATAAGGTGAAAACTGATGAGTTAAAGCTTGGAAGGTTAACTGTGAGGTGATTAAATCTAGAAGACTACTTATTTTAGCATTTATTAAGAGTAATTATAAGGTGGTTATATTCCACAGTCAAGCTCTTGAGTCAGGGTTCTCAAGTTTGGTACTAATTAGTGTTCTAGCTAGGCTGCCTCGGTAATACCTTGGTATGATTTAAGTAATATAAATACTAAGGGGGAATATTGAATGATAAATCAATTGAGTGTAGTTCATCAACAAAATGTATTAGGACAAGAATTTAAAGTTTACGGAACTGTGGAAGAACCGTTGTTTCTTGCTAAAGATGTCGCTGATTGGATCGAATACGACGGAAGAACAGGGCAATTATTAAGAACAGTAGATGAAGAGGAAAAGCTGATGAATACAATATATGCATCAGGTCAAAACCGTGATATGTGGTTCCTAACTGAGGATGGTATCTACGAAGTACTAATGCAGTCTCGCAAGCCAATTGCCAAGGCATTCAAAAAGGAAGTAAAGAAGATTCTCAAACAGATTCGCCTAACAGGTGGTACTGTACAAGAAGACCGTGAGGCTGAATTTATCGAGAATTACTTCCCTAGCTTCTCAGAGGATGTAAAGAAAATGATGGTGCTGGACTTACGAGAGCTTTACCTAGATAGCTTAGAAGTTGCAGAAATGACTGGGAAGTTACACAAAAACTTAATAAGAGATATTGATAGTTACATGAGTGTTTTAGGTCAAAGCTCAACTTTGAGCCCTGATAGTTTTTTCGTGGAATCTAGCTATACAGCAGGTACAGGTAAATCTTACAAGTGCTATCTCCTAACTCGTAAAGGTTGCGACATGGTAGCAAACAAGATGACTGGAGAGAAAGGTATTCTCTTTACAGCGACTTATGTAACTCGTTTTGAGGAGATGGAGAACTAGCGAGGAGGACTAAATAGGTAAAACCCCCACCTCGATGGGGTCAATTCTCCTGCATATGAATTTCGAATAGTAAACCTAATTGACCTATCAGTTACCCCTAGAGGGGATTAGTTCAAAGAAGAGAAATGAAAAGTAGTAAAGAATGCATCCACTCTGCAAATTAAACAGATTGGTTTATCACAGAGGACGGTTTCTACTTAGTATAATTTCACGTACAGTAATGTAAGTATTTACCCACTAAACTACCCCTAGAGGGTATCCCCTCACCTGCTTACCTAGTAGTTATGGTAATAGTAGGTATAATGTATAAAAAGAAACTACTTATAACGTTGATATACCGCATCTAGTTAGGTGAACTATGAATAAACACACACAGAATATACACGAATATTCACCTGTCTTGCATAACCTCTACATGCAGTGTTTTATACATAGAACCTACGGAGCTGGGACTCCCTAGTTATACCAATGGATTGCACCTCGTAGGATACCTTCTACTTACTTTTAACTAGTTTACATAATAAAGGTTATCACAAGTAACTATATTAGTTACACCTTGTTAGTTGCCAGCTCGTAAGGTCTATGTATTAACTTATACATACGAGATAGGATACTCTATAGTATCACTTACGAGAATGCTGTGTAAGGTGTTCTGGTGAGGCAGTAACTTAATAGTGCTCTGTAGGATAAGGACACTTAGAAGGTAATCTGAACAGTCTCAGCTATATGTGCGTGCCTCCAATAGCCCTTCTCGGTGGATCATGTATCTTCTTCCTTACCGAGGTGGAGACTTCTTGTCCCTGCCTATCTGTATCTATACTTCCTGATATTATAACAGAGGGGCATACGAATATATTCGGTAGCAAACATACAAAGAAATTATACCTCCCAAAGTCGAGTTCAGTAGAATCAGCTCCCTCACGAGGTAAGGCCATATCGACCGTTCTCACTAGTTATACCTACAAAGGTAGTAAACAATGCTTACACCCTTGGAGCTGGAACCCAATTAGTCTCCTTCTTTAAGAATGACACTAAATAGCGCGTTCTCACTAGGCATACCCATGAGACAAAACCAATTAGTTTAAAATATAAAATTTATTCTCTGGAAGTCGGGCTCATAAGGTATTTGAAATATGATTACCTATGAGATGGACAAATAGAGAATTCCTACCTAGTAACCTTCCGATGAATCGGAGAGAGAAAGCTAGGTAATAAACTAAGAGATTCCCAGCTCGTAAAAAAGAAATAAAAATAACTTACGAGACGGATACGAATTAGGATTACCTCTATAGAATATACTCTTCGGTGAAACCGAAAGATAAATCCATAGAGTATAAACTAATTAATCCTACCTCATATAGGTATTAAGGTTTTAAATAATTAAAAACAAAAAGAACTATATGAGATGGACAAATAGAGAATTCCTATCAGGTTGCAATCTTCTCGTAAACGAGATAGGTAATACTTGATAGTAAACTATATAGATCACCGTCTCAGGTTTTTGTATTTATTGTTTTGAGAAGAATGAACTCTAGGAGTTGCCGCTAAAGGGTAGCTCCTTTTGTTGTGCCTAGAGATAGAAATCTAAATAGTTTCTTTTTTTATAGTTATATTGCCGAGATAGCCTAGTTAGTTTCTATAAGATAGAAGAAGGGTTCTCGCGCTAAAATAGGCTCTATCCCTTGTGGCTCTAAGGTTGAAGTCACTTTGAATCGGGAAGTTTTTTTTACACTTTTGGGATAATCGGGAAGTTTTTTTACACTTTTTATTGTGAACACTATTAGAGCAATCACTACATGTAGATTTTTTCTGAAAAATATATACTATATGTTGAATATCTATTGAAATTTAGCCTATTTTATGGTAAAATATAGGGGTACAAACAAACGAGGAGGGGAATGAATGAAGTTAACAACAGAGGAAATAAAAAGTATGACTGTAGAGGAAATAATCGAGTTAGGGTATGACTTTAGAAGCCCAGCTCAACAGGAAGCTTATAGCAAATATTTGGACAAGCAACGCAGTAAAGACATGACTCATCACAGTAGACTTATTAAGGAAAGATATGAAACTATTAAGGAAAACCTAACATTGCAACAACATGGCTTACTCCTATATTTAGCAACCTGTATGAGGTTTGGCGAGGATGGAAAGTTATTTACTGATAGAGGAAAACGTGTAAGCGTAAAAGAGTTAGCACGCCACTTAGACAAGACTACAAGGCAAGTAAATAGTATCCTATCTGAGTTGGAAGCTAATGGAGTTATTCAACGAGTGACTGAAGGGAAGACGACCTACGTAGATATGACTGATGCGGTTTACATTTGTGGCAAACTCGAGGGAGAATACAAGACAGTAAAACTATTTAAAGCACATCTACACGAGAAAGCAAGGGACTTATCATTGAGTGCTTTAGGATTGTTTGCTCTATTGCTGACTCATATGAACTGGAAAACAAACCTTATAGTAGAGAATCCTGATGAGCCGGACACAAGAAAGCTTGTGCTATTGAAGCGGTCTCACTTAGTTGATTTACTAGGGTTGTCTAAACCAACTGTTAATAAGCTCATGGGAGAATTAAACCGAGCTAGGCTAATTGTAGAGGTTAAAACTATAACGGATGCTATCTGCCTAGATCCTAAAGCTGTAAGTAGACAAGCTAAGAAGATAACTTTCGAGGAGCTTCTTGATAACATTGAGGAAGCTTCTCTTTCTGTAATGAGTTTTAAGAAGGCAAACAAAAAAGGCTGTACCTTTGCAGAGGCACAACCAACTAGTTTAATTGTATAAGTTTATGTAACTGGGTAGGCACTACCAATGCCTACCTCTATATTATCAAATAACTATTGAGAATACAAGTGATTTTTGATAAACCGAGGAGGAAACTCAATGAGCATTTACTCAAAAGAAACAATTCTAGAAATATTAGCTGAATTGAAATACTTTAATAAGCAGATCACAGAGGTAGGATTATCTAGAGATCGAACTCAATTGCTTGTGGCTATCGAGTCTGAATTTGGTTCTCTCGATAATGCACTATCTCAAGTTGCACCAATAAAAATACAACCAAGGAAGATGACCAAAAGGGAGAATATTTATACTTGGCTGGCTCACTGAGAGCCGGCTTTTTTTGTGTTCTATTTTAGAGTGCGTTAAAACGTCGCTCACTAAAGTACCACCTTTAATTTATTTGTAACAAAAATGTAATCTTAATAGAAAAGTGCCTTGAGAGGCGTGGTTGTCAGTTTTTACTTTTAGTAAGACTACACAGTGCCCGTATCTATATATATGAAGGGGTAATTTTGAGAGTTTTTAAAATGGTTGTCCTTTGAGATAGATACTAAGTAATATGCCATGACAGGAGCTGGGGAGCTCTCGAGCGATTACTATATCATCTCAGATTAAATACACATGACCTCCTGAGGGTTAACCTACATGGTTACAGCCATTACTGTGTAGGTACTTTTTTTACTAATAAGGTTCGTAGATTAACGAACATGATTATATAGGGGGATGATTCAAGTGAACAAACAAATGAATGAACAAGTGAGAAAAGAACTGAATAGTTACCAAGAGAAGCACGGCACTCCATTGGTGTTCATTGCTACAAGAGTGGGACTCTCACAGTCTGTAATGACTAGATGGAAACACCATAAATTCGACTTCAGTTTACAAACATTGAGACGTATCCAACAATTTATCGGTACTCGTGAACAGGACTAGACAATTGTTTGATGGAGGCAGTAAGCCTTTGAGTCTAACAAATTAGGGTGCTGAAATCCAATAGGATGGAGCCGAAATAGTTGATTCGAAGGTTTACTACTTCTATTGAATAAACAAAGGTTGGTTTCTCACCTTGCTTCAAAGCTAAAGTAGGACAAATAATTTGTAGCTCCCTATAGGTTGAGCACACAGGAGGATATAATATGGCAGATTTAACTTTGGGACAACACCCATTATTGAAAAAGGAATTTGTAGATCGCCGAATCAAAGACTTAGCAGGAAAGAAAATGATTGCTGATCTACTAATGACGAAGACTAGTGTAGATGCTCTATCAGTTAAATACTTTAAGGATGCAGATGCAGATGAGTTCGGCCGCTACTCCTATGAGGAAGTACCAGAAGTAGCAGAAAGCTCTGGGTTCAAACGTGTTGGAATTAGCGAGAAAGCTAAGTTAGCTTTGATCCGTAAATATGGTTTGGAGGCGGCTATCTCATTTGAACAACAACGTTGGGGAGCTGACAGTTACTTCGAGCGAGTATTTAACAAGCTTGCCAACTCAGTTGCTAACATGGTGAACTCGATGACGTATGAACGCATTCTAAACGATGCAGGTATCAATCAGCGTACTAAAACAGGTACTGGTACAGATGTCTACTGGAGTAATGTAACTGCTGGTCAATCAGCTAAGGGACAAACTACGAATGGTGCTATTGCTATCCGTAATGACTTATCAACTGCTCAAGTTGAAGCTAGTAAGTTTGGTTACACACTAGACACGATGGTTGTATCTCCTGCTACTTTTGGAATCATCTCTAATAATAGTGATGCATCCCCTGAGTACGTTAATCAAGATTTAAAACAATTTAGTGGCTACCGTGGTGCATTCTTAGGCTTAGACTTAATTGTGGACGAGTCTTTCTCTGATGATAATGTCCTATTAGTACAACGTGGAATTATTGGAGATATTGCTGATGCAGTTCCGTTCTCTACTAGTCAGTATAACCAAGATGAGGATTTAACTACTATCTTGCGTGCTCTACGCTTCACTGAAGCTTACGTAACAGATCCTAAAGGTGTCTACCTATTAAAGAATATTGTAGGGTAGTAGAACTATAGGGATGCCTTCTGGGTGTCCCTTTTTATTTAAACTAGTGAGGTGAATTATATGAAGATTAATAGATTTAATGAGACAGGTGAATTACTAAGCACATTCTCCGAAGATGGCGATCTCATAAAGGATGCCGAGTTGTTCACGGTAGGCACACATAGAGGTCGTAACTATACAAGCAAGGATTTGCTTACTTTGGTTAGCTCATTTGTACCAGAGGAGCAGATCCCTGTCCAGCTTGACCACAGTGAGAGTGTTAAAGACACGGTAGGATACCTTGAAGAGGTAAGTGTAGCAGGCAATAAACTGATGGGAAAGATTCGTATCATCGAGGAGACTGTCAAGAAACGTGTTGCTAAAGGATTAGCCAAGAAGATATCCATCTCATTCTATGCAGACGAGAAAGGCAATCCTACAAAGATTAGAGAAGTGAGTCTCGTAGCATTTCCACAAGTTAAGACTGCTCAGTTGTTTGCAGAGGAATCTGAGCTAGTTAAACTTCAGGAGTTTGCTGATCAGTTAACAAAAAAGGTTGATGAGTTGCGGGATAAGATGTCCTCTCATACAGACTTTAAAGCTGAAACTGATGAGCTGGTTCAAGTAGATGAATACAACGAGTATCTATACAAGCAAGGCTTAAAAGCACGTCCTCGTGAGGATACACCTTTTGAGCGTGAATATCAGCAGTATGTTGCTAGTTTAGGAATCAAATAAACATAACTAAGGAGGTAGATTAATATGGCTAGACCACATAATTGTAATGGAGGGCCACGCACTCCAGAAGGTAAAGCGAAAGCTATGCAGAACCTAACTCCCGGGAATAAAATCCACGGAATCTACTCCAAGAACTTCCGTGAAGAGTGGACTCAAGAGGAAAAGGACTTCTACAATAACACCCTAGCATGGTATCAGGAAAACTACGACTTAGAGCCAGCCGATGAAATAGCACTAGATCGTTTTCTTGTTAACTCTATTAAAGCTATGAGAGCAGATTCAGTTGGCATGGACTATGCAATTAAGCAAAAGGTTTCCCTTCGTAGCTTTGAAGAGGTAGCAATCCGACAAGCTGAGACTTTAGGAATCAACAGGAAGTATCGCCTCTCTCGTGGTAATGCAGAGAATCCTACAAATATGAACCTGTCAGCATTTTTTGACTTTGGAGGTGAAGACGAATGAAGTATATGAGATTAAACGTACAATATACGTTTCATTCCTCAGATACAATCTACAAGCAAACACACCACTTTAAAGATAAAACTATTGAGGACCTCGAGCAAGCGCATTTCCCTTTAGTTGACATGCTATCCAATCTCGTTAATATTCAAAACATCAAAGGTGAAATCATTAACGAGATGGAGTACCTAGCAGGGCTAGCTGAGGAGGAAGCTCATTTGCGTTTCCTTCAATTGGAAACTGTATCAGATTAATAACTAAGGAGTGATGCAATATCAATATGTATCTAGTGGAAGTTGTATACTCACGAGGTGGTCGAGTTCACCTAGCTCATCACGTAGCTGATCTGGACGAAACGAACGAGCAGCAACTTATGAAATTGTACACTGATAGATATACGAATGCATTTAGATACACCATAGATGGTAAACTCCTAGGAATAAACATTGAAGCTGGCTCCTCGTGAGCTGGCTATTTTGTGTACATACTAGAAAAAGGTTGAATTCATCGAGAATTACTTCCCTAGTTTCTCGGCTATCGAGGTGAAGTTCCTTGGTTTGAACGAGTTTTTTCTATTGAATATTAGTACAGTATTACCCTAGTAGACCAATCGTAAAAAAATGACTATAAGGTTATTTCTTTTCTTTTTAGACTACTCTATAATCGTTTGTGAATGGAGGTGATTTAAAGTGATTCCTGTGTTGGAATATAAAAATTCAACAGGTAATACTCTAGAGATTAAATTTGTTTTAGGTTTAATGAACTTTGTTATCACAGACAAGATAGGAAGGTTTGTTCACTGCGAATTTTCAGGAAATCGAGCTCGTGAGTTTGTAAGAATCTTAAGTAGCAACGAACGCACTGAGGTGTTAGATAACGGTGACGACCTAATGTGTTTCCAGCCCTTCAATAATGGAGGAGGTTTTGGCATAAATATAGATTCAAAGAAGAGGTCTCAAAGTTTTGTAATAGATCAGCAGCAAACCGAGGAGTTAATTGATTGGTGTCAAAAGATACATAAGTTTTAGGTTGATGCTGTTAAATTTCAATTACTGCAATGGTTAATCTGAGGAGGAAAACAAAAGAGCTGACTCGGGGAACCAGCTCGGTAGTATTACTCTGATAGTAGTTTGTTACTTCTTAAGTTAAAAACTCTCCTCAGTTAATTCATTCAGGTTAAAACTAAGAGTTTTAGAGATTGTACCAGCTCGTAGGATAACCACATATGTAAGGCCTAGTTGAAATGTATCCACTTTACAAGTTTTATTAGTAATACGAGATAGTGAGTCTTGGAAGGTTGACACTAACGTATCAATCTCCTCCATAATCATATCCATTTTAGTTGGTTGAATAGTGTTTGTTGTCATAAATAATCTCTCCCTTAGTTTTATTTGTTTACACGAGATAGGTGATGCTTACAGGTGTACAATCATGAGTGAAACAACGTAACCGACTACGTAGAGTAAGCTTATACTTCCGCCAGCTACCAAGGATGATTTAACCCAACTTTTGAGTTTCAACTTATTCGCCTCCTGTGAGGTCGAACCTTTACAGCTATTCCTGCTCATGATACGATAGGGAGGAAAGAGCCTTTTAGGTTCGACTGAATTGCGTAGCCTTGTTCGGTGTACTCGCCAAAGTACAATCACCGAGCAGGGCTATTTGTGTTTACTTATCCAATATAGATTTACCTTCATTGATGCGCTCAAAAGCTAGATCTACTAATTCCTTACGCTTATTCTGTGGTAGTAACTTGAGAGCACTAAACAGTTTGTAGAATCTTTGAGCCTCTTCAATGCTATCCAGCGAGTAGGTGTTCATAATCTTGGTGAAATATCTGAGTTGTTTCTCCTGCATGTGTTCACCTCCTTGCTTATGAACTCATCATAACATGGTATAAATAAGTTGCGCAACCCTTTTGTTTAACTTTTTGGGTTTGTTTTCTTTAGTGAGGAAACATCACTCAAGTTTACCTTGAGCAGGGATAATTCCATAGACACCTCTAATAAGCTTATACACACGATATTGGCTAGATAGGTGCAAATGTATATGTTACCTAAGTAGAACCTCGTACAAGTCAATCTGAGAAGTCGTTCTCGATTGCGTACCTGATTAGTTACCACCCTTGGCATACAATCGAGTATTAACAATATGAGCCAGCTCAGTAGATCACACGATGTAGGACAACGACCAGTTGCTAGAGATTATTACTTACCAGTAACAACAATGTGTAGTTCTCATCAGGTTAACCTTGTAGGAAATCAAATAGCTTACACTTAAGCTTTCTTTGCTCAACAGACATCATCTTTGCAAGGACGCCAAACAGGTAACCCTTGAAGTCTTTTCTAATCTTGTTCATCTTCAGAGCAAATACAGATTGTTTAAACGCTGAGATAGCGAGCTCGGTTGTATCAGCTAAATCAGGTGCATACTTGCTTGCAGCCAATTTAACTTTACCCCACATAGTATAGATTTCCCTAGCTGTGCCAAAGAAAGGGGATACTGTTTTGATAAATTCCATCGGTACACATGAGCTAGCCAAATAAGATGAATCTAACTCATCAATACTAACAGGTGCGCTATTACGTATCTTTAATTCTTTAGAGCTTTTAGCTTTAAATGTAATGGCTTCGTTTTCGTGAGATGGCTCCTCAGGTTGCTCAGGAGTAGGCTCGGCAGCTTCCTTACAAGATGCCAGATCATGGTGACTCTCGAAAGGATTAATTACACAAATGAACGCTGAGTAGCCACCCCTAACAGGTTTAAACTGCTCAATACGAGTAATGATACCTAATTCACTGAAACGCTTGAGGGCACGCTGGATAGTACGTTTAGAGTATCCTGTTAGATCCGCTAACGTGTTATTCTTTAAATATGAAACTCCAACGAACTTACATGAGTAGTTTGATAACTTTAAAAGTATTACTCGTTCGCTTTCCTTTAAATCATATTCTCTTAGAGTAAGATCAATAGTTTTGTCCATCTCAGCAACAGAATTAAATGATTGATATTTTCGTAGTTCCTTCATTACATATATTCCTCCTACATGAGAAGGAACACCTCTTGAGCTAGTACCAATGGCATGATACAATAGCAAATAAGGAAGCTCCTTCTGAGTTTCTTTATTGGTTGCAAGAGAGTCCTGTGTGGTCGCCAAACTACAAGCAGGGCTCTTTTGTTTTGTCTAAATATCTAAATTGTTCAAAGGGTTGTACTTGTCGTTAGTCTCCTTGAGAGAGTCACTCCAAATGTGTATGTACCTTTCAGTCATCTTTATAGAAGAATGTCTCATGAGTCGGCTCACAGAGTAAGCATCTACTCCGTTTCTCAGCAGTTTGCTGCAATAGTAGTGCCTACAAGTGTGCGCACTCACTCGTACACCTTTGAAACTCATTATCCTAGCTAGTCTAGTGAATACAAGCTTTACAGCGTTAGGAGTAAGCGGTTTACCTTTTTGGTCTGTAAACACATGAGTAGGTAACTCGTTAAACTGTCTCTCTAGGTAAATACGATATTCGCATAGTTCCTTCACGAGCTTGTCACTAAGAGGTTGACTCTGTTGTTTCTTCAATTTTCCATAGAAAACAACTGAATAGTTGACCAAATCGCAATCACTCCATTTAGTGTTGAGCATCTCACCAAGCCTAGCTCCAGTACCGAGGAGGAAGACTAACATAGTGTAATTGCGATAACTCCAAAACTGTTTGTCCCTCTTTTGCCTCCTGTAGTACCTCAACATCATCCTCACTTGTTCATCTGTAAAGACTTCTATTTTTGAATCAGATTTATTCTGAGTCAGCCTCCTAGTTGGGTTATTTCTCTCTAGGATGATCTCCTCATCTATAAGGAAATTAAAGAAACTCTTAAGATGTTGTAGCTTGGTGTTAACTGTGAGTACTGCATTGTTGCGTTCTCGTTGGCAGTACATGAGATAGGACTTGATAGTTCTTTCTTTTATATCCTCGGTGTCTATAAGCTCCCTGTCAGAACAAAACAGTTGAAACTCATTGAGTGTATCCCCATAAGCTTTAATTGTGCGAGGTGCTAAATTATTGAACTCCTTCTCGTCCAAATATTCCTTAATGGCAAACTTAATCAGCATAGTTATTCCTCCTTTGTTTAAACACAAAAGGAGACCACCTAATCAGCCTTATTGGTTTCCAATAAAGTGAAAATAGGTAGTCTCCTCTAATGAGATAGTTTCTGTTAGTGACAACCACAGTTTTAACTCTTGAGTTATCCCTCTCAAGCCTTGTCGTTCCTTTGCCGCGATAATCTGGATGCGTACATACTCCAACGACCATTCCAGATAAGGAATTTTCAGCTGATGTGGAAGCGGAAGCAACGATTTCTCCTTTCTTTTCAATGTAGTACGTACGTCCTGTATTTGTTTCAAGTGATTGCCTTAAAATTTTTTCTGATTGTTCTGTGTGAGGGAATTCTTCAATGTTATTTCGAAGTTTCATAATTCGCTTAACATCATCTATGGTTGCTAGTTGAATTGTTGTATGAAGCTTTGTTGTTGGTAGTGCAGTATCATCTTTACATTCGCAAAAGTACATTTTATTTTTTGTGCCCAGATATATACCATGTATATCTTCAATTTTTTCTACAATGTCTGATTTACCAGAGATTTTCAGTGGCTTGTGAGGTGAAAGAATTACCTTATAGTCAGTAATTGAAAAATCATCTTTTCCATATGGAATAAATGAATCATGAAAGCGCAGTAATACGGATTGTAACGCTCCATTCTCTTCAAATTGCCCCCATAACTCTTGAAAATCTGCATCGTAACCAAAGGCTTCTATATCGCCGATTATGAATAGGTTAATGGCTGCTTCCTCGGATAAAAATGTCAGTACTTGTTCATGATCATCCTTTGTTAATTTTCGTATCATTAATATCCCCTTCTTTATTTTGTTTTTTCTAAATATTATTACTTATTGTTTTTGAAATCAATATAAAATTTTATGTTTAGTTCACAAGGTTTCGGAAAAACTAGGAAAGATATGACAAAGGAGGTTATGAACGGTGGATCATCCAATTCAAGGATTAATGAAAGCAGCAATGGAAAATTTAAAGGAAATGGTCGATGTAAATACGATTGTTGGAGAGCCTGTTCAAACGGCTGACGGTGGTGTAGTGTTAACTGTTTCCAAAGTAGCGTTTGGATTTGGAGCAGGAGGATCGGATTTTCAAACAAATGATGGTCTGAAAGCGCAAGGCAATCCAGCATTTGGCGGTGGTAGTGCAGGTGGTGTTTCAATTACGCCAGTAGCTTTTCTTGTAGTAAATAAAGACGGAGTGAATATTCTTCATTTACAAAATGCAACGCACCTAGCTGAAAAAGTGATTGAGTTAGCTCCACAAACGATTGATAAGATTCAATCTATTTTTCAAAAAAATGCAAAGCAGAATGAAACCCATCCCCCGCAAAATCCAGATGAAATCGCGTAAAAAAGCCTGTTTTTTAACAGGCTTTTTTTCTTGTAATCAGTATGTAATAAAACTCATGAAATTGTAAATAGTTTTTGAAGTTTTTTCTATGTTTCTAAAATTTTTCATGTTAAAATATGCTATAGAATTGAAACATATAAAACGAAGGTGGCTAGGTGCTTTGTCTGGAGGATCTGACCAAGTAAAGAATATGATATATATTAATGGTAATCGTCGGGGTCATTGTTTTATTACATCTGGAATTACATTTGAAGAGTTTGCAAGTAATATCCCTTCACCGCTTCATCAAGTATTGCTTTTAAAACATAATTTTGAGTGGACTGATTTTCACTATCATACTTTATTCGAATATGTTGAAGAAGAAAACATACATAAATTAATGAAAGCAGAGATTGATGAATTTGATGAATTTTGTTGGGTGGATTTTGATGATGCAAGCGATTTAGATGAATTAGAGCCAAAGGAAATTGCAGAATTGTTATATTTGGCTCACAAAAAAGAACCACTTGGGAGAGCGTTTTTCCCATTATTGAAAAATAGATTTGTCTACTTTTCACATGATGACGGCTGGTACAACAAAGTGTATTACCGTAGAATTGCTGATTTTGTAGGAATGCTTAGCAAAGTAATTCCGTACAAACTCGGTTCATTTGGAAAAAAACGATTTTCTTTCTTTCAAAAATCAAAAATATTCCCAGCAATTTCAAAAGAAGTGATTCTTGGGCTTGTTCCATTAATGGAAGATGGTCTGTACATTGATTTGGCAGGGAAAATTGAATCAAGAAGAGGTTTAGAGATTCCTGTATATGTAGTTGGTTCGTATGAAAGTACGGATGAAGTACTAGACAACGTAGAGGAATTAAAAGAAGCTGCAACCGAGACGGGCTGGCTTATTTTTGATAAGAAAGAACAAGAGTGGCAATGGGTTGTCGACTAAGAGAACTTGACGATTTAGGTCAAGTTTTCTTGTTTTTTGAAAGGAGAAAAAATGAAGAAATATTATACAGCAGTAGGTATTGTGAGCATTATTCTTGTTGCAGTACTACTTTTAACTTGTCCGAAAGAAGCTGATTTCAGGTCTTATTTAGAGGACAAGCATGCATTGATTTGTAATCAAGATAGCTTTGAATGTACACAAAATGTAGATGAGAAAGAACAAAAAATGAAGTTTGTAAGTACGGATACACGAAACGGTGTATTTTTTATAACAGTGAAACAAACTTTTGAAACAGAAGCTGGTAAAAAGAAAGAGTATAGCGGAGTAGGTATGTTTGGTACATTTCTTTTTGTTAAGGAAAAGACTTTCTAATGATAGAAGGTCTTTTTTTTATGCGTATGTTCATATAGATGAAGTAAGACAAGCATAGGAGGGATAAGAATGAAAAAAATATGTGTAGTTTGTGGCGGAGAGGAATTCTTTTCATCTACATTATATGCACGTACGAAACAAGACTGGGCATACGCCCCAAATATGTATCGTTTTGAAAAGGTATTCATTGAACAACGGGATGAAGAAAACTATCCAGTGTTTCAAGAAATTACAGCCAAACATTGCTGCGGATGCGGACATATTATGTTGTATCATGAGTGAACACACCAAGTAATACTTGGTGTGTTTTATAATGCTGATAAAGCAAGTGGATACAATAACGTAAATAAAACAGAAAAACTACCAAATCCAATAGCTGTATATCCAAGTGTTTTTGCTCCAAAATTAACAGCCAATAAGCCAATTAAGATGGAAAGGGAACCGAGGGTGACTGGATAAAAGGCAATTGAGAATAAAGAAAGAAATAGTGCTACATAACCGATAAGTGTACCAGTGTTTGTACCTTCTATTTCATGTGCAATTTCTTTACGTCTATGTTTAACCGGAAGATGTCCTGGCGTGATTTCAGCTGCATATTCTTCGTTTTTTTCACCACTTTTAAAATGATGTGTTCGCTTTTTAGGCATGTACATCTCTCTCTTTCAATTGGGTGTATCTTTATTATCTTTCATAAAGAAGAGAACATGAGTATGAGTTATATCCAAGTAAAGCAAAATTTGGAGAATGCATAAGTCTGTTGCTATCTTATCCATCTCTCCACGAGAATAAACAGGAATATAGGAAAATGATGTAGAATGGAATGAATGAAAACGAGTGAAAGTAGGGAGAAACATGACAAAGTTTAATTGGCATAAATCCGCAGAAAAAAAGTGGGATGATAATGCGGAATCTTGGAATCAAAATAGCGGGGAAATGTGGGATCATGGAAGTCGTAGTACGATCATCCCATTTTTTGAAAAGTATGTAGACAATGGTGTGGCAGTTCTAGATGTTGGTTGCGGTGATGGATATGGTACATATAAATTAAGTCTCGCAGGATATAAAGCGTGCGGTGTGGATTTATCTGAGCAAATGATTCAAAAAGGAAAGGAACGCGGAGAAGGGCCTAATTTGTCATTTGTAAAGGGAGATCTTTCTTTATTGCCTTTTGAAAATGAGCAATTTCCAGCAGTATTGGCAGTGAACTCGCTAGAATGGACAGAACAGCCATTACAGGCGTTACAGGAGATAAAGCGTGTTTTGAGACCTGATGGATATGCGTGCATTGCTATTTTAGGACCAACAGCCAAACCGCGTGAAAATAGCTATCCTCGTTTATATGGAAAAGATGTTGTTTGTAATACAATGATGCCTTGGGAATTTGAACAGCTTGCAGAGGAACAAGGATTTCACATCGTAGATGGTATAGGAGTATATAAACGAGGGGTAAATGAAAAAATGCTTGGACAATTATCAGTAGAACTGCAACAAGCACTAACATTTTTGTGGGTATTTATGCTGAAAAAATAATGCCTGAAGAAATGTGCAAAATTTAGGAGGGAAATAAGTGCAGAAAATACAAAAAACTGATACAATATCAGCAGAACCAATTAAAGGGGGACTAGGGTATATGACAACTACTACAACAGTTAAATCCGATATTGAAATTGCACAAGAAGCAAGTATGAAGAAAATTCAAGAGATTGCAGCGGAGTTAAACATTTTAGAAGAAGAACTAGAGCCTTATGGTCATTATAAAGGAAAATTATCTCTTGATATTTTTAAGCGCTTACAAACTGAAAAGGACGGAAAAGTTGTTTTAGTAACAGCGATTAACCCGACTCCAGCAGGAGAAGGTAAATCAACAGTAACAGTTGGTTTAGGTCAAGCTTTTAATAAAATTGGTAAAAAAGCAGTTATTGCACTTCGTGAACCATCTCTTGGACCAACAATGGGACTAAAAGGCGGTGCAGCAGGTGGAGGCTATTCACAAGTTGTACCAATGGAAGACATCAACCTTCACTTTACTGGTGACCTTCATGCCATTACAACTGCAAATAACGCGTTAGCAGCGTTTATCGATAACCATATTCAACAAGGAAATGTACTGAAGATTGATACAAGAAAAATCGTATGGAAGCGTTGTGTTGATTTAAATGATCGCGCACTGCGTAATGTAGTAATTGGTCTTGGCGGACCAGTTCAAGGTGTACCGCGTGAAGACGGTTTTGATATTACAGTAGCGTCTGAAATTATGGCTGTATTCTGCCTTGCGACAGATATTCAAGATTTAAAGATGCGTTTATCTCGCATTGTCGTTGCTTATAATATGGACAATGAGCCTGTAACAGTTAAAGATTTAGGTGTAGAAGGAGCGTTAACACTTCTATTAAAAGATGCGTTAAAACCAAACTTAGTACAAACATTAGAAAATACACCAGCAATCATTCATGGCGGACCATTCGCTAATATCGCTCACGGTTGTAACAGTGTTATTGCTACAACAATGGCAGCAAAATTAGGTGACTATGTGATTACAGAAGCTGGTTTCGGCGCAGACTTAGGTGCCGAGAAATTTTTAGATATTAAAGCGCGTGCAGCTGGTATTAAACCAGAAGCAGTCGTTATCGTTGCGACAATTCGTGCGCTTAAAATGCACGGAGGCGTAGCGAAAGATCAGTTAAAAGAAGAAAATGTAGATGCGTTAGCAAAAGGAATGGAAAACTTACAAAAGCACGTTGAAACAATTCAAGCGTTCGGTGTTCCATTCGTAATCGCCATTAACAAATTCATTACAGATACAGATGCAGAAGTTGCATACTTACAAGAATGGTGTAATGATCGTGGCTACGAAGTATCCTTAACAGAAGTTTGGGAAAAAGGTGGCCAAGGCGGTGTGGATCTTGCTGAGAAAGTATTAAAAGTAATTGAAAAAGGTGACAATAAATACGCACCACTTTATGAATTAGAATTGCCATTAGAAGAAAAAATCCGTACAATTGCTCAAAAGGTATATGGCGCAAAAGACATTGAATTTGCTCCGAAAGCACGTAAGCAATTGACTCAATTTGCAGGAGAAGGTTGGAGTAACCTCCCAGTATGTATGGCAAAAACACAATATTCTCTTTCTGATGATGCGACAAAATTAGGTCGACCATCTGACTTTATTGTTACAATTCGTGAACTGAAACCATCTATCGGTGCAGGGTTTATTGTAGCGTTAACGGGAACAATGTTAACAATGCCAGGTCTGCCAAAACAACCAGCTGCACTTCAAATGGACGTAAATGAAGATGGAAAAGCAGTAGGGTTATTTTAAAAGGTTGTAATTCATCTCGTTTATCTGTAAACTATATATACATCAAGTGGCGCCTTTCCATCGAAAGGCGCCTGTTTTTTGGAGGAAATTATGTTTGATCCAACTGCTTTTGACAACTTAAAAGTGATCGTTGAAGGGGCTGTCTATGATTTTGACTTACATGGCGATATTCTTGTAACGGATCGAAAAGATATGATGGACCTTGCCTCGCTAAGTCGTATATACAATATTTCATTTCAATTAAATGAACCGTTTGAAACGCTAGTAGAAGCGATATTTTCATTATCTGTAGATGCGAAGAATTTATCGGGTGAGATATTGGAAGTACCCCAGTTTATACCAGGGTGTGAAATGAAATTAGGGTTTACATTTTCCTTACAGCACCCGGAAGAAGACTGTAAAGAAATTGAAGAATTGTTACAATCTATCTGGGGAAAAGAGCGAATGATTACGCAACAAATTTCATACGAATATAATAAGCAAGCGATTTCATATCATAATAAGGTAGAAGTTCTATTTCAAAAAGCGATTACAGAAGACCATGTTGATGATTTAATAGCTGTTATTTCTCACATGATAGAAACGGTGCGAGCAATACAACATTTTCTTCAAAAATAGAGATAAAGGAGAAAAACAAATGATAAAAGATATGCAACCATTTTTACAACAAGCTTGGGAGAAGGCTGGTTTTAAAGAGTTTACTGAAATTCAAAAGCAAGCAATTCCAACCATTTTAGAAGGACAAGACGTTATAGCTGAATCTCCAACTGGAACAGGAAAAACATTAGCGTACTTATTACCACTTTTACATAAAATTAATCCTGAAGTGAAACAACCACAAATTGTAATCCTAGCACCAACACGTGAACTTGTTATGCAAATTCATGAAGAAGTTCAAAAGTTTACAGCTGGAACTGATATCTCAGGTGCGTCTTTAATTGGTGGTGCGGATATTAAGCGCCAAGTGGAAAAATTGAAGAAACATCCGAAGGTAATTGTTGGTTCACCAGGACGTATTTTAGAATTAATTCGTATGAAAAAGTTAAAAATGCATGAAGTGAAAACAATTGTATTTGACGAGTTTGATCAAATTGTAAAACAAAAGATGATGGAATCAGTCTTTGATGTAATCAAATCAACAATGCGCGATCGTCAATTAGTATTCTTCTCTGCAACAATGACGAAAGATGCTGAAGAAGTAGCACGTGATTTTGCGGTAGAACCGCAATTCATTCGCGTGAAACGTGCGGAAACAAAAAGTTTAGTTGAGCATACGTATATCGTTTGTGAACGTCGTGAAAAAAATGATTACATTAGAAGAATTATGCATATGGGGAATGTAAAAGCAGTTGCCTTTTTAAATGATCCGTTCCGCCTAGATGAAATTACTGAGAAGCTGAAATTCCGTAAAATGAAAGCAGCGGCTCTTCATGCGGAAGCAAGCAAACAAGAACGTGAAGCGACGATGAGAGCATTCCGTCAAGGGAAATTAGAAATTCTACTTGCAACTGATATTGCAGCGCGTGGATTAGATATCGATGATTTAACGCACGTAATTCATTTAGAATTACCAGACACAGTAGATCAATATATTCACCGTTCAGGTCGTACAGGACGTATGGGGAAAGAGGGGACGGTCGTTTCTCTAGTTACACCGCAAGAAGAGCGCAAATTACTTCAATTTGCGAAGAAACTAGGCATTGTGTTTAAGAAGCAAGAAATGTTTAAAGGAACATTTGTAGAATCGAAACCGAAAGCACCAAAGAAAAAGAAACCAGCATTCACTGGGAAGAAGAAGCCTAGATAATGTGAAGCTTCCATTTATATTGGAATAATAAGAGTAAAAAGGCGTGTCGGCATGTATAAAGCAGTCACGTCTTTTTATTGTTTTTGTATGTAATATAAAAAGCTATGTCAAATAACGATGTTGATATTTGAATGACAGGAACGTTCGTTCTATAATGGAAAGAGCTATTAAATATATCGAAAGAGGGTTGATGTAGTATGGATACGCAAGTGATTACGAAATTTAAAATATTCAAATCGGCTAGTGAGGTGTTTGAAACTATAGTAGATCCTGAAAAAATGTCTAATTATTGGTTTTCATCCGGAACTGAAAGACTGGAACAAGGCAAGACGATTACATGGAGATATGATGAATATAATGCAGAAGTTGTAATACGTGTATTAGAAATTGAGAAAAATAAAAAAATCGTATTCTCATGGGGAGGATATGATGAAGAAACCGTTGTTACAATTACATTGAGTGAATTGGATTATACGAGTACAATGATTGAGGTAAATGAATCAGGTTTGAAAGAAGATGACCCGGAAATCGTAAACAAAATGCTAGGACAAAAAGAGGGCTGGGTATATGTGTTAACTTGTTTAAAAGGCTATTTGGAAAATGGGGTTAATAATTTGAGAGCGTCATTAATTCATTGATAAAATAACTTCACGTTTAAAAGAACCTTTCGGCTCTTTTAAACGTGAAGTATCTAATTTTCAAGAAGCACCCACTCCAAGCAACCCGTAAGAGTGTTAAGTGGTGTGTAGTTCACTAGTAGTTTTTAAAAAGAAGAAGCCTTTCTCAATAGCAGTTTCTATATAACCGACGATTTGATTAAATGTAAACACTTGTAAGTCTGCATGTAAATCTTGCTCCGGATACAACATATCATCGAAAATAAATTTTTAAAAAGCTAGAACGTTTTCTTCAGTCACTTCCTCGATCTTTGGTATGTTTGCTTTTTGATTAAGAAAAGAAAGAAATTGCTGCTCTTTATCGTAATGATGTAATAGTTTTGCATTCAACAATTTAAAATCGTTATGATATAGGGATAACATTGTTTTGTCATGCTCGATTCTATGTTTGAGCCAAGGAAGAAAAAATCCGTTCAACCAATTATCATCAGCGATAAGGTGTGTGTAATAACCTAAAATAAAAGGGGAGTCTATAAATGATTCATATTTATGAAGAAATGCATCATAATCGATTCTTCTCGTATAGTTTTTTGTAGTACCAGCGTAGAAATGGGACTTTTCTTTTTCGACTTTTGAATAAACTGCATCAGGAGCGACTCCACCGAGTAGGAAAGATGTTCGATCTTGAATGGATAATTTCTCTGCAATACCATCAGCAATAATTAAGTGCATAATTCGTGATCCCATATATAACACCTCTATTTCATATCCAAAATGATTTTCCCCGTACTTTTTCTACTTTCGACCCACTCATGTGCTTTCCCTGCATCTTGCAATGGAAAACGTTTACCGACTTTAATTTGCAGGAGGCGGCCATCCCGTAAATATTGAAACACTTGATCGGCGGTATGACGGAGCAAGTGAGGACGCTCCTTACGAGTTGTTCCAAAACTAAAGCCAAGAATGGAACGGCAACTTGCATGTAAATCTTTTGTCTGGAATGTGCCAATTTCGCCACTGGCATTCCCAAAGTGAACAAGACGGCCATAGTAAGCGAGACATTCTAAGCTTTTTTCTGATACTGCACCGGAAATGGAATCTAATATGACATTTGCGCCTTCTCTATTAGTAAATTCATTTACTTTCTCTACAAAATCTTCATTTTGATAACAGATTACGTGGTCAGCACCAGCCTCTAAAGCAATTTTTCTTTTTGCTTCTGTTCCGACTGTTCCAATAACCTTCTTAGCACCCAATAGCTTAGCCAATTGAATTGCAGTTGTACCAATTCCACCAGCTGCTGCATGAATCAAAACCGTTTCATTTTGCTGTAATCTTGCTACATTTGCAAGCAAATTGTAACTTGTAAAAGATACAATAGGACAAGCAGCGGCGGTCGTGAAGTCAACTTCATCAGGTAACACAAACGTAAGGTTTTCATTTGCAACAACATATTCAGCATATGATCCATTAAGAGGAAAAGCGATTACGTGCTGTCCTACGCGGATGTTTTTTACATCCGAACCGACTTGTTCTACAAGTCCTGCCGCATCTATATCAGGGATAAATGGTAGTTTGCGATTTCCTTTTTTTCCATAGCGAGATTTAATATCGGCAAAATTGACGCTTGTTGCGATAACACGGATCAACACTTGTTTTTCTGTAATAGTGGGCATATCTATTTCTCTATACTTCATTGTTTCTGGACCACCAAATTCAGTTACGACAATAGCCTTCATCATATATCCCCCTTAAAATAGATTGTACATTTAATTTTAAGCACTGATCATAAAATGGAAAATTATATAATTGTTATGGTGGATTATAAGCTAACGTTATGAAGTAATTGAGTTTAAATCAATTTATATAAAAAATATGTTAAAAAATCGAACGGAATGTTTTTTACTTGCCAATATATAGTGTAAGACAAAGGAGGGACAATGAATGGATCAGGAAAAAGACTATCATCATCTCATCCAATTAACTCTATCAGGAAATCAAGATGCATACAGTGAATTGTATGATAAGACAATTCAAGATGTTTATAAGACAGCACATTTTTTGATAGAGGAAAAAACAGATGTAGATGATGTAGTCCAGGAAATATACATACAGTTATATCAATCACTTAGTAAATATAATCGAGAAAAACCTTTTCGGCCGTGGTTAATAGGGCTCGCAATCAGACAAATTCACTCATATCGGAGAAGAAGATGGATGCGTTTACGTATTGTCAAGAAAGCTGAAGAACAGAGAAAACCGATTGAATTTGCTTTTTCTAATGATGTTGTGGACAAGATTTCGAATCAAAAGCTTATCGCTCTCATTCATAAATTACCTTACAAATTGAAACAAGTCATTATCTTGCGGTATTTACACGATTATTCACAAGAAGAAGTAGCGAATATTTTACATATTCTGGTTGGAACGGTTAAATCACGAATTCATGCGGCGCTAAAGAAATTACGTCAAAAAGAGCAAGTAGAAGAAATCTTTTTAGGAGAGGTAGGGGATGCGAAGTGAGTTTAGAGTATCGGGTAAGGGAATCTATACAAGAAGCAAAGGGAATTATACCGCCACCTGAGTTGAAAGAAAAAGTAATGATTCAAATAAAAGTAAAGCGCGGAGGGAAAACGATGAAAAAGCGTCTTATCACAGGAGTACTAGCAGCAGCACTATTAATTCCAACCACTGGTTTTGCGTATCAATCTATTATGGCTGATGGTATTTATGGATCGTTTGATAATTTGAAGAAACATGCAGCAAACGCCACATTGCAAGGGTATTTGCGATTAGATGCTAAACTATCACAAGCAAAAGGAGAAATTGGTGAAAAGGAATATGAAGAATTTACAAAGCATTTGAAAAAACTTACAAATGCAAAGCTTACATATGGAGATTCTAACGGTAATATTGATTATGATCAATTATCACCGGCGAAAAAAGAGGAAATGAAAAAGATAGTGGTGGTACTTCAGCCGTATTTTGATAAATTGAATGGGGATAAATCTAGTAAAGAAGTATTAACTTCTAAAGAGTATGAACAGTATATAGATGCATTAATGACCTATGAGAAAGTGCAGGTGAAAATTAAATCAAGCGGACATGTAACGGTGGAAGAAGTTCCCGAAGCGTATAAAGAGGAATTTGTACAAGCGGATCGGTTTATGGAGTATGTAAATGGAAAGGTTCAACAAATAAATTAAGAGTATGAAAAGAAGAGCCGTTGTTTAATCACAGGGTTCTTCTTTCGTTATTACTTAAATTTTTTCATCGCATGTATAGCTACTCTCAGAAGGAGAAGCGCACTAATAAATAACCGACGTAGTCAAATACATTTAAAAATTGATCGTTTGGCTCTTTTGCATTGCTTGCTAAATGTGAGACTCTCACAGATATACATACAGAAGATAGGGGAGGGAGGCTCGTATCATGTTAGCTTTCTTTTTTTATCATTTCCCGACAGAAAACTCCCACCTTAATGAATGGGTAGGCCATGGTCCAATGAAAGGAATTGTTTCATCATAAAAGTCTTTCAATATGTATACATTTTTGAAGGATGACAGAGGAATTTCGACAAAAAAGAAGAAATGATATACGAGAGAAGTATTTTTTGAATATATTATGATATCGTTCTCATACATATCGTGAAAAAAGTATGTAGAAAAACCAAAATAGGAAGTGAGGTGGAACGTGGTGCTCGTCCATAAAGCGTATAAGTTCCGGATCTACCCTAGCGCAGAACAAAAAATACGTATTGCGAAAACAATTGGTTGCTCTCGTTTTGTATTCAATTACTTTTTGGCAAAATGGAATGATAGATATAAAGAAACAGGAAAAGGATTAACCTATGGCACCTGTTCTTCACAATTACCTGCTCTCAAAAAAGAATTTGTATGGCTAAAAGAAGTGGACAGCACGACTTGCAATCTTCTCTTCATAACCTCGCTGACTCGTATTCACGATTCTTCAACAAACAAAACAAAGCACCTCGGTTTAAATCGAAAAAGCATAAAGTTCAATCATATACAACGAAGCATACGAATGGGAACATCGCAATTATAGGTAATAAAATAAAGTTACCGAAACTAGGCCTTGTTACGTTTGCCAAAAGTCGTGAGGTAGAAGGACGTATTTTGAGCGCTACTGTCAGAAGGAATCCAAGTGGAACATATTTTGTCTCGATTCTTGCCGAAGTAGAAGTGCAAGAATTGCCAAAGACAGGCTCCGCTGTTGGTGTGAAAAACTTTGCGATTCTTTCAACTGGAGAGGTATTTGGCAATCCGAAATGGTTTCGGGTATTAGAGAAGAAGCTCGCTCATGCCCAACGTATTTTGTCTCGCCGTACAAAAGGTGGAGCGAACTGGCATAAACAGCGAATTAAAGTGGCTCGTATTCATGAACGAATCACAAATGCAAGAACCGATTACTTGCAAAAACTTTCTACTATGATCATCAAAAACCACGATGTGATTGGGATAGAAGATTTGCAAGTATCCAATATGTTATAGAATCAAAAGCTAGCGAAAGCAATTCAAGAAGTATCTTGGTCACAATTCAGAGCGATGCTTGCGTATAAGGCAGAGTGGTATGGGAAACAAGTCGTTGTGGTAGCAAAAACATTCGCCAGCTCTCAACTTTGTTCGCATTGTGGCAACAAAAACAAAGGCGTGAAAGATCTGAAATTGCGTGAATGGAAGTGTCTTTCTTGTGGTATGCATCATGATAGAGATGTCAACGCAGGACAAAATTTAAGAAAAGAGGCCTTAAGGCTTCTAACCGTAGGGACTACGGGGATTGCCTACTCATAAAGCCGAGGGATACTTTGGTGTTCGTAGGAATCCCCCACTTCAAACAGTTTGTTAGATTGTTAAGTGGGGTAGTTCAAGAAACAATCTAAGAAGGAGTAACCAGCTATTATGTTTATTATTACAGAAAATGTTGTATTTAGAAGAATGATAGTAGCTAAGTAAGGAAAGAAGTGTCCGAGGGGTGAAAAGTATAACATAGGTGAAAAACCAATCAATATTGAAGGAAGGACAAGGCCTATAAATTTATCTAGTTGAAATTTCCATACATGTTGATTTTTCTTGTTATGAATAAGCTGGCAGAAGCGCAGTACACCACCAATGAAAAAGGGGAAAAATACAAAGAAAAATATTCGAGGATATATATGAAAGGATAGCTCAGCTTGTTGATCTAAATAGAATTGAATTTTCCCTCCTGTAAATAGCAATATAACAATGAATAAAGTGAAACATAAGTATTTGATTATTTCTTTCATCGTTTCCCTCCTTTTTGTATATGTGTATTATTCAAAAAATATATTCAAAGAAAGAGGATATATGCTTGAAATAGAGCATGATATCCTCGGGTGTTTTTTCACTTAGTTAGTAGTCGTTTTAGCCTTTTCTTGCTTTGTAAGATAATCAATAATTCCCATCGCACTGATTTCCATATCTAGTTTTATCACATCGTAAATAGAATGAGTTGCTGGTACGTCTTGCTGTGAAAGGTGTAAGGATACCTTTTCAAGCAGCAAAACATATAGTTCATGACTTGCCGTTTCAAAATCCTGATTTTTTTCAAATACTTGTTTTCCAGTCTCAACAAAGATAGGTAGCCAATACTCAAGCTGTTTATACACTTCAGAAACATGGGAAGATGCACCGTAATGTCCAAAATAGATGGAGTCAACTTTCATACTTCGGATGCGATCTTTTGCCGCCATCATCGCATCTGGTTGAAACTGTGATGGAGATGTGGTGGGTAAATATAGTTCAACGCCAAGTTCAACTAGTTCTCGATAATAAATACCAATTGTGTCACCTGTGAAAATGCCATTTGTTAAAGAGTCATGGATGCTAATATGGTGTTTTGCATGTCCTGGTGTATCATAAAATGTGAGCGTCCGATTTTTTGAAATTTGTAGTACATCACCATCTTGTACAATATGGACGCGTTTTTCTGGAATAGGAAGGATTGGACTGAAGAGTTCATCAAAAGCATCGCCATATACAGCTTTGGCACCTTGGATTAATTTTGTAGGATCAATCATATGACGTGCGCCACGTGAATGGACGAATAGAGTAGCATTTGGGCACTTTTCCATCATTAAACCAGCGCTACCAGCATGATCAAGATGAACATGTGTAACAATAATATTTTTAACATCTGCTAAGTCGATACGTAATTGATGTAAGCCGTTTAGAATGTACGGAAGAGAAGGGGCTGCGCACGTTTCGATTAAAGTAATATCATCACCTAGTAATACGTATGTACCTGTACGCTCGTTATGTTGTAAATCGTAATCATCAATGATATATAACTGAGAGGATAATTGTTCTATCTTTTTCATATGAATCACTCCTTATAGTCTTTATATTCTTTTATTATAAAATAAAAGGCAGAAAACGAAAAATCGTTTTCTGCCCTTATGTAATGTTGTTATTTACTTTGTTCTTTGCTAATTGACATAATAAAAAATCCGACAATTCCGCCAACTAGTGGGAGAGAAATCATTCCTGCAAGTGTAAAATACTTGCTTAAAAATAGCCCATTTACATCCATAAACCAACCGACAACAAATAATAACATCATGTATAGTACGAAATAAAACTCGCGATTTGAAAGCATTTCACGTTGTGCAGTTTTCATTATCAACACCATCCTTTATTCATTATAATGGAATTGAAAATGTCACAATTTAGAAGGTAAACTGTCACATTTTGTTCACAATTTAATTGTAAAACTTTCCAAGAGAAATGTCTAGTAGTTTGTGTCGAATTTTCGAACGGAAATAAAGCGCTCTCATTAGACGGGAAAGTTAAATACATATATGATGAGAATAAGTAAGAAATGATAGAGAGGGGCTGATATATATGACAGTATATAATTTTTCTGCAAAAACGATTAACGGGGAAGAAAAATCATTGCGAGAGTATGAAGGTAAAGTTCTTCTTATTGTAAATGTCGCAAGTAAGTGTGGATTTACACCGCAATATAAAGGATTGCAAGGTATTTATGAAAAGTATAAAGAGCAAGGATTTGAAATCTTAGGTTTCCCGTGTAATCAATTTGGAGGACAAGAACCAGGTACAGAAGAGGAGATTACAAGTTTTTGTGAACTAAATTACGGTGTATCTTTTCCGATGTTCGCGAAAGTTGATGTAAAAGGTGATGACGCGCATCCACTCTATACATATATGACAGATCAGGCTCCGGGCATACTTGGCATGAAGGCAGTGAAGTGGAACTTTACGAAATTTTTAATAGGGCGTGATGGGAAAGTGATTGATCGTTTTGCGCCGCAGACGAAGCCGGAAGAGTTAGGGAAGGAGATTGAAAAGGTATTGTAAAAAAAGAAGCTCGAATATGAGCTTCTTTTTTATGTATACTAGCGTTCATATATATCCATGTTGTACATTATATAGCTGCATTTTTTACTTCTGCATCGTTCGTATAGAATATATGTTTAGTCGTTAACGTTTGTAGGTTGTATTTGTTGTATAGTCTGCTGTTCTTCTTTTACAGCAGTTATTGCTGATGTGTTTTCATGGGGAGGTTTTGCGATACTTGTTAAACCTTCAAAAGCTACAAATAAAACAGCCGCAATTATAAATTGTATTTTTGCTACACCTGTTTTCTTAATAACAGATAGTATTGCGAGAGTGAGGAAAAAGATACATAAAATGAAACTTAGATTAGCAAAAAAGTTAACAATTGGATGTTTAGTTGTGTCAGCCGCAGTTGCTATTGATAAAATTGAAATCATAAAACAAATAACAGAAGGTCTGCCGTAGTTCATTGCCTCTCCATTTCTCCTAAAGAATGCAATGATACATAGAATTAGTAGAATGAAAGCGATTATGAATAAAGACCCACCTATACTACCTAAAACAGCCATTTTAATACCTCCATTCGCAAGATTACTCTCTATTAATTATATAGGAATAAATTAGAAATTACATGATTTCTAGAGGGAATAAGAAAATTTTATTTCTTTTTGATGGGCTTTTAATTAAATTTCTTTATATAAGGAAAAATAGATTTAATTACTATTACTTTTTTGTAAGAAATTCATAGATTAATAGTAACTCGTCTGAAAGGAGGGTTCTAATGGACTTACAATTGTTGGTGACGTGTATTTTAGAAGAAAACGGAGCATTCTTTTTAGTAACAAAAGTAGATGATGTTATCACGTTAAAAATACCAATCACAGCAAACTTAGCAGCTTTATTTTTAGCATTAGGTGTTCCAAGATGCGAGTAGTGTGAGGTAGGATAGTAGATAGATGAAGTAAATCTTCATCTATCTACTAAATAAACATAATATTATTATGTAAACAAATTGAATTTTAAAAATGTCACCTCACTTATTTTATAAGGAGGTGGCACTTTTATATTTTACAAAACAAATAACCTTAAAACTGCTCATTTTTCTCCCAAGACTCTACAATATAATGAGCAATTGTCGGATTAAATCCTTTTCCAACTAAAAACATAATCGCAGCGACCTCTGTCATAGCATGTTTGTGAGAGGTATGTTTTGCTTCATTCATTCCGTACTCTACCCATGGTTTTACGAAGTCCAATACAGGTTTCTTTAAAGATAAAAATTGTGTTCCAACCACTTGTTGGATTTGTTGTTGTGTTGGCTCAGTGGGAATAGCTGTAGTAGGACCTGGAGGCAAGATTTGTATTTGCGCCGGATCAAATGGAGCTGGTGGTAAGATTTGTGGCTGAGTTGGATCTAATGTTGGTGCCGGTGGTGAAACACGCGGGGCCTGGAATGGTTGATACATTTGTGGTTGTTGATATGGAAAATGTTGAGCTGCGTATGGATTCTGCTGATATTGGGGTTCTTGAAATTGTTGAGCTGTGTATGAGTCCTGCTGGTATTGAGTTTCTTGAAATTGTTGAGCGACGTGTGGACTCTGTTGATATCGTGTTTCTTGAAATTGTTGAGCGCTGTGTGGCTCCTGTTGATATTGAGTTTCTTGGAATTGCTGAACTTGCTCTGTTAAGTATGGATTTTGCTGGTATTGAGCTTCTTGTGTGTTTGGTGCCAAGTGTGAATTTTGTTGATGTTCAAATTCCTGTTGCTGTGGTTCTTGGTCTTCAAGCTGCGGCTCTCGAAATTGTTGTTTTTGATTTTGAGGATAGTATGGTTGCTGCGGGTAAGGATGTTGATTGTTATAGAACATTTTATTTCCTCCTTCAGATCCTTCATGATTGTGCATACAACATAGCGTATGGGCGGACAAGAAAATATGTGATGAAAAAATGTAGGCGTGTTACAATAAGAAATTGGGTGAAGATAAATGAAAAAACAAGAACAAATACAAAAAACAGTCGGCTTTGTAAAAAACATTTTAGAAAAGGATGCAAGTGGACATGATTGGTACCATATTGAACGTGTACATAAATTAGCGATTGTTTTGTCTGAACAAGAAGGTGGGAATCGTTTTGTAATTGAGATGGCAGCTTTACTTCACGATGTAGCGGATGAGAAATTAAATGAAAGTGAAGAAGCTGGTATGAAAAAAGTTTCTGATTGGTTAGAAGGATTGGGTGTTGCTGAAGAAGAAAAAGAACATATCCTTCATATTATTATGAATATGTCATATAAAGGTGGACATGGTGGTAATGTAGACACTTTGGAAGGTAAGGTTGTTCAAGATGCGGATCGATTAGATGCACTTGGGGCAATTGGGATTGCTCGTACGTTTGCTTACGGCGGTGCAAAAGGTCGTTTAATGTATGATCCAAATATTCCCCCGCGTGAAGTAATGACGAAAGAAGAGTATCGAAAAAATAATGACCCATCATTAAATCATTTCTATGAAAAACTTTTGAAGTTGAAAGATTTAATGAATACAGAGGCTGCAAAAAAAGAGGCTGAAGTTCGTCATCGCTACATGGAAGAGTTTATCGAACAATTTATGAAAGAGTGGAATGCACAAATATGAAAATGCTAACAGTAGAAAACATATCAAAATCGTATGGAGATAAACCATTATTCGACGGATTATCATTTAGTATTGCAGAGGGACAACGTGCAGGGATTATTGGTGTGAACGGTACAGGGAAATCTACATTATTAAAAATTATTGCAGGGGTAGAGATTCCTGATACAGGTGATATGACGCATACGCGTGGTTATACAATTAGCTATTTATCACAACAACCGGATTTTAATGAAAATTTGACAGTACTTGAGCAAGTATTCCACGGCGATACGCCGCTAATTCGCCTTCTTCGTGAATACGAACAAGCGTTGCTAAACATAGAACAAGACCCAAGTAATGAAAAAGTACAAGAGCACTTATTTGCAGTGCAGCAACGTATGGACGCGATGAATGCATGGGAAGCAAATGCGAATGCCAAATCACTTTTAACGAAGTTAGGTATTACAGATTTCACAGCAACTGTTGGAAATTTATCTGGTGGACAAAAGAAACGTATCGCAATGGCGCAGTGCTTTATTGAAACACCGGATTTATTAATATTAGATGAGCCAACGAACCATCTTGATCATGAAACGGTAGAATGGCTAGAAGAGTACTTAGCGCGTTATACAGGAGCAGTTTTACTTGTAACGCATGATCGTTATTTCTTAGACCGTGTTACCAATCGTATTTTTGAGCTAGATGGTGGTAAGTTGTACAGTTATGAAGGAAACTATAGTACATTTTTAGAAGCAAAGGCACTTCGTGAAGAACAAGAATTAGCACAAGAATCAAAACGTCAAAACTTATATCGTCGTGAACTTGCTTGGATTCGCCGTGGTGCGAAAGCTCGTTCGACAAAACAAAAAGCGCGTATTCAGCGCTTTGAAGAGTTAAAAGAACAAGAAGGTCCAGCAGCGAAGCAGTCTGTGGATATTTCACTCAGCGGGAGCCGCTTAGGAAAGAAAGTGCTTGAGTTAAAAGATGTAACGAAGAAATTTGGTGATAAAACGGTATTACATAATTTTAATCATATCGTGAAACCAGGAGATCGAATTGGTATTATTGGGGCTAATGGTAGCGGGAAATCATCTTTATTAAATATGCTTGCAGGCAAATTATCACCTGACAGTGGTGAAATTGAAGTTGGACAAACTGTGAAAGTGGCTTATTATACGCAAGAAAATGAAGAGATGAACTTAAATCAACGTATGATTGAATATATTAAAGAAATTGCAGAAGTCATTCATACAACGGATGGTAAAGTTATTGGAGTATCCCAAATGCTTGAGCGTTTCTTATTCCCACCGCATTCACATGGAACACCGCTAGGTAAACTATCTGGTGGTGAAAGAAGACGTCTGTATTTATTACGTCTTTTAATGGGAGAGCCAAATGTACTACTATTAGATGAGCCGACCAACGATTTAGATACACAAACGTTAACAGTACTAGAAGATTATTTGGAAGATTTCCCAGGTGTTGTTCTGACTGTATCACATGATCGCTATTTCTTAGATAAAGTGGTAGATGAACTGTTTATCTTTACTGGTGGTGGCGAAATTCGTGAATTCCTAGGAAGCTATAGTGATTACTTAGATATACAAAAGACTCAAGAACTATTAGAAAAAGTAGAAGTACAGAAAGAAAAGAAAGTAGAAGAAGCTCCGAAGCAACAACGCAAACGTAAGCTTTCTTATCATGAACAACGTGAATGGGAAACGATTGAAGATACGATTGCGACGCTTGAAGAAAAGCTTGAAGCAATTGGGGAAGAACTTGCGAATGTAGGTTCTGACTTTACAAAGGCACAAGAACTTTCAGAAGCGCAAGAGCAAACGGAAGAAGAGCTAGAAAAAGCGATGGAACGCTGGAGCGAACTATCTGACATCGTTGAAGGTTTAAAATAAAAACAAGCTGCATATATTGAAATGTAAAGAGAAAAACTTTACACTATTGGTAGAACCTATTTTAGGAGGGAAAAAATGAGAACATCTAATCCAATGTTGAAGAAAGAGGCATTTCGTAAAGAAGGAGCAAGTGCATCTGCAATGACAATTGGCGGAGCGGTAGGTAAAACATTTATTATGCTTGTCTTGCTTCTTGCAACGTCTGTCTATTCATACATACAGATGTATAATGGGAAAATGCAAATGCCAGTTTTAATTGGGGCATTAATTGTGGCTGCAATCATCGCATTTGCGTCTATGTTCTTCCCAAAAATGGCACCTATTACTGCACCTATTTACGCAGCGGTTGAAGGGATTGTTTTAGGAAGTATTTCAGCAGTATATGCAATTCGCTTTGAGGATTCTATTATTTTAAATGCTGTATTACTAACAATTTCAATTTTATTTGCGATGTTAGTGTTATATGCGACTCGTGTTGTAAAAGTAACAGATAAATTCCGCACAGGTGTAATGGCTGCAACGTTTGGAATTTTGATTATGTACTTAATGGTTTTCCTATTAAACATGTTTGGTGTTACTGTTCCGTATATTCATCAAGGCGGAACAATTGGTATCATTATTAGTGCAGTTGTTATTGTAGTAGCTGCATTAAATTTACTACTAGACTTTGATTTAATCGAAAATGGTGCACGTAGTGGCGCTCCAAAATATATGGAGTGGTACAGTGCAATGGGACTAATGATGACATTAGTGTGGCTGTACTTAGAAATTCTTCGTTTTGTTTCTTACTTTACGAAAAACGACTAATTGAAAGAAATCCTGCATGTTTGAAACATGCAGGATTTTTTGTTTTTTAGATTTAAAGTAAATGCTGTTTGTAATTCAGGAAGAGTTTGTTTTCGGTGGTATAATATGGATGATGAGAGTGGTGAAAATTATGAAATAGCAGGAGGGAAGAGGTTATGATACAAGAAAAGAAAAGTCTACTAAAAAAACTATTAGGAAAGAGCTTTTTTATTGAATTAGACGCCGCATTGATTTATCCATCTACTGAAATCATTTGTAAGGCTATTGAAACATATGCTGCTGAATCTAAGGAAAAACTAGAATTTGAAAGTAAAGTAAAACCGATTACTTTTTATTTAGAAAATACACTGTATCAAGTTGACATACGGATGGCTCGCGGAGGATATTACATATCTTGCACTGAGGTATAAGTGAAATAATGAAATGTAAACATTTTAAGAAATTCTGCATGATTGAAACATGCAGAATTTCTTTTTTTATTTTATTAGATTCAAAGTGCTTATTTTCTTTTAGAAATACAATATTTTACAGTTTTTACCTAACTTCTATTTTTTTCTACAATAAAGGAAAAATGTGAGGTGGTATAAATATGATGAATCGAGTTGTATTAATTGGAAGATTGACGAAAGATCCAGAACTATACTACACAAAGCAAGGGATTGCCTATGCACGTATATGTGTTGCGGTAAATAGAGGATTCCGAAATAGTTTAGGGGAGCAGCAAGCTGACTATATTTACTGCGTCGTCTGGAGAAAATCGGCTGAAAATGTATCAGAGTATTGCCAGAAAGGTTCGTTAGTTGGGATTACAGGTCGTATTCATACGAGTAACTATGATAATGAACAGGGGAAGAGGGTGTATAAAACAGAAGTTGTCATTGAAAGAATTGCGTTTTTGGAGCGAAAGAAAGAGGGGGCATCAAAGTAAAATCAGAAAATATAAGTGAAAGAAATATGCTTTATAAAATAGATATTTTAATAAAAAAACAAACACAAACAAGCTGCTTTCGATATTTTATCGGAACCAGCTTGTCTGTGCTTTTAATCCTCTGTTTTTAAATGTTGTATAAAACGAACAGTCTGAATTTCTGTTTTGGTTTACACACATCTTAATGAGGTCTAACCTGAAATAGGTCTTAAGTCTGATTGGAAAACGGTTCTTAAGCTCGTTATGGGAAATCAAAAAAATAGTTAAGATAAGAGTATCAAATCGAAGGGAGGCAAGCACAAGATGAAACAATTTCTAGTGTTTATCGCAGCCGGTATTTTGGCTTTAATTGCTCTTGGTAGTCTTGCTGGTATTGTAGGATTCGCAATTGGAGCAGGAATTGCGTACTGGAGCTATAAATCATTTGTGCGAGCACAATCATTTTTTGGAAAGTTAGCTTGGGGTATTGCCGGTTTAATCGGCTTGTCAATTGCCCTTTCTCATTCCCCAGCACTAATCGGTGTTGCAGCGTTAGTCGTTCTATACTACGGATACCGTGAGTGGAAAAAAGAAAAAGATGTAGTAGTGGATGCTGCTTCAGAAAGTTCTAAACCATATAGCAACTTTGAAGATGAGTGGAACAAGTTAATGAAAAACTAATATAAAATAATTTAAATCATAAAGTAGAAGAGAGGAAGATTAGAATGAAACAATCTTTATTCGGACGTGTACGCGATGCAATTTTAGCAGATTTTCATAATGTATTAGATGAGAAAGAAAGAAAAAATCCAATTGCTATGTTAAATCAATATTTACGTGATAGTGAGCGTGAAGTAACAAAAATTGAAAAATTAATTCAGCGTCATAAAACATTAAAATCTAACTTTTCCCGTGAACTTGAACAGGCTCGTTATTTCGTAAATAAGCGCTCAAAGCAGGCGATAATTGCACAAGAAGCAGGAGAAATGCAATTGCATGAACGTGCATTAGAAGAAGTAGCATATTATGAAGGGCAAGTCGCTCGTCTAGAAGAAATGTATGCAGGTGTAGTGGAGCAAATTGATGAGTTAGAACGTCGTCTTTCTGAAATGAAGAATAAACTAAAAGAAATGAATGCAAAGCGCATGGAATTAATGGCTCGCGAAAATATGGCACATGCAAACCGTCGTATGAATACAGCTCTTCATAAAATGGATGAGAATAATCCGTTCTTGCGTTTTGAAGAAATTGAAGATCACATTCGTGATTTAGAGCTTCGCATGAATGAAGATCATGAGCGTGATACATTTGATATGAAAATTGCAAAACTTGAGCGTGAAATGAAAGAAAAGGATGGAGTATCTTTAACGAAAGAAGTAACAAAATAATTGTAATACATCATAAAATGAATTTATGGTGATAGAAAAAGGTGTTGCAAAGCAATACCTTTTTTTATTTATCCTGCATTAACGGGTAGTAAGAGTCTTATCTTAAAATTCAGCGAAAGGAAGGGAGGAGCTGATTAACATTTTACTTTTTATTATCAATCTACTTTTTTGAGCGAAGGAGAGAAGGGGGATTATACTAAAAAGGATATATAAATCGGCGGTAGTTGTTACATGATATTCATCAATTCTACTAAGACTATAATCGGGATTAGAAAAAGCAAGCGTCTCAGTAGGAGTATAGCGATAGAACATGTTACAATACAGCTAAGAACAAGCAATAAAGGAGAGTTTATTTACGTGAAGATTAAAGCAATTGAACCAACGCCAAGTCCAAATACGATGAAAGTTATCTTAAATGAAGTGTTACCATCAGGAGCACGTAATAATTATACAAATGAAAATGCGGAACAAGCGCCAGAGCAAGTGCAGCACATTTTAAAAATTGAAGGTATTAAAGGTGTATACCATGTTGCGGACTTTTTAGCAGTAGAGAGAAATGCGAAGTATGACTGGAAAGTACTTTTGCAACAAGTTCGCGCTGTGTTTGGAGAAGAAGTAACTGAAGAAGATGAGAGGGAGCAACTTTCGCATTTTGGTGAAGTGAAAGTATTCATTCAAATGTTCTTTACAATTCCAATGCAGGTGAAATTAACAGATGGAACAACGGAAGAGCGAGTTGGGTTACCAGATCGTTTTAAAGAAGCGATTATGAAAGTACAAATGTCTGCGCCTAACGTTGTGAAAGAGCGTAAATGGGTAGAACAAAGTACACGCTATGGTAATTTTGAAGAAATCGGAAAAGAAGTTGTCGAAGAAATTGTAGCTGCTTATCCAGAGGAGCGCGTTGAAAAAACTGTAAAAGAATTATTAGATCAAGCAGGTGCTAAGGAAGTAACGATTACAAAGCGTGAACCATATAAAGTAACAGAGGAAATGATGGCAGATCCTGATTGGAAAAATCGTTATGCAGCGCTTGAACAAATGGATCCCACAGAAGAGGATATTCCTGTATTGAAAAAAGCGTTAGAAGATGAAAAAGTATCGATCCGCCGCCTGGCAACAGCGTACTTAGGTATGGTAAAAGGTGATGAAGTATTGCCATTGCTATATAAAGCTTTACTAGATCGATCTGTAAGTGTCCGCCGTACTGCTGGTGATTGCTTATCAGATGTAGGGGATCCAGCAGCGATGTTTGTGATGATTAAATCACTTAAAGATCCAAGTAAATTGGTACGTTGGCGTGCAGCGATGTTTTTATTTGAACTTGGTGATGAAAGTGCGATTCCAGCACTGCGCGCTGCGCAAGATGATCCAGAGTTCGAAGTAGCAATGCAAGCTCGTTTAGCGTTAGAACGTATTGAAGGCGGAGAAGAAGCGAAAGGGTCAGTTTGGAAACAAATGACGGAGTCTCGTAAAGGAGAATAATCATATGCTCGTTTTCTACGATAGTTTGTGTCCGATGTGCATGGCAGTGGCAGAGCGTACGAAGAAGCTTGATAGAAAAGGTGCAGTGGAGTTTGTTTCTTTTCGTGATAAAGATGTTGTAGAGGAGTATCAACTTTCCAAAGAGCTGCAAGGAAAGATGGAACAACGACTTTACATTTTAAACGATCATAAATGGTATGATGGGATTGGTAGTGTATATGTATTAGCCAAGGCTGTGCCGTCATACTGGTTTGCGGTACCATTTATTAAATTATCTATTTTACTTAGGTTTGGAAATAAAGTGTATGATTATATTGCTAATAATAGAAAACTTGTACCTGTTGGACACTGCCATGAAGGGGTTTGTGAAATCCCTTCAAAAAAATGAAAACATTGCTATCTTTCTTTTGCACCTATTATAAGAGCGTGATATGATGAATTTGGAATGAAAGTTGAAGGAGAGATTACAAGATGTCAAATGCATACGAAGAATATATGCGTCAAATGGTAATTCCAATGCGCCAAGAATTAGTGCGTGCTGGATTTGAAGAATTAACTACTGAAGAAGCTGTAACAGAATATATGGAAAATGTGACAGGTACAACATTAGTGGTTGTAAACTCTGTTTGTGGTTGTGCAGCTGGCTTAGCTCGTCCATCAGCTGGTCAAGCGGTTGTACGTTCTGAAAAACAACCTGATCATCTTGTAACTGTATTTGCAGGACAAGATAAAGACGCAACAGCTACAATGCGTGAGTACTTCGGAGATATTCCACCATCTTCACCATCTATGGCGTTATTAAAAGGAAAAGAAGTTGTTCACTTCATTCATCGTCATGAAATTGAAGGAGCAACAATGGAAGAAATCATTAATAACTTAGAACAGGCTTTTGAAAAGCATTGCTAAAAAAGGGGGAGTCATTCTCCCTTTTTTCTTTATATTTGAGGTGAAAAGATGATTGTAACAACAGCAGGACGAACAAATAAGGAAATGACAACTTATGCAAAAAAAGTAGCAGAAGAATTACAATCTTCTTTTGTTGTACGTAATGATATATCTGTAGTGAAACTACATGAGCAGTTTGGACAAGATGTACTTGTTGTAGGAAAGAATCGTTTAGCAATTTATCCAAAAGGTACAGAAGAATCGTTCTTTTTCCATCCTAATTCTGCAATGTTTCGTGTGAAAAGATTAATGCGGGGAGAACATGATCCATTCGTAGAAGCTGCAAAATTAGAAAAAAGAATGACGGTGTTAGATTGTACGCTTGGTATGGCATCAGATAGTATTGTAGCAAGCTATGTTGTTGGAGAAGATGGATCTGTAACGGGGCTTGAAGGAAATCGCTATATGGCTTATATCATGAATAAAGGTTTAAAGCAGTGGTGTGCGGGAATACCAGAAATTGATGAAGCAATGCGTAGAATTAGAGTGAAGCAAACCGAACATTTTGATTTCCTAAAGAACTCCGAAGACGATAGTTATGACGTTGTGTATCTGGATCCGATGTTTGAAGAAACAGTAATTGAATCTGATGGAATTCGAGGGTTAAAGCACTTTGCTTTGTATAATGATATTACAGACGAAACGATTGCAGAAGCAAAGCGTGTTGCTAGGAAACGTGTTGTTCTAAAAGATCATTTTCGTAGTACACGATTTGAACGACATAACTTCTTTGTTCATAAGCGAAAAAGTGCAAAATTTCATTTTGGTGTAATTGAACCTTGCTAATTGTTTGAAAAGATGTATAATAAGCAATAATCAATTATATATGATGTCGTAGATGAAGAGAGTAGTCTGTTTTATAAGTAAAGCGAGCTAGGGATGGTGGGAGCCTAGTACGGAGAAACGGATGAAGCGCACTTCGGAGACGCTGCTTGAAATGAATAGTAGAGTAAGCCGGGGCCCCCTGTCCTCGTTATAAACGGGAAAGTGGTTCTTTGGAACAACAAGGGTGGTACCACGGGTGATAACTCGTCTCTTTTTTAGAGACGAGTTTTTTGTGTTTTCAAAACTAAGGAGGGAGCAACATGGAATATAAAATTAAATTCGCAAAAAGTTTATTTGAAGTGATTGAATCAGAATTATCATTGGAACAGATTACAGGTCTAATTGAAACTCCGAAGCAAGATGAATTTGGAGATGCTGCATTCCCTTGTTTCATGCTCGCCAAGCAATATAAAAAAGCACCAGCAATGATCGCGAAAGAAATCGCTGAGAACTTAAACGATTCATTTTTTACAAAAGTGGAGGCAGTTGGACCATATGTGAATGTATTTTTTAACCGTCACATAGTAAGCGATGATGTATTAAAAATGATTTTAGCTAAAAAAGAAGAATATGGACTGGGGCATCTTGGGCGAGAAAAAACAGTAGTAATCGATTACTCTTCACCAAATATCGCGAAACCGTTCTCCATGGGGCATTTACGTTCAACGATGATTGGGAATTCTTTAAAACATATCGCCGAAAAGTGTGGATATGAAGTTGTAGGAATCAATTATATTGGTGATTGGGGAACACAGTTTGGAAAATTAATTACCGCATATAAAAAATGGGGAAATGAAGAGCTTGTAAAAGAAGATCCAATTCGTGAATTATTTAAGTTATATGTTCATTTCCACGAAGAAGCAAAAGAGAACCTAGAGCTAGAAGAAGAAGGTCGTGCATGGTTTAAGAAATTAGAAGATGGTGATGAAGAAGCGGTCTTTTTATGGAACTGGTTCCGCCACGAATCTTTAAAAGAGTTCTCTCGCATTTATGAACTGCTTGGTGTTGAATTTACGAATTTCCAAGGTGAAGCCTTTTACAATGATAAAATGGATGACTTTGTTGAAATCTTAGAAGAAAAAGGATTATTAGAAGAATCAGAGGGAGCACAAGTTGTTAATTTAGAAGAAGAGGATATGCCGCCATGTTTAATTAAAAAATCAGATGGAACCACGCTTTATGCAACTCGTGATTTAACAGCGGCACTCTATCGTCAAAACACATATGAATTTGATAAAGCGCTATATGTAGTAGGAGCAGAGCAAAGCTTGCACTTTACACAATTTTTCACCGTATTAAAGAAACTCGGTTATAACTGGGTAGATGGTATGGCTCATGTACCATTTGGACTCATTTTAAAAGATGGTAAAAAAATGTCCACACGTAAGGGGAAAGTTGTATTACTTGAGGAAGTATTAGAAGAAGCGATTACGCTTGCAAAGCAAAATATAGAAGAGAAGAATCCAGACTTAAAGCAAAAAGAGGAAGTTGCAAAACAAGTTGGTGTCGGTGCAATCATTTTCCATGATTTGAAAAATGAACGTATGCATAATATTGAGTTCTCTTTAGAAAAAATGCTGAAATTCGAAGGAGAAACAGGGCCATATGTTCAATATACACATGCACGTGCTTGCTCCATTTTACGAAAAGAAAGTGCTGAATTTGAAGTAGGATCGTTTGCGTTAAACGATGATCATAGTTGGAGTACGATAAAATTATTGAATAGATTCCCAGAGGTGATTGAAACAGCCTTTTCTAAAAATGAACCTTCACATATTGCGAAATATTTGTTAGATGTTGCACAAGCATTTAATAAATATTATGGAAATGTTCGTATTTTAGAGGATAATGAAGAGAAGGAAAGCAGACTTGCACTTGTTTATGCAGTAACGATTGTGTTAAAAGAAGGATTACGTTTACTTGGAATGGGTGCTCCGGAAGAGATGTAAGTAAAACAATTTTATAATTTAAAAATGCTAAAGGATACTATGTTTTATAAAATGCATAGTATCCTTTTTTTATGAGATGTAGAAGTGTACTTAGATTAAATAGTGAATACATAATTTATATGCAGGAAATAAAAAGAACCCAGAGAAGAAATACTTGATAAACTGCCTGTTCATGTAGGGTAAATTGTCGATGTGTATTTTTTTATATAAATACTAGGAACGGGGACGAGAAACTTGAAAAAATTAATAGCTTCTTGCATGGTATGTACATTGTTTTTAGGTGTTGTAGGCTGCTCGAATTTTTCTGATAAGGAAGAGCAAGAGAACGCTACATCGCTAGCCACTATAACAAAAGTTGTACAATTTGAAAATAAAGATGTGGCTTCCATTGAGTTAAAGAATGCAAAGACAAACAATAGTAAAAAACTAGCTAGCGAATCTACTATGCAAACCGTCATTGATGGTCTTCAAAATGCAAAAAAGAAAGAGGTATTTTTAGACAAAGAAGCACGGGACAATATGAATGCTGTAATGACATTAAAATATAATGGTGGAGATAAACAAGATTTCTTAGTGTGGTTAGAAGGAAACAATAGGCAGGTTATGTTTGTAGAGAGTACCAATGAACAGCATGGATCGGGGTATGAAGTGAATGGTACATATGCTAAAAACATTATTAAATTGTTTAAATGATGGCCGATTTTCGGTATCGGAGGAATTAAGAAAATGGCAGACATATTTAGTAATCCAATGTTCTTAGTTTTGATTCTCTTTCCAATGCTCACGATTATATTAAGCTCAGTTGTTTATTGGAGAATCAAAAAATATTTGTTATGCCAATCATCGTTTTCATACTCTCCTTATTATTTATGTTGATTTATGCAAATGAAACCTTTCTTTCTTTGGTGGTCATATATATAATTTTATCACTGATAGTAGGAATTTTTATTAAATTCGTTTTCCTTAAATGAGATAAGGCTTCTAACTTCGTATACGTGTTAGAAGCCTTGTTTTTTAATTTAAGCGTATGTACGAAAAATAAATATGTCGAAATTGTGTACGAATACAATTCGATTCGATATTAATTTTGAAAACTTTGCCCCAATCATCCATCTCCTATAGAAAAACAGAGATAGTCTTGTTATTATAGCAAGCAGAGTCCTTTTTATAACTCGAATAGATAGAATTGTGAGAAAAGTTCAAGAAAAGGATGCACACAAGGGAGGAACAACATGAAGCGTGTTGCTTGGTTTACTGATAGTACAACTGCAAACTTTACAACAAGTGAAGATAATTTTGTTATACCGATTGAAATTGTTATAAATGGAACAGCCTATAAAGATTGTGAAGAAGGTGTTCGTGAACGTGTTTATGATGCGTTAAAAGAAGGTGTAACGGTAACCACATCACAACCTAATTTAGGAGAGATGGTTTCACTTTTCTCAAAATGTAAAGAAGAATATGAAGAAGGATTTGCTATCACAATTAGCGGAAAAGTAAGTGGTACCTATCAAAATATGAAACTTGCCGCAGAAATGGCAGGATTTCCTTTAATCGTAATAGATAGTGAAACAACAAGTTATCCAATGGATGAACTTTTAATAAAAGCACAAACGTTATACCATGAGGGTATGACTTTACAAGATATACAAAAAACAATACAAGATGCTGAGCGTAGTCCTTACTATGTATTTCCAAAAGATTTGAAAGGTCTATATGCAAGTGGACGTGTGAAGGGTGTACAATTTATACTAGGCAGTCTACTAAGTGTAAACCTAATTCTAGAAGTAAAACATGGCGAACTTGTGTTAGAGAAGAAAGTTCGTAAAATACAAAAATGCAAAGAATATATGCGAAATGAACTTGAAAAAGAAACTTCAAAAGTAGTACATGTTTTTCATGCGAATGATGAAGAAGGAGCAGAAGAATGGATCACCTATTTTAGAGAAGTATTTCCTGAAATGGAGTTTCTAATTTATCCGCTTCCGATATCTTTTGCTGTTCATGCAGGTGCTGGAACAATTGCGATTAGCTTTTCGAAAGGGGAAACCCGTGAATAATTCACGGGTTTTTTTATTGTTTTCGTCCATAGATTTTGTAATTACGGCTATAACCTAATGTCATTTTTTCATTTTCCACAAAAATAAGCACAGATAACAGAAAAGAACAACACTAAATATGTAGAAAGCATTTGTTAATCCAAATAAATCTGATAGACTTCCACTAAGTAGCGGGCCGAAAAACATACCAATTGAGTAGGCTGTATTATAAATAGCAAAAAGTATTCCATATGCTTGCATTCCATTTTTATCTGCAAGATATGTAAGTTCTGGTAAAGCAGGTGCTAGTAAAAGACTAAAACTAATTCCAAGGATAGCGAGTATAAATATTTCAAGGGCGGTATGAGAAACAATTGCTGTAAATGGGAAACATAAAGCAGCTAAAGCTATGCCTATTGCCATCGTTTGTTTTCTACCAATTTTAGTTGACAGTGTACCGATGATTGGTGCTGTAAAACCATATGCGAGAGTTGGAACAGCAAATAAGAGTCCAATTGTTCCAGGGCTAAGGTGTAAGGTGTCTTGTAAATAGAGAGGAAGAGTTGGCTCTAAAGCGCTAGGTAAGGCCGATCCTAGAATAATTATACCGATCATAATAAATAGGGAATGCATATTCAAGATAGATCGATAGCTAATTCGTTGGTGTGAGCTGGATTTTGGTTCATTAGGAAGTAATATCATTCGTAATATACCATCAACGAGAGCAATACTTGCAGCGATAATAAAGGGAAGATGATAACCACCCCATTGATAAAGCGCCCCGCCAATTGTTGGCCCAAGGAGCATTCCAGCTGCTTGTCCCGATAAAGCGAGACCCATGGCTTTTCCACGTTCTTGTAGAGGGAACACATCTGCTAGAAGTGCTAATCCAGCTGTCCATGTTGCCGCGGCAGATATACCTTGTAACATCCTTGCGAGTACAAGCAACCAAAAGCTATTTGCAAGTCCGAATAAAATGGTTGCGGCTGCGAATCCAAATAAACCTAGAATCATAGGAAGACGTCTTCCAACCTTATCGGAAACTACTCCTAAAATGGGGGTAGAGAGAAGTAAAGTAATCGCGTAACTACCAAATAAAAAACCAATCTCTGTTTGGGAAGCACCTAGGGTTTCTGCGTACCGTGGTAAGATTGGGACGATCATTCCGTAGATGAGCATATCTGTAAAGACAGCCACTGCTACAACCCATAATGAAGCTTTTTGTACACGAGACATTTTTAATCTAGCCTCCATCAATTTCCCTCCGTGTTCTTCTTATTTTCTAATCGAGATAACATTTTTTCCATTTTTTCAATGAAACGTAGCTGTATTTCGCACTGTTCATAAATATTTTCAAAGATAAGACTTACATGCTCTGGAATCTCTATCATTTTTTCTTTAATAGATTGTCCAGCTTTCATATTTTTGTACATTTCCATAATTTTCTTTTTTTGATCTTGTAAGGCGGATGAGATGTGTTCAAGAGAAACAGTATTTGCGTCGAAGAAAGTGAGTGCTGTATATAACTCTGTTGGGAAAGCAACTGAAGAATGCTGGAATGACTGAATCATGAGTGTATGAAACTCATCTTTTCCAGCAGGCGTAATACTGTAAATTGCTTTGGAACGATTCCCTGTTTTTTCAACAGCATCAAGCTCTACTAATCCTTCTTTATCCATTTTTTTTAAGGCATGATAAATCGAAGCGGGAAAAACACCTGCCCAAGTATCAGTTTGTGCAGATTGCATAGCTTGCTGTAATTCATATCCAGACATAGGACCATATTGCATGAGTAAACCTAGTACCATTAATCGTGTCATATATATCCTCCGTTCAAATAGGAAAAGTGGAATACTAAACGTTTAGTATTTATTTGCAATATATATGGAAATATTTGTTTTGTCAATAAAAGGATGGGGTTTATTTTATCCTGCATTAACGGGCAATAAGACTCTAACCACGAAATCAAAGACGGTAAAATAGGATACAAACACCTCGGAAATTTTGATATATAAAGTGAAACTTCAATCAGTGGGGAGTTTCTCCATCCCAACTGATTGTTAGCCCTCACTAATCGGGCTTTTATGGACTGTTTATCTCCCATCTAAACTTCTTCGTATTCTCTTAAGTTTTGAGGTGGGAGTATTACAGCCCGTTAAAGCTGGATAAATAATGATCAACTTAATAAAAAGGTTGTATTTTATTAAATTAAATAAAATACATGGAAAAATAGTTATTTTTCTTATTTTTAAATAATAATTCAAACGATATCGTTTATTATTGAGAATTATATAAGGTTTTTATTGAATACCTTATATATACTGTGTAAAATCTAAGAAAGCAGATAAGGATACTACTTACAGAATTTGTGAGCGGGAAAGCCCACGAGCTTTAGCCGTGGGAGTGGTCAACGATGCGTAATAAAAATAATTACTTGAGGTGAATGCATGTTAGAATTTAGGAGATTAGAAACATGTCTGAAAGAAAAGCGATTTATAGATGGATTAAAAGATGTGAATCAAGAAATTGCAAACATACGGAAAATGAATACATTATCTTATGTGAAAGATTGGCTTTCTTCGATTTCGTCAACTGAGGAATTTGATACGTTAATCCGCCTTACAGATGAAGGGCTTATGCACCAATATAGTGCCTTTTTAATCCGCTATTCATATAAAAAATTCTCAAATATGAGAACGCTCTCTTTATATTGTGATGAGCTAATTGATGACCGAAAAATACTTGATGCTGAAAAATTATTAAAGGATGCGCTGGAAGATACAAAGGTAGATCAAATAGATTCTGATATTTTATCAAAAGCATACTTTACATTGGTAAGATGCCTTTTAGAAATGAAACAGAATGAAGAAGCATTCCTATATATGAAAAAAGCTGAGAGTTATAGTACACGTCCAGTTTTTGATAAATGGGGCTATTTTTATATACAAACAGGAGAATGGGAGAAAGCAGAGCAGTCGCTTTTATCTGGGATGAAGCATAAGGAAAATGAAGAGTTGGCGATTTACTTATTATCACAGTTATATGCATATAAAGGGAAACAGAAACGAGCGTTACAACTGATTAACGATGCGATAGACCAGTTTCCGCAAGTACCGTATTTTTATTTTGAAAAGGTGAAACATTTACTAGATTTACAGTGTTATGAGGAAATGCTGACTGTAATAGATAAGATCAACCTGATATTGCCGTATCATTCGTATAAAACTTATTTTACACATTTACGTGCAGAAGCGTTATATAAAATGAATAACACTGAGGATTTACTTGCTTTATTAAAAACGGAAGTGTGTTTAAGAAAGTCGCTATATCATAATATAGAAAAATACCGGGCTGGAAAAAAAGTAAGATTACCATTAGTTCCAATCGTACAAAAAGATAATTATTGTGTTCCAGCGAGCTTGGAGATGATGCTCCGCTTATGGGGAGAAAGCCGTACACAAGATGAAATCGCGCATCATATATTTGATGTAACAGGATCGAAGTTTTCAGACACGGTAATGTATTTAGAAAAACTGGGCTATGTTTGTCATTATTTTAAAGGAACGAAAGAGAACTATAAAGCATTACTTGATCAAAATATTCCAGTTTTATTAAGTATAGATATTGAACATGCATCCCACGTTCAAGTTCTTTCTGCATATGATGACCAGTTACAATCTTTTTCGGTTCAAGATCCTAATTTTTTGGAGCCGCTTTTTATCGAATATGAAAAGTTGCAGGAAAGATATCGTTACACAGATGGTTTATCTATTGTATTTGTTCCTAAGGAAAAAAGAGAACAATTGTCATTTTTACTAGAAGAGGAAGATGTATATTTCCGAACGCTATTCTCCTTGACAGATCATTTAGAAGAACAGGATAAACAAGGGATTGAAAAACTCGTATCTTTTTTACAAGAGACAAGCGAAAATCCGTACACGTGGTTATACACAATTAAACATATGGATGTTGAAGTGAATCAGGAATTTATTCTTCATTGTGCCAAAAGGTTAATGGAAAGATATCCTGATTCAGATTTTGTTAAGCTCCATAGTGCACAATGCTTTATCCGTATGCAAGATCTAGAGCGAGCTAGTGATATCTTGCAAAGTGTCGAGAAAAAGAATAGCCAAGCGTTGTATCATTTTATACATGGACGTTATTCTGTAGAGAAAGAAGAGTATGAAGCGGCTATTTCTAGTTTCCGCTCATCTTTACAATTAGATGCCGACCAGCCAATCGCATGGAGTTTTCTAGCATTATCATATATGTATATCGATCAGTCTGAACAGGGATTGAAAATGTCACAAATTGCACTCGGGCGTCATCCGGACAGATTTGTTCTTGTAAATCATGGCTTGATTTTAATGGATTTAGAGCGCTATGCAGAAGCATATGAAGTGTTTAATGATTTATTGAAAGAATATAAGTATGAAGCGCATATATGGTATGAAAGAGCCAGGTGTGCGCATCAAATAGAGAAATTGCATTTAGCAATTAAAGGACTTCGCATTGCAATTCAATTAGATAAAACAGTACCATATCCATATGTGAAACTCTCAGAAATATATGAATTAGATTTAGAAGATAAGAAGGCTGCAGAAGAAATTTTATTGCAGGGCATCGGAAATTGTGAAGAAGCAACGTCATTATATGTTCGATTAGGAGATTTACATTTTCAAAATGATGAATTTGAAGAAGCTGAAAAAATATATAAACGTGCTTTAGAAGAGAATAATAGAGATGTTTATTCTCATTTTGGTTTGATTCAAATTTATGTGGCAAAAGAACAGTATGATGATGCAAAACGTTACATTTTTAGCATGGAAAAGCAATTTGAACAAAATGATGAGTTTTTAATGAATGCAGGAATGGTGTTATGGGATGCTGAAATTGAATTAGGAGCTAATGAAGAACAATTAAAGATAGCGTTGTCTAAGTTAGAAAATGGTATCCGATGTTTGAAAAATAATATAGCAAATATGTTAGAAGAATATGTAAATAGAGTTGAAGGAACGGCATTTGTACAACGTGGGATAACATTTTTAAGAAAACTAGGAAAAGAAAGACCAGATGTAGTCGAGTATGACTGTTATGCTGGTATTTTATATGAATCTCTTGGACAATACGATCAAGCGATGAAACGATACAATCAGGCAATAAAGCACAGAACGAGTACGCTTCCGTATTATCGCATCGGTGAATCCCTTATGGCATTAGGGGAATTGGAATCGGCAAAAAATGCGTATGAGACTTGCTTAGAAATAGATGCAAACTTTATAGGAGTACATTTGAAGTTAGCGGAAATATATGAAGCAGAAGAAAATCGATTAAAAGAACAATATCATATGCTTCAGGCAATGCTGCAAGAGCCGATGATTGTAAATATGGAGTATCTAGCAGAGCTTTCAGTAGAAAATGGTCTTCATAAAGAGCTTCTATCTAAGTTAGATAAATTAGATGGTAAAGTAGATGAAATGTGGCGTTTAGATGCTCTTGCATATGTATATGGTGCCATGAAAGAGAGAGAGAAAGAACAAGAGCTAGTGGAAGAAGCTTTACAAATGGATGAGGAACATGTAGAAGTACGATATCACTATGCAAAAGTACTTGTTAAAAATAGGGATTCTGAAGTGCTTCCATTTGTTACAAGTTTAATAAGACAAGACATTGAAAATGAGCGTGTATTTAAAGTGTATGTTCAAGCAATGGAACAGGAGCAGAAATTATCTCAAATACGAGATTCTCTTCATTTGTTGCCCGTTAAGAAAAAAGAAAGAAGTACGGCATTTATGTACGCTGGATCTGTACTTGCTGAGAGGCAAACTGCACAACAACAAAATGAAGAGCCGAAGAAATCAATTTTTACAAGAGCGTTTTATCGAATGAAAAACCGTGCGAAAGAAATTTCGCTTATTACAACTGTAATTGATCTATTTGAAATCTCTTTAAAATTAAATGCTAGAAATAGTATGGCAGCGCAGCGTTTAGCGATATTTTATGAAAATGGAAATATGATTACAGAAGCGATAGATGTATTGCAAACATCATTAGAAAACATTTGGAATGTTAGCACGGCAAGGCAACTTGTAAATCTTCTTATTGAATATAGGAATGAAAATGAAGAAATGTTAAGAGATGCTCTTGAATTCATAAAGCAGATGATTAGAGAAGAGCCAAATGATTATGACATTCTGTTATTACATTCAAATGTTCTATTCATGTTGGGGGAAGAAAAACAGGCAGAAAAGATTTGTTTACAATTAATTGAAAGAATGCCTTTTGTGAGCCGTGCATTCCTTGCTTTAGCGGAAATCTATCAAAGTGAAGCAAGATTTGAAGATTCTATTCCAATGCTAGAAAAAGGAGTCGTGCATCATCCAAAAGATAATGGAATATTTCTCGCTTTAGCAGCGTCTTATCATCAGATTGGAAAAACAGAAAAGGCAGAAGCACTAACAAATCATATAATAGCTTTCGGTTCTTCGGATTTGTTAGTTCGATACAATAGAGCATGTTATTTAGCTGTTTTAAAGAGAAATACTGAGGCGAAAGCAGAACTTGAAACGGTTCTTCATGAAGATGAAACTGGATTTTTTGCAGAACTTGCGGAAGAAGATGAAGATTTAGCGGAAGTATGGGAAACGATAAAGTGAAACTTTAATCAGTGGAGTCTTATTGTCCGTTAATGCGGGATAAAGAAATAGAAATTTTTCACGATGTTTAAAATTCGAGAACGAGGAAGAAAATGAAAAAATATTTTTGAATTGATTGACAATTATATATTTTATGGAATAAAATAACTGTTAATAAAAGTATACAAATCTGAAGACGAGAAAGAGTAAAATATCGTACTGTTCTCCAGAGAGCCGGCACTGTGCTGAAAGTCGGTGTACAGACTTTATTTGAAAATCATCTCCGAGGAGCCGTGGCTGAATAAAGTAAGCTCGGACGGATGTCTACCGTTACAAAGAACGCGTATGGTAGTACGTTGCTAAGTGCTATTGGTGAAGATGCTAATAGAATTAGGGTGGTAACGCGGGTAAACCCGTCCCTACTTATAGGGACGGGTTTTTTGTGTGCTTTTACAAAATTTCAAAGGAGTGATTGTAAATGGAGAAGGTAGATGTAAAAGAATCAGCTGTAGGGAGAGAAACACGAATTCGCAAGCAGTGGAACAAGCAGAATATCTTTGAGCAATCCATTCGAAATCGTGAAGGTGCACAATCTTTCGTTTTTTATGAAGGGCCACCAACTGCAAATGGATTGCCACACGTGGGACATGCGCTTGGACGGACAATTAAAGATTTAGTAGCAAGATATAAAACAATGACTGGATATAAAGTACTTCGAAAAGCTGGCTGGGATACACATGGATTACCGGTAGAATTAGGAGTTGAAAAACAGCTTGGTATCTCTGGTAAACATGAGATTGAAGAATACGGAATTGAACCATTTATTCAAAAATGTAAGGAAAGTGTATTTACGTATGAGAAGCAGTGGCGTGAATTTACTGAGAGCATCGGATATTGGGTCGATATGGATGACCCGTACGTAACGTTGGAGAACCCTTATATCGAGAGCGTATGGCATATTCTTGGAACAATTCATGAAAAAGGGCTCCTATATAAAGGGCACCGAGTGTCTCCATATTGCCCAAGTTGCCAAACATCACTTAGTTCACATGAAGTGGCGCAAGGATATAAAACAGTAAAAGATTTAAGTGCAACTGTGAAATTTAAAGTACTAAGTAGTGAAAATGAATATTTTCTTGGCTGGACAACGACGCCGTGGACGTTGCCTGCTAATGTAGCACTTGCTGTACATCCAAATATGGAATATGTGAAAGCAGAGAAAGATGAAACTGTTTATATTGTCGCAAAAGAGCGTGTAAATGATGTATTAAAAGATGGCTATCAAGTATTATCTACTCATAAAGGAGAAGAATTAGTAGGTACTTCATACGTAGCACCATTTCCTATGGATGAAGTTACGAATGGATACCGTGTTATTTCAGCAGACTTTGTTACAGAAGATAGCGGAACGGGGCTTGTTCATATCGCACCAGCTTATGGAGAAGATGATTATAAAGTGGTGCAAAATCAAGGAGTATCGTTCCTGCATGTTGTGGATGAGCAAGGTAAGTATACGGACGCTGTTCCGTTTTTACAAGGTAAGTTTGTGAAAGAATGTGATGTTGATATTGTTCGTTATTTAGCTGGAGAAGGCTTGCTATACCATAAGGAGAAATATGAACATAGTTATCCGCATTGCTGGCGCTGTGATTCACCACTCCTGTATTATGCTGGAGAAAGCTGGTTCATTCGGACAACTGAGATTAAAGAGACTTTCTTACAAAATAATGATGCAGTCACATGGTATCCAGATCATATGAAACACGGGCGATTTGGGAAATTTTTAGAGAATATGGTGGACTGGAATATTAGCCGGAAACGATACTGGGGAACACCGTTAAATGTATGGGAATGCGAAAACTGTGATCATCAATTCGCACCGAAGAGTATCGATGAATTAAGAAAGCATAGCGTAGGGCAGACAGTTGAAAATTTAGAGCTTCATAAGCCGTATGTAGATGAAGTGAAAGTATGCTGTGAAAAATGTGGCAATTCAATGACTCGTACGCCAGAAGTAATTGATGTTTGGTTTGATAGCGGTTCAATGCCGTTTGCACAGTATCATTATCCGTTTGAAAATAAAGAGCTTTTTGAGGAACAATTTCCAGCAGATGTAATTGCCGAAGGTGTTGATCAAACGCGTGGTTGGTTTTATAGCTTATTGGCAGTAGCGGCTTTATATACTGGAAAAGTACCATATAAACGTGTGTTATCTCTTGGACATGTGCTAGATGAACAAGGACAGAAAATGTCTAAAAGTAAGGGGAATGCACTAGATCCAGTAGAGTTAGTTGAAAAGTTTGGTGCAGATGCATTAAGATGGGCTCTCCTTGTTGATAGTGCGCCATGGAATGCAAAGCGCTTTTCGGAAAGAACAGTGCAAGAAGCGAAATCAAAACTTGTAGATACGCTTGTTAACGTATATAGTTTTTATGTTTTATACGCCAACCTAGATGAATACAATCCAAAAGGGGAGTATGAGGTTAAGAGAACGAAATTAGATGAGTGGGTGTTATCACGTCTTCACAGTACAACGAAAAAAGTAAGAATTGCATTAGACGAGTATCAATTTACAAATGCAGCTCGTGAAATTGCGGCTCTTGTAGATGAGGTTAGTAATTGGTATGTGAGACGTTCTCGCAATCGTTTTTGGGAGCCTGATATGAATCCTGAAAAGGCAGCAGCATATGAAACACTGCATGAAGTGCTTGTTACACTTAGTAAGTTACTTGCTCCGTTTACTCCGTTTGTAGCGGACGATATTCATCTGAACTTAGAAGGAAGTAGTGTTCATGTAACAGATTATCCAGCAGTAGATGAAACAGTTATTCAAACAAAGTTAGAACAAGAAATGGATGCTGTTTTACAAGTTGTCGAACTCGGACGTAGCAACCGAAATCAACATACATTAAAAGTAAAACAACCATTAGCTGAACTTGTATTACTTGATCATCATGAGCAGAAAGTGGACTGGGAATCTTATCGTGATATTGTAATGGATGAGCTGAATGTAAAAGCATTTCATGTAGAATTAGATGAAACGAAGTATACATCGTATCAATTAAAGCTGAATTTTAAGACAGCAGGACCGAAGTTTGGGAAGAACGTCAATGCTGTAAATCAGTGGTTAAAACAATTATCGCAAGAAGAAGTACAAAGCTTTATTGTAGATGAAAAAGCAATGTGTAAGCTTGTCTCAGGAGAAGAAATTACAGTAACAGCTGAAGATGTATTAGTAGAAAAGGTACCAAAAGCAGGATTTTCTAATACGACAAATGGACAATATACAGTTATGTTAGATACAAATGTGACAGATGAATTGTTACAAGAAGGAGTAGCACGAGAATTTATCCGAGCTGTTCAAGAGTATCGAAAACAGTTGAATTTACCAGTTAATTTACGAGTAGATGTTATTTTGGATACAGACGCTGAATTGCAAAACACATTAATGAAGCATAAAGGTCTATTAGAAGAAAACTTGTTAGTAAAACAATTTACGTTTCAAGCATTATCACAAGAAAATGATGAAATTTCTTTAGGAGAGAAAAAGGTTCGAATCAAATTAAGTCCGTCTAGCTAATTCACAAAAAGTAGTATGTGATAGAAAGTGAAATTACAAAATCCTGTATGAATCATACAGGATTTTATTTGTTTTCTCAGTAATGACGTGATTTTTGTATTACGATTGATTATGGCAAATAACTAAATATCATAAATCTCTAAATACTCATAGTGATTTATATTTTTCGAAAGTATTTATTCCTTTCATACACAAATATTGAGAAAATATTACTTTATCTATTCTTATGGAAAAGAGAAAGGTAATATAATCAACCTTATAGAATTACTCGTACATTCAAAATTTATTAAAGAGAGTGGAGAGTGATTCGAATGTTGAAAAAAAGAGTAGTGGCAATTGCTGCGGCAATACCGTTAGTACTAGGGACAGTATCGACTGTTTCCGCGGTGGAAGAGAAACAAGTAAAGATAGATAGGTATTCTCCTCAGGAAAAAGCAGCCGAATATTTAAAAGCGAATGCCGCCCAATACTTATTAAAGCCGGATCTATCAGACTTACAGTATATTTCAACAACGGATACACAGGTAGCTTCATATGTTAGATTTCAACAAGTAGTAAATGGTGCTCCCGTATTTTCAAGACAAATAACTGTAACTCTTAATGGAAAAGGTCAAGGATTACTTGCAGTTTCTGATTATCAGCCTGTTCAGAGTGTGAAAGAAATAAAGCAAAAGATTAGTGAAAAAGATGCAGAACAAAAATCAATGGCATATGTCGGCGGAGAAAGTGAACAAAATTTATGGGCTCCAACAATGAATGAATTTGGGTATGTCATTGAAGAAGGAGTTGCTATTCCGGTATACCGAGTTGTAGTCCATTCCAATCAACCATTTGGTGCGTGGGAAACATTTATTGATGCTGAGAGTGGAAAGTTAATTAAAAAGGTTGATATAAACCGGAAAGCAGAGGGGACAGGAAAAGTATTCTTGCCTAATCCTGTTGTATCAAGTGGTAGTTTAACTGGATTAAAGGATAATAATGATAAAGATTCAGTAGAATTAAATAATCAATTAAAAACGGTTACTTTAAAAGGTTTGAATGGAACTGGCTTTTTAATTGGAGATTATGTCACAATTTCTTCAAAGGCAAAAACAAAGTCTTCAACTCTTCAATTTAATTACACTCGTTCTAATGATAGTTTTGAAGATGTAATGGCATATTACCATATTGATACTTTACAACGATATATTCAGCAAATAGGTTTTAAAAATATTAACAATCGCTCAATTAAAGTAAATGTGAATGGAACGACAGCTGATAATTCTTTCTATTCGCCATCAACGGAAGCTTTAACATTCGGAACGGGTGGAGTAGATGATGCTGAGGATGCAGGAATTATCGCACATGAATATGGGCATTCGATTCAAGATAATCAAGTTCCGGGATTTGGAAACTCTGCAGAAGGCGGGGCGATGGGAGAAGGATTTGGTGATTTCTTAGGTGCAACTTATGAGGATGCTGCATCAACGACAGGATATGGTAAAGCCTGCGTAGGAGAATGGGATGCGGCTTCTTATTCCAATTCAAATCCAACATGCTTACGCCGATTAGATAATAATAAAGTGTACCCAAGAGATGTGCAAAATGAAGTACATGCAGATGGAGAAATTTGGGCGCAAGGAGAATACGAAATGGCGCAAGCTTTTGGCCGTGATGTAGCGACAAAAATTATTTTACAATCACATTGGTCATTAACGCCAAATGCGACATTCCGTGATGGGGCAAAAGCGATTAAGCAGGCAGATGCTCTTTTATACGGAGGACAACATGCGGCTGAAATCGATCGGATTTGGGCAGCACGAGGAATTAGTACAAATTAATATTGGTAATAAGAAAAGAGTCGCGACTACATGAAGAATCGCGACTCTTTTCTTAAGGAAGTTGTTTTTTAGTTTCCTTAAAAACAAAATGTTCTTTAAATTTTCTTCCTTCCACTTTCTGACCATTTCGCATTGCACGGAAAGGATGCTCTTGCCATGTAATCATGACATCTACTTCGTCTGCTTTTGTAGAAACAGGAAAATTCGCATGTTCAAATCCTGTTTTTTCGCTTGCTAATCGAGCTTCTTTTAAAGAAAATAGTTCATATTTTGTCTCTGTTTTTGGTTCATTTCGAAACACTTCTACTTGAACGTTATAAACTTCATCTTTTCCGATGTTTTGTAATGAGAAGTGATATGTGTGAAAAACACCTTTTTTAGGTTGTAACATGTCTTTGTCTGTTTTCTTTACTTCCTCAATATTGACCTTCCATTGTTTTGAATGTTGTGAGACAGGTAAAGATTGTGGAGAATAAGCGGATGCTTGATTTGGTGTAATCAAGCATAATAGTAATAGCGAGAAACTTAAAATTTTTCTCATGTATAGACCTCCAAAATAAATTTACTAATAATATGCGTGAAAAGGCAAGGCGCTATGTAATGAAATGAAAAAATTGGAGAATGGAAAGCTTACAGAGAAAATTGCAGAAGCTGCATATAAAAAGGATTCAAAAGATAATGTACGGATGTTTTTAAATAAAAAGGATATAGTAAAAGAAATTGAAGAAGTAGCAAATGAAAATGATGTTGTATTAGTGACAAGGTTACGAGGGATAGTAGTAGAAGAAAATGGAATTGAAATTAAAATCAGAAAATAAAGAAAAAACACTTGCGTTTTTTCTTTTAAAGGAATAGAATACTCTGTAAATATAAAAAGTGATGAACAGGAAAAGTACATGGTGCAAGGGTCTACAGAGAGCAATCGACTGCTGAAAAGATTGCGATACCGCATGATGGAAAGACACCTGTGAGCGTTGCTTTGAACGTGATGATTAGTAAAAGCAAACGGTACCTACCGTTATCAGGTTTAAGATGGTCATGATGACAATTTGGGTGGTACCGCGGAAAAATCCGTCCCTATTTATAGGGGCGGATTTTTGTATTCTTTGAAAGGAGGTGAGTGGCCGTGGATGACGACGATGACAACAATAATGTAAATAAATTTGAGAACATAGGAGGAAGAAATTATGAGCGAAACAATGAAGCGGTCACTCGTTCGTGAATGCAAAATGTCTAGTAAAAAGGTGGTTTTACTACAAGGTTGGGTAAAAAAAATTCGTCATTTGGGGAATGTCAGTTTTTTATTATTACGTGACCGAACAGGTGTCATCCAATGTGTGTTAGAAAAGGACTTAGCTGGATATAAAGTAGATGTAGAAAGTGTTGTTCAAATTATTGGTGAACTTGTGGAGACCACAAAAACAGAATTAGGCGTGGAACTGCTTGTAGAAGAAGTAAAAGTGTTAAATACCTCTGATTCACTTCCTTTTGAAGTGAATAAAAGAAAATTGCAAGTCGGTTTAGATCAAATGTTAAATGAGCGCGTCGTATCGCTTCGGCATGAACGAATTCAAGCGATTTTTACAATCCAATCTATGCTTGTTCAGGCATTTAGTGAATTTCTAATAGAGAACGATTTCACACGTATTTTTACACCCAAAATTGTTTCGCAAGGAGCAGAAGGTGGCGCAAATGTTTTTAAGCTTCCATATTTTCAAAAAGAAGCGTATTTAGCTCAATCTCCACAATTTTATAAACAAATGATGGTCGCAGGTGGATTGGAACGCGTTTTTGAAATTGCCCCTGTTTATCGTGCGGAGCATCACAACTCTTCCCGTCATTTGAATGAATATATATCTTTAGATGTAGAACTTGGGTTTATTCATGATTTTCATGAGGTGATGAAATTAGAAAAGGATGTTCTACGTTATATGTTTGAAAAGGTAGAACAAGAATGTGAAAAAGAATTACAGCTGCTGCAAGTTACAGTTCCTATCACTACGGAAATTCCAAAGGTTACACTGACAGAGGCGCAGCGTATTTTGAAAACAAAGTACCATAAAGAATCACCAGTAGGGGATTTAGATACAGAAGGTGAAAAGTTGATTGGAAAATATGTGAAGGAAGTATACGGTAGTGATTTTGTCTTCATCACACATTATCCGAAAGAAGCAAGACCGATGTACACGATGCCAAATAAAGAAAATCAAGCAGTTACAGATTCTTTTGACTTATTGTATAAAGGGTTAGAAATTACGTCAGGTGCGCAGCGCATTCATGATTACGATATGTTACTTACTTCTTTTAAAGAAAAAGGATTACATCATGAAAAATTTCAGTCGTATATGGATACATTTCGGTATGGTTGCCCGCCACATGGCGGTTTTGGAATTGGATTAGAAAGGCTTGTGTATAAATTTTTAGAACTATCGAATGTTCGTGAAGCGAGTGCATTTCCGAGAGATTGTACGCGTCTCGTACCATAAATTGAAAAAGAATCTTCACGCTTGCTGCGAAGATTCTTTTTTAGTGGTAGAAATTTATATAGTTAAGTTTCTTTCGTCGTAGCTTTTTGTCTGAAAGGAGAAAAACGCTCCTTTTTCTTTTCTGTTTTTTCTTTTGTTAAAACGCTTAAGTGCAGCGGGACCCCTATTTATTTCCCAATCTAAAAAGTATTGATAACTGCTTAGCAAGAAATTGTGGAGTATAAGGCATATCCTCACGTAACCAAGCTACAATAGTTCCGATTAAAGCTGAGGAACCATGCCAGATAGCAATATCTTTTGAAATACCTTTAGTAGTGAGAAAAGCGTTATTTTCCGTTCTCTCTACTATTTTGTCCGAAAGTGTATTTAGCAAACGTTCTGTAAAAATCGGTGTTCGTCTAGAACCAAGAACTACTTTATAGAATTTGGCATTATCAGCAATGTACTCAAGTAGGTCTATAAGTTTGAACCCTGCTATATCCTCAAATGAATCTGAGGAGTTTTTTCGTACTCGTCGTAATCTTCTCAATATCCTCGACCATTTCCTGTGCTCAAATTGAAGGATTTATTACAAATAATCAATTTAGTATATTCCCTTTAGTTGAATATAAGGGTCGGCCAGATTATGCGGTAAATTGTTTATTATATGAGCGATTTATTCTATTGGTTGAAGGTTCACCAACTGCAACCTTTGCACCAGTTTCGTTTCCCTTTTTTGTAAATACTGCTGAAGATCAAAATTTTCAAGTGTTGTTCCTCTTACCTGTTACAGACTTTCTTCAAATTCATTTAACGAAGCTTCCACACCTTATTGTCCTAAATACTCTTCCTGAACTTCCTTATTAAATAATGGAACGGTCTTCTTATTTTGATCTTCGCGAACTGGGTCTAAAAGGATTGTTCCAGATACTTCTTCTGGATATTTACTTGCATATCATCTTATATTAACAAGAAAGTCTAAGCAACTTTTTTATATCTTTATTCTACAATATATAGGATTCCATTAATGGATTAATGCTTGTATGTTGTGATAAAAAGACAAAAACATCAAAAACCCCCTTTTTCGAAATTACATTTTGAAAATAGGGGGTTTTTTAATAAGTTAACCTTGATAGACATTTACCTTTCAAGGTTTTTTAAAATTGATAATATTGTATGTTAGATAGTCTTATAACTTTATCAAACACGCATAATGATACTGACCAAATTTCATGCTTTAAACAGTCTCAGATTGAATCTGCTTATTCCCTTGCTGATTCAATTTCCTAACAGCTTCCTTACTTGTATCAACACGTTTCACAAACAAGGCTAATAACAGTGCAACAATATTAATTCCTAATGCCACATAGAATGAATATTGGATACCAGCTAATAAAGCTTTCTGTGTTAACAACGCTTGAGCAGCGGTCGTCATCGCTGTTGGGTCAACACCAGTCATTAGACTTTCAGCTTCTGTTTTAGTTACTGAGTTCATTATGGTAACAAGGACTGCTGTCCCGATCGAGCCAGACACTTGCTGGGCGGTATTATTAACGGCAGTACCATGTGGATTTAATCTTGTTGGCAATTGATTCAATCCATTTGTCATAATTGGCATCATCACCATCGACATTCCGAACATGCGCAATGTGTAGACGAGAATGATATAGGTGTGACTAGAGTCAATTTGTAAATGTGCTAGCATGTAAGTTGACACAGCGGTGATGGCAAGTCCTACTACAGCAAGAAGACGAGGACCAAATTTATCGAATAGCTTACCTGTAATTGGTGACATCAATCCCATAATAATCGCACCTGGTAGCATCATTAACCCTGAATCAAGCGGTGAAATTCCTCTTACATTTTGTACATATGCTGGTGTTAATATCATCCCAGAAAACATTGCGACTGCATTGACAATGGCGATCACAGAACCGAGTGCAAACATCGGGTACTTATATACACGCAAATCTAATAATGGTTCTTCCATTTTCAATTGACGATAGATGAAGGCGATTAAAGCAATCGCACCAACAATTAGAGTTGTTAAAACAATGGAATCAGTCCAGCCATCTGAGCTTGCAGCACTAAAACCATACAATAAGCCACCAAAACCGATTGAAGATAAGATAACTGATACGTAATCTAGCTTCGCGTTTTTATTTTGTTCCATCAAATTCTCAAGTTTCCAAACCGCTAATAAAAGAGTAATAACAGCTAATGGTAATATCATTTCGAATAGTAAACGCCAGTCATAGTGCTCGACAATATAGCCTGATAATGTTGGTCCAATGGCAGGGGCAGTGATCATCACTAAACCGAAAACGCCCATAGCTGTACCACGCTTTTCACGCGGGAAGCTGACAAGCATAATATTCATCAATAAAGGTCCCATTACTGAAGAGCCTGCTGCTTGGATCATACGACCAGTAAGTAGGACACCGAAGTTTGGTGCAAAGGCTGCTAATGCAGTACCTAAAGTAAAAATAACCATTGATGTCAGATATAAGCTCCGGTTCGAAAACCGTGTTAATAAAAAGGCTGATGCTGGAATTAAGACACCACTGACAAGCATATAACCAGTTGCAAGCCACTGTATTGTTGAATAATTTTTAATATCTAAATCTACCATGATGGAAGGCAGTGCCACATTTAATAACGAATTGTTTAAAAAAGAAACAAACGCTCCGACAAATAAGATTGCAATTATTAAATAAGGCGGTTTCTTTTGTTGTAAATCTGTTTGCATATATTTATCTCCTTTTATAAAATTTCATCAAGAACTATTCGTGCATTCATTATTCGACATATCTAGGAATTTAAGTTGTTTACATAGTTATGCATGGATTCCTAGTTTTTTGGTCTTTCTATAATCTTTTCCAAATCAATCGATTCTTTTTCGTTCCATTAAGTGGATTCATTAGTGCTCTTTCTTTTGAAGCCCTCTTTTTAGCAACTCTATTTGTTCCATATAATTTCGTAAAGCTTCTTCATCAATTGAATCCTTTTCAAACACTTGAATAAGGTTTTGAAAGGTGATAGCACTTATGATTTTCATGACATGCTGGAGTTCGCGTTCATCTTGAATATTCAATTTTTCTCGATTAATTAAATTAATTGTACTTAAATACTGATTTTTCTGATTCTCCTGATAAATATTATTTGCTAATGCTTTTTCCTGTTTATAGTTCATGTTTAAAAAGACATTTTTAAAAAATTTTTTTTGTTCAGCTTCTCTATGGCATTTCACCATAAATCTGAAGATCCCAATAAACGTCTCAAATAAATCACCGTCTTTTTCTTTCAAAATGGAAATAAACTGCTCATGATTTTTTTGAGATAGTTGATCTAATAGATAAAAGAATAGATCTTCTTTATTATCAAAATATTGATAAAAACTGCCTCTAGGGATTCCTGCATTTTTGATAATATTTGCAATCGATGCTTCATGTAATGGTACCCTCGAAAATTCTTCTTTTGCAGATTGGATTAATATGTCCTGTTTATCTTTAGATAAGTGAAAAAACGTTTGTTTCGGCATAATGAATCTCCTTCATAAAAAAGTGACACTGTGTCATAATTAAGCGCAAGAAACATTATATATGACACAGTGTCATAAGTCAATGTTAAAAATGACACTGTGTCATGATTGTTCCTTATTAAGTAAAAAGCACCAAAATATGCACGAAATTGAAAGTAGAAAAAGGATAAAATGAAAGTTGAAACGGTATTGAATTAAGATCTTGTGGTTCATACAGGCAGGGAAGTTAATAATAAGATGGCATGAAATTTTTGGAGGGTTTTTCCATGAGGATAATTGAACAAGGGATTAACGTCGCAACAGCAGTGCATGTTGGGGGGAGGGTGAATCGAAACACCACGTTCCTTCAATATTTCAGATACATATCCTGATAACTGAAAGAAAAACAACAGTAATAGCTAATAACTACTAACATAACATTTTTCTTGAACTGTTTATCTTTAAAATATCGCATTTGTGACTCTCCTTGCTTCTTTTTCTAGGGTGAAGCCTCATTTAGAAAACTTTGCAACAAAACTTGATGAACGATCAAGAGAATTTTATTTTTTCCGAACACAATATTTATATCCTTAAGGCGATTGGTACTGATACCAAATTACAAGCAGCAACGCTTCTCGTATTTGTAATCCTCGTATTATAACAGTAGAGAAGAAGCAAATCTCTCCTGTAGCTTTATTATTCCTTAACTTAATAATCGTGCGCAATATAGCGTATGACTACTTATAAATAAGTAAATCCATACATTCGAAATTTAATATATATCTTTGCAATCCATCTTATAGTTTGTTAATATTTAGATGTCAAATATTTAGACGTCAAATATTTAGTTGGCTAATTTATTTTGAAGAGAGGTAATTCTAATGAGATTACAAAGAAAAGTAGGAATTGTAACTCGCAGTGCTTCTGGTATTGGCAGAGGCGTAGCCCTAGCGATGGCCAAAGAAGGGGCTCATATTGCTATTGTCGATGTGAATGAGAAAAATGGAAAAGAAACTTTAGCTGAAGTTAACAAATACACAGAAGGCTTACTTTTTATAAAAGATATCATCATAAAAGAAAACATCGATGAAATTGTTAATGAGGTTGTTAGAAAATTTGGTGGATTGGATATTTTAGTTAATAATGCACATGTATCAAGACAGGTTCCTTTCGTTGAAACAGCATTAGAACACTTTGATTTGTCTTTTGGAACGGGTTTTTATCCCACTTTCAATTTTATGAAAGCTGCTTATCCTGAATTAAAGAAATCTCAAGGTAAGGTGATTAACTTTGCTTCTGGAGCTGGACTGGATGGACAACCTACACAAACTTCTTAGGCAGCAGCAAAAGAAGCAATTCGTGGAATTTCTCGTGTTGCAGCAAACGAATGGGGGCCAGATGGTATTAACGTCAACTTAATTTCACCTATTGCACTTACTCCAGGCGTTGAACAATGGCGCCAAAATGATCCGAAATTATACGATGCAATGATTAACAAAATTCCGCTACGTCGCCTTGGAGATCCAGAACAAGATATCGGTAGAGTGGCTGTATTTTTAGCAAGCAATGATTCGGATTATATGACGGGTCAAACATTAATGGTAGATGGTGGAAGTGTCAAATTACGTTAAAGGAGGAATTAAATATGGGAAGATTAGATAATAAAGTAGCAATTATTACAGGGGGAGCATCAGGTATTGGTGAGCGTATGGTTGAACGATTTAGTCAAGAAGGAGCAATCGTCATTGCTGCAGATATTAACGAGGCCTCGCTTAAAAAAATAAGTCAAAAAGAAAACGTATACGGAATGAAGCTAAATGTTGCTTCAGAAGAAGAATGGCAGGCACTGGCTAAAGAAGTGAACAACCGTTTCGGAAAAATTGATATTCTCGTGAACAATGCGGATATTTCATCAGAAAAACCATATAAAGAGATTAGTATTGATGATTGGGAAAAAATGCTGTCTATTAATGGCTTTGGCCCATTTGCTGGTATGAAACATATTGCTCCTTATATGGCAGCACAAAAGAAAGGTTCAATCGTGAACATCTCTTCTTATACAGCTCAGATCGGTCAAGGCTTTAATCATTATTCAGCGTCTAAAGGTGCTGTTCGTTCTGTATCTAAGGCAGCTGCAACAACTTTTGGGCGTCAAGGAGTACGCGTAAACACTCTATTCCCGGGGGTTATTGAAACGCCAATGACAAAATCGTTAGAAACATCAAAAGAGCTTCTTGATCACTTAATTCAAGCAATACCGCTTCAACGATTAGGTCAACCTGAAGATATTGCGAATGCAGCCTTATTCTTAGCATCTGACGAAGCCTCATTTATTACTGGTGCAGAATTAGTCATTGACGGTGGATTTTCTGCCCAATAAAATAGTCTATATAAAGTGAAAGCCCCTATACACTATGGGGCTTTTCCTATTACAGAAAGCAGGGATATAAGCATATGAAAGAAAAAAGCATCTTTTTACTCATTCATTCCATGAACCAGGTCACAAACCATTTAATTATTCAATGGAATAAAATGTTCAAAGAAAACCTTGGTATTTCCCACATTCTTGTACTGGGCCATCTTAAAGAAAATGGAAAAAGCCGCCCATCGGATATCGCGAAAACTTTAGGATTGACGCCCGCTACTTTAACTCATTTATCAGAAAAACTCGTGAAGAAAAAGTTAGCCACTCGGCTTGTAGATGATGACGATCGTAGAATTGTTTATTTAGCTATTACGGATAAAGGAATTGATATGATTAAGAAAGCGCATGAGGAAGGAAAAGCAATCCGCATAGATTTGTTTGAAAAATTAACAGACGAAGAACGGCAACACCTATTATCCATTTATGAGAAATTAAATAATTCCATTAGGGGATTTTAGGATTAAGCTGAATTTTTTCTTTCATAACTTAATTTCATGAATTTTGATAGTGATTAATTTTTTCGCATTTGTGCAACGATTATGTTAATTGGTATCGGACTGGTTCTAATGGTTATCATACGACTTGTTTTTCATTTCATATTTTTTGATGGATCATTGATTTTAGTGTGTTTTGTATCACTTGGTATAAGTGAGTTGATAGTTCACATGTTTAAATGTAGATAGTCTAAGTTAAAATGTTCCGTTCTTTAGTTTTATTCTGATTGTGACAGTGGATTACAGTATCTTCCTGATGATATAATGAGTTGAAAGGAGATTTAGCAACACGAATCGTGAAAGTCTCCTGTTACATCGGCGGGGTTGTATTATTCGCTGCTCTCATTTTAGGAGATACATTTGCTCCTTTAATGCCTAACACCCATTCAAGTAGCATCTGTTGTTATAATCGGGCTGCTATTGCTTATTTTAATAGCTATGCCAATGTTATTACCTAGTTTAATGGGGTTAATTAATAAACTTAACGTTTTCGATATGAAATAAATAGAGAAAAAGGCACTGCTAAAAAGTAGTGCCTTTTTCTGGACAAGAATTAAAACAATTATTTAAACGAGTGAATTTGAAAACCTCATCAGCTGCTTTGGCATACCCGCCTGCATCACGGAATGATCGACTAATTTTTTTTGCATTTTCCTTATAAATTGGATTTTTGAAAACATCACTAACGGCTTGTTTTAGATTTTCAACTGTTAGTTGTTGAACATCTAATATAATACCTGCTCCAAGTTCTTTTACTCGCTGGGCAACTATAGGTTGATCATTCATCATTGGTAGCATAACTAGGGGCACTTCGAAATAAAGTGATTCGCTTGTACTATTCATACCACAATGGCTTATAAAGACATCCGTATGACGAAGTACGTCTAATTGAGGAACATAATTGCGAATAATAAAGTTGTCTGGTACATTTCCTAGTTGTTCTACTGTTAATTTCCGCCCTATATTAAGTACCACTTTAACATCCAAATCTTTTAAAGCTGCGAAGCATTTTTGATAAAGATCAAATTGTTTGTTTAGGATGGTCCCCATAGAAATAAAAATAACACGCTTTTCTTTTAACATATCAATTGGAAAATCACCTAGGGCCTTACTATCCAGAATTGAAGGGCCGACAAAAATATAATTACCCTTGAAATCATGACTATTTCTTTGAAAATAAGAAGAAGTAAAGACGATATTTAGATCCCCAGAGCCAGAACAGAATAAGAAATTTTCGGGTAACGGAACTTCATACTTTTTTTCTAGGTGTTTTTTACATTTTTCTATTTCTTCCAATCTCAAAAATGCTTGTAGCATAGCCAAACTCTCTTGCTTCCGTTTCATATCACTTGTCCCTGTAAGTCCCATGTTTGATTTTAGATCTTGTAAAAATGCAAACGTGGTCCAAGTGACAATAGATAATAACTTCCTTTGATGTGCAATCCATTTTCCTGTTAACGATTGTGCATCGTATAAAATATAATCATAAGTTTCTTTTGAAATTTCATCTAATATAGTATCCGTCATTATTTCTAATGCGCTCAGAAATTGTAATAAATATTCTCGCGGCTGGGAGTTTACAAGATTACTACTTTTTTGAAGTTTTCTCTGTGCACTTTGGTCAACGGGGCGAAACTCAGCGCCTGTTTTTTTTATTTTTTCCTCAAAGTCATTGGATGAATAATAGACAATATGTTCCCCACGTTTCACTAAATCATTTGCTAATCCCAGCGTCGGATTCACATGACCTTCTCCAAAGCTACTAATATAAAGTGCTTTTGCCATTATTTCCCCCCCAGTAAATATGGTTTGTTATGTATTTTTATTAAAAGTAATTAAAGATCTGCTCGTGACTATCATTACGGTCATAATATTCAGAACTATTAGGATTAAGTGTTGAACCTATTTTTACGTTTAGGAGAATGATCAGTAATACTTCTAGTTCTATTAAAGTATACCCATTTTATACCGCTAATTTTAAACTTCGCCAACGACGTATTTCGAAATAGAGTAAAAATAGACTGTAATTTATTTTGTCTATATTATAACGGACGATTTAAGTTTATGTCTGCATTTTATTACCTTATCGATTTTTGAAAAAAGAAGAGTAATCCTTAACGAAAGAAATGATACTTTTCTTTACAGGTAGTTGCTTTGGGAAGTTAGCTCATTTTTTTGTTTTGGGGCGTTTATTTTTCTTAAGTTAATAAATGTGGATCCATCAAGCTAAGATTTTGAAGTATCCCCAAAACAAACATTTTATCTCATCACAGTTATCTATGAGAATCCAGTGTATTTTTTTCATTTTAGGGAAAAATGAATTGCTTAACTTGATGGGCATGGGGTTGTCACAAGTAAATTCGTATTTTTATAAATCCAAATCATAATTAATTGCACACGAAGTACAAAAAAATAAATCAGGTAATGCTTCTAGTACGTGCAAACATTTTAGAATAAAAGGTTGCACTCGTTTTGAAAAGTAGAATGTAAGAATTGTTAAAGTATATAGATAAGAGTCAAGTAAGTATGGAAATAAGTCACGATCAGGTGATTTAATGCCACCGCCAGTATTTACTTTGTAAGTAAGTTTAGTAGGATTAAATAAAGAAGAGATAACATTTTGTATTGCATCTACGTATTGGCGTATATTAAATTCTAATAATGGGGGAGGCTCTATGCCTTGTATAGGTACTGGTTTTGAAGACACTCCCAAAAATAATTTAGGTAAGCAACAAATAGAAATAAGGCCAATGATAATGAAAATAGATCGAATGATAAAGAAACATATTTTTTAAAAAATATTATAAGATTTCCCTTCTTATATTCTAAATTTTGCAAATGTTTTCTGTGTTATTTTTGGAAAACACTCTTTTTCGACAAAAAAATAAATATCTTGCTTGACAGTCGTGAATATAACCGATATAATTCGTAGTAATTTCAAAAGAAATTATATTCAGAATATTAGAATGTGTTGAATAGGAGTAGTAAGGTCATGTGTTTGTGCAGAGAGCTATGGGTTGGTGTGACATAGTCAAATAACATCCTGAACTCGCCTAGGAGCAGTAAGGTGGAACAGAAGTCTAATTCTTAGTAAATCTTAACGGTTAACCTTCGATAACAGGTTTGTAATCAAACGATTACTGCTAAGGTGGATTCATAATGGAATCAATAAGAGTGGTACCGCGTTAAGTAAATGGCTTAGCGTCTCTTTATATAAAGAGATGCTGGGCCATTTTTTATTATATAGAAAGAAATGGAGGTTATATTTGGATTGGTCAATAATATTCATTTATCTTTATAAATAAATTTAATTGGAGGAAAATATGATGAAACAGACGGAGCAATGGACTTCGAAATTAGGTTTTATAATGGCCGCAGCAGGATCTGCAATTGGACTTGGTGCAATATGGAAGTTTCCTTATATCGCTGGAAAGAGCGGAGGAGGGGCATTCTTTTTAATTTTTATATTGTTTACAGTATTAATAGGTCTTCCGCTATTAATAGCTGAATTTATGATAGGGCGTAGTACACAGAAACAAGCAATTGGAGCATTTAAAAGCATCGCACCGAATACAGGATGGCATTGGATTGGACGTCTTGGCGTTGGCACGTGTTTTATTTTGCTATCATTTTATAGTGTTGTTGGTGGCTGGGTATTAATCTATTTATTCAGAGGGATTACTGGACAATTAATTACACCGCAGCAAAATTACGGCTCTTTATTTACAGAAACAATTGGGAACCCTGTTTGGGCAATTGTTGGTCATTTTGCTTTTATGTTTATTACAATCTGGGTTGTATCAAAAGGGGTACAAAATGGAATTGAAAAAGCGAGTAAATATATGTTACCAGCATTATTCATATTATTTGTTGCTCTGATTGTTCGTTCTTTAACACTTGATGATGCGATGAAAGGGGTCAAATTCTTCTTACAGCCTGATTTCTCAAAAATCACATCAGAAAGTATTTTGTTTGCAATGGGGCAATCATTCTTTGCAATTAGTATAGGGATTTCAATCATGGTCACGTATAGTTCTTACTTAAATAAAAAAGAAAGTTTACCACGTTCAGCGGTAACGATTGTTGGGTTGAACCTATTTGTTTCTCTATTTGCTGGTCTGGCTATCTTTCCAGCAGTCTTTTCACTAGGAATGGAACCGACAGAAGGACCAGGTTTGTTATTTATCGTATTACCATCTGTATTTAGTCAAATTCCATTTGGAAATTTCTTCTTAACAGTATTTCTTGCGCTATTCACATTTGCAACGTTAACATCTGCATTTTCTCTACTTGAAACGGTTGTTTCAGCACTAGCGAATGGACAGCAAGAAAGAAGAAAGAAATTGTCATGGATCATTGGATTTTTAATTTTCTTAATAGGTATCCCATCTGCACTTTCATTTGGCGCGTGGAGTGATATTACAATCTTTGGTAAAAATATTTTTGACGCGGTAGACTTTTTATCTAGTAATATATTAATGCCACTTGGAGCTTTATTCATTAGTATTTTCGTTTCATTTAAAATGGAGAAAAAGGTATTAGAAGCAGAGTTCTTTGTTGGTGGGAATTACGGAAAATCAATATTTATTTGCTGGGTATTTTTGCTTCGATATGTTGCGCCGATTGCGATTATCATTGTCTTTTTGAATGTGATCGGGATTATTTAACTTGAAATGTTATAATATTCTGAACTAAAAGAGGTGAGAAAATGTACTATTATATTACGGACATATAACGTGCACAAAGTCGAGGGCCTCCTAATCGTATACGAGATTAAAATATGAAAAATTGGAGGGAAAAGAGATGAAACAAGAAAAAGAGGTATTATTACAAGGGAAAATGATGAAAGTACGTGGGAAAAAGCTATATGTGGAGATTCATGGACCGCTAGAAAATCATCCTGTATTGTATCTACATGGAGGTCCTGGTGAGATGTGTTTTGATTTTTCTTATCATCAAGCACATCGATTACAAGATTCTTTTCGACTCATTGTTATTGATCAACGTGGGGTAGGACGTTCGGAAGGGATTGGGAGGCAAGAGCAGTTTAGGTTGAGGGATCTTATCGAAGATTGCGAAGAGTTAAGGAGGATATTACAAATTGAAAAATGGTCTGTTATTGGACATTCCTTTGGTGGATTTCTAGCGTTGTTATATGCAACAATATATCCACAGTCTATTCAAAAGATTATCTTTGAAGGACCTACTTTTGATTTTGCATTAACAAGTAGAGCTTTATTAAAAAGGACAGGAGTTTTACTAAAAAAGTATGGAAAAGAGGAACAGGGGAACGAATGTATAGCTATTGCAGAAAGTGATGCTAGTTCAGAGAAATTGCTAGAAGCTTATTCGAAATTAAGTGATGAATTAGAAGAACAAAGAATGGAAATTTATAATTACGTTGAGGATGAAACGGATTATAGTTTATATAGTGACGAGGAATGGGAAGAGTTTTATGATCGTTCTGATATTCATTTTACAAGATTGAGAGAGGAAGGGGAAATTCATCAATCATTATTATCAAAATTAAAAGATGTGCAGAATCCGATGTTGCTCATTATAGGGAAACATGATGTGGTAGCCTGTGAAAAACAAATCGAAACTTTTAAAAAGGATGCTCTAAATGGAAAAATGATTGTCTTTGAAGAGAGTGGACATACACCACACTATGAAGTCGCAGATCGATTTGCAGAAACTGTGATAAATTTTTTGAAATAAATAAAGAAAAGGTGCTTCAAAGTAATGAGAAGCACCTTTTCCTAATGTTCAAATTTCAGGGTGGAAGATTGTAATGTTAGGCCATTTACTTTGCCAGTTCTTTAATTCGTGAGTTTAATAATCCATAAAATCCAATAGGCGCCGGGCACAAATATGAGCTGAGCTAATAATGTACCGAGAAATCTTGAAATCATAAGCCAACCGAACATTTTACTCATTGTGTCGGCACCGTTTTCTGATTGAAGCGCACGCTCTGTTAAAAGACCAATACGCGGATCTAGCAGTACAGTTAATAAGATTGTAGCAAATCCGTTAATAAGGCCGGAAGCCGTGATGGCTTTCGTTGCGAATTTCGGGCTCAAATAAGAAGCATATAAGGCGGAAAGGACCCCAGCTGTATAAATTGCAGTTGCAAACATATTAATGAGCATAATTCGTTTTGGAATACCGCCGACTCGCATACGATGGATCATTTCGAATTTTGGAAACCGAACATATTTTTTTGTATACTTCAATTTTTGCACATTGTTTGTTTTCATCATTCGAATGAGTGAACCATCTGTCTCAAAGTTTTGAATGACATATCCAAATAGTTTCGTTAAAGTTGGATATAAAATAATTGCGAGCAGTGTACCAATAGAAGCAGATAATAAAACAAGGCGCATCGTACTTTCCAAATTAACTGAAGCACCACTCTTCGCCCGATCAACAATTCCACTAAGTAAAAAAGCTTGTAGCAAGTTGGATGTTCGTGAAATAAGTAATACCATCCCAACCACGGATAATGCAACGGCAATTTTCTTTAAACGAACGCCTGCTAGTCGAATACTATAAGAACTCGTTTCAACTGCATGGATGATAATCGTAAAAGCCATTATGAAAAGTAATGTTATCGTCATTTGTTTCACCATTTTTCTATGAAATTATACTTATCATACAATAGGAACATATTTTTGTGTATAGCTATTCATGAGTTAGATTTTAATAAGAAAATAATATAAATACAATATTCAAAATAAAGTGATATTTCGATAACATAGAAAGGATGGTGATTTTTCTGTTAGAGGGGAAGTTGTGTCATGTATACATATTATAATAATCGTGCAAAAGTGTATGAAAAAGGAGGTATACAACATTTCTATTTGATTTAGATGGAACATTAACAGATCCAAAAGAGGGAATTGTCAATTCGGTTTCATATGCATTGCGAAAAATGGGAATAGATGAAACGGATCAGAAAGAACTAGAATCTTTTAATGGCCCACCAATTCAGCATTCGTTTGCAGATAGATACGGAATGAATGAAAAACAAGTAAAAGAAGCAGGGGCGACGTATATTGTGAAACATGTCGAAGAGTTGCGCGGTTTTTATACAAAAGACAAAAGTTTGAAAATATAAGATAAAAGAAGAAAATCCCTTTATAACGAGTGATAGCTAATTCATTTTTGTTTAAAGGGATTTTTCGTATGTAATAGAATAAATAATAAATATGCTGTTTTAATCATAAAAACTTTGTTAGAAAAGGAGGGGAAATGTCAGTATTTGGATTGTTGTAAAAAAGACATTTTTGTAGGGAATACATAGAAAGAACGAACTTAAAAGATTGAAAATTCAATCAAATGAGGGTGGGAAAATTGGAGTTAGTTATTATTTTATTAGCACTAAGTTTACTTATGTTTGTTGCCTATAGAGGATTTTCTGTTATTTTATTTGCACCGATTTTTGCCCTATTTGCAGTGTTTTTAACAGAACCTAGTTTTGTGTTACCTTTCTTTTCAAATATTTTTATGGAGAAAATGGTAGGCTTTATTAAGTTATATTTTCCAGTTTTTTTACTTGGTGCAATTTTTGGTAAAGTAGTAGAAATGTCTGGAATTGCAGATTCAATTGCGAAGACAATTATTGACGTGGTGGGTGAAAAACGGACCATTTTGGCTATCGTTTTAATGGGGGCTGTTTTAACTTACAGCGGTGTCAGTGTTTATGTTGTTGTGTTTGCAGTCTATCCATTTGCAGCAAAACTGTTTCGTCAAGCGAATATTCCAAAGCGCTTAATACCAGGAACAATCGTTCTTGGAGCTGTTACGTTTACGATGGATGCACTTCCAGGGTCACCGCAAATTCAAAACGTAATCCCAACAACATTTTTTAAAACAGATATTTATGCGGCACCTATACTTGGTATTATCGGAGCGATTTTTGTCTTAACGTTAGGATTGATCTATTTAGAGAACAGGCGTAAGAAGGCAAAAGTGGCTGGAGAAGGGTATTTTGGTTTTGAAGATGGGAATTCTGAAATGGCAGCATCACTAGAGTTAGAGCAAAAAAATCATACTACTCTCCAAAGTATTGAAATTTCGAGAGTACAGCAAGTCGTTGCTTTTATACCACTTATTTTAGTAGGAGTTATGAATAAGTTTTTTACAATAACAATACCGAAATGGTATCCAAATGGTTTTGATTTTTCCTCAATTGGAATGAAAGCGTTTGGTAAAGTAGAGTTAAGTGCAGTACTTGGTATTTGGTCGGTAGAATTAGCACTTATCATTGGAATTATAACAACGCTTTTATTATATTGGAAGCGTGTTGTGACAGGGTTCCAAGCAGGATTGAATACAAGTATTGGAGGAGCGTTACTGGCAACAATGAATACAGGAGCAGAATTTGGCTTCGGTGGCGTGATTGCAGCACTTCCTGGGTTTGCGATTATACGAGATAGTATTTCTGCAACATTTACGAATCCACTCGTGAATGGAGCGGTGACAACGAATATTCTTGCTGGTATTACAGGTTCAGCTTCAGGGGGCATGGGCATTGTTTTAAGTGCGATGGGAGATAAATTTATTGCGGCGGCTAATCAATACAATATTCCGCTAGAGGTTATGCATCGCATTGTCTCAATGGCATCGGGAGGAATGGATACACTTCCACATAACGGAGCGATTATTACAATTCTTACTGTTACAGGATTAACACATAAACAATCGTATCGTGATATATTTGCTGTAACGATATTGAAAACGGTCGCTGTATTTTTAGTAATTGCCTTTTATACATTTACAGGAATCTATTAATAAATTTATTAGTCTGGGAGGAAATAATTATTTGAAGTGGAATATTAAATTTGATAATTTATTGCAGTAGAAGGTTCACATTATAAAATATTTAGTAGGGAAAGAAGGGGTGGGTTACTTGCAAGAAATCGCGGAATTTCGTATGCCAAAGAACGTTTTGTATGGAAGAAATTCACTTGATAAATTAGGCGAACAAGCAATTAAACTAGGGAAAAAAGCTTTCATTATCAGTGATTCTATTATGAAAAAGCTTGGCTATATCGATACGTGCGTGAAACTACTAAAAGCGAAAAAAATAGATGTTATTACCTATGAAAATGTAAATGCGGAACCAACAAATATTCATGTTTTGGAAGCCTTAACAATATGTACAGAGTCAAAATGTGATTTTATTATTGGGCTTGGTGGGGGAAGTTGTATTGATACAGCAAAGGCTGTAGCAGTCCTATCTACAAACCGGGGAGAAATTGAAGATTATGTACAAACTCATATAGACATAGAAAAACAACCACTACCCCTTATTGCAATTCCAACAACATCGGGTACTGGATCAGAAGTTACAAGTGTTGCTGTTATTACAAATACAAAAACAGATGTGAAAATGATGATAAAGCATCCAAATTTCACGCCACAAATAGCAATTATCGATCCGTTATTAACATGTTCTGTTCCGCCGGATATTACTGCAGCAACAGGTATTGATGCACTATGTCATGCAATTGAAGCATATCTTTCTAGATTTTCGCAACCGCTTACAGATGTACTGGCACTTGCGGCAATTGGATCGATTATGAAATACTTGCGAATGGCCTATGAAAATGGAAAAAATATAGAAGCGCGAGAAGCAATGATGATTGCTTCCTTACAAGCTGGCATTGCATTTTCAAATGCAACAGTCACTTTAGTTCACGGAATGTCACGTCCAATCGGAGCGCTATTTCATGTACCCCATGGAATATCAAATGCAATGTTACTACCGGCAGTTTTAGATTTTACAAAAGTTTGCTCAATCAAACGCCTTGCAGGTATTGGGCGGATTATAAATCCAGACTTACATTCAGTATCTGATGAAGAACTTGCTGATTATGCTATTTTTGAAATAAAGAAACTTTGTTTTGATCTGCGTATTCCTAATCTTAGGGAGTATGGAATTGATCAGGTTGAATTTGAAAATGCTCTTTCAAAAATGGCAAAAGATGCACTAGCTAGTGGAAGTCCGAGTAATAATCCACGTATTCCTTCTTATCATGAGGTGAAAAAATTATATCAGATATGTTTTGACTATCAATATGAAAATTCTATAGTTCCTCATTAAAATTCTGAATATTTTTAAAATATTTCCGTGGAAATGAAAAGGGGGCAGGGGATGGAATTAGTAATTATTTTATTGGCTCTTTGTATGCTGATGTTTGTTGCATATCGTGGTTTTTCAGTTATATTATTTGCCCCAATTTGTGCGCTATTTGCAGTTTTATTAACGGAACCAAGTCACGTATTACCTTTCTTCTCTAATATTTTTATGGAAAAAATGGTTGGGTTTATTAAATTATATTTTCCTGTTTTCTTACTTGGAGCAATTTTCGGTAAGGTAGTAGAAATGTCAGGGATTGCAGAATCTATTGCAAAAACAATTATTCAGCTAGTTGGTGTGAAACGTTCTATGCTAGCAATTGTTTTGATGGGTGCCATATTAACGTATAGTGGTGTTAGCTTGTTTGTAGTTGCTTTTGCGGTATATCCATTTGCAGCAAATTTATTTCGCGAGGCGAATATTCCAAAACGATTAATACCAGGAACTATTGCTCTTGGAGCGATTACGTTTACAATGGATGCTCTTCCAGGAACACCACAAATTCAAAATGTCATCCCAACGACATTTTTTAAAACAGATATTTATGCAGCACCATTTCTTGGAATTATTGGGGCAATCTTTGTATTTCTTATTGGGATGTTGTATTTAGAAAGAAGACGAAAGAAGGCAGAAGAAAGTGGCGAAGGATATTATGGATTTGGAGATGAAAATCCTGAAATGGCTGCCTCAACAGAAACAGAACAAAATGTAAAGTCAGCTATTCAAACTCCTGAAATTACACCGCTTCGCCAAGTGCTTGCATTTGTACCACTTATTTTAGTAGGGGTAATGAATAAACTTTTTACAGTGATGATTCCAACATGGTATCCAAAAGGATTTGATTTTTCATCAATTGGATTAAAGGCATTTGGTAAAGTAGAACTTTCTGGTGTACTCGGTGTGTGGTCTGTGGAACTGGCACTTTTAATCGGAATTATTACAACGATAATTTTAAACTGGAAACGCTTATTTACGGGGTTTCAAGCGGGTTTAAATGCAAGTATTGGTGGTGCATTGCTCGCTGCTATGAATACTGGAGCTGAATATGGATTTGGAGGAGTTATAGCAGCATTACCTGGTTTTAGTGTTATTCGAGATAGTATTTCTACCACGTTTACAAATCCGCTTGTAAATGGTGCAGTGACTACAAACGTCCTTGCCGGAATTACTGGGTCAGCATCAGGAGGCATGGGAATCGCTTTAAGTGCGATGTCAGAGAAATATATTGCGGCAGCTGAACAATATAACATCCCATTTGAGGTCATGCATAGGGTTATTTCAATGGCATCAGGAGGAATGGATACACTCCCGCATAATGGTGCGGTTATTACATTATTAGCAGTAACAGGGCTAACACATAAACAATCGTATCGTGACATTTTTGCAATTACGATTATTAAAACATTGGCTGTTTTTGTTGTGATTGGCGTGTATAGCTTAACTGGAATTGTATAATAAAATAGTTGGTGTGGATAAAACACGACTTGAGTAAAAGTCGTGTTTTTATTATATAAAAAACGTATAATAAAAACAGGGTGTTAATCTATTATTTGAAATGAGGAGGGGTTATTATGAAATTGATTGGCCTTATAGGTGGAATGAGTTGGGAGTCATCGGTTGAATATTATCGGATAATAAATGAAGAAGTAAAAAAGAGATTAGGAGGCTTACATTCAGCGAAATGCCTTTTACATAGCGTTGACTTTGCAGAGATTGAATATTATCAATCTGAAGGTGATTGGGAAAAGGCAGGGAAGGTATTAGGAGAAGCTGCATATTCTCTTGAGAAAGCTGGTGCAGACTTCATTGTTATTTGTACGAATACAATGCATAAAGTGATTAGTAATATTAAAGATAAGGTGAGTATCCCTATTTTACATATTGCAGATGCAACAGCTATGAAAATAAAAAAACAAGGAATTCGATCAGTTGGTTTACTTGGAACGAAATATACGATGGAACAAGATTTTTATAAAGCACGTATAGAAGAGAATGGAATAAAAGTAATTGTTCCAAATGAAACGGATAGGGAGATAGTAAATAGAATCATATATAACGAGTTATGTTTAGGAAAAATTAATCAAACATCAAGAGATTTCTATAAAGAAATAATAAATCGCTTAGTACAAAATGGAGCAGAAGGAATTATATTAGGGTGTACGGAAATAGGGCTATTAGTAAGACAGGAGGATACTCAAGCTCCTTTATTTGATACAACTGTTATACATGCTGTTGAAGCTGTAAATCTCTCTTTAGGTAGTTATTTGCATACAACAAAATCCATTACATAATTTTATTATGTAAATTAAATCGACCATATAGATGGAAAACATTCAGAAAATATTTTATAATGTAAGTGGTTACAAAAAGGAGGGAGTATGGATGTTTTCACTTCAGCCAATTGCTTTTGTACATAATGAAAGAAAAATGATAATGGATGATGAATGGGGAGATGTACAATCTCTTATTACATTAGTGGATTCATATTCAGAAGAGAGTATACAAGGAATTGAATACTTTTCCCATATTGAAGTAATCTTTTATTTTCATAAAGTACAAGATGAACAGATTTAATATTCAGCTAGACATCCAAGAAATAATAAAGAATACCCGGAAATAGGTATTTTTGCACAGCGGGGGAAAAATCGTCCCAATCGATTGGGGGCGACAATTGCAAAAGTAGTAAGGCGAGAAGGAAATTCAATTGTAGTCAAAGGATTAGATGCAATTGATGGTACGCCCATATTGGATATAAAGCCTGTTATGAGAGAGTTTTTACCGAATGAAGATACTATCCAACCTGAATGGGTAACGGACCTTATGAAGGAGTATTGGAAGGAGAGCGGAACAAAATGAAGGTATATGAAGCAACAATTTCAGATTTAGATGGATTAGCAGATGTGTTTAACAATTATCGTATGTTTTATAGACAGGAATCAAATGTAGAAGGTGCAAAAACATTTTTGCGTAATCGTATAGAACGAGAAGAATCGATCATTTTTGTAGCAGTAGAGGATGGACAATACCTTGGATTTACCCAATTGTACCCTTCTTTTTCATCTATTTCTATGAAAGAGTTATGGATATTAAATGATCTCTTTGTACAAGAAAGTAAACGCGGAGCTGGCATTGGGAAGAAATTATTAGAAGCAGCTAAAACTTTCGCATTAGAGAATGGTGCGAAGGGATTAAAACTGCAAACAGAAATAGACAATATATCAGCGCAACGATTATATGCTGAAAATGGTTATTTGAGGGATAATCGTTATTTTCATTATGAACTAACTTTTTAGACTTAGCAAAGCTAGTAGACGTATACATAAAAAAGTAGATTATATTTATATAATCTACTTTTTTAATCGTATTATTTATTTAGGACAAAGTGTATGTTGTAGAATCCATGTAACAGCATCTTCAAAATTTGTCGCAATATAACTTGGTTCAATATTAGCCCATTTATCGCGATATGTATGCAATGCATCATGTCCGGCACCGGTTTGAACTAATATCGTTGTTGCATGAACATTTGCACCCGCAACGATATCAGTCCAGCGATCACCAACGACAATACATTTCGTTAAATCAAGCCTATGTTTTTTTGCTGCTTGTAAGAGCATGCCGGTACTTGGTTTACGACATGTACACCCTTCTCCGTGTTTGTGAGGACAAAGATAGATATCATCAAAACCGAATGATTTTAATTCTTCGATAAAGTCATTTATAGTCACTTTCCCATCAGCAATACCAGGTTGATTTGTAAAAGAAAACAATCTTATATTTTTCTCTTTTAATGTACGTAAAGCATCTTGTGTAAATGGAAATAAGGTAAATTCACCTGGATAATGTATGGTAGTGTCTCCTCCAATTGTTCCATCTCGGTCAATGAAAATAGCTTGAAAGTTTGTCATAATAATTAGTTCCTTCCATATGGATAGATTAAAAATATTTCACGAATCGATATCCATTTACTTCATATCCTAATTTTTTATAGAATGGATGAGCTTCTGTTCGCTGTGTACCACTTACAAGCCATGTACCAATACAGTTATGCTCTTTTGCTAATTGTTCTGCATAGTTCATTAAAATTTGGCCAATTCCTTTTCTACGTGCTGTTGAGTCAACGCTAATAATGGATATTTCCCCATACCGTGTTATATCTTCTAAGTTCTCTCGTATGCGAAATCCAAGAAATCCAAATATCTTATTATCTTCCTCATAAACATATAGAAAATCAAACGGGCTCATTTCAACAAATTGTAAGCGGTTTTGCATGTCGGCATGAGAAATATCAGAGCCTTTTAATTCTTTTGTTAGTGAACAAAGTGCTTCTATATCGTTCGCAGTCGCTTTTCGAATGTGAGATTCCATACTCTCAACTCCATCTGTAAATATAAATTCATAACTCCAAATATTAAATATTCTGCCAAAACTTATTTTTTCCTGCTCTTGATATTAATATTTAATATATTAGATATGCAGAATGATATTTTAAAAGGAAATATGTTATGATTTTCCTGGGGTTTATTGTAAATAGAAAAGAGGGGAAACGATTTGTTACAAGTCAATATTCGCTCAGCGGGTTATGAAACAGGAGAAAAAACAATCCATGATATAGCTTTTTCAATTAAAAAAGGTGAATTAGTTGCTCTTATCGGTGCCAATGGTGCTGGGAAAAGTACGACAATTAAGTCAATGCTTGGTTTGCTTGCAAATATGGATGGAGAAATTTCGTTTGGTGAAAAAGAGAATCCGTATGCATATGTGCCAGAACACCCAACCTATTATGATTATTTAACACTATGGGAACATATTGAATTGTTAATGGCTGCACGTGGGTGTGAAGTAGGGAGCTGGGAGGAACGTGCACGGGAGTTTTTACATACATTTCGAATGGAAAAGCATAAGCATGAATACTTATCAAAGTTTTCAAAAGGTATGAAACAAAAATCAATGTTGATTTTGGCGTTTTTAACGGAACCGGACTTTTATATTATTGATGAACCGTTTATTGGATTAGATCCAGTAGCAACACGAGAATTTTTAAATTTCTTATACAAAGAGAAAGAGCGTGGAGCAGGTATTTTACTTTGTACACACGTATTGGATACAGCCGAAAGAATATGTGAGCGATTTTTACTGATTTCACAAGGTACATTATTAGCAAATGGAAATCTACAAGCGATTCAATCACTAGCGGAAATGCCAGATAGGCCATTATTAGATTGTTTTGATGCAATCGTAAAGCGGGAACAACATGATGAAACAACAGTTTTATAAAAGGTTACGTCATGAATTGCGGAGAAAATGGAAATCGATTCGCTCTGTAACTGATTGGACCATCGCATTATATTTTATCGTTCCAGCACTTATATTTAGTGGGATTTATTATCGTTCGTTATGGACAAGAGAATTATCTGAAGAAGAACCGGCTTATTTTTTATTAGGTTTGTTTGTGTTTTTCTTTGTTACATATTCAAGAGGGATGCGTTCGTTTTTTGAGCAAGCAGATAGCCTGTTTTTAATTCAGCATCCAGTTCATATGCAAAAGTTAATGAAATATGGCATGGTATACACATGTATTCGAATAAGTATAACAAATATCATTGTAGCGCTCATTATGTTACCTATATTGATTAAGAGTATAGATGCATCCCTTTTGCAAGTTGTATTATTTTGGCTGTCCTTTACCGCTTTTCGATGTATGTTATCACTATTGGTAAGATATATGGATGTACGTGGAGGTAAGCGGTGGATATTATGGATTGTAAAGATTATCGTATTTTTTATTAGTTTCATTTGTTTGGGAAGTGGTGTGTTTTTAGGCTTCAAACAACCAATGTATTCAATACCATTTATCATATTATTAATTTTAATTAGTATAGTTTTGATAAAACAAAAAATGAATTATCAGCGTTTCTTTTTTAAAGAAGTTGAAAAAGAAAAGGAAGAAGGAATGCGCTGGACGATGGAAATTATGCATTTCAGTGGTCAAACAACAAAGCCAAGTAATAACGCGAGACCATGGTTATTTCCACGTTCTAAGCATATATTGGGAAAGAAATCTGATTCACGTATCATTGAATCATTTTTAAAGGAGTATTTTCGATCAGGTGCTTCTCTAAGTTTTTATATAAAAATTATTTTTTTGAGTGCAACATCAATAAAAGTAACACCATGGTGGATTACACTTATTATTATTGTATTTTCGGGCGTTGCTATTGCACGTTATTCTGGTGACCAATGGAATGAATTTGCGAAAAAAATGTTCCTTCAGTTATATTGTGAACAAGGGAAGTTATTATTGTTAAAAGGAAGGGCCACGATGTGCTTGTTTATTCCAGCTGTTTTCATTTATGGAATAGTTCTACTGGCACAGTTTTATTTATTGCCAGCCATCATTATTAGTATCTTATTATTAATAGTAATAGGATGGATTGTATTTTTGCCATAGAAAAAGAGCCGGAATGGCTCTTTTTTAGTCTGTAATGGACTGATAAATAAAATATAAAAGAACAAAAATGCTCACGACGGAGTACATGACATCTAAAGTCATTAAAAATCCTCCTCATCATTGTTTTACTTATATGATATGAAATCTTACTATTCCATATTCAAATGAAAAAAATATGAAAGTTAATAAATTTGTAAAGTGCAAAAATTAGCATCATTTTGTATAATAGAAGAAACAACGGTTATAAAAATATAAGTAGTGAAAGAGGAGGGAATGAAAAATGCCAAATTGGTTTAGAAAGACGTTAGTCGCATTAATTACTGTATTTACATTTGGCTTAGTGACGCCTCCTTCTATTTTGCTTGATAATGCAAAAGCGGACAAGCCTACAAGGCAACAAAATTTGGAGCAGCCGTCCTATACATATGAAGAAAATCCCGAGAGATTAACCGCCGATACCTTTATCACCTATGCAATGCAAGAGGCTGAAAAACAATCTATGCAAAAGTTCGGTTCTAAAATTGGACCTGTGATTGAAGACGAATTTAAAGATATTATTTTACCTAAAATAGAAGAGGCAATTGCGGAACTTACAAAAGATGTACCTGAGGAGTCGTTACAGTCATTAGCAATTTCACAGAAACCAACAGGTGGCAATAATGAAAAGATTTTTCATGTATATGATACAAAAACAGGAAACGATTTATTGCGTTTTCATGTAAGGCGCGATCATCCACCGCAAGATGGATATTATTTTAATTTCCATTACCATCGCTTTGATGATGGGTATACAGCTCATCATGAGCTTGGAGATATTTATTGGAATACGAATATGCCGCCGAAATGGCTGTCTTAATGAAAAAGAACAAGGGTAATGACCTTGTTCTTTTTTTGTTGTATAGATGTGAAAATTAAAGGGAAAAGGGATCTTAATAGCGAATGAAATAGGTTTAGAGTTGTTTAAAAAAGAGAATAAGGGAGTATTCATTATGTTGAAATATGTTGTGTTTGATTTTGATGGTACATTAGTAGATTCACAAGATATATTTGTTCCAATTTATAATCAAATTGCTGAGAAACATGGGTATAAAAGGGTAAAGGAAGAGGATATCGAACCTTTACGAAAATTGTCTATTGCAAAGAGATGTAAACAGCTTCATGTACCTATGTATAAACTTCCTTTTTTAGCAGTAGAGTTTTATAAGTTATATCAGCCTGCTATTAAGGATCTTGTTTTGTTTAATGGAATGAAGGAAGTACTAGATGAATTACATAGAAAAGGTTATGAAATAGCGATTATATCATCCAATTCAGAAGAACATATTAAAGCGTTTTTACATAAGAATCAAATAGAAAATATTGATGATGTTTTTTGTTCGAAAAATTTGTTTGGTAAAGATAAAGTTATCAAGAAATTTTTAAAAGAAAAAAAGTTAACAGAAGCTGATATGTTGTATGTTGGTGATGAACAACGAGATATTGTTGCGTGTAAAAAAGTTGGTGTGAATGTGATATGGGTTGGATGGGGGTATGATGTGATGGAAACGGTGAAAGAAGATTCCCCAGATTATATGGTAAATACACCGAACGAGATTTTACATGTAGTTGAGTCTGTTTATTAAAATGATAGAAGGGAAAAAAAGAATGGAGCAGTTTGAACCAGGTATCCATCATATTGAATTTTGGGTAGCTAATTTAGAGGAATCCATCTGTTTTTACAGTAGGTTATTCGCTATCATTGGTTGGAAACAATTGAATAAAATTTCATTTAGTACGGGGAAGAGTGAAATACATTTTAAGGAAGTGGATGAAAATATTGTAAGTACACTAGGGCCGAGACATATTTGTTATCAAGCTGTTAGTAGAGCTATAGTAGATGAGGTCGCTGATTTCTTACAAGATGTACAAGCGAAGATGATTCGTGGACCGATCGAGATGAATCATTACTCGGATGGATATTATACGGTGGATTTTTATGAACCGAATGGGTTTGTAGTAGAAGTCGCTTATACCTCTAATGCGGAAATGTGAGGAGAATAGAGGAAAGCATAGATTTCCTCTATTCTCATTTTAAATCGTTGTGTTGTCATTTAATTTTCGTAAATGTAAGAGGCTGCGTGCTTAACATAGCTGGTACATGTAATTGGATTGTTTGGAATTGCCCTTTTATATCCATCTCATAAGCAAGTAACACCTTCATTTCTATTTGGAATAAGTCAAGCGTCGCAGAGAACATATCGTAGTGATGATGCTGTAGTGGGACTTTCATCTCTGTAAATTGTACATATAATTCTTCATGTTGTTTATATATTTCTAATGTTCCATATGCAGGGTGTTCGAATGTACCAGTGTAATCTTTGAATGGATGAGAAGGTATAGTCTCTTGTATTTGATCTGGAAGTGATTGATTTACCTCTTTCATCATTTCTTTCAATTTATCAGTGTCTTCTATAGCGCGCTTATGCCAATCAATTGTTTCTAATCCAAGGAGCTCGTCATAGATTTGATTTGCGAGATAACTAGGGAGTAATGTACTTCCCGAGTTCGTTAATATGACAAGGCCTATATTTTCTTTTGGAATGAACGAGACAAGTGCCGTAAAACCATCAATATTTCCGCCGTGATGAATCACTTTATAGCCACGGTAAGAACTAATAAACCAACCAAGACCGTAACTATTTACTGGTGATTCAGGAGGGGATAAAAGTGGTTGATCAGGAATTGTATTGTGCGGTGTATACATTTGTTCTAGTAATTCAGAAGATAGTAATTCATGATCTCCTGTTTTTCCTTGATTAAGATGGAACAGTACCCAATTCGCCATATCTTCAATTGTGGAATTAATGCATCCAGCAGCTCCTACTGTATCAATATTACGGAATGGCACCTCTTTTATTTCTCCATCTTTCTCAACGTAAGGTAATGCATAGTCATTCGTATTTTGTGAGTCTGTAACAGAGAAATTCGTTTGTTCCATTTGAAGTGGTTCTAAAATATGTTCTGTTACGTATTGTTCCCATGTTTGATTTGTAATGCTTTCTACAATATAGCTAATTGTTGCATACATTAAGTTGTTATATAAGAAAGCAGTGCGAAATGGTGCATCGAGTGATAAATGCTTTATTTTTTCAACGATATCCTTTCGGGTTAAGGAAGAGTTGTACCAAAGGGCATCGTGACGACTTACCCCCGAGCGGTGGGAGGCTAAATCCCGTGCTGTAATTTGAGAACTTGCAAATACATCGGATAAAGAGAATGTAGGAATATAAGATTGAACAGGAGTATCCCAATCAAACTTTTTTTGTTGTGCTAATAAGCTTAGAGAAAGTGTACCAAATGCTTTAGTAGCAGAGCCGATTGCGAAGCGTGTTTGAGGTGTAACAGCTTCTTTTTTCTCTACATTACGATAGCCAAATCCTTCTGAAACAATAACTTTCCCATCTTTTATAATCGCTACAGCAGCTCCTGGAACATTTAAATCTGTCATCATTTTTTCAATTGTTGTTTGTAGTGTGTTAATAACAGGAGTTTCAATTTTAGACATGTTTCTAACCTCCAAATATTATTTTATACTTCCGCACTATACTTTCTTTGATAAGGAGTGAAATACCTTTTAAAAGATGAAAAGTTAAGAATTTTGTAAGATTCACTGAAATGGATATTCTATATTAGATTTCTGTTAATACTTACTATGTAGAAATTTTTTAATAATAGCTTTTATTAATTTTGTTATGTATTGAAGTTTTTTATGATAAACTCCATATAGGAAATAGATGTGAAAGAGGGTTTTTCTTACATATGAAACATGCTGAATATGAATACTTAAATTTGTGCCGCCATGTGATGGAACATGGTACAAAAAAAGAAGATCGTACAGGAACAGGAACTGTATCTGTATTTGGACATCAAATGCGTTTTGACCTTAGCAAAGGCTTCCCTTTATTAACGACAAAACGGGTACCATTCCGCTTGGTAGCTAGTGAACTTCTTTGGTTTATGAAAGGTGATACAAACATTCGTTATTTACTTCAAAATAACAATAATATTTGGAATGAATGGGCGTTTAAAAGTTGGGTAGAAAGTGATGTATACGAAGGACCAGATATGACAGACTTTGGACTTCGTTCGCAGCAAGATGAAGAGTTTAAGAAACAATATGACGAGCAAATGGAAGTCTTTAAAAAGAATGTACTAGAAGATGATAATTTTGCAAATCAATATGGTTATTTAGGAGACGTGTACGGCAAGCAATGGCGTGCATGGAAAACAACAGCTGGGGAAACAATTGATCAATTAAAAGATGTAATTGAAATGATTAAAAAAACACCAGATTCTCGTCGCTTACTTGTTTCTGCTTGGAATCCGGAAGATGTGCCAAGTATGGCACTTCCACCGTGTCATACGCTATTCCAATTTTATGTAGCAGACGGAAAACTATCATGTCAGTTATATCAACGAAGCGGTGATATTTTCCTTGGCATTCCATTTAATATTGCAAGCTATTCATTGTTAACACATTTAATCGCGCATGAATGTGGTTTAGAAGTAGGAGAGTTTGTTCATACGATTGGAGACGCGCATATTTACACAAATCATTTTGAGCAAGTGGAAAAACAATTAGCGCGTGAACCACGTCCATTCCCAACGCTAAAATTAAATCCAGATGTAAAATCTGTTTTTGACTTTGAAATGGAGGATTTAACGTTAGAAGGTTACGATCCACATCCTGCAATTAAAGCGCCTGTCGCAGTGTAAACGCAAAAGGAGATGAAAATATGATTATTTCATTTATGGTCGCAATGGATGAAAATAAAGTCATCGGTAAGGATAATGAATTGCCATGGCATTTGCCAAGTGAATTGCAATATGTTAAGAAGACCACAATGGGGCACCCACTTATTATGGGAAGAAAAAATTATGAAGCGATTGGAAGACCACTTCCAGGAAGACGGAATATTATCGTAACACGTAATATGAATTATCATGTAGAAGGTTGTGAAATTGCGCATTCTGTAGAAGAAGTTTTTGAGCTTTGCAAAGATGAAGAAGAAATTTTTATTTTTGGTGGAGCGCAAATTTACGAATTATTTTTACCATATGTAAACAAGCTTTACATCACAAAGATTCACCATTCATTTGGAGGGGACACATTCTTCCCAGAAATGAATATGAAAGAGTGGAAAGAAGTTTTTGTAGAAAAAGGCGTTACGGATGAAAAGAATCCATACACATATTACTATCACATATATGAAAAACAACAATAATTACAAAAAGATTGATGTGGGGATGTTCACATCAATCTTTTTATTTGGATAACAAGATAAAACTTTATGAATGAACTTTTTTGATGATATAATGGTAGAGGTTGTAAGTTTTAGTAGCCTAGGAAAAATTCAAAAAAGAAAGATTTATATTTATTATTTCTTGGCTTACCTAAAGGAGGAGAATCGGTTGAAAAAACTATGGGGGCTGCTTTTTCTTTGTTTCACACTCATTCTAGTAGGGTGCGGTAAAGAAGAAAAGCCAGCACAAGCATTTGATACATATGCAAAAGCATGGAATAAACAAAAATTCGCAGATATGTATGACCAGTTATCAGAAAATGCGAAAAAATCTATTTCAAAAAAAGATTTTACAGAGAAGTATGAAAAGATTTATGCAGGTATTGAAGCTAAAAATCTAAAAGTAGAAACAGAAAAAATAAAAGAGGATAAAGAAGATAAAGAAGATAAAGGATTAGTTCCTTTTAAAGTAAGTATGGATACAGTAGGTGGGAAAATTGCCTTTTCACACGAAGCGAAGCTTGTGAAAGAGAAAGATGGAGATAAAGAATCTTGGAAAATAGATTGGACTCCAGATTTCATTTTTCCAGGCATGAAAAAAGACAGTAAAATACGTATGCAAACGTTCCAAGCAAAGCGCGGGGAAATATATGATCGCAATGAAAAAGGGCTTATAACAAATGGAACGGCATCTGAAATCGGAATTATTCCAGGACAATTAGGAGAGGCTGCGCCGCAGACAAAAGAAACGGTAGCGAAACTACTTAGTATGTCTGTAGAAGAAATTGATCAAAAGCTTGCAGCTAAATGGGTAAAACCAGATTATTTTGTGCCAATCGGCATTTTACAAGAAGGTGCAACGCAAAATGATTATATTGATTTGCCAGGAGTTTCATCTCGCCCAGTAAAAGTTCGTACATATCCATTAGGAGAAGCGGCAGCACATTTAACGGGATATATGGGAAAAGTAAATGCGGAAGATTTAAAGACCCTTCAGAAAAAAGGGTATCAAGCAGATGACCTAGTTGGCAAAGCTGGTTTAGAGCAAGTATTTGAGGAGAAATTACGCGGCGAAAAAGGTGGCCGTGTCTTTATGGAAGATGCAAACGGAAAAGAAATAAAAGATTTAGCAAAAAAAGAAGCAAAAGATGGGGAAAATATTACTTTAACAATTGATAGTACTGTTCAAGAAAAAATCTTTAACGAAATGAAGGGGGAAGCTGGTTCAAGTGCAGCGATCAATCCGCAAACGGGTGAAACACTTGCGCTTGTAAGTAGCCCTGCATACAATCCAAATGTAATGGTAAGAGGTGCATCCAAAGCACAACGTGAAGCATGGAATAATGATCCGAAAAAGCCAATGACGAATCGTTTTACGCAAACATCTGCACCTGGTTCTGTATTTAAAGCAATTACAGGTGCAATTGGTCTAGAAACAAAAACAATTGATCCAAAAGAGGAATTGAAAATTGAAGGATTACAATGGACAAAAGATTCTTCATGGGGAAATTATTATGTGACACGTGTAAAAGATGCGAGTCCAATTGATTTTGATAAAGCAATGAAGTTTTCTGATAACATTTACTTTGCGCAAGAGGCAATAAAAATCGGGAAAGATAAATTTATGAGTGAAGCGAAGAAATTTGGATTCGATGAAAAATTACCAATTGAATATCCATTCCCTGCTTCAAAAATTGCAAAAGATGGTATTAAAAATGATATTCAAATGGCTGATACAGGGTATGGACAAGGCCAAGTGTTAATGACACCTCTTCATTTAGCATTAACGTATGCACCAATTGTAAATGAAGGGAATATACCGTCTCCACACCTGATTAAAGATGCTAAACAAGCTAAACCTTGGAAAGAAAATGTGATTTCTAAAGGAAACCAAGATATATTAAAAAATGCGTTAACAAAAGTAATTAACGATGAAGATGGAACCGGGAAAATTGCTAAAATTGATGGAATGACTCTTGCTGGAAAAACAGGGACAGCTGAGTTAAAAGAATCAAAAGAAGCAGATGGAAAAGAACTTGGCTGGTTCGCTGCTTTTGATGTTAATGCACCAAATATGATTGTTACGATGATGATTGAAGATGTAAAAGGCCGAGGTGGAAGTAACGTACCTGGCGAAAAAGTGAAACATGTTTTTCAAAAGTAATACTTAAGAAAAGCTAGCTTTTAAAGAGCTAGCTTTTTTGGTTGAGTCATAAAATGTGAACATTTTATGAAAAGATACAGTAGGTTTATTTACTTACGAAAAAAAAGTGGCTATTTTTATTGACAGAAAAAGAATGTTTTTGTATTATGCTTACATAAGGTAAGTGATTTACTTTTTAATAAAAAATCTCAAATTAAAGATATTTGCTAAGGGAGAGAATGAAAATGACAAAAGTACTATTTATTACAGCAAATCCAAATTCAGTAGAAGCATCTTTCGGTATGGCAGTAGGAGAAGCTTTCATTGAAGCGTATAAAAATGAACATCCACAAGATGAAGTGGTAACAATTGATTTATTTAACACAACTGTACCAGCACTTGATGCAGAAGTATTTGCAGCTTGGGGTAAATTTGCAGCAGGTGAAGGTTTTGAAACATTAAGCGAAAGCCAACAACAAAAAATTGCAGCAATGAACACAAACTTAGAAACATTTATGAATGCAGATCGTTACGTATTTGTAACGCCAATGTGGAACTTCAGCTATCCACCAGTAGTAAAAGCATACTTAGATAACTTATCTATTGCAGGTAAAACATTTAAATACACTGAAAATGGACCAGTCGGTTTATTAGAAGGTAAAAAAGCACTTCATATTCAAGCTACAGGTGGCGTATACTCTGAAGGACCATATGCAGCAATGGACTTCGGTCGCAACCACTTAAATGCAGTATTAGGATTTATGGGTGTATCTGATGTAGAATATCTTGCAGTTGAAGGTATGAATGCAAATCCTGAAAAAGCACCAGAAATTAAAGAAGTAGCAATTACAAATGCACGTGAATTAGCAAAACGTTTCTAATATAGAAAACTCAAAAATGTCCAAACGCTTGTCGTTTGGACATTTTTTCTTCTTTTTCCTTCGTTTGTCTAGTATAATGAATGACGGAATGAGAATAGGTGGGGGTTCTATATGATTCAAACGTTTTTTAAAATCTTTTATTTAATTTTAATTGTAATTGGTATTACACCGAGGTTATGGCGTATAAAGCGTAAAGCACATATGATGTCGCCGCAAGAGAAAGATCACCTCGTGTATAAAACAACAAACTGGTTTGGTAAGAAAATGGTTCGTGTAGCTGGTTCGACTGTACAAGTAAATGGACTTGAAAATGTACCGAAAGATAAGCCGGTACTTGTTGTAAGTAACCATCAAAGTAATATGGATATTCCAGTTTTACTTGGGTACTTAAATAAACCAATTGGATTTGTTTCAAAAGCAGAAATTAAGAAATTTCCGCTTGTGCCAACTTGGATGGAATTGATGAATTGTGTGTTTATGAATCGCAGTGATCGTCGTCAGTCTCTTCAAGCTATTAAAGATGGTATTGAACTTTTAAAGAATGGTCATTCGATTGTAATTTTCCCAGAAGGAACGCGCAGTAAAGGCGGTGAAATAGGAGAGTTTAAAGCAGGTAGTTTTCATCTTGCCGTAAAATCTGGTGTCGCAATTTTGCCAGTAACATTAGATGGTACATATAAGATGTTTGAAGCAAATGGAAATCGTATGAAGCCTGCGCAGGCGACTGTAACCATTTCAAAACCAATTACACCTGAGCAATACGCAGGTATGGATATAAAAGAATTAACGCAGTATACGAAAGATATTATTGCAGCTCAACTACATAAGTAATAAAAAAATCTCAGCTTGGACAAGCTGAGATTTTTTATGCAACAGGCAATACATAAAATAATACGCAGAAAAACATCATTGCGCTACCACCTAATACAAAAAGGTGCCAAATTGCATGATTAAAGGGCAATTTTTCCCAAAGAAAAAATATCGCTCCTACGGAATATAGAATCCCACCGATTAACAATAGTGAAAATCCGTGCCCCGTTAAGTTTTCATAAAGTGGTTTAATAGCGACAATAATGAGCCATCCCATAATGACGTAGCACAGTGTGGACATTTTAATAAAACGGCGTACAAAGAAAATTTTGAAAATAATTCCACCGATAGCAAGCGCCCAAATAATTGCAAGTAAGGTCCAGCCAAGTGGGCCACGCAGTGTGATAAGTAAAAACGGTGTATATGTGCCAGCGATTAATAGATAAATAGCAGAGTGATCTAAAATTGTAAATAATTTTTCTACTTTTGGATGATGGATGCTATGTAGCAATGTTGAAAATAAATATAGTAGAAACATGCTTACACCGTAAACAGTAAATCCAACAACAGCAGAAGCTGTGCCGTGCTTTGAGGCATGAATAATTAATATAACTAAAGCAGGGATACTTAAAATGGCACCGATACCATGGGTAATCGCATTGGCAATTTCTTCTTTTACAAATCTTGTCATCCGCGTTACTTTTTGAGTCATGAGTCGAATCCTTCCTCACATGATGAAATAAGATGTATTTTCTTTTACAATATCATATGCAAAAGAAATAGAAAATGAAAATTGTTTAATTGATTATATTTTTGAATTTTTTTGACAAAAGGCAGCGGATACATTGACGTTTACAAACTTTTTTGACAAAATGAAATTAAGCGACAATAAGGGGGAAGAAATATGCCAATGAACATTGGATTTCCAGGTTTAATATTAATTTTGGTACTCGCTTTAATTATTTTTGGTCCTAAAAAGTTACCTGAAATTGGACGAGCATTTGGAGAAACGTTAAAAGAATTTAAAAAGTCTACAAAAGGATTGCATGATGATACAGAGGGAAAGAAATAAGCTTAACTAGATTGTTTTGAGTTTATGGCTTTCAGTGAGTGGGGAATGTGGTGATAAGAGTGGACAATCAAGAAATGAGTGTTATAGAGCATCTTGGTGAGTTAAGAAAGCGACTCATTATAACAGCGCTGACGTTTCTGATTTTTATTGTCATTGGCTTTTCGTTTACGAAAGAAATATATAATTTTATTGTAAAAGATTTAAATATGAAATTAACTGTTTTAGGCCCGAGTGATATTTTATGGATTTACTTTTTGATAGCGGCTGTTTTTTCGATTGTATGTACAATACCAATTGCCGCACTACAAATTTGGTTGTTTGTCAAACCAGCATTACACCAGCATGAGCGCAAAATGACGATTCTTTATATACCGGCATTATTTTTATTGTTTATTGGCGGGCTTTGCTTCGGCTATTTTCTGATTTTACCATTTGTTTTGCAATTTTTAATGAGTCTCGGTGATGATATGTTTCAAACAATGTTTACGACGGAAAAGTATTTTTCATTTGTGATGAATATGACTGTACCGTTTGCCGTGATTTTTGAACTTCCCGTCGTTGCCATGTTTTTAACAAGCATAGGGGTTCTCAATCCGATAGCACTTCAAAAAGTGAGAAGGTATGCATATTTTATTTTAATTGTCATCGCTATTTGTATTACACCACCAGACTTTATTTCTGATTTTTCAGTAGCGGTACCTCTTCTTGTAATTTATGAATTAAGTATTACAGCATCAAAGTTTGTTTATAAAAGGAAAATAAAACGAGAAACGAATACAGAATCAAAAAGTGCCTCATTATAAAGGCACTTTTTTTATTTATTTGTTATACTATATCTGTAATCGTATACAATATAAAGAGGAAAAAAATTATAGAATCTCCGAAATTTAGACAAACTTTTCACCGTAGTAAGTTTATACTGAAGTTATAAATCCAATAAAAAAGAGGATTGATATCGTGATCATGAAAAGTTTTTATTTCACTCATTCAACAGGGCATTGTGTCAAAATATTTGAAATCCCTGTCCTACAGGCACAGCATCCGTTAGCATTTCTAATTCAGTCACGTCTTCAACTATTTATTGCTAAAATTCAAAAACAAAAACAACCGAGATTTTCATACTCTTTTCGTGAATATTTACAAAGTTGCTTAAAGTGGAATGATTATTCGAATGTATATCAAACAAATTCACTTGAAAAAAATGCATAATCTAAAATAGAGACAGGGCGAGCGTGCTCTGTCGTTTTCTTTTTGTACATAAAAACGAAAGAAATTTGCCGAAAATCGCTTCAAACTGTTGAAAGCATTGTGAATACTAGTATAATAACAAGGAGAGCGTATTGGAAAGGGAAGAAGTAAAATATGCAAAAAATTAAAATTGTTACAGACTCAACGGCAGATTTATCACAAGATGTGATTGAGAAATATGATATTCATGTTGTACCATTATCTATTTCTGTGAATGGACAAACATACTTAGACCGCGTAGATCTGCAACCGGATGAATTTATTGAAGAAATGGCGAAATCGGAAGAATTACCAAAGACTTCACAACCGGCTATGGGCTCAATTGTAGAAATGTATAATAAATTAGGTGAAGATGGAAGCGAAGTACTTTCTATTCATATGACAGGTGGAATGAGTGGTACTGTTGCAACGGCAAATAGCGCTGCATCAATGACAGATACAAAGGTAACAGTTGTTGATTCGCAATTTATTAGTCATGGTTTAGCATATCAAGTAATTGAAGCTGCAAAAATGGCGCAAGAAGAACGCTCATTAGAAGAAATTTTAAAACGTATTGATGAAGTAAGAAAGAATACGCGTTTATATGTAATTGTAGATACGTTAGAAAATTTAGTGAAGGGTGGACGTATCGGAAAAGGAAAAGCATTTATCGGTTCGTTATTAAATATTAAACCGATTGCAAGTCTTGAAGATGGCGTATATAACCCTGTAACAAAAGTCCGTAGCCAAGGGCAAATTGTAAAAACACTAGCGAAATTATTTGAACAAGATACAGCTGGGAAAGTAGTAAAAGCAGTTGCGATTCCACATGCAAAAGCACTTCCATTGGCAGAAAGCGTAAAGGCAGCTGTGGAAAAAGTTAGTGGATTTACACAATCAGAAATTTTTTATACAACTCCAATTATAAGTACTCATACAGGACCAGGAGCAATTGGTTTTATGTATTTAGCAGAGTAAAAAAAAGCTACTTGAATGAACCATTCAAGTAGCTTTTTTTTACTCGTATAGAAAATATGAGATGAGAAGGGTAATAAAGGCGCTTCCGCTAATGATATAACGTGTTTGTAAGTATTTTTCCATGAAAAACACCCTTTTCATTTTTCTTTCCCCCGCGATTTGCGGGCTGATTAAAGTTTCACTTTATATAATGTATTTTCAAAGGGAGTTGTTATACATAAAAACGCTCTGACGTTTGTTTGTGTTCTTCTTTCTTACCTGTTGATGGGATAGAAGTATACGTTTGCCCAAGAAACAATACGTGAAGTTGTTCCCAAGGTAACATACGTAAATTCCAATTATTACGAAGTCGTGTAATCGCCTCTCTAGGTGTCTCATCAGCGAGTGCAAATGTACCGTAATGCATTGGGATGAAATGCGTTGCTTTTACATCTAAAAAAGCTTGCACTGCTTCCTCCGGGGAAACATGTGATACTTTCATAAACCATTCTGGCTCATAAGCGCCAATAGGCATTAAGGCAATATCAATAGAAAATCGAGAACCTATTTCTTTAAATCCTCGGAAATAGCCACTGTCCCCACAAAAATAAATTGTTTCATCTGTTGTACCATTATTGATAACCCACCCACCCCAGTGAGAAGTATTCATATCGAACAATGATCTTCTTGTCCAGTGCTGCGCTGGGACGAAATGAAAATCGACATCATCAATTTTTGTAGATTCCGACCAATTATATTCTTCTACGCGCATAAATTTTTTTCTTGTAAATAATTTTTTAATCCAGTAGGTACTAAATAGAGAACATCCGAATTTAATTGACGAAGTGTGGAAAAATCCAAATGATCATAATGACCGTGTGAAATAAGGACAATATCAATCTTGGGTAATTCCTGTAATGTAAGGCCGGGACTCGTTAGTCTTGGCACAAGCTTTATTTTTTTTGACCATACTGGATCCGTTAAAATGTTGAGCCCGTTCGTTTGTATAAGGAATGTCGAGTGACCTATCCATGTAATCGTTGTTTTTTCAGTATTTGTTCGTAAAAATTGAGCATGCTTGACAGGTGATTGTTCTACTAGATAAGAGAAATCTTTCTTGCTTTGTTTTCGTTCTTTACGCCAACGTAAAAATGAGCGAATAGTTTTTTTGTACTAATATTATCCATGTTCTCATAGCGCTTTGCCATGAACATCACCTCATTTGAAATCTTTGTAGTTGTATTGTACCGAAATGTTGTTAAGGAAAAAAGTGAGAAAAATTGATTGACGGTTAAAAGAATGTAAAAAATAGTTTGGGTATCTTTACAAAGTAAAAAACTGGGAGTGGCTTATTGAAAATTGTTATGTAAAGAGCTAAGAAGGAGATAATATTAGTAAATAATGAAACGTTTGTCTAGTAATTCGCTCAAAGATTGGAAGTGACATACCTAAATTCGTACGATTTCGTGAACAATTAGGATAAACAATTTTCTCATAGTGTTTACTTTTGTTATGATAAACATGTCATACATAACTTAAAGAAAGAGAAGAGAGGTTTGAAAATGAAGCGTTATCAAAAGCTGATTGGTCTCATAGTTGTTTTTTGCTTCTTTATACTTGCAGGATGCGGCTCAGGATCAAAACTCCGTAAACCATTAAATTGGGATTTAGAAACTTTTCAATACATAAATCAAGATGGTAAAAAGTTTGGAACAAAAGATTTAAAAGGGAAAGTATGGGTAGCTGACTTTATGTTTACAAATTGTCAAACGGTTTGTCCTCCAATGACTGCTAATATGGCAAAGCTACAAAAAATGGCGAAAGAAAAAAAATTAGATGTTCAGTTTGTTTCGTTTAGTGTAGATCCTGAACTTGATAAACCAGAGAATTTGAAAGCATTTATACAAAAGTTCACAGAGGATACAAGTAATTGGAACTTGTTAACAGGTTATTCATTAGAAGATATTAAGAAATTTTCAAAGGATAATTTTCAAGCGCTTGTAGATAAACCAGAGAATGGGCAAGTTATCCACGGAACATCGTTTTACTTAGTCGATCAAGAAGGCAAGGTAATGAAAAAGTATAATGGAATTAGCAAAACACCGTATGAGGACATTTTACGTGATATGGAGCGACTCTTGAAATAAAAGAAGGATGCTGAGCATCCTTCTTTTTATATATGGGGAATAAATATAATGATTAATCTATGGATAAAATATCGTGCTGTTGCGGAAGTTTTGGAGCGCGGATTTCTAAAATGCCATTTTGATAAGAAGCTTTTGCACTTTTTTTCTTAATTAAATATGGAAGTTTAATCGTGCGAGAAGCTCCTGACATGGATCGTTCACGACGATAGTAATTATGTGAAACTTCATCTTTTATTTCTTCTGTGATATCTTCTGTAACAGAGATTTTTAAGTATTCACTTTGAATTTCTATTTGAATTTGCTCCTTTTGAACTCCTGGAAGTTCTGCTTTTATGACCAGTTCGTCGCCAGCTTCATATAAATCGACAGGAAATGTTAATAAACGGTTTCCTTTTTGGAAAAAGTGATTCATATCTGCAATTACATCACGTAGTGGCGTTTGTTCAAAAAAATCATCAATTTGTTTTAAGTAACTACGAATTGGTGGACGAGACGAAGAATCTTTTTTTTCATCACTCATGTTTTTGCCTCCTAGAAATCAATTTGCAATATCATATGACAAATGTGTGCAAATGTGAGTGCCTATTTTTCATGTTTGCTCAAAAAAATTGGGTAAAATGTGAAATGGAGTGATTTTTTTATAGTTTTTGTCGCCATATTGAGTTGATTATGCTAGTATAAATAGGGTTGATATAGTAGTATAGAAACAGAATGAAAACTGAAAGAGGGTAAGAAGTATGTGTGGTTTTGTAGGATGTTTATGTGAAAACCCTAGAGAGTTTTCAGAAACAGAAAAACATCAATTTGAAAATATGAACACGATTATTTTCCACCGCGGTCCAGATGACGAAGGATATTTTCGTGATGAACATGTACAATTTGGCTTCCGCCGTTTAAGTATCATTGACTTAGAGGCAGGACATCAGCCACTAACTTATGAAAATGATCGATATGTAATTATTTTTAATGGTGAAATTTATAACTATGTAGAATTACGTGAAATGTTACTTGAAAAAGGTGCAACATTTGCAACGCAATCTGATACAGAAGTTATCATTGCACTCTATGCACATATGAAAGAGAAATGTGTAGATTACCTTCGCGGTATGTTTGCATTTATGATTTGGGATCGTGAAGAAAAGAAACTTTTCGGTGCACGTGACCACTTCGGTATTAAGCCTTTATACATTGCTCAGCAAGGTGATACTACTTTCTTCGCATCTGAGAAGAAAAGTATTATGCATGTAATGCAAGATAAAGGAGTAAATCCAACTTCACTGCAACATTACTTTACGTATCAATATGGGCCAGAACCAGAAACATTAACAACTGATATTAATAAAATTGAGCCTGGTCATTACTTCGTAAAAGAACTTGGAAAAGAAATGGGAATTCATCGCTATTGGAAACCTTATTTCAACGCTTCAAGTGCAACGAAAGAGGAGCACATTCAAGCGATTCGCGATGTATTATATGATTCTGTAAAAGTGCATATGCGTAGTGACGTACCAGTAGGTTCATTCTTATCTGGTGGTATCGATTCATCTATCATTGCTTCTATTGCAAGAGAAATGAATCCAAATCTTTTAACATTCTCTGTTGGTTTCGAACGCCGTGGCTTCAGTGAAGTTGATGTTGCAAAGGAAACTGCAGAAAAACTAGGTGTAACAAACCATAGTGTCTTCATTACAGCAAAAGAATTCATGAATGAATTCCCAAAAATCATTTGGCATATGGATGATCCTTTAGCCGATCCAGCTGCTGTACCATTGTACTTCGTAGCAAAAGAAGCTCGTAAGCATGTAACAGTAGTTCTTTCTGGTGAAGGTGCAGACGAGCTGTTTGGTGGATATAACATTTATCGTGAGCCAAATTCTTTAAAAATGTTCTCTTATATCCCTACTCCAGGGAAAAGTGTCTTAAAAGCATTAAGTGGTGCCCTTAAAGAAGGATTTAAAGGGAAAAGCTTCTTAGAGCGTGGATGTACACCAATTGAAGAACGTTACTATGGTAATGCGAAAATCTTCCGTGAAGAAGAAAAAGCTGAATTAATGAAGTATTACAATGAAAGTGTTAACTACATGGATATCACGAAACCATTGTATAATGAAATTAAAGATTATGACGATGTTAGCAAAATGCAATACATCGACATGTTCACATGGCTACGTGGTGACATTTTATTAAAAGCTGATAAAATGACGATGGCAAATTCATTAGAACTTCGTGTACCATTCTTAGATAAAGAAGTATTCGACGTTGCATCTAAAATTCCAACAGAATTAAAAATTGCAAACGGAACGACAAAAGCAATTTTACGTGAAGCAGTACGTGGAATCGTGCCAGATCACGTATTAGATCGTAAAAAGCTTGGCTTCCCAGTGCCAATTCGTCACTGGTTAAAAGATGAAATGCATGACTGGGCTGTTAATATTATTAAAGAAAGCAAAACAGAGCATTTAATCGATAAACAGTATGTATTAAACTTACTGGAAGCACACTGTGCGGATAAAGGCGATTATAGCCGTAAAATTTGGACAGTACTTGCGTTTATGGTATGGCATCAAATTTATGTGGAGCATAAATACGATACAAATGAGTTTCATGAAGAAACAAAGCGCGCGTATAGCTTAGTATAAGTAGGAAAACCTTAAGATTGTATACGATCTTAAGGTTTTTTTCATAAATATGTATCGTGCTCGATACAATAAGAATAAGAGGGTGGACAAAATATGATTACGTTTGAAAAGGTGAATACAGAAACCAAAAAAGTCGTAGAAGAAATGTTTGCTTCTCACTGTTTAAATAAGAAGGAAGTTCAATATTGTATAAAAGTTGATGATACATATATTGGCGTAATAGATTATATTGTGCAAGGTGAACATGCTATATTGTCTAATTTAATTATTCATTTTGATTACCAAGGTTACGGATATGGAACAAACACTTATTTTACATTGGAAGAAATGATGAAGCATAGAAATATAAAGCATATTCAGGTGTTACAAAGAGATAAAACGGAACAAGCTAAATCATTTATAGAGGGACTCGGCTTTATATTGAACGGTGAAATATACATAAAACGCTTATAGAAGGAAAGAAATGAAATATAAGGCAGGTGGATGTATGACGATGACGTCTGGTTTTTTACTAATAGGGGGTTGTTTTGTAGTAGCTGAACTATGCCAAATCTTCATTCGGAAAATGATGCGTAAAAAGCGTAAACCGTATGAATGGCAATACATTCCGGTATTTTGTATTCTGTTTTTTACTCTGTCTCTATTACAAAATGTGATTCACTTTTCGCCGATGTTAAACATCTTTTTGAAGTTTGGCTTAATATATAGTGGTAGTGGAATGACTATTCTATTTGGTTTATTTTGCATACGGCATGTTCATTATCAGTCATACATATTTATTTTAAATTGGCTCAATCGGGACGATGGAAACCGCCTTACATAAGGGGGTTTTTTGTTTGGAACCAATTTTTGATGTTATACATAAAATAAAATAGGACGAGCATAAATATCAGCTCTAGTAAATATAGAAAGGAAAGGATATATGAAGTTAGTTATAGATGCAGGTCACGGTGGATACGATTCTGGTGCTGTTGGAAACGGTTTAATTGAAAAAAATCTAACACTTCAAATTGCTAAACGTGTTCGAGATATATTACTTACAAATTATACAATTAATATTAAAATGACACGTGATAGTGATGTGTTTATCTCATTATCAGAACGTGCGAATGTTGCGAATGCCTTCGGGGCAGATTTTTTTATCTCATTTCATATTAATAGTGGTGGTGGAACAGGTTTTGAAAGTTATATTTATAATGGACTATCAAATACCAGTTCGGCAGCAGCCAAACAACAAAAGATGCATGCAGCCGTTAATCCTGTTTTAACGAAATACGGTTTGCGTGATCGTGGTGCGAAAAAGGCCAATTACGCAGTACTAAGAGAAACAGCTATGGATGCTTTATTAACAGAAGCAGCTTTTATTGATACCACCTTTGATGCAAACTTATTAAAAAATCCTCAGTTTATAGAAGATTTATGTCAAGCATATGCAAGGGGAATTGCTGCGATTTTAGGATTAACGGCAAACCCAAACCCACCAAATCCACAGCCACCAAATCCAACACCTCAAACGAAAGGGGTAGCCTATATTCGTGGGAAGAATGTGAACTTAAGAAGTGGTCCATCAACATCATCCTCCGTGATTCGGCAATTAAATGCTCCAGAATCGTATGTAGTTTATCAGGAAAGTAACGGTTGGTTAGATTTAGGAGCAAATCAATGGATATATAACGATCCATCGTATATTGATTATGTGAAATATGGAAATAGCGATGGTAGTCCGATTGGAGTGGCAAATATTCGCGGAAAGAATGTGAATTTAAGAAGCGGTCCATCAACATCATCCTCAGTAATCCGTCAGTTAAATTCTCCAGAATCCTATTTAGTATACGTATATCAAAATGGTTGGTTAAACCTTGGAGGAAATCAATGGATTTACTATGATCCATCTTATATCGAGTATAATCAATATTAAAATATAAAAGATTAGCAATAGAATCGAATGAAACCCTGCCTGGAATGTCTTGTAAACAGAAGAACTTAAAGGGAGGGTCTTTTTGTGAAAAATAATTTTATCCCGCACTAACGGGCAGTAATACTCCCACCTCAAAATTCGGCGGGAGCAAAGAAGTTAGGTGGGAGATAAACTGCCCGTAAAGGCCCGATTGGTTCAACTAATAATCAATAATCAGTGGGGGATGAGGAAAACCCCCACTGATTAAAGTTTCACTTTATATTCTAATATAAATCTTAGACTTTTTATATACCCACTTATTTTTCATATTTGTAGTGTTCATGGGTAAGGTGAAATTATATTTATGTTGAAGAAATTAAGAAAAACTATTCTAGAAAAATTTTTGAAAATATATTGACAACTTTAAGTCTATACATTAACCTTTAAAATGTTAATGATAATCAATTTCACCTAGGAGGAAATATGATCCGAACTAAAAATATGTTTATTCTCTGCATTGTAATGTTAATGGTTATGATTGTAGGGTGCAGTAAAGAAGAGAAAAAAGAAACAAATGCAGCAGCAAAAGGAAAAGATTCGTATGTAATTAAGCATGCAATGGGAGAAACAACCATTAAGGGTACACCAAAAAGAGTCGTTGTTCTAACAAATGAAGGTGCTGAGGCACTTTTAGCGGTAGGAGTTACACCAGTTGGTTCTACAAAACCAAGAGCTGGCGATGAATGGTATCCACACTTAGCAAAAGAATTGAAAGATACACAAGTTGTAGGAACAGAGCGTGACGTTAACTTAGAGGCGATTATGAAACTAAAGCCTGATTTAATTATTGGGAATAAAATGCGTCATGAAAAGGTATATGAACAATTAAAAGAGATCGCACCTACTGTTTATGCTGAAACACTACGCGGGGATTGGAAAGAAAATTTCACGTTATACACAAAAGCAGTAAATAAAGAAAAAGAAGGCAACAAAGCCTTGGATGATTATAAAAAGCGCATTGAAGGGTTAAAAGAGAAACTAGGAGATAAAGTAGATTCTAAAGTTTCTATTATTCGTTTCGTTCCAGGTGACGTTCGCATTTATCAAAAAAATTCATTCTCGGGTGTTGTTTTAAATGATATCGGATTTAAGCGACCACCGCTTCAGGATAAGGATGATTTTGCGATAAAGGGTGTTACAAAAGAGCAAATTCCGAATATGGATGGGGACTACTTATTCTATTTCACATCTGATAAAGATGCTGACAAAAATAATGAAGGAAATACAATAGCGAAAGAATGGACAGAAGACCCACTCTTTAAACAATTGCAAGCTTCAAAAAATAATAAAGTATTTGAAGTAGATGAAGTCATTTGGAATACAGCAGGCGGTATTAAAGCTGCAAATCTTATGTTGGATGACATTGAAAAATACTTTCTGAAATAAGTATAGTAGAGTAAAAAACACATCGCTATTTAAAGGTGATGTGTTTTTTATATTTGGAAATAACAGAAAATTCTTTCTGTTAAACAAAGAGAAGTTGTACAATGAAATTAATAAAAAGTAAAGGAGGTGTAAACAGTAGTCAGAAATATAAACAAATGCAGGTATAAGTCGTAAAATGTATTTATGAGACAATATAAACCCCAAGAATTTTCAGAATTGATTAATGTGTCTGTACGAACGTTGCAAAGATGGGATAACGAAGGTGTATTGACGGCTTACCGAAATCCAAAAGGAAGAAGGTATTATAGTGATAAACAGTATAAAGAATATATGGGTATTCAAGAAGAAAATAAAGTAGGTAATACCGTCATTTACACAAGAGTATCTAATCGAGGACAAAAAGAAAATGTCGGAGGATAAAGAATTATGAAGAAAGCATACTTTATTGAGATCAAACCGACAACTGAACAAATTGCCAAAATACATCAAACTATTGGAGTGTGTAGGTATGTCTATAATTTATACATTTCGAAAAACAAAGAGATGTATGAAAAAGAAGGTAGATTTTTAAGTGGCTATGACTTCTCTAAATGGTTGAACAACATTTATACAAAAGAGAAAGATTTCTGGATTAAAGAAGTATCTAGCAAAGCGGTCAAACAAGCAATTATGAATGGAGATAAGGCTTTCCAGAGATTCTTTAAGGGTCTATCTAGATTCCCACGCTACAAGAAAAAGAAAAATCAAGATGTGAAATGTTATTTTCCTAAAAACAACAAAACAGATTGGACAGTAGAAAGACATCGAGTAAAAATCCCTACGATTGGGCGGGTGCGATTAAAAGAATATGGTTATATCCCAAAAGATGCAGTTATAAAAAGCGGGACAGTCTCTCAAAAAGCTGGAAGATATTATATGTCTGTGATTTGTGAATTGGAAGAAACAAAATCAAAATCACCACTCAATAAATCGGGCTTAGGAGTCGATTTAGGAGTCAAAGATTTTGCTACTCGTAGCGATGGTGAAGTCCACACAAATGTCAATAAAATAATAAAAGTAAGAAAATTAGAAAAGAAATTAAAACGTGAACAACGCTCTTTATCACGAAAATATGAAAATCTAAAAAAGAGAGGTGAAAAATCTGTTACTAATAAAAGAGCGAATATAAACAAAAACATTTTTAGAGTGCAAAAGCTACATGCTCGATTAGCGAATATCCGATTGGAGTATGTAAAATCGGTTGTGAATGAATTGGTGATAACCAAGCCGATGTATATCACAATCGAGGATTTGAATGTAAAAGGTATGATGAAGAATAGACATCTATCTAAAGCAGTCGCACAACAATGTTTTTACACCTTTACATCATGGTTATTAGCTAAATGTAAGGAACGTGGCATTGAATTGCGCCAAGTAGACCGATTCTATCCTTCTTCTAAGCTATGTTCATGTTGTGGTCATAAAAAAGTGGATTTAAAATTATCTGACAGATTGTATACATGCGATTGCGGACATGAAATGGATAGAGATTTGAACGCATCAATTAACCTTTTATACGCAAAAGAATATACGACTCTAACATAAATAGAACGTATATATGTACGGTGGGCTACATCGGAATTTACGCCTGTGGAGTGTTATATCAAACTGTGGTAGCGAGCATTGGGCAAAACAGGGCACAAAGAAGCAGGAAAACTCTAAAAATGTACTTTTGTCTATGTTTTTAGTAGCAGTGGAGAAATGGTGAAAGGTGTTCATAAAGATTGGATTTTGTTTAATGGAAGAATTGTAAATACGAAGGAAGAACAGCCAATGGTTGCATTAGAAGAGAGAGGACTACAATTTGGGGATGGAATCTATGAAGTATTTCGTTTATACAACGGGAAACCTCATTTACTAGATTTACATATAGAGCGATTTTTTAAATCTATGAAGGAAATTCATCTTGTTCCACCTTTTACTAAAGAAGAATTAATTGAGCAACTTCAGCAATTAATTGAAAAAAATCAATTTCAAGAAGATGGGAATGTGTATATTCAAATTTCAAGAGGTATGCAGCCTCGAAATCATGTATATGAATCAAATTTAGTGCCAGCTTATTTCGCAAATATCGTTTCATTCCCCAGACCAATATCTGTAATGGAAAAGGGAATAAAGGTAACAGTGGAAGAAGATACTCGCTGGAAATTTTGTCATATCAAATCTTTAAATCTTCTCCCTAATATTATGATTAAGAATAAAATTAATGAAGAAGGGTATCAAGAAGCGATATTAGTTCGAGATGGGATTGTAACGGAAGGTTGCCATTCAAATTTCTTTATTATAAAAAATAATAAAGTGATTACGCACCCGGCAGATCATTTTATTTTACATGGAATTACTCGTCATCATGTCATTTCATTAGCAAAAGCTCTACATATTGAAGTAGAAGAGCGAGAGTTTTCATTACAAGAAGTATATGAGGCAGATGAATGTTTCTTTACAGCAACACCTCTTGAAATATTTCCTGTTATTCAAATAGGAAATGAGCAATTTGGTAATGGAGAAAGAGGAGTAATTACAAAGAAGCTACAAGCTGCTTATGAGGAGAGTATTGCGTCTTTAAAAGTAATGAACTGAATGTACAAGGAAAATGAAGCTGGTATTCCACCAGCTTTTTTCATGATATAATCGAGTGTAGGATGATTTTGAAAACGCTATAAAAGGGGATTGTATATGAAATATGAAGCATTTAAAGAAGTGATTCATGGAAGACGTAGTGTTCGGAAGTTTACTGAACAAGAAGTATCAGTTCATGACATAGAAGAAATTATCGATTGCGCTCGATATGCTCCAAGTGATACGAATTCGCAAACATGGGAATTCATTATAATTATGAATCGAGGTAAAATTAAAGAAATTGAACAAATGACATGGGATGCTTTACATAAATTGGCTGCACAAGCAGCGGAAAAAGGCGAAGAAAAAGCAGGTAAATTACTTACGCGTTCATTTGGACCATACGCAACAGCTTTTTCTGATGCACCGGTTTTAATCGTATGCTTAGCTACACCATACGAATCAAAGTTTCGCGAAAAAATATTTGATCCAATTGACTTTGTTCCAGATTCAGTATGGGAAGAAGAGGGGATTAAGAGTAGCTGTTTAGCTGCACAAAATTTAATGCTAGCAGCACATGCAAGAGGACTTGGGACTTGCCCAATGACAGGGCCTGTGTTATTAGCTCAAAATGACTTGCGACAATACTTACAAATTGAGCCTGAAAAACAAATCAATATGGTAATTTCACTCGGTTACCCGAAAGACCAGCCGAAAAAACTTGCTCGAAAAGAAGTTGAAGCGATTACAAAATTCATTTTTTAGGATGTTGTGTAAGAAATTAGAAAAAGACATTGGGCGCACCAATGTCTTTTTCTAATTTCTCTAGAAGGGAATATTTTTTGCTAATAATGGGCTAAAATGGAGAATAAGAAGGAATTTCTAATTATTTCTTGAAAAAATTAATGATGTTAAAAAAGAAAATATGGTACAGTAATGGTGAACAGAATGTTTGTTCACGAAAGTTTAAAAAACTGAATTTAAGATAGATAATTATCTTTGTATAATAAATGAAAGAATAAATTTACAGGGGGGATGAATTTTGAAGAAATTCATAATCGCTGGATTGTCTGCTTTGTTATTGATTGGGTGTGGTGTTTCAAATGAAAAAGAAGAAACCCAGCCTGTAAAAGAAGAACAGGTTGTACATGCAAGTGATGAGAGTATAACTCCTTTTCCAGAGGGGGCAACTCCAATTGGTGAAGGAAAGGTCAAGGTGATTACACCGGATGGTACTTCTGAAGATGGAAATATACCGACTGTATTTGTAAAGAAGGATGCTCTAATTCAGCAAGTTGAATTAGAACTTACTAATTTTCAAAACGATAAAGAGACATTTGTATTCGTAGATAATATATTTGAAGATAAACATCATGTTACGAGCATGACGCAGACAACAGTAGAATTAAAACAAAAAACGTTAGAGGCAGGGTATCACACAATAACTGCAGTTCAATTTGAAAATAATGATCCATTAGGAAAAGTTATTAACTTGGTACAGACTAAATTTGAAAATAAACCTGCACTTTAAAATAGACTGACAGGTTATACGTAACAAAAAAGCACATTACTGGAAAAGTGAATAGTTCCGATTTCGTGGAGAAATATTGTAAATAGCATAGCAATTAGCAGACCAAATCACATATTGATTTGGTCTTTTTTCATCTCACGTTATATCAACAACTATTGTCATTTTGCTGTTTAGGTTACCAAATGGATTGTGAAGCGAAAGAGCTTTACTGAATGATAATAGAAAGAAAAATTAGCACAAATCATCAAAAAAATTATTGATGAAGATATAAAATATGTTTATAAGGGAGGAAGTGGAAATGGATTACTTTGAAAGAATACAAAATTCTATTGAATTTATTGAAGAGAACTTAAAAGAAAAATTGAATATTATTAAAATTTCTTCGCAATCTTGTTTTTCTCCATTTCATTTTCAAAGACTTTTTCAAGCGATTACCGGTTTTTCTGTACAAGAATATATAAGAAACAGGAGGCTATCTGAAGCTGCTATTTTATTAAAGGGAACAAAAAAGAATATATTAGAAGTTGCAATTGATTTTCAATATAATTCCCAAGAGGCATTTACACGTGCGTTTGTAAATTATTTTGGAATGACTCCTGCTAAATATCGAAAGTCAGAAATTGTTTTGCATTTACAAGCTAAACTGAATTTTTTTGACTACAAAAAGGAGATGAAAGGAGACTTTATGATGAATAAACCTTCTATTGTACAATTAAACAAAAGGAATATTATCGGTGTTGAATATAAAACGAATCTAAATAATGAAAAGTACTTTGAGGAAATTCCTGAATTTTATTTTGATTTTGGACGTAATGAATATTATTTGCAAATTCCTAAGAAGACCGCACCTAATATGTCATATGGTATTGCATGTAATTTTCATGATGATGGTAATTTTTCGTTCATAGTTGGAGAAGAAGTGCAGGAGTTTGCTTGCAAATTAGAAAAAGGATTTGTTAATTTTGAAATTCCAGAAGGAAAATATGCTGAATTCAAAGTAAATGGCACAGCTGATTCAGTTCAAAATACGAGAAGGTATATTTATGGTACATGGCTACCAAACTCGAATTATGAAAGAAGAGAAGGGCCAGATTTTGAGATTACTGATGTATTACAATCAATATATCCAAATCAAATGAAAATGACAATATATATACCTTTAGTATAAATACTTTGTAGGAATTTTGTATGAAAATGTCGAACATAATATACTGCGTCGTAAAAACACGTTTTCTATTGTTTAACGTGAAACGAGTAGGGAGGAAAAGGTGTAATGAAACGAGTTCTTATAAATATTGATTATACATATGATTTCGTGGCCGAAGATGGTGCTTTAACATGTGGGAAGCCAGGGAAAACTATTGAAAAGCCTCTTGTAGAGATTACGAAGCAGTTTATTGAAAATGAAGATTATGTTGTATTTGCCATTGATAGGCATGAGGGAAATGATTCCTATCATCCAGAGTCACAACTATTTCCACCGCATAATATAGCGGGTACTAAAGGAAGAGATTTATACGGAGAGTTGCAAAATCTGTATGAAAAATATCAAAACAATGAGAATGTATACTATATGGACAAAACACGTTATAGTGCTTTTGCTGGAACGGACTTAGAAATGAAACTAAGAGAAAGAGGAATACAAGAAGTCCACCTTGTTGGCGTATGTACGGATATTTGTGTTCTTCATACAGCCGTGGATGCTTATAATAAAGGGTTTCACATCGTTGTACACGAAAAAACAGTAGCCTCTTTTAATGAACAAGGACATGAGTTTGCCTTAGGACACTTCAAGTCTTGTTTGAACGCGGAAATACAGTGAAGGTAGAGGAAACAATGAGAATTGCGTTTGTTATTAATTGCCTAGGGATACCTAAAAAGAGCCCATTTACTTTATAAAGTGAAACTTTAATCAGTGGGGCTTTTCTTCATCCCCCACTGATTATTAGTTGAACGAATCGAGCTCTTACGGACAGTTCATCTCTCACCTAACTTCTTTTCTTTCGCTGAATTTTGAGGTGGAAGTGTTACTGTCCGTTAATGCAGGATAAAAATGTAAGGTCTTTCCCTATGTAAATAATGGTGCTTTATATGGATACAGTTTGCTGTTGCATGAGTTTTTTTATAAACGGACTAATATTTTTTGGTAATTGATTCAAGCTGAAAAATTTCACTTCCAAAGACTCTGTGCCATCAGCTTGTAAATTTCCACCCTTTATTTCTTTACTCATATAAGCGATGGTGATGGGATAAAATTCATCACCATTCGGTAATTTCACAAAAAATTCTTTTCCAGAAAAAACACCTACTAAGTCAAGTTTCCCAATTTCAATACCTGTTTCTTCGAGAACTTCTCGTCGTCCTGCTTCTTCTGTTGATTCACCTAATTCAATAAATCCTCCGGGAACACCCCAAACACCACTTTGTCTTTTCTGGAGTAAAATTTGTCCTTGCTCATTTAAAACAGCAACAGCAACACCTGCTAGATTAAGTGGTCGTGTACCCACAATTTTGCGCAAGTCTTCAATATATCCCATAGTATTATCCTCCAATAATAGATTGTAAATTTCAAATTATGTATTCGAGATGGTGTTATTATATTCCTGTATATTTGGATTTTTAAGAATTTAAAGAGGTAATGTTTTGCTAAACTTAAAAATTTCACGTACCATATTATATTGAAAATGAAAAAACATACGATAAAAACATCAAACAAAAAGTTTGACCTTTTTTGACCATTTGGTATAATAAAGACAGAAAGAGATAATCTTTCATTCATATCTAATAAGGAGGAAGGAAACATGCGTAAGTTATTTCCAGAAATAACAAATCGTCAAAATGAGGTTGCTGGATTTGGATCTTCTTTATTCGAAGTGATGACAGATGCTTTCTTTAAACCAATGAACATGAACAGCTTTAAGGTGGATGTTCAAGAGGGTTCTGATAAATACATTGTGCAAGCAGATTTACCAGGATTTCAAAAAGAAAACATTCAAGTCGATTTTGAAAAGGATATCCTAACAATTCATGCGACTCAAAATAATGAAGTAGAAGAACAAAATGAAAATGGCACATATATCCGAAAAGAACGTTCTACAGGATCATTCATTCGCCGTTTTACATTAGATAACGTAGATCAAGAAAATGTTAAGGGAGCATTTAAAGATGGTGTTCTTACTGTCACATTGCCTAAATTAGAAGAGGAAAAGCTAAATCGAAAAGTGATTGATATAGAGTAAAGAAGCTGATACATTCAGCTTCTTTTTTAATTTGTAGTTTTTAGAAATTTCTTAATGTTATAATGGTAATTGGTGATGAACATGGACTATGATGAAAAGCAAATGCGCCGGTTAGAGGCGTTAAAAGAAATTGCAGAGTTGTTAAATGAGGCAACCGATTTACAGGAAATGTTGGAAAAAGTATTACATACATTATTACAACTTATGAATTTACAAACAGGTTGGATTTTTTTTATTGATGACAAAGGAACGCATCGTATGCTTGCTGATACAAATTTGCCGCCAGCGCTCACATGGAAAGAAAAAAAACCGATGTGTGAAGGGGACTGCTGGTGTGTGAATCGATTTGTGAATGGGCGTTTAGAAAAGGCGACAAATATTATTGAATGTAAACGAATTGAAGATGCCATTGAATATAATTGGGGGAAGACCGAAGAGATTACACATCATGCGACAATTCCTCTTCGGGCTGGAACAGAGAAGTTCGGGTTATTAAATGTTGCTGCACCTCATAAAACACATTTTTCAGAGGAAGAACTAGCATTGTTAGAAGCGATTGCATTCCAAATTGGAACAACAATACAACGAATTAGGCTAGTTGAGAAAGAGCGCAAATATGTGGTTGTGGCGGAAAGAAACCGACTCGCCCGTGATTTACATGATTCGGTGAAACAATTGCTATTTTCCATTATGTTAACTGCTAGAGGAACTCTTGATATGACAAAGGACAAAGAATTACAAGAGATGCTAAGTTACATAGGGGAACTATCGCAAGAAGCGCTAGAAGAGATGACATTATTAATATGGCAATTACGGCCAGAAGGATTAGAAAAAGGGCTTGCAGAAGCAGTGCAAAATTATGGGAAACTATTAGGTATTCAAGTAACAATTCGAATTGATGGGGTTATTTCAATTGGTGATGAAATAGAAGAAGTACTATGGCGTGTGAGTCAGGAAGCCTTACATAATTGTAAAAAGCACGCTTCATGTGAGAGGGTATTTGTTAGCTTGAAAACAGAAAATAATAAGTTGAACTTTCAAATTGAAGATAACGGTATTGGGTTTGTTAGAGAAACAGTAAGAGATTCAGCACTGGGTTTAAAAAGTATGAAAGAGCGAATTGAACTGATGAAAGGAACATTTCGAATCAAAACGAAGCCGGGGCAGGGAACAAAGATTGAGATTCAATTACCGGTTTGAAAGGGAGAATTGCATTGAAAATTAAACTATTACTTGTAGAAGATCATCATATTGTTCGGAGGGGACTCGTATTCTTTCTAAAAACGAAAGAAGAATTTGAAATTATAGGGGAAGCGGAGAATGGGGAAGAGGCGTTAGCGTTTGTGCAAAAAGAAAGGCCAGATGTAGTATTGATGGATGTATCGATGCCGAAAATGGATGGAATTGAAGCGACAAAAAGATTGAAGCAACATGACGCTACAATTAAAATTCTCATATTAAGTAGCTTTTCAGAACAAGATTATGTTTTGCCAGCTATGGAGGCGGGGGCAGATGGCTATCAATTAAAAGAGGTACAGCCAGATCAACTTGTTGCTTCTATTATTGCGGTATACCAAGGGAATGCAAATTTTCATCCGAAAGTAACCCCTGCTTTACTAAGACGACCAGTAGCACAAGAGAAAAAACAAGATAGCTTATCTATGCTGACAAAAAGAGAAAAAGAAGTACTTGGTGAAATTGCGAAAGGGAGAAGTAATAAAGAAATAGCAGCAGAGCTCCATATTACAGAACAGACGGTTAAAACTCATGTTTCAAATGTACTTGCTAAATTAGAAGTAGATGATCGAACACAAGCGGCTTTGTATGCTGTGAAAAATGGTGTTGTATAGAAAAAGTATATAACAATACCAAATAAAGGTTTTTCTTCTTTCAATAATTAGGTACAATAAAGCTAATATGGAAGGAGAAGGATACATCATGCCTGGTACAAAAAGTGGAATAGGAAAAATTCAGGCTTCATTAAATGGATTATCACCGAAGCTTCGAAGTATTGCTGAACATATTATTAAACATCCACAAGATGTTGTACATAAATCAATTACGGAATTAGCTGAAGTTACTAGTAGTTCAGAAGCAACGATCTTTCGCTTATGTAAGCACCTCGGCTTTCAAGGTTTTCAAGATTTGAAAATTACATTAGCTCGTGAAATTGTACATACGCCAATGCAAAATATTCACGAAGAAGTATCTGCAGAAGATGATATGGTGACCGTTGCTAAAAAAGTTTTTCATGCGCATATTATTGGACTACAAGACACATTACATTTATTAAATGGCGCAGGTTTAGAAGAGGCAATAAACGTATTGAAAATGGCTGAACGCATTGAGTTTTATGGAAATGGTGGCTCGGGCATTATTGCAATGGATGCGTATCATAAATTTATGAGAACGGGCATTTCATGTATTGCTCATGTTGATTCACATTTTCAAATTATGGGAGCTGGTTTACTTACAAAAGAATCCGTTGTAATTGCGATTTCTCATTCTGGAAGTAATAAGGGATTACTGGAAGCACTGGAAGTAGCGAAATCAAGAGGAGCACGTATTATTGCAATTACAAGTTATCAAAAATCAGCATTAAGTCAGCTTGCTGACATTACATTGTACACTTCAACGCGTGAGACAGAATTTCGTACAGAAGCAAGTTCATCGAGGCTTGCGCAGCTTAGTTTATTAGATACGTTATATGTGGGTCTATCATTACAACGACAAGAAGAAACGTTGCGAAATTTACAAAGTATACGTGAAACAATTTCAATGAAGCGAATGTAAAAGCAGTGTAGCTATGCACTGTTTTTATTTTTGTCAATGCTAGTTGGAGAGATGGAAAATACGAAAGTTGCAATCATTACAGATATTCACGGCAGTGCACCGGCTTATATGCAGTTCTAGAAGAAATTGATAGAGAAAAAGAGATTGAATATATTTTTTGTTTAGGGGATATGATTGGGATTGGACCAGATACAAATGAAGTGCTGGAACTGTTATTTGCAAGGAAAGATATTTCAATGATTACTGGGAATCATGATGAGGTCGTTTTAGCTTTAATAAAAGAGGAAGAATACCCGGAAAGTCATTCGCATGTGAAAGAACATCATAGATGGATTGCAGAAAGGATGGACCAATCCTTTATACATAAGTTGGAACAATTACCTCGAATAATTGACAGAAATATAGAAGGGCATCCAGTTTTATTTACGCACTATTACATTGAAAATAGTAAAATAAAGAAGCATATCAGTAAAGATCCTTTTCATTCTATTGTCGATCCGAGTTTGAACAATTTAGAAAAATTATTTCATGATCGAAAAGAGAAGCTAATTTGCTTTGGGCATCATCACCCCATACAATATTTCGAAGGTAATCATGGAAAAAAGTATTTGAATCCTGGTTCACTAGGATGTAACGACAAACCCGCTGCGCCATATGCAATTGTAGATATTACGTATCATTCGATAGAAATTAGTTTGAAAGAGGCTACCTATGATAACTCGCAATTTTTAGCCTCTTATGAGCGATTGCAAGTTCCGGATAGAGAATTGATTTTGAAAGTCTTTCATAGAAATCAAATAAAAACAAGAATTTAAAAGGATAACGCTAGGAGGTGTTATTATGTTATGGAAATTTCCTAGCGTTCTCTTAATTATAAATCTTTTTTTGCATATATCTTTAGTGAAAAAATCATTGAAGTGAAACCAATGATAATAGAAATAACATAAGGCATCCAGTCTTGAATCATTTGTGGAAATGAAATTGTAAACTGAACTGGATTTGATTGAATACTTTTTATAATAGTTGGCGTAACAAAAGGGATTAAAAAAGTAATAAAAAACGAAATAAGTTTTGTTTTTTCATAACCAAACTTGAATTGTGCAGGAATTAGGACTCCAAATAGTATACAAATTATTAAAAAAGTTATTCCAAGTGTATGGAGGCTTAAGTTTTCTATATTTATTGGAATAATAATAGATACTAGAATACGAATAATGGTGACACAAATAAAAATAACGAAAATAAAGAGGTATTTTGCTTTTACAAATGCATTTCGTGTATAAGGAGTCGCACAAAGATAAGTGGCCCCTTTATGTGCATCTTCGTATCTAGATACTGTACCAAATAAAATGTACTCAACTAAAATTGCTGTTAAAAGAAAGCTGACAAGGCCACCATCGTTAAAATTTATTTGCGAAGAAATATAAAGCGGTGCGATTGCAGCAAAAATAAGTAAAATAAATAAGGATTTTTTGACTAATATTAAATCTTTTTTTACGAGGTTAATTAGCAATGTATGTCACCTCCGATGTAAGCGAGCATAATATCCTCTATTGTTGGTCTTTCCATTATTGCGTCAGGTATGAGTTGGCGTATATTTTCTTTTTGATGTGTAATCCCTTCAAAACCATATCTCGACTGATGCAAACTTAAAAAGAGTTTTTGTGTTTGCTTATTAATAAATTGATTGTCTCCTTTTACAAGTGCATGTGTATCCAGTAAATAATCTTTTTCTTCATTTAATAAGATTTTACCATTATCAATTAAGATGATCGTATCAGCAATTTTATCTAAATCTGAGGTGATATGGGTAGAAAAAAAGACGCTTTTTCCAGGTTCTTTCATAAAATCGAGGAGAATATTCATCAATTCATTTCGTACCAATGGATCTAGACCGCTTGTTGGCTCATCCATAATCAATAAATCTGCATGGTGGGAAAGTGCCAATGCAACTGCATATTTCATACGCATACCCTTTGATAAGGTAGCAATTTTTTGATCCAATTTTAAATTGAACTGTTCTATGTACGATAAAAAAATGGATTCATCCCATTCAGTATAGCTTGGAGCAATCACGTTCTTCATTTCTTTCAACGTTAATTCTTCATAGAAGTATCCCTCATCTAACACGATGCCAATTTTGTTTTTTGACTTTCTTTCATTTTTATCTATATCTTTTCCTAAAAAGTGAATTGTTCCAGAATCTTTCAAAGCAAGACCGAGAATAGCTTTGATAGTAGTAGTTTTCCCAGAACCATTCGTACCAACAAAACCGGTAATACAATCTTTGTTTAGTGAGAATGTCACATTTTTTAATGAAAAACTGTCGTAAGATTTACTTAAATTATTGACTTCTAACACAGCGCTCATTTCTCTGTTTCCTCCTCAAAAATTAAATCCAGCATGGAATGAAGATCATCTGTCGAAATTCCTAAACTTCGAGCCATTTGACAAACTTCAGCTAGTTTGACTTCCACCATATAGCGTTTGGATTCCAGCAGCATTTCTAAGTTTGCAGGTGCTACATAAGAGCCTTTGCCAACTCTGGTTACGATAAAACCTTCTGCTTCTAGCTCTGCATAGACTCTTTTTGTAGTTAAGACACTTACATGTAAATCATTGGCTAATGAGCGGATTGAAGGAAGTTGTTCACCTTCTTTTAACTCATTGCTGAAAATGGAAGTTTTAATTTGATCTTTTATTTGCTGGTATAAAGGCTGATCTACTGTATTGCTTAAAATAATTTTCATTCAACAACCTCATTATCATAAATTGTTATAGTAGTAAATATACACCATACACACTATGCACAGTTATATTATAATTTACTATTATTGGAATGACAAGGGTTAGTAGTAGAATGCCAAAATGATTTTCATTTAAGAAATATGTTCTAAATGAAATAATGATTCAATATGTTCACATTATTTGGCTATAAGAGGGCGGGAAGATTCCTACAAAAAAACATTGGGGGTAGGAAAAGTGAAAATGATGAAAAAAATTTTCTTTTTAAAACTTGATTTAAGAAAAAATATTTTATATACTAATTCATGTAAACGGTTTACTATATTATATTTTGCTAGAAATGAAGGGAAGATTCAGTATGGAAACAAGGGGGAGAGTAATCGGGATTGATATCGGTACCACAAGTACAAAAGCGGTTGTGTTTACTGAAAAAGGGAAAGTCGTTGCCAAGCATGCGATTAATTACCCAATTATCCAACCAAGTGTAGGGTGGGCTGAACAAGATCCTGATGTAATATGTTCTGCCGTGTATAAATCTGTAAGCGCTGCCATCGAAAAAGGTAACGTACATCCGGAAGATATTACTTCAATCGGTATTAGCACTGCGATGCATGCATTAATTGCAGTTGATGAAAAGGGTGCTCCGCTCACTCGCTCTATTATTTGGGCAGATAATAGGAGTACGGAGCAGGCTGAAAAATTATTAAAACATATGAATGGACACGAAATTTATAGACGAACAGGCACACCGATCCATCCAATGTCACCACTACCTAAATTATTGTGGATGAAAGAAGAGGAACCGGAGTTATACGCAAGTGCATATAAATTTATTTCCATTAAAGAGTATTTGATCTATCAATTATTCTCACGTTATGTTGTTGATTATTCGATTGCTTCAGCTACAGGGCTATTTAATTTAGAAACATTAGGCTGGGATTTAGATGTGTTAAAGATGTTACAACTATCACATGAACAGTTATCAGAACCTGTACCGACAACTCATATTTTATCGGGAATGAAGCCAGAGTTAGCTCAGAAAATGGGTATACATGAAAAGACTCCAATTGTTATTGGGGCAAGTGATGGTGTTCTTGCGAATGTCGGTGTTGGTGCGATATCACCTGGTGAAGCAGCGATAACGATTGGGACAAGCGGTGCGGTTCGAACGATTTCATCGAATATTAATACTGATGAAAAAGGTAGAACGTTTTGTTATGCGTTGACAGACGAGCATTGGGTAATTGGTGGTCCTACTAATAATGGCGGGATTTTACTAAGATGGTTACGTGATGAATTTGGTAGTCCCGAACAAGAGGTAGCGAAAAAACTCGGAATTGATCCGTATGATTTATTAATTCAGTATGCGGAACGGGTACCAGCTGGAGCTGCAGGCTTACTATTTTTACCATTCTTATCTGGCGAACGCGCTCCATATTGGAATGCCAATGCACGCGGCACATTCTTTGGTATTAATCTTCAGCATAAACGAGAGCATTTTATTCGCGCTGTGATGGAAGGAGTTTGCATGAGTGTATATTCAGTCGCACTTGCAATTCGAGATTTAACGGGACCTCTTTCTGAAATTCGTGTTTCAGGCGGATTTGCGAAATCAGCGTTTTGGAGACAAATGTTGTCCGATATGATGGGGAAAGAATTGCTTGTTCCAGAAAGTCATGAAGCATCTGCACTTGGGGCTGCAGCACTTGCTTTATATGCGATTGGGAAAATTGATTCACTTGAAGAAGTAAAAGAGTGGATTGAAATTGTCCATCATCATGTGCCGAATAAAGAAAATACGGCTTTATATTTAGAAATGTTTTACATGTATGAACGACTTTACGATCGTTTGAAAGAAGAATTCGATTGTATAGCTGCTTTCCAACGTAAACAATAGGGGGATTGGGAGAAATGGAAGTTGGGATCGTACTAGCGGCTGTTGTCATACTACTTTTACTTATCACAGTAGTAAAATGGCATCCATTTGTCGCTTTAATTTTAACAGCAATCGGAGTTGGGCTAGCAATGGGGATGCCCTTGATTGCTACTTCACCAAAAGATCCAGGGATTATCGATTCTATTAAACTAGGTCTTGGTAATACGTTAGGATTTTTAGCAATTGTTTTAGCGCTAGGAACAATGCTTGGGAAAATGATGGCAGAGTCTGGCGGTGCTGAAAGGATCGCGAATACATTAATAGAGCGTTTTGGGACGAAACGTGTACACTGGGCAATGATGTTTGTAGCATTTTTAGTAGGAATTCCGGTGTTTTTCCAAGTAGGATTTGTATTGTTAATTCCACTTGTGTTTACAATTGCGTTAGAAACAGGGGTTTCTCTTATCACAATTGGTATTCCACTTGTAGCAGGACTTTCTATTGTACACGGATTAGTTCCTCCGCACCCAGCAGCAATGGCAGCGGTTGGTATTTTCAAAGCTGATGTAGGAAAAACAATTTTATATGCGTTAATTGTCGGACTTCCAACAGCAATTATTTCAGGCCCGATTTATGGAAAATGGATTGGTGCTCGTATACATAAAAAGGTACCATTAGATGTAGCTGAACAGCTTAACGAGCGAGATACGAAGAAAGAACTTCCCGGCTTTGGCAACACCTTATTTACGATTTTACTTCCTGTATTGCTTATGCTTGGAGCATCAGTAGCGGAAATTGCATTAGAAAAAACGAGTCAACTAGCACAGGTATTACATTTTATTGGAGATCCTATAGTTGCATTATTAATTGCGACGATTTATTCGTTCTTTAGTCTCGGTTATGCAAAAGGATTTTCAAAAGATAAGGTACTACAATTTACAAATGATTGTTTAGGACCGATCGCAAACATACTGTTAGTTATTGGGGCGGGCGGAGCATTCAATAAAGTGTTATTAGACTCAGGAATTGGTAACACAATTGCGGATATGGCCAAAGAATCACACATTTCTCCGATACTATTAGGCTGGGGAATTGCGGCACTTATTCGAATTGCAACTGGTTCTGCAACGGTTTCGATGATGACAGCTGCGGGTATTGTAGCACCGATTGCAGCAAGCATTCCAGGAGTAAATGTGGAATTGTTAGCACTTGCAACAGGAGCCGGATCACTCATTTTATCACATGTGAATGATTCTGGATTTTGGATGATTAAAGAATATTTTGGAATGACTGTAAAAGAAACGCTATTAACATGGACAGCAATGGAAACAATTTTATCTGTTGTTGCTCTAGGACTTATAACTTTATTAAATCTCATTGTATAGAATAGGAGTTTGATTACTATGAAACTAGGATTAATTGGATTAGGAAAGATGGGCTTTCCATTAGCAGAACATTTGCATGAAGATGGTCATGAAGTGGTTGTAAATGATGTAAATAATGAGCTTGTTGAAAAAGCAGGACAGCTTGGTATTACTGCTCGTCATACATTAAAAGAGATGGTAGCAGAACTTGAAGCTCCACGTACGATTTGGGTTATGGTACCAGCTGGGGAAATTGTTGATTCAGTATTACGTGATGTATATCCATTATTAGAAGAAGGAGATATTGTAATTGAAGGTGGAAATTCTTTCTATAAGGATACATTACGCCGAGCTGAGGAAGCAAAAAGCTTTGGACTTCATTATGTAGATATCGGTACATCAGGTGGGGTAGAAGGTGCTCGTTATGGAGCTTGTTTAATGATTGGTGGCGAAAAAGAAATTTTTGATCGATTAGAACCTTTATTTAAAGATTTAGCAGTGGAAAATGGCTATTCCTACGCTGGTCAAGTTGGAAGTGGGCATTTCCTAAAAATGGTTCATAACGGCATTGAATATGGAATGATGCAAGCAATTGCGGAAGGCTTTGAAGTACTAGAAAAGAGCGATTTCAACTTCAATTATGAAGATGTCGCAAAAGTATGGGCGAACGGATCGGTTATTCGCGGTTGGTTAATGGATTTAACTGAAAAGGCATTTGCTGATGATCCGAAATTAGCTGGAATTAAAGGAGTAATGAACTCTTCAGGTGAAGGGAAATGGACAGTAGAGACAGCATTAGAATTACAAGCATCTGCACCAGTTATTGCAATGTCATTATTTATGCGTTATCGCTCTCAAGAAGATGATACGTTCCATGGGAAAGTTGTTTCAGCACTGCGAAATCAATTTGGCGGACACGCTGTTGTAAAAAATGATTAATTGATAGAAAAGGAACTCATCCAAAAGTATGAGTTCCTTTTCTACGTTTCATACTATTTTCTCAAAGTTTTTCCCTCTTTTTACTGTGTTTTGTGTAGAATTTTCTGATAGTATAGAAGTAGAACTTAAAATAAAGGGGGAGAAAAAAATGAAATTAGTCGTAATTAACGGAACACCACGAAAATTTGGTAGAACACGTGTCATTGCAAAATATATTGCAGAGCAATTTGAAGGGGAGTTATATGATTTAGCAACAGAGCAATTGCCTTTATATAACGGTGAAGAATCACAACGTGAATTAGAAGCGGTAACGAAATTAAAAACATTAGTGAAAGAAGCTGACGGTGTTGTGCTTTGCACACCTGAGTATCATAATGCGATGAGTGGTGCGCTTAAAAACGCATTAGATTTCTTAAGCAGCAGTGAATTTGTCCATAAACCAGTTGCTCTTTTGGCAGTTGCAGGCGGCGGAAAAGGCGGTATAAACGCGCTTAATAGTATGCGTATTGTCGCACGAGGTGTATATGCGAATGCAATTCCAAAACAAGTTGTATTAGACGGTTTATATGTACAAGATGGCGAGCTTAGTGAGGATGCAAAACCATTAATTCATGATCTTTTCAAAGAATTAAAAGCATATATGGACGTGTATAAAGAAGTGAAGAAACAATTAGGTGTTGAGTGATAAGCATCTAGTGTGCTGTGAATCCGAATAATGAACTTTTAAGGGCTAGTGGTCTATAATCCATTGGCTCTTGGATAAATATGAAAACGATTCCATTAATTTCGGTTCACACAAGCGTAATGTAAACAAATGATTGGTTAGAAATATTATATTGTTTGAAAACAAGGTGGTGAATAAGGATGATTACACATTTTTCAGAGCTGAAATTACAAACAGTATCGATCCAAGGGGTAGAACAAGTGTATGCAAAATGTCTTGGTATCCCAGTTTTATTAAAAACGGATAAACAAATAAGCTTTCAATTAACTCCACATGTTACATTATTTTTTGAAGAAGTATATGAACCGATTTCACCTGCTCATGTTGCTTTTCAAGTACCATTTTCAAAGTTTTACGAAACTGCAAAGTGGGTTCAAGAATCAGGTTTGCTTATTATAAAGTGGGAAGATGGTCATGAAATTGATGAAGAGGACGGGCGGTTAAATCTATATTTCCGTGATGGAGATGGAAATCTTCTTGAAATTATTGCACATAATTATATTATTGAGGAGGTTTTAATTCCATGCACACCGTTGAACATTTTGTATGTAAGAGAAGTAGGGTGCCCAGTCGAAAGTGTACCTATATTTAGAGAGTGGCTAAAATCTAATTTAAGCATGAAAACATTTGAAGATGGTGAAATTTTTAACTTTGTAGTTGGTGGAACAGCTCATGTTGTTGCAAGCTGGAAGGGAAGACCTTGGATTCCAATTGCAATGAAAGCTTTGCCGCCGAAAATGCATATTTCATTTGGGACGTCGAGTTTTAACTTCATTCAAATGGTTCAGAAACATCTAAGACAAAACGATGTGATATTCCATTTTCATAATAATGAAATATCGTTTGTTCAAGAAGGATATTCTTTTTCTATACAACATACTCCGCGCTTTAAAGCTGATATTCCTAAAAAGTTGAACTTACCACTTTCTATTTAAGTGGTATTTTTTGAGTTGTTATTACTGGATGTGATTTTAATAAATAGTTAGAGAATCATGACATATATTTAAAAGGGAATATTCTAAAAACAGGTATTTTGACATGTGTTCAAAACACCTGTTGCTTACTTCATTTGATTGCTATGCACATATTAGTGGTTTGGATACGTTTTTTTCAAAAAACTGATAGATTGTTTAATTAGCGCTTTTAGAACATCGATATCAATGTCTGCTACTTTATTAATGTATATACAGGCTTTTCCAGATGTGTGTTTTCCAAAGTCTTTTAATAGTTCTTCTCGCTCAGGGTCGCCAGTTGCAAAATATAAACTAATTTTAGCTTTTCGGGGTGAAAAGCCTACTAATGGTGCATCTCCTTCATGACCAGATGCATATTTATAATGGTATGTACCAAATCCAATAATGCTTGGGCCCCACATCTTTGCTGGATAGCCTGTTGTTTCAGTAAATATATCTAATAATTGGTATGCGTTTTCTCGTTTTTTTAGGCTGTCAACACTTTCAATAAACTCGATTACACTATTGTTGGTTTCAGTCGTTTTGAGTTTGTACATAATAGAATCGCCCCTTTTTAGGTATAAGTTTCATTATATACATAATTATAATACAGAGTTTGAACGAAAGTCACAAAACCTCAAGTATGTCTTAAAAATAGTATATTAGTTTGGCTTTCATTCCCGAGAACCAATTAGATTGAGGCAACTTACTAAACGGCTTTTTTCCCTTAGTTATACTTTAAGGAAAAAGATCAAAATTATACTCATATGTGCAATAGAAGGTGTAGACTCTTTATTACTTACTGTATTTATGTAACGAAGAGTTTGCGATGATACAATTATAAGTATAAGGATAACATAGTGTTTTTTATAAGATGCAAAAAAGAGGGGAAACTTCCAGTAAATCCATCGTATGGCGGGGGCAAAAATGCAAAAGTTAAAAGGGAATCATATAAAAGAGGATATGAAACAAAATGGGAAAAACGAAAGCATTAGGATCAGCGAAACATAAAGGAAATCAAACGCAGTGCCATACATCTTCTAAAAAGGGGCGTAATGCTCAAAACGCAGGACAACGCAGTCACTAAAAAATACTTCTGTCTCCCTTTCTTTTTTTATATAATATAAAGAAAGGGAGTGTAAGCTTATATATGAACAAATGGATATTACTTGTTATCTTGTTATTTCCACCACTATGTATGATGTATATGACATATCGAATGAAAAAAGTTGCTTATGAAAAAGTAAGTGATAACGCTCCATATGTAATCATTTTAGGTGCAAAACTATTTGGGGATAAACCTTCCTTATCTCTTCAAAATCGTTTAGATGTAGCCTTAATGTATTTAAATTCTCATCCAGAAGTAAAAGTAATTGTTTCTGGAGGGCAAGGGGAAGATGAAGATATTCCTGAAGCACACAGTATGCGAAATTATTTAATACAACATGGGATTGAAGAGGAGCGTATTTTCATTGAGGATCGTTCGACAAGTACCTATGAAAATTTAAAGTTTAGCATGGATTTATACGATGTAACGCACGCGGTAATTGTAAGTAATACATATCATCTATACCGAACAAAAATTATTGCTAAGCGTTTAGGAATGAAAATGGAATCACTCGCAGCACCAACGCCAAGGCGCTCAAAGAAGAAAGCATATATACGTGAATATGCAGCAATTATTAAAACAACATTATTCGATCATTAGAGCTCAAGTAAGGGCTCTTTTTTGTGAAGAAAAAGCGTATTATTTGAAAAGAAAGCAAGATTCTATCAGAATGAAAGAAACAACAATAAGGGAGTTGTATTTGTGATTCAATTTAATCATGTGTCAAAAGCATATGAAGATGGTACGAAAGCAGTAGATTCATTACATTTAGAGATTAAAAAAGGAGAACTTTTTGTTCTTATCGGTCCGAGTGGTTGTGGAAAAACAACGACGATGAAAATGATTAATCGTTTAATTGAAACGACAGAAGGTTCAATCTCTATCGATGACAAAGACATTCAAGATTACAATATCCATGAACTACGTTGGGATATTGGGTACGTTCTACAACAAATCGCATTGTTTCCGCATATGACAATTGCTGAAAATATTGCGATTGTACCTGAAATGAGGAAATGGAGTAAAGAAAAAGTTCGGGAGCGTGTGGATGAGTTACTTGATATGGTTGGTTTAGACCCAGATGTATATCGAGATCGTATGCCTGATGAATTATCTGGTGGACAAAAGCAGCGTGTGGGAGTTGTACGAGCACTGGCTGCCAACCCTAAAATCGTTCTGATGGATGAACCATTTAGCGCGCTAGACCCATTAAGCAGAGAACAGTTGCAAAAGGATATTGTAAAATTACAGAAAAAAATTCAAAAAACGATTGTGTTTGTGACACATGATATGCAAGAAGCGTTAACACTTGGTGATCGTATTTGTGTGATGAGAAAAGGAAAAATCGTTCAATTAGATACACCGGAAGGAATCATACATAACCCAGTAAATGATTTTGTGGAAGAATTTATTGGAAATCGTGTTCGCCCTTGGTACGAAGGGAAGAGTATTGAAGATGTATTGCCTCTGGCGAGTGATGGACAAGTAGACAATAATATTTTACCTCTATCCCTACATGATTCACTACAAGAAGCGTTGATTCGTTTGGAAGCAGAAGAGGCTATCCCGATTGAAAGAGACGGACAATACGTGGGGACATTAACAAGCCGTCATATTGTGACGTATTTGGCTGGACAAATGAAGGAGAGGGGGTAAATCGTGTCCATATTATTACAAACGTTTCAAGAACGAAAATTAGAATTACTTCGTGCGCTAATTGAGCACTTACAAATTTCACTTATTTCTTTATTCTTTGCGGTGATGATTGCCGTCCCGCTTGGTATTTGGTTAACGAGAAGAGAGAGAATTGCTGAGTTTATTATAGGCACCTCTGCTATTATGCAAACAATTCCTTCATTGGCTTTACTAGGGCTTTTAATCCCGCTCGTTGGCATTGGAAAGGTTCCAGCAATTATTGCGCTAGTTGTATATGCGCTATTACCCATTTTACGAAATACATATACGGGCATTCGTAAGTTAGATGCATCTCTTATTGAAGCAGCAAGAGCGATGGGAATGAATAGCTTTAGAAGATTATGGAGAGTAGAACTGCCGCTGGCGTTGCCAATCATAATGGCTGGAATTCGTACAGCAATGGTTTTAATTGTCGGAACAGCTACATTAGCTGCTTTAATAGGAGCTGGAGGACTTGGAAAGCTTATTTTACTCGGTATAGATCGAAATGACCATGCTCTTATCGTGTTAGGAGCTGTACCAGCCGCATTGTTAGCTTTATTCTTTGATGGAGTACTTCGGATGTTTGAAAGCACTAGACATTCACCTAAGCGAATTATATTGGCAATATGTATCATCGCTGTAGTTATAGCGGCACCATTTCTTTGGAATACACAAAAGAAAGATATTGTGATTGCTGGAAAGCTTGGATCTGAACCAGAAATTTTAATTCAAATGTATAAGCAGCTAATCGAGCAAGATACTGATTTAGATGTAGAATTGAAACCAGGACTTGGAAAAACAGCGTTTGTTTTTGAAGCTTTAAAATCAGGAGAAATTGATATATATCCTGAATTTTCAGGGACTGCTTTATCTACTTTTGTAAAAGAAAATCCAAAAAGTACAAATCGTCAAGAAGTATATGAACAAGCACGCCAGGGGATGGAAAAGAAATATCATATGGTGATGCTAAAGCCGATGGAATATAATAATACATATGCACTTGCAATGCCAAAGAACGTTGCAGAGCAGTATAATGTGAAAACAATCTCAGATTTACGAAATATTGCAGCAAATGTAAAAGCTGGATTTACGTTAGAATTTGCAGATCGGGAAGATGGATATAAAGGGATGCAAAAATTGTATAATTTCCAGATTGCAAACGTAACGACAATGGAGCCGAAGTTACGATATGGTGCAATCGAATCAGGGGAGGTTACTGTTATTGATGCTTATTCTACTGACAGTGAACTTGAACAATATGGACTACAAGTACTAGAAGATGATAAAGGGTTATTCCCGCCTTACCAAGGAGCTCCTTTATTAAGAGAAGGAACACTTGATAAATATCCTGAACTTGAAAAAACATTAAATAAACTTGCTGGGAAAATATCAGATGAAGACATGAGAAAAATGAATTATGAAGTTAATGTAAATGGTAAAAGTGCAGAAAAAGTAGCGAGGGAATTTTTGGAAAAAGAGAGATTGATTCATTAATATTTACAAAAAATATACAAATTAATGACTGATAATTGACCGTTCATAATAAAATGAACGGTTTTTTTGTGCATACTTATACATTTTTTCAAAAAAGTATTCCCTTTTTGTTCATTTTCTTTTAGAATAAGTAATGTTTTCCTGAAAAAATATAATAGAAACGTCTATTAGAGAAAAGGTGACTTTAATAGTTGAACGGATAAACATAACACCTAGAATGACAGATGGGGTGGTACCGATAGAAAAGAAATTAGGATTTTTTCCATTAATCGCACTAGTAGTAGGAACAATGGTTGGCGGTGGTGTTTTTAGTTTACCGCATGATTTAGCAGTAGGCGCAAATAGTGGCGCAACGATAATTGGATGGTGTATTACAGCAATGGGAATGATTCCCCTTGCGCTTGTATACCAAACATTAGCAAGACAAAAGCCAGAGCTTGAAGGCGGAATTTATAGTTATGCACGCGCAGGATTTGGTGAATATGTCGGTTTTAACAGTGCATGGGGATACTGGCTTGCAGGAATTTTAGGAAACGTAGCTACGATCATGTTATTGTTTAGTACACTGGGATATTTTTTCCCTATTTTTAAGGGAGGAAACAACGTTGCATCCATCGTTGGTGCATCTCTTTTATTATGGACTCTTCACTTCCTTATTTTAATCGGAATTCGTGAAGCATCTATTATGAACTTTGTTGCAACAATTGGAAAATTAGTTCCGATTTTATTATTTATTGTAGTTATGGTTACAGCGTTTCGCTGGGATACATTTACACATGATTTTTGGGGAGAGGGAACCGTTTCTATTTCTTCTGTCCTTGGTCAAGTGAAGAATACGATGCTTGTTACACTTTGGGTATTTATTGGTGTGGAAGGAGCAGTCGTATTATCGGGTAGAGCAAAAAATAGTCGTGATGTTGGGAAAGCAACGGTTGTTGGATTAATTTTAGTTATGTCGATCTATATTTTAATCTCAGTCCTTTCAATGGGGGCTATGACAAGGCAAGAACTCTCTATGTTAGAAACGCCATCAATGGGACATGTATTAGAACATGTTGTGGGACCTTGGGGTGCATTTGCAATTAATATTGGATTGGTTGCTTCCCTTGTCGGGACATTAATTGGATGGTTCTTACTCGTTTCTGAAATTTCTCACGTGGCCGGGAAAGATGGTGTATTCCCGAAAGTTTTTACGAAGACAAATAAAAAACAGACGCCACATGTTGCATTATGGATTTCCAATGGTGTCGCACAAACGTTGTTTATAATCGTTTTATTCTCGGAATCAACGTATCAAATGATGTATTTTATCGCGTCTACATCTATTTTACTTCCGTATTTATTATCAGCACTTTATCAGTTGAAATTAGTCGTAACGAAGGAACTAAAACGTGCGAGACTAAAAAATGGAATACTCGCTTTAATTGCTTCATTATATTCTGTATGGTTGATTTATGCAGCAGGCTTAAAAAACTTATTACTTGTCTCAATCGTATATGGGATTGGACTTGTTGTTTATATGTTTGCTCGAAAGGAAAAAGGAAATCGCTGTTTTTCTGGCATGGAGAGATATGTTATGGGTGTAATTGTGATTGCAGCAGCAGTATCACTTTATATGCTTGTAACAGGTACTATAAAAATGTAAAAAGTCCTTCTGAAGGACTTTTTTTCTTTACATACAAGGAATTTTATTTTATTCACAGAATATCTAATATATAAGATGTTTAGGAGGGATGAGAATGAAAGAAAAAGAACAATTATTAAGAATTATGGAATTGGCAAGTGATTTGCGAAAAGTATTAGTGCAAGAATCGTTTTTTAATCATCATCCCGAATTACGTGGAGCAATTGAAAATTTGGCTGGTTCTGTGGAGACTTTAGCAAGTCTGCAGCATAATAAAGATGAAAATGCTGAGGATAAACTACGATATGTACTTGCTAAAATGAAAATTGCTAACAATGCGATTATGCAGGAGAAAAAGGCTTTTCCTTCTCATTAATATAAGTTTTACTTTTTGAACCTGACGTAGTACGTCAGGTTTTTTGTTTCTAGTTTTCTTTTATAGTTCATACAATAAGAACAGCATGAAAAAAAGAAGGTGATTCGTATTGAAGTTACATAAAGCTCTCCACTCCAGTTTTATAAAGCGGATGTATCACATGAGGTTTCTTGGGAAGTTTGTTGAAGGTGAGGAAGACAAAAAAGGTACTTTTTCTGTACAATGTCTTTCACAAATCCCTTCAATCTTGAAATCGCAATTTGAAGGCGAAACATATTTATTTGAAGGGCTATATGCAAACAAAAAAAATGAGAGAATCTTTGCGGACTTGAAGAAAAAAAAGTTAGAAAGACAATTGGTACTATTTCGCCTTTATTATGAAAGAGGGAACTTGTACGTTGAATTAATATGTACAGAACAACGAGAAATCGCGGATGGATATAAGATCATTCCGTCGCCCAGATTAGTAGGATATAAAAAAAGAGAATCTTTAGAACGAAAACTAGGTAATGGATATTTATCTTTCCTTATTCCTAAATTTCCACAAGATTTCGAAGTGCCTGAACTATTATGGTATGAGGGGAGATTATATGGAAATTTATCATTAAAAGCATCCATTAGTTCAATTGCATATTGCGAACAAAAAAAGGAATGTAAATATATCGAGATTGATAATTGGAACAAGTATATAGAAGTGAAAGCGGATGATCATTTGTATTTTGTACGAGAAAATATGTATGATCAGCTTTTAAAGAAAATCACAGAAGAAGGAAAAAGAGTGGAAGTAGTAGACATAAAAATGCAAAAAGAAGAACCAGAATGGAATGAACGTGAATCTACATTTATACAATATGTACAGGATGTAATCAATAATAAAGGATTGTATTTAGATGCAACGGATATTTTTAATTTTCATATTAGCGTAAAAACAAATCTGTTAACAATTCTTGCTGGTATCCCAGGAATCGGAAAATCAAGCTTTGTGCAGGCGTATGCCGAAGCATTAGGATTAACGTATGGAGAAGAATTATTATGGATTCCAATTTCTCCATCTTATCAAGAACCACACGATATACTAGGCTATCTGCATCCAAATGGAACATATATCGAGAGTGAAACGAAGTTAGTTCGAACATTATTAAAAGCATATGAAAATCCAAATCAACTTTATATGATTGTATTTGATGAAATGAATATGTCACATATTGAACATTGGTTTACACCATTCTTATCTATTCTTCAATTAGAAAAGAAAAATCGTATCCTTTCTTTATATGAGGAAGGAAATGAGATCGAAAATATAGTTCCATCAAAAATCGAAATTGGTGAAAATATTATTTTTATCGGAACTGTGAATTTTGATGAAACAACGAAAGAATTATCGGATCGCTTATTAGATCGAGCAAACCTCATTACACTTCAAAAAATTCCATTCTGTGAAATCAATATGCAGCAAAATCAAGGGATACAAATCCCGCCACTGCAAGTTACAACAGGAGAATTTCGTATGAATTGGTTACGAAATAAAGAGATAATTGATGTGTTTTCTGAAGAGGAATTAGAACTACTAGACAAATTACATGGCTTAATATCATCACATGACGCATCGAAAGGTGTTTCTTTTCGATGTGCTGCTGCGATTGCAACTTATTTGCAAAATATCCCCCAAAAAGATAATCAATCTTATATGATTAGCCGAGAAGAAGGCTTTGATTTGCAAGTAAAACAACGTGTTTTAACAAAATTACGTGGTACGGAAATGACAATTGGTCCACTTCTTCGTGAAGATGAAAAGAAAGGTCTATCGCTGGTAGCATTATTACAATCGCCACTTGCGAATTGTGTCTCGGCATTTGAACATTCTCTAGCTTATATAAGACAAAAACGGCGTGAATTGGAGTTGTATGGGTATGCCAAATGAGGAGGAACATGCGACGGAAATTGTAGACACAAAAGATAAGCTCCCGTTTGTATTAAAATTAATTATTGGAACGGAAGGGAAGGGAGACTTTGTATTTTTGAATCGTCTTTGTAAACGCACAACAACAATAGCGCATTGTGTTTATAAAGTGCAAGAATTAAAAGCATTACGCTTGATGTTACATTGCCAAAAGCCGGTTCGTGTCACTTTTATATGGAATAAAGTGTATGAAGGGCAAAAAGACAAGAAAGAATGGCAATATGAATTGCATGAAAAAAAACAAAAAGTATTATTATATGAACATGGAAAAACAGATTTTTTTTATCCCTGGCGCTGCGGTTTGTATCATTTTGAGGTGCAAGTGGAAGAAGACGTATATTATGGAGCGTTTCAAATTGTCCCTAAAAATTTTGTTGATGATCAATTCGAAACGATTCAAAATTATGTGAAGTCCATTTTGAATGAAATTATGCTAGACCGCGGTTATTATAAAAAGACATTCTCAACACTAATTGATATTGAAGACTCTTCTTATTTAATACTACTTCGAATGCTGCCACAAAAAATGAAAAAAATAAAACAGCTTTATAAAAAAGTTGAAGAGAGCACTAGGTATATAGATAGGTATGAGTGGGAAATAAGGGAACGAAAAGCGACGATGAAAAGTGTGATAATGAGCGAGAAAAAGCCTTATGCTAAGCATTATAACCGTAGATTTATAGAACAAATAAATAGTTTGGAGAATGCTTTTCTGAAATTTACAACGAAACAGTTTTATCAATATTTGCTTGAAGCGCAGACATTCTTACAAAAGACAATTGAAATATTAGAACGAGCAACGCATACAAAAAAAGAGGAATATCAATCTGTGAAAACAATTATGAAAACCATTGAAAGAAACGGATCTGTAACAGACAGGGAGAAGCAAAAATATCGGAATATTCATTTGCTGAAAGAGGCAGACTTACGGAAAGCGTCCGTGAAAATACAAGAGTATAAAATTTTAAATCATATTGTACATCAAGCTGTACTGTACTTTCAAAATTTGTTGAATTCTCCATTCTGGAGAGGCGTTTCTGAAAAAACAAATATAACTATGCATGCTTTACCTGTTACACACAGGCAACTATTATATCATTTAGAGTTTCTACCACGTTATAATCAACAATCTCCAGCTTTATTATTTGTTTATAAACCCACGTTTTTAGTGTATGAGTATTATGCATTTTTCATCATTATTTCTCTATTGCAACAGTTAGCATTTAAAGATGAAATTCCACTGCGTGAACAAATTCAAACCTATTTTTATTTGGATGGTTTGCAAGACGGCACAACAATTGTTTTAAATCGTGAAAACATCCAAATCCATGTAGCGTTTAATGATCTTATTGAAACGCATCCGCTTATTGCACTTAGTAAAGGTAGTCATTTTTATAATGGAGAAGATACGAAAAAGCCAGACATTCGTCTAGATTGTTATGTGAAGCAAGGAGAACGTTATGAGTACCAATCGTCTATTATTATTGAAGTGAAATATAGTCCGATGTTTAATATTTTTCAGCCTGTAGGTAATACAAAAGCAACAGAGCAAATGTACAAATATTGGTCCATTAAATATGTGGAAGAACAAGATGGAAAACGTATTTTTCATCGAAGGGCAATCCACGAAGTGATTTGCGTATACCCAGGCAGTCATATGCATGGGAAGAAAATAGAAGCTGGTTGCGGAGTCTTTTTGCAATTATATCCATATAAAACGAAGCAAGGAGAAGAGAAATTAGCTGGAAAACACGGCCTTGTGCAAATTTTTGAGAAGTGGTTAAAAAATATTGGAACATAAAAAGAAATCCTCCTCTGTGGAAAGGGTTTCTTTTTGTGTAGGTAAATTAAATTTTGCAGTAAGGAAAATGATAGTATTTTTGAATTGGTGTACTTTATATGAATAGTTAGACATACACTTTATGAGTAAAGACAGTCTAGTGTTTCATACAATTTTGATGAATGTAAAGTATTTTTAAGTATTGTAAAAATTTCACATGAATCTAAAACTTGAATAGGAGATTGCTTTGTTTTATAGAATATATTAATTTAGTAAATATTTTTAGTTGCATGCGGAGATTTGTTCTTATATGATATATGATGAAAGCGTTATCAAAATGTAGAACGGTGATGGGAAAGGCGGGAAAATATGTTCCAGCGTGTTCAAACAAAGGAAGAACATTTTTGGTTCGAGCAACTGTGGGGAGATTTTTGTGAAGAGAGAGAGTTAATGTTTGTAGAACGTAATTTAAATCCATCACGATTTTTATTAATAGAAGGTGGGCATGCTATCGGTACAGTAGAGTGTATTCGATATACGACACCTGAACATTCTAATTCTGAGTTTTTCTATCCGTTTTCTGAAAATGAATTGGTGAAAGGGTTAAAAAATGTTTATGAAATAGGAAAGTTAAGTATTGTGAAAACGTCGCGCGGGAGAGGACATTTCAAAAGGTTAACAGCTATTTTATTTATACACGCTTTAGAAACGAAAGCTGAGTGGTATATTGCTGTTGTTACAAAAAGAATGTATATGTATTTACTTACACTTGGTTTTCCAATTGAGCCAATCGATGATCCGTTTCCTTTTCATGATACATTGCAAGGGGTACCTGTTCGGATTCATGCTCGGAAAGGATTAACGCATTTGTATTCTTTAAAAGAATTTCGAGATGTTATTCAAGGGAATGCTCATGCCCAAGCATTAATAAAAGAAAACAGTAAAAATATTATGTTAACAAGGTGAAGTGTCACAAATTCTTATAAATTATTGTGATTGATATCACATCCTTTTCTCTTCATGTATATTACGCTTTAGTTGTAATGATTGATTAGGAAAGGGTGGGGGATATGTTTTGCTATCAATGTGAACAAACGCCAACAGGTGGATGTAAAATAATCGGTGTTTGCGGGAAAAATGAAACAATTGCAAGTTTACAAGATACGATTGTATTTGGATTAAAAGGAATTGCTGCTTATCGTACTCACGCTGCGCAGCTAGGGTATACAGATCCATTTGTAGATGCTACAACTCATGAAGCGTTATATATGACATTAACGAATTCTAACTTTAATGAACAAGAACATATTGATATGGCTATGAAAGTTGGAAAATCAGCTTTAAGAGTGATGGAGTTGTTAGATGAGGCACATACGAATCATTTTGGTGTTCCAGAACCTGTTCAAATTACACAAAATCGAGTAGAAGGTAAGGCAATTGTTGTTACGGGTCATAATTTATTTGCATTAGAGGAATTATTAAAGCAAACAGAAGGAAAAGGAATTAATATTTATACGCATTCAGAAATGCTACCAGCACATGGATATCCACAGTTGAAAAAATATAAACATTTAAAAGGAAACATTGGTAAAGCATGGTATGACCAGCGACGTCTCTTTGAAAAATTTACCGGCGCAATATTAGCTACAACGAACTGTGTTATGCCAATTAAAGGATCGTACTCTGATCGCTTCTTTTCATATGATATTGCCGGACTTGAAGGTGTACAGAAAATTGAAAATGATAATTTTGCACCATTGATTAAAAAAGCATTAGAGCTTCCTGCAGTACATATGGAGTCGGATGAACAGCTCGTAACAGGTTTTCATCACAATACAGTATTATCATTAGCACCAGAAATCATCCAGGCGGTAAGAGAAGGGAAAATTAAGCGCTTTTTTGTCATCGCAGGTTGTGATGCTCCAGGTAAAGGCGGCGAGTATTATCGTGAATTAGCAACGTCACTTCCACAAGAAACGGTTATATTAACAACTTCGTGCGGGAAATTCCGTTTTAATGATGTGGATTATGGTGTGGTACCAGGTACGGAAATCCCACGTTACATTGATCTAGGGCAATGTAATAATTCTATCTCTACAATAAAAATAGCAGCGGCTTTAGCTGATACTTTTCAATGTGAAGTGAATGAATTACCAGTTAGTATTGTTTTATCTTGGTTTGAACAAAAAGCGGTGGCAATTTTACTTGGACTATTTAGTCTTGGAATTCAAGATATTCGTATCGGTCCAAAGGCACCTGAATTTATTTCACCTGGTGTGCTTAATGTATTACAAGAAACATTTGGTTTAAAACTTATTACAACTGCAGCAGAAGATATGGACATGATGTTATCGTAACAAAAAGGATGTCTTAATGAGACATCCTTTTTGTTATACAGTAAAACTTCCATTAGCGGAAGTTTTTTCGTTTGTCACCTCAATCGGATTACATAAAAAAGCGCATGATATGTGACTAGGGGGGAGTCAATTATCATGCGCGAATCAACGTTTAAAAAAGAACTAAAATCCAAATATACTGAAAATCATTTTGCGACGTTTCGGTTTTTCTTTTCGTTCATAAGTTGGTGCGATATCAGTTTTGATATCAGGTGTGATGTAAAGTGGTTCTTTTTTTTCAAGAGCAGCCTCTAATTTTTGAATTCTATTCATCATTTCTTCCATTTCTCTGCGATGTTGTAGCAATTGATAATTGACGACGTCATCCGCTTTATCTTGCATTTTTTCTTCTATATGATTTAAACGGTGTGTAATGGTATTTAATTGTGTAACAAATTTTTCGAAATCAATTGATGATTCTGTAGCTAGTGGTGAAGTTTGTTCGATTTGAGAACGATGATATTCTAACATTTTATCTAAGTCGTCTTGAGTGAAAATGAAATGACCGTATTTGTTTTTTTCTATATTGAGATTCAACTGTTGTGCAATCCGAACCACTGCCTTTGGGCTAACACCTAACTTCTTCGCAATAACGGGTGTTTTATATTCCAAGGTAAATCCCTCCTATATATATCCTGTTGAATGATTTCGATGTAGGAAGTCTCTTCCCTGCATGGATGACAAAAGAAGTGAGGAATCGGCAAAGAAAGTGTTTTTTCACGAGAATTAGTTTTGTAGCATATAAATATTTCAAAAAAGAGAGAAAAATGTCTATTTTTTGTAATGATTCCTGTTTGACGGAAAGAAGATAATTAGATTATCATAAATATAATTATCTTTTTTATGTGTGCATATAGTATATAAAAAGGTGATAGCGAATGTAGAAACTTGTAAGATGATAAGAAGAGTTTTTTCGTTTGAATAAATTTAGTAGGAGGTGGCTTCCTTGCTTACAGGGTAAGTAAGGAAAACGTATTTGGACATATATAGTATAAGTATGGTGATTGTTTTGATTGCCTTAACTGCATTTTTCGTTGCAGCTGAATTTGCAATTGTGAAAGTAAGAAGTTCGCGCATCGATTCTTTGATTGCAGAAGGAAATAAACGTGCAGCTTCCGTGAAAACAGTCATTACAAACTTAGACGAGTATTTATCTGCTTGTCAATTGGGGATTACAGCTACAGCTCTTGGACTTGGGTGGTTAGGAAAACCAGCGATAAAGCATATGTTTGACTCGCTTTTTGCAAGATGGGAAGTGCCTCCCCAGGTTGCTGATATTTTAGCTGTGACTCTCGTGTTTATGTTCATTACTTTTTTCCATGTTGTTGTGGGAGAATTGGCACCTAAAACATTGGCAATTCAAAAAGCAGAACAAGTGAGTTTACTGGTTGCGAAACCGCTTATTCTCTTTTATCGAATTACTTTTCCGTTTATATGGCTTTTAAATGGCTCAGCCCGATATGTAGCCAGAATATTTGGTTTAGAAACTGAAAAAGAACACGAAGAAGTCCATTCGGAAGAAGAATTACGCTTGTTAATGTCAGAAAGTTATAAAAACGGTGAGATTAATCAATCTGAATTTAAATATGTAAATAAAATCTTTGAATTTGACGATCGTATTGCAAAAGAAATTATGGTACCACGGACAGAAATGCATATTTTAGATAAAGGTACGTCTGTTAAAGAAGCGTTGCAAAAAATGTCCGATGAGAAATATACAAGGTATCCAGTTGTAGATGGAGATAAAGACCATGTGATTGGTTTTGTAAACTTTAAAGATATTTTCACAGATTTTGTGAAACATGGTGTTTTTAGTAAAGAAAAGGTAGAGCAGTATACGCGCCCTATTATACTTGTCATTGAATCGATTGCAATTCATGATTTATTTTTAAAAATGCAACGAGAGCGCACACATATTGCTATATTAATTGATGAATATGGTGGAACATCGGGTCTTGTAACGGTCGAAGATATATTAGAAGAAATTGTTGGTGATATTCAAGACGAATTTGATATAGATGAAAAACCAGAAATTCAACATATTAGTGAAACGAAAACAATTTTAGAAGGAAAAGTGCTTGTTAGTGAAGTGAACGCATTATTAGGTTTATCGATTGATGATGATGACATTGATACAATTGGTGGATGGATTTTAACGAAGCATCTAGAAATTGTAGAAGGTGACATTGTTGAAATTGAAGATTATAATTTTTGTGTGAAAGAGTTGGATGGTCACTATATCAAACAGATAGAAGTGACAAAACGAGCAGTTCCCATTTTAATTTCAGAAACCGAAAACCGAGTAGCATTACAAGAACAAATAAGCTCGTAAACTCTGCATATAGCAGAGTTTTTTTAATAGGTGTAAAATGTTTTTGTATGAAAGGAGGCATACTACAATAAAAACAAGTCAGCCCTTTAACTAGGTGAAGTTTGAAGAAGCATTAGAAATGGTAAATAACTCACGGTATAGCTTGCGGGCTGGAGTATTTACAAATGATTTAACGAAAGCAATACGTGCAATTGATGAGCTAGAAGTAGGAGGCGTCATGATTAATGACATTTCAACATTCCAAGCGGATCATATGCCGTATGGTGGAGTAAAAAAGAGCGGGACAGGTCGTGAAGGAATTAAATATGCGATTGAAGAAACGCCAGGGATGAAACGAATCTGTATTAAAAAATAAATATAAATAAAAGGTACATTTGCTATTTAGGCAAGTGTACCTTTTATTCATAGGGGATTATTTCATCTCTTGTTTAAAAATAGCATCTTCAACATAGATTTGTTCTTTATCTACCGCTGTACTATGCGCAAGAACTAAACCGATTGGTGTATGTGTACCTTTATTTTGAACGATTGTAAAAGGTACATTTTTTTCATTTGCCAATTTAATGTATTTTGATAAATGTGGGTAAGCGATGCTGCCGTTTACATATAGTTGTAATAATTGAGAAGAGCGCATACTATTAGCTACTTCTGTGTAAACATTGCTTTGCATCACTTGACCGATTGTTAAAGCGACTTCTACACGCTCACGCAATGTGCTTAAGTACATATTGCGTTCTTCTGGTTTGTTTTGCTTTTGGCCATGAATGCCTTCTTGGAGATAATCTTCCACATTTTTATTTACCATATTTTTCACACCTTTCATATCTTATTGTACGCAAGAAATGAAAAGGATGCAAAAAAGTCTTAATATCATATTTAAATTAACTTTATCAACAGAAATTAACAAAATGTGACAACAATCTCTTAACGAAACTTATTTTTTGTGTTAATATTCAAAATATATAGGGTATACGTCGCATGGAAATGGAGGGAATGGGGGTTTTTCCAATCGATAAGGATATTAAAGAAGTATTTTGTTCGCACTTGAAAAACAATAGGCACCAATTCGTAGAGAACTGGAAAAACAAAATGATAATTTCCGAGAAAGATCCATTTAAGCAAGAAGTAGTCCGAAATGGAGAGGATTTATTAGAGTTAATTATTGAACTTATTATGGAAGATAAGGATATAGCTCAGCTACAGCCGTTATGTGAAAAAATTGCAATTGAGCGTGCAGGGGCAGATGCTAATATTGGAGATTTCGTCTATAACGCGAATGTAGGAAGAAATGAACTATTTGAAGCAATGTGCGAATTAGATGTCAGGGCTCGGGAATTAAAACCAATTATGACAAAAATACATACTTGTTTTGACAAACTAATTTATTATACGGTTTTAAAATACTCGGAAATTATATCGAGAAATTTAGAGGAAAAACAGCAATATATAAATGAAACGCATAAAGAAAGATTGACGATTTTAGGACAAATGTCAGCTAGTTTTGTTCACGAGTTTCGAAATCCATTAACCTCAATTATGGGGTTTGTGAAATTATTGAAATTAGATCATCCCAATTTATCATATTTAGATATCATTTCACATGAATTGGATCAATTAAACTTTCGTATTTCGCAATTTTTACTTGTTTCAAAGAAAGAAATGTGGAATGAATCTGAACAATTTTGGCTAAATGATTTGTTTCATGATATTATTCATTTCTTATATCCTAGTCTAGTTAATTCAAATGTTTCAATTGAAAAAAACTTACCGTACCCTATTCCATTTGTAGGATACCGTAGTGAAGTAAGGCAAGTTTTCTTAAATATTTTAATGAACTCAATCGATGCTCTCGAAGTGATAAAAGAAGATCGTAAAATTATCATCGATGCATGTGAAGATGAAGAGAGGATTCATATTGTTATTAAAAATAATGGGCCAATGATTCCAGTAGAAAGTATTGAAACGATTTTTGAACCATTTGTCACGACAAAGAAATTAGGAACGGGTATCGGTTTGTTTGTATGTAAACAAATTGTTGAAAAGCATAATGGATCGATTATGTGTCGCTCTAATTCAGAATGGACAGAATTTCATATTTCATTTCAAAAATAAAGAGAAAAAGTCTATACCAAGAGAGAATGGTATAGACTTTTTAATTTGTCAGAATCACAGCTTCTACTTTGGGAGATTGATTAGAATAACCTACTAATGCAAATGTGTAAATTGTATTTGGCTCTACTTTTACGTTAGGAATGGTTACAAGCACTTTTTTTGTATCAGCAAGAGAAATTTCAATATCAGCGGTTCCAGGGCTCACCTGCAAATAATCTGTTATTTGTTTAAATAAAACATTTTCAAATAAATAATCACCGCCTTTTATTGATACGTAAACGGCAGGGGTATCAGGTGAAAAGTGTGCAAATCTTATTTTTGCTTGACCCGATTGTAAAGGAGTAGTATCAAGCATTGGTTGTAATTGTATGTGTGCATTTGTACCGACTGCTGCAAGTGTATAAGAGCGGTTGCCCATCATCGGAACAAGTGCTGAGAAAATAGGTGTTTCATTGCCAACAGGAACGACATCAACTCGGTACTGTCCTTGAGATAAGGACAAATAAGGGCTATATTGTTTAAATGAAATATTTTTAATTACCTTCTGCCCATTCACTAAAAAATCAACAGCTGGTGTTTGAGGGGATGCGTGAAATATTCTCATATAGGATGGTAGTGTTGCTTCTTGAGAAGCGCGTTTTTCATATGCATGTACAAGTTTCGTAATCGCACTATGATATTTGATATATGATTCCATATATTTTTTGGGATTTGTATATTGATAGTAACGAGCAAGCTGTTCATACAGGGCTGTTTCTTGTCCATATTTTTCAATTTCAGATTGTGCCATGTAAATTCCTCCTTTTTCATCACTATAACTATATGCATCTTAGAAAAGAGCTTATGCAACAAAAATGCTTTGAAATATGAAAATGCGAACAGATGATGTATGTGATGTTAGAATTTTTACGCAAATAAAAATCTCTAACTGAGAACTAGGGATTTTTTGATTTATAGGCAAACACACATACAAAGTCGTAGTTGTCCTACATAATTTATTAAGGAAAATTAATTTTTAAGTAATGGAGGGAGTGGAACAAATCATGTGGGGATATGGATATCCTGGTAGTTGTGGATATGGTTATGGTGGCTATGGCGGCGGAGGATGCGGCACAGGTTCTGGATTTGCATTGTTAGTTGTATTGTTTATTCTACTCATTATTATCGGGGCAAGTTGCGTCCGTTAATAACGAATAAAGAGCGTCATGCTGAACTGGTTAATTATTTTTAATCGGTTCTTTCTTTTTTAGGTAAATTCGTATTCCAAATATCTGCTTGAACACAAGGATGTGCGGTGCGATATTTTAACATAACTACACAAATGAAGAAGGTACAATAGATAAACTAATAATGGTAAAGGTAATCTACAATTTGTACAATTAATTGTTAATTATGCATTTAAAAATTCATAATTCTATTGAATAGAAGCATGTGCAAGATTACATAAGATGGTATCTACCGAGCATTTAAAAAATCAAGTATTTATAAAATGAAACTTGAATCAGTTTTTGGGGGACTCTGAAAGTAGCAAGATAAAGAAGGAATAGCTAGAAAATGTTAAGGGAAATGGGAAAATAAGAGGAGCGTCAGCAATGTATACTACTAGTAAAAAAATAAAATATTAAAAAGAATCTTCCTGACCTTTCTTAGGTGAATAGTGAAGAAGGGGCAGGAAGAAAAATAGTTTACACTTTAATCAAGTATGTCTATTCATTACGTATACGTTGTTCTGTGTCGATATCGAAAAAATGTGCTTTCATTAAACTGAAAGCTAATGGAAGTTTATCGGTAGCTTTAATTTCTGAACGAGCGTTGATTCGTGCAACAAAACTTTGATGTGCAAGTCTTCCATGAATCATCGTTTCAGCACCTAATAATTCAGCAACTTCTACTGTAATTTCGACAGTTGATTCAGGAGAAGATTGAAGAACAATTGGTTCATCATGAATGTCTTCAGGGCGAATACCGAGTATAATATCTTTTCCGTTATAACCTTGTTTCTGCAATACTTTTAATTGTCCATCAGGCACTTTAAAACGAATATTTTCGATATGAATATAGTTATCTTTTAATGTTCCAGTAAAGAAATTCATCGCTGGAGAACCGATAAATCCGCCAACAAAAATGTTTTCAGGAGCATCATATACTTCTTTTGGAGTGCCAACTTGCTGGATAAGCCCATCTTTCATAACAACGAGGCGTGATGCCATGGTCATTGCTTCTGTTTGGTCATGTGTTACATATATAGTGGTCGTATTTAAACGATGATGAAGTTTAGAAATTTCAGAACGCATGCTTACACGTAGTTTCGCATCTAAATTAGAGAGTGGCTCGTCCATTAAAAACACTTTTGCATCACGAACGATAGCGCGTCCAAGTGCGACACGTTGACGTTGCCCTCCTGACAATGCCTTTGGTTTCCGTTTTAAATAATCTTCTAATCCTAAAATCTTTGCCGCCTCGGTTACACGACGATTAATTTCATCTTTTGGAAGTTTCCGTAGTTTTAAGCCGAACGCCATATTATCATAAACAGACATATGCGGGTATAGTGCGTAATTTTGGAATACCATCGCAATGTCGCGATCTTTTGGAGCGACATCGTTCATAAGTTCTCCATCAATATAAAATGAGCCATCAGAAATATCTTCTAGACCTGCAATCATACGTAGAGTCGTTGATTTTCCGCAACCAGAAGGACCAACAAATACGATGAATTCTTTATCTTGAATATGTAAATTAAAATCAGAAACAGCAGTCGTTTTATTGTCATACACTTTGAAAATATGATCTAACACAAGCTCTGCCAAAGTTACTCACTCCTTTTTTTAAATTAATTGAATTATAAGTTTTTTAATAAGGTAGGTAAATTGGCAGGTTGCACAAAAAAAGTGAGAAGTTTTTATGCAAGTTTACGAGATATCCAAAGAAAGAAACGCCATATAAACTGCTACAGCACCTTCAAATGTCTTTATATTAATTCCCGTTTTTTCAATGAATTTATCAATGCGATACTGCAAGGTATTGCGGTGTAAATATAATTGTTTCGCTGCAAGTGATACATTTAAATTGCATTGGAAGAATACTTTCACACTATCTATTAATTCTTTGTCATTTGAAATGTGTGCTAATAATTGATTCGTGTACTTTTCTCTTTCTTCTTTCGGCAATGAGATCATGAATTGATAAGGGAGTAGTTGCTCAATATATGTAATTTTTTTTGATAAATAGGGGGAAAGAAAAGAGAACAAATTTCGCTCCCACTGATACAGATGCGCAAGTTCATTTGTTTGCGTATAGTGTCTTCCAATAAAAAAGGATAGAGATATAAAAAAATCTGTTTCTAATGTATCAAGAGCTGCTTGCAATATATATTCTGATATATTTTCTTCTAAAATGAGGACGCCGGTTTGTGAAGTTTCCCATATTGTTGTAGTGGTGAAAGGAAACATAGACTGTAAAGCGTCTTGAAATTCTTCTCGCTCAACTATCGGTTGTGTTGTGAAGAAGTGTAAAAAACGAATCGATACGATAGAAATATTTTTATTTTTATATAATGCTTCATACCATAATTTTTCTTTTTCCGTTTCATAAAATGTATCGGTATGAATGGGTGTTAAGATGGATGAAAGTAATTGACGTTCCCTTTGATGTAAGCGAGATTTTCGAATCCCTACTTTATTTCCTTCAACTAAAAACCAGCTATAATCTTCAGACAACACGACTTCATTAATCTTTATATCTTTCCCATAATATATTTTTAATTGTTGAATCATAGGAACACTCCTTGTCTTTTTATCAGTTAGGCTTCATCCTCCGCTATTTATTCATGAGTGTAAACTAAAACTTGATGGAAGGCGTTCTGTATTCTTATTCATAGTCAATATCTATCAAATCTGTATAGAAAGAATCTATGTTATAAAAGTAAACTGTCTCTTGTAGATGATTTCGTTCATAGTTTTCATTTTGCCATAAATAGAAGCATATTGTTAAGATATAAATAAAAATTTATCAAAAATTCAGAAAAGTGTTGCAGAAGAAAAAGTTGTAATGGTATACTTCATAACAACTGGTAATGACAACATCATATCATGATTGAATTCGATGTTTCTATAACAAATATATCAATGATAGTTTGTTGAGTAAACTGGTAATGACATCATTATACCTAAGTGATAGAAAGAAAAAAATGTTTCTTCTAAATCAAAACATTTAATTGGAAACGCTTTATTTGTGCGGAGGAAACGTTACTTGGTTTTACATAAACATCTTTTTGGAAAATCCAGTTTGTTAGTTTTACTAACCATTAGTGTGTAAGAAAAACATTAATGGAATTTTTTACTATAGAGGGGGAAATGGGATGAAAAAGTGGCTGATCTTCTTGTTGTCAGCGTTGCTATTTGCAGTAGTAGGATGTTCTAATGGTGGCGAAAAGGCAAGTACATCATCTAAGGGAGAAAAAGTAGAGTTACGGTATGCACTTTGGGATAAGAAACAACTACCAGCAGTAGAAAAAGTAGTTCAACAATTTAATGAAAAACATCCAAATATTAAAGTGAAAATTGAATTAACATCGTATGGACAATATTTTCAGAAGCTTGAAACTGCAGCAACGGGAAATGCATTGCCAGATGTATTTTGGATGAATGGACCAAATATTGTGAAATATGCTTCTGGGAAAGTGCTGTTGCCTTTAGATGATAGAGCGAAAAAGGATAAGTATAAACTAGATAATTATCCGAAATCTTTAATTGATTTATATACAGTAGATAAGAAAACGTATGGTATTCCGAAAGATTTTGATACAACTGCACTTTGGTACAACAAAAAGTTATTTGATGAAGCTGGAGTAGCGTATCCGGACGATTCATGGGATTGGGAAAAGATGAAAGAAGCAGCAAAAAAACTAAATCATAAGGAAAAAGGTGTTTGGGGATTTGCCGCAGCAATGGGAAATCAAGGTGGATATTACGATCTTATTTATCAAAATAAAGGATATGTTCTTTCGAAAGATAAAAAAACAGTTGGATTTAATAAGCTAGAAGCAATTGAGGCATTTAATTATAATATTAGCTTTATTAAAGAAGGGTTATCACCAACGTTTGCTCAAATGACAGAGACAGCTGCTTCTGATTTATTCTTATCTGGTAAAGTGGCGATGATTTATGATGGTCCTTGGATGGTGCCAGAGTATAAGAAAAATCCGGATTTAAATGTTGCGGTTATGCCAAAAGGGAAAGAGCGAGCGGTAACAATTCATGGTTTAGCAAATGTAATTTCAGCAAAAACAAAATATCCAGATGCAGCTTGGGAGTTTGTAAAGTACTTAGGTTCTAAAGAAGCAGCAGATGTGTTTGCAGAAACGGGGACAGTTATTCCTGCTTTTAACGGAACACAAGAAGCGTGGGTGAAATCTGCTCCGAACTTGAATTTGCAGGCATATATCACTGGAGTTGACTATTCGTATCCACTACCAAGTGTGAAGAATACTGGGGCACTGTGGGAACAAGAAACAAAAACTTTAAAACGAGTATGGGGAGGAGAAGTGAGCGTTGAAGACGCGACAAAAGAATTAACAGAGAAAGCAAATGAAATCCTTTCTAAAAAATAAAAGATAAGGAGAGGTATTCTCTCCTTATCTCAAATCAAACATTAAGGGAGGAGTGAAGAGATGGAGGATTTATCAATCAAGGTAGAAGAACAAAAAGTTACACAAATACAAAAGAATTATAAAAAGAAAAAGAGACTCGATTATATATGGGCATATGCCATGATTGCTCCAACTATGTTAGGCCTGTTCATCTTTTATATGTGGCCCATTTTACAAAACATTTATTTTAGTTTTACGGCATGGGATGCGTTTGGTAGTTATGAATGGATTGGATTAGAAAACTATAAAAAGATGTTTACTGATCAAGATCTAGGAAAGGCGTTCCAAAATACATTTATTTATATCATACTTACTGTTCCAATCGGTATATTCTTATCTATTATATTAGCGGTACTGTTAAATCAAAATATTAAAGGGAAGTCTTTTTATAGAACATTATATTTTTTACCTGTTATTACGATGCCTGCTGCAATCGCAATGGTATGGAAATGGCTCTATAATTCTGATTACGGATTGCTAAATTACATATTATCATGGTTTGGAATTGATGGTCCGAATTGGCTTACTGATCCTAACATTGCTTTATATTCTATTATTATCGTTGCGATTTGGGGTGGAATTGGATATAACATGGTGATCTTTTTATCAGGACTTCAAAATATCCCTAAAACATACTATGAAGCAGCGATTATGGACGGAGCAAAACCGATTACGATTTTCTTTAAGATTACATTGCCACTTTTGTCACCAGTTATCTTCTTTGTAACGATTATGTCTTTAATTGGTGCATTTCAAGTATTCGATCTCATCTTTATGATGATTGGTAGAACAAGTAATGTAATTGAGAACACACAATCTGTAGTGTATTTATTTTATCAAAATGCTTTTATCTTAAATGAAAAAGGATATTCTGCAGCCATAGCAGTTGTATTATTAATCATTATATTAATCATTACAGCCATTCAAATGATATTACAGAAAAAGTGGGTGCATTATGATGAATAAAAGAATAGGTGCAGTTAATAAGAATACGATTATCATTCATGCGCTTCTTATTATAGGTGCTTTATTAACAATTGGCCCGTTTATTTGGATGATATTAACTTCTTTAAAAACATACGCAGAATCTGTTCAAGTTCCACCGGCTATTATCCCGTCTCAATTTATGTGGAGTAACTATACAGAAATATTTACTTTACTACCATTCTTTAAATTTATGATGAATACATTAATCGTTACAGTCGTTAGAACAGTTGGTCAATTGTTCTTGTGTTCATTAGCGGCCTATGCGTTTGCTAGAATACAATTTCCGGGGAGAAACATCCTATTTTTGTTAACTCTTTCTGTTTTAATGGTTCCAGCTCAAGTGTTTTTACTCCCACAATATTTAATTATGGTAAAACTAGAGTGGTTGAATACATTACAAGCGGTAATTGTGCCGGGGTTGTTTAGTGCATTTGGGACCTTTTTATTACGTCAGTTTTTTATGGGGATTCCAAAGGAACTAGAAGAAGCGGCAAGGCTAGATGGTTGCAACCATTTTCAAATTTATTGGCATGTTATGCTGCCGCTTGCCAAACCAGGTTTAATTGCGCTTGGAATCTTTACAACACTTTGGTCTTGGAATGAGCTTATGTGGCCAATGATTGTAAATAATTCACCAGATATGATGACATTATCAGTTGGGTTATCTTCCCTACAAGGACAATATGCAACAAACTATCCAGTATTAATGGCAGGATCATTTTTAGCAATTTTACCGATGTTGTTACTATTTATGTTTTTACAAAAACAATTTATTGAAGGAATTACAATTACAGGTGGAAAATAAGAATAAGAGAATAGGAGAGGATACTTATGATTACCGCAGCTTTAATTGGGGCAGGAAGCCGTGGGATGTACGCTTATGCATCTTACGCGTTAGAACATCCAGAAGAGATAAACTTTGTTGCTGTTGCAGAAATAGATGAGGGGAAAAGAAGAAAGTTTTCTCAAATGCACAGTATTGCAGAACATATGCAGTTTGGAACATGGGAAGAGTTATTGGATAAAGAGAAATTTTGCGAAGCGCTGCTTATTTGTTCACCTGATCGCTTTCATTATAAGCCTGTTATGCGAGCAATTGAGAAGGGGTATAAAATTTTATTAGAAAAACCAATGTCTCCAAGTCCGATAGAAACATTGGAAATTGCAGAGGCTGCAACAAAGCATAATGCATTATTAACGGTATGTCATGTATTACGATATGCACCATTTTACCGGGCTTTAAAAGAGATTGTTGATCAAAAGAAAATAGGGGATATTGTTTCAATTCAATGGAATGAAAATGTCGGTCATTGGCATCAAGCACATAGCTTCGTGCGAGGGAACTGGCGGAATAAGTCTGAATCGAGCTCAATGATTTTACAGAAATGTTGTCACGATATGGATATATTACAATGGCTTGTTGGTGAGGAGTGTACAAAGATTTCATCTTTTGGAAGCTTAACTCATTTTAAATCCGAACATGCACCAAAAGGTTCGACATTACGTTGTACAGATGGTTGTGAAGTTGAGGGAAGCTGTGAATACTCTGCTTTAAAGTGGTATTTACATGAAAGAGATGAATGGCCAGCCAATGTAGTGTCGATTGATACTAGCATTGAGAAGAGATTAGAGGCTTTAAAAACCGGACCTTATGGCCGATGCGTGTACCATTGTGACAATGATGTTGTAGATCATCAAGTTGTCAATTTGTTGTTTGATAATGATGTAACAGTTGCTTTTACGATGTCTGCATTTACGAAAGAATGCTGCCGTACGTTTAAAATCATGGGAACAAACGGTGAGATTCATGGGCATGATGTTTTAAATGAACTAAAGATTAAATATTTTTCAGGTGAAGTTGAAACGATTTATCCAGAAACAATAGATGGTGGACATATGGGAGCAGACAATGCGATTATGACGGACTTCATTGAGAAAGTAAAAAGTAATACGACAGAAAGTTTAACATCTGCAATGATTTCGGCGAATAGTCATTTAATTGCTTTTGCTGCTGAACAATCGAGAATTTCAGGTGAAACAATCTCTTTACAACAATATGTAGCAGAATTGCAAGAGACGATGAGACAAGTGAGATAAAGGTGTGGGAATTTTCGGATACGGGGATATCGCTTTGCTTTTCGATAGGAGAAAGTGGTAGTAATTCCTATTTCCATTCGTTATAATAGCCGTAAACTGGTTATAACAACTTTATGGATGAGGGAGTAAAACATGATTGTAAAAGATAATCGAACACCATTATATTATCAACTGATGGATATTATTGTAGACCTAATTGAGACTGGAAAACTACAAGAACATGATAAGCTTCCGTCAGAGCGTGAGTTATGTGAAATTCATGATGTAAGTAGAACAACGGTAAGACAGACGATGCAAGAATTGGAAAAAGAAGGATATATTTATAAAAAACATGGTAAAGGGAGTTTTGTTTCACCGCGTGTCTTTAATCAAAGCCTCGTTCGCTTTTATAGTTTCACAGAAGAAATGAAAAAGTTTGGGAAAGTGCCATCATCAAAAGTCGTATCCTTTACTATTATGAATTGTGATAAGAAAATAGCGAAAATTATGAACCTTGATTTTGAAGAAGAGGTGTATCAAATTACAAGGTTAAGGTTGGCTGATCAAGAGCCGATGTTATTTGAAACATCGTATATTCCGGTGAAATTCTTCCCATATTTAACGAAAGAAGAGTTAGAAGAGACGCCGATGTACGAAATTTTTCGTACAAAATATCAAGTGCATATTACGCGAGCAGTTGAAAATTTTAAAGCAATTGCAGCAAATGAAGATCATGCAAAATGGTTGCAAATTCAAGCGAATGAACCATCTTTATTGCTAGAGCGAATCGCATATGCAAAAGCAAATATAATGGAATACACAGAGACCATTGCTAGAGGGGATAAATTTACTTACACAGTTGAATTACAATAAGTATCATTATACTTATTGTAATTCAACTGGTAATGATGACGTGATAAGATATAAAATTATGTTAAGGGGGTTTGCACATGTTATTACATGCAAATGAAGAAATAAGAGAAACATATGGAGCGTGTTTTACCGCGAAAGAAATTGCACAGCAGCCAGATCTTTGGGAACAAGTATATTCGATTGTTCAAAGTAATCATCATGAAATTACAGCTTTCTTTTCCCATATTTCAAGAAGGCATGAGCAAGTACGAGTTATTTTTACTGGGGCTGGGACATCAGCTTTTGTTGGAGATACAATCGTTCCATATATAAAAAGAATAGTAGATGTAAAGAAAATGCATATTGAAAGTATTCCAACAACAAATATTGTTTCAAGTCCTTATTATTATTTACAACCAAATATCCCGACAATTTTAGTATCGTTTGCTCGCTCTGGTAATAGTCCAGAAAGTGTAGCGGCAGTGGAGCTAGCAGAACAAATGATTCATTCCGTTTACCATATTATTTTAACTTGTAATGAAGACGGAAATTTAGCGAAACAATTTCAACATAAAGAGAATGCATTCGTAATGTATATGCCAAAGGAGGCAAATGATCGAGGGTTTGCGATGACTGGAAGTTTTACCTCTATGATGTTAACGGCACTCTTATTATGTAACTATAACGAAATCCCACTCTTACAATCTAGCATTACAGATATTGTTCAGCTAGGAAAGAAGGTAATCGAAAAGCAAGAACAGGAAATTAAGCAAATTGCAGAAAAAGAATTTCGTAAAATTGTATTTTTAGGATCAGGCGTATTCGAAGGTCTTTCTAGGGAGGCTGCACTAAAATTTTTAGAGTTAACTGCTGGGCGTATTCCCGTTATGTTTGACACACCGCTTGGGTTTAGACACGGACCAAAATCAATTTTAGATGAAGACACAGCTGTTGTATTGTTTTTATCTAATGATGAGTATACAAAAAAGTATGATCTTGATTTATTAAGAGAAATTTATCATGAGAAAGATAGAAACGATATTATTGTCATTGGGCATCAAGATAGCCAGGAAGTAAGGCAGTATTGCAATATATTTTTATGCAATGACGGAAACGATTTGAGGGATGATATATATATTACGTTTATTTATATATTATATGGTCAAATTTTAGCGTTATATAAATCTATTGCATTGGGAATTACTCCAGATAATCCTTGTCCGAGCGGAAGTGTAAATCGTGTCGTTCAAGGTGTTACCGTACATCCTTATAAAGGAAAGGAATAGAAATGTATGAATTATTATGTCAAAGCATCAATGTATCTACTCGAAGATGGGGTACGTGAAAGTGGATATTTACATATTGTAAATGGCTATTTTCTAAAACATGTTGAAGAAATAGTAGATGGAGTAGTGGTAAGGGACTTTGAAGGAAGTATTATTGCTCCGGGATTTGTTGATACACATATTCATGGTTTAGCGGGACACGATGTAATGGATTGTACATATGAATCGTTAAACAATATTTCTATGAAGTTATTGGAAAATGGTGTTACGAGTTTTTTGCCTACAACATTAACTGATTCTTTAGAAAATACTACAAAGGCTTTACAAAATATAGCTCATGCAAAAAGAAAGGGAGTTGCAGGAGCTACTATTATTGGAGCTTTTCTTGAAGGACCTTGTTTTACTGAAGTCTATAAAGGTGCGCAAAATCCAAAATATTTTATTAACCCAACTATTGAGTTGTTAGAAGAGTGGATTGCTGAATCAGAAGGAACAGTTAAAAAAATTGCAATGGCACCAGAAAGAGAAGGTGCTATCGCCTTTATACAGCAAGCTGTAAAAAATAATATTCGCGTGGCAATTGGTCATACAGATGCGAACTATGAAGTGTGTCAGGAAGCGATTCAAGCAGGAGCGACAATCTTTGTGCATACGTTTAATGGAATGAAGGGGCTACATCATCGTGAACCTGGCGTTGTTGGAGCCGCACTTTCTACTGACCATGTGTACAGTGAAATCATCGCAGACGGACATCATGTACATCCAAGTGCAGTAAATATTTTGTATAAATGTAAAGGATACGATAAAACCTGTCTAGTTAGTGATTGCATGCGAGCAGGATTATTAGGAGATGGCATATATCATTTAGGAGAATTTGCTGTTCATGTAAAAGATGGAGTTGCTCGAACAGAAACAGGATCTTTAGCAGGGAGTACACTTCGATTTATTGATAGTGTGAAGAATATCAAGAAATGGACAAATGCATCGTTATGGGAAAGTGTTCATATGGGATCACTTATTCCTGCCAAAAGTATTGGAGTTGACAGAGAAATTGGGAGCATCGCGCCAGGAAAAAGAGCAGATTTTCTTATATTAACAGACGATTTAGAGCTTATCGGAACAGTTGTTAGAGGGGAAATGAAATATAAAAAGAAAATGGAAAGGGTTTGAGAATATGCTTGTTTCAACTCAATTTATATTACGAAATGCACAAGAACATGGCTACGCGGTTCCTGCTTTTAATATTCATAACTTAGAAACTTTAAAAGCGGTAGTTGAAACCGCGGTAGAACTTCGATCACCTGTTATTATCGCGGCAACACCAGGTACGATAAAGTATATGGGAAAAGAAATTCTTGTGAATATGATTGAAGCAGCAAGAACTCGATATGATGTACCAATTAGCCTACATTTGGATCATCATGAAGATATAGAAGATATTAAAAGTTGTATCGATTTAGGGGTTCGCTCTGTTATGATTGATGCATCACATCATTCGTTTGAAGATAATATTCAGATTGTTCAGGAAGTTGTGTTGTATGCAAAACAATATGGAGCAACAGTAGAAGCTGAATTAGGTCAATTATCAGGAATAGAAGAAAATATAGTAGTAGAAAACTCAATCTATACAGATCCGTATCAAGCAAAAGAATTTGTAGAGCGCACGAATATTGATTCATTAGCAGTTGCAATCGGAACAGCGCATGGTTTATATAAAGGAGAACCAAAGTTAGATTTACAAAGATTAGCAGATATTCAAAAGCAAGTTGATATTCCACTTGTACTTCATGGAGCATCTGGATTATCCGATAGTTTAGTGCAAGAAACAATCCGGTTAGGAATTTGTAAAGTGAATATCGCAACGGAATTGAAGATCGCATTTGTAACAGCACTACGTAATTATCTACAAACTCATCCAGAAGAAAATGATCCACGAAAATACTTTGCGGATGCTATTGTGGAGATGAAAAAAGTCGTTGCGGATAAAATAAAGATGTGCAAAAGCTTGAATCGTGTATAAGGAGCTATTTTTATGATTGCAACGATTACATTGAATCCATCTGTTGATATGCGATATGAGTTAGATGAATTAAAGCTACATGAAGTGCATCGCACGAAAGACTATGAAAAAATAGCTGGTGGCAAAGGTATTAATGTATCGAGAGTACTTCGTTTATTAGGGGAAGAGATTACAGGCAGTGGCCTACTCGGTGGCAGAAATGGAGATTTTATAAGAGAAAAGTTGAAAGAATTATTAATCACAGACGAGTTTGTTTCCATTAAAGAAGAAACTCGTAATTGTGTCGCACTAGTAACAAAGAATTCCGCTTCAGCTACAGAGGTATTAGAAGCAGGTCCAGCTATTTCGGAAGATGAAATAGCTCTTTTTATAAAAAAATATGAAAAAATTGTAGACAACTTTGAGTTTATTGTTGCATCGGGAAGCTTACCAAATGGTATCCCAAAATCATTTTATAAACAGTTGGCGCAAAAAGCTGCTGAAAATGGTAGGAAATTTATATTAGATACAAGTGGAGAAACATTATCTCATGGTATACAAGGAAAGCCATTTTTAATTAAACCAAACAAGCAAGAGATTTGTCAGTTCCTTCAAAAACAGCACGTATCACAGGAAGAAATGGTCGCAGCGGCAACTAAAATATGCCGAGGCGGCGTACAGTATGTTCTTCTTTCACTTGGAAAAGAAGGAGCGATACTTATAACGAAAGATGAGAGGTTTAGGGCGATTTTACCAGAAATAGACTCTATCAATTCGGTTGGTTCAGGGGATGCAATGGTTGCCGGAATAACGTATGCACTAGAGAAAGGGTATGAGGTAAAGGATGCACTTCGATTTTCTGCTGCTTGTGGCATGGCGAATGCAGCAGAGCAAGCAACAGGTTATATACAACCTCAAATTGTAGAGAAGTTCTATAACGAAATTACAATTGTATAAGAGTAGGAAGGGGAGAAAGATGGGAAAAAACTTCGCTTGTTTTGATATTGGGGGAACATTTATTAAATATGCGATGATTGATGAACAAGGAACAATATATGAAAAAGAAAAAATACAAACACCAGCACACAATCAGAAAAACGAAATTCTGCAACGTATTTGTGACACAATACGTGAATTAGAAAAGAATTATAAGATTCATTCTGTTGGGGTGTCGTCATGTGGACTGATTGACAATGAACGAGGGGAAGTTATATTTTCTGCTAATATTCCGGGATATAGTGGTACAAAAATAGCAAATTATATTTATAGAGAAACAGGATATACGGCAATTGTCGAAAATGATGTTCGTTCGGCTTGCATTGGTGAAATGTGGAAAGGGGCAGGTAGCGGAAAAGAACATATTGTTTTAATTACGCTTGGAACAGGAATCGGTAGCGGTATTATGATAAATGGTCAAATGCTCCAAGGTGCAAACGGATTAGCTGGAGAGCTTGGTCATATGACAATTGTTCATAATGGAGAAAAATGTAGTTGCGGCGGAAAAGGATGTTACGAGCGATATGCATCGACTTCTGCGCTGATTCGCCAATATAAAGAAGCATACAGGTTACAAGGAATAGATATAGACACAATAACAGGGGAAGAAATTATAGAACGTATAAATAGCGGAGAGCAATTAGCTAAAGATGTATATGAACAATTTTTGCAGTATGTCATTACTGGATTAGTGAATATTACACATATGTTTAATCCCGAATTAATTATTATTGGGGGCGGGATCGCTGAACAAGGTGAATTATTTTTAAAGCAAATTCAAAAAAGATTCCAACATGCGGTAATGAATATCTATCAAAAAAAGACGAATATTGTGTTAGCAGCATTACATAATGATGCAGGGGTGTATGGGGCTTGTTACTTAGCGCTTAATCGGTTGGAGAAAGAGCATTTGAATGTAAATTGAAGAAGGCAAGAGAAGAGAACTCGTACAGAACATTAGTACAATGTAATAAAAGTATTTTTTCCGTAGCAACAAGCAGATGGCGAGACTCTAAAAAATAAACATTTGAAAGAAACCCTCCTATGATCACTCAATCCTAGGAGGGTTTCTTTCTAAGGAATTTGTCTAATTTTGTTGAAAAGTATGACGGGTAAACTAAATAAATAGGAAGGAAATTGACGGGAGTTTCGTCGAAGTTTACACAATGTCAGCAATTGAGGGAAGCTGATAGTATCGTGAGAAAATAATAAGTTCGTATGTTTTTGGGCTTATTTTTTAGAGGGAGGAGGACTTGTTAAAGAGGGTAAAGGGTTTTGTCTTTTGTTGTGTTTCTGAATTTTCACTTTTTATTTTGATTTTTAGCACTCATTTGTATATTTTATAATAGTTTTTTGATAAATTCACTGCGCTTGCAGAGGATTCTTTTTTATGAAAGAAACGTCAATTTTCTTCATATATATATACAAATTGGAGAAATGGGGGAGCGCTATGCGCGATTACTTAATTAAGCCACTTGTTGGTCAGCCGTATCCAATGATTTCGCATGGAAAAGGTGTGTATTTGTATGATCAAAATGGCAACAAATATTTTGATGGTTCGTCAGGAGCGATTACGGCAGGTATCGGACATGGCGTAACAGAGATTGCGGAAGTGATTAAAAAGCAGGCAGAGGAGATTGCTTTTGTGTATCGCTCACAGTTTACGAGTGAGCCAGCTGAGAAGTTAGCAAAGAAGTTAAGTGATTTAAGTGTAGGAGATTTGAACTGGAGCTTTTTCGTGAATAGTGGTACGGAAGCGAATGAAACGGCTATGAAAATTGCAATTCAGCATTTTCAAGAGCGCGGTATTCAAGGGAAGCATAAAATTTTGTCACGCTGGATGAGTTATCACGGTATTACGATGGGTGCTTTATCAATGTCGGGGCATCCACTACGTAGGCAACGGTTTGTGTCTATTTTAGAAGATTATCCAACTGTTCCGGCACCGTATTGTTTCCGTTGTCCAGTGCAGAAGGTATATCCAACGTGTCAGCTCTCTTGTGCGACGGAACTAGAACGGGCAATTGAGCGAATTGGTGCAGAACATATTGCGGCTTTTATAGCTGAACCAATTATTGGGGCGGCAGGTGGTGCGGTTGTACCACCGAAAGAATATTATAGAGTGATTAAAGATATTTGCAGTCATTATGATATTTTATTTATTGCCGATGAAGTTATGACAGGTCTTGGGCGTACTGGTGCATGGTTTGCGATGGAGCACTGGGGCGTAGAGCCAGACATTATGACGCTTGGAAAAGGATTAGGCGCTGGTTATACACCGATGGCCGCGACTGTTGTGAGTGACCGTGTGATGGAACCGATTTTACGAGGATCGCGTTCCGTTATGAGTGGGCATACGCTTAGCGCCAATCCATTGTCAGCCGCGACAGCTTTAGCGGTTATTGAATATATGGAGAAACATAATTTGCCTGAGAAAACAGCGGAAAAAGGAGAGTATTTAATAAAAGGATTGCAGAAAGTTCAGCAGCAATCGACAATTATTTCCGATGTGCGCGGAAAAGGATTGCTGATTGGAGTAGAATTGCAACCGTTTACAAAGGCATCTGAACTTATTTCAGTCGCAGCGAAAAATGGACTCCTGTTATATCAAGCTGTATCAGGGCAGGCAGGAAAAGAGGATAGTGCGTTGCTTGTTGCTCCGCCGATGACAACTACATATTCCGAGTTAGATGAATTACTTGAGATTTTTGCGAAAAGTGTGGAAGAGATGATGCAAAAAGGAGGTCATAGTATCGCATGACAACTATTACAAATACATTTGGAAAATTAAAAGAAATTGAAGACATTATCTCGTTGTTTCATGATGATATGACGTTAATGTTTGGAGGATTTGGGGGGATTGGGTCTCCGCCGTCATTAATACAGGCGATTGTAGAAAAAGGAATTTCAAATTTACATTTAATCGGAAATGATACAGGATTTCCGGATGTAGGGATCGGCCGTCTTGTAACGAAAGAACGAGTGAAATCATTAATTACTTCGCATATTGGTTCAAATCCAAATGCAGGTAGACAGTTAAATGAAGGGCGATTACAGATTGAGTTTTCACCTCAGGGAACTTTGGCAGAAAGGATTCGTGCCGGTGGTGTAGGACTTGGTGGAGTTCTTGTCGATGTCGGCGTCGATACAATTGTGGAAGATGGAAAGCGAACAGTTGAAATGAACGGAAAAACATATTTAGTGGAAACAGCTTTAACTGCAGAGGTATCGATTGTATACGCGAAAAAGGCGGATCCGTTTGGGAATCTTGTGTTTGATAAAAGTGCTCGTAATATGAATCCGCATGTGGCGATGGCTGGAGATATTACAATTGTTGAGGCAGAAGAAATCGTACCACTTGGAAGTTTAGATCCTGAGGAAATTGTTGTTCCAGGTGTTTTTGTAGATTATATTGTGCCGTCGGAAGGAGTGAACTGGCAATGGGTATGGGAGTAGAAGTGAGAGATAAGATTGCAAGGCGGGCTGCGAAAGAGATTCAAAATGGAATGATTGTTAATTTAGGGATTGGTATCCCTTCTCTTGTACCTAACCATTTGCCAGAGGATATACATGTTATGTTCCAAGCCGAAAACGGCATTGTTGGAATGGGACCAACGCCAAGTAAAGGAAGCGAAGATGAAAATTTGTGTAATGCGGCTGGATTACCGACATCACTCATTACAGGAGCAAGTTATTTTGATAGCTGTACAGCATTTGGAATGATTCGAAAAGGGTTACTTGATGTAACAATACTTGGTTCACTGCAAGTAAGTGAAAATGGTGATTTAGCAAATTGGATTGTGCCTGGAAAACGTGTTCCTGGTATTGGCGGAGCAATGGATTTAGCACAAAAAGCAAAGCGGGTCGTTGTTGTGATGAATCACGTTGATAAGTATGGAAATGCAAAAGTTGTTTCAGAATGTACGCTTCCATTAACATCGAAAAGGTGTGTGGATTTAATTATTACGGATATGGCTGTAATGGAAGTCACTTCTGAAGGTTTAGTACTTCAAGAGTTAATGAGTCCTTATACAGTAGAAGATGTAAAACGAAATACGGAGGCATCTTTTCATGTGAGTTCTAATTTACTTGTGATTGAATGAGAGGAGCTAACAAATATGGAGCAATTAAAAAAACAAGTGTGTGATTACATTGAAAGTCATGAAGGAGAAAGTGTAAAGCTCTTAAAACGATTAATTCAAGAAAAAAGTGTATCTGGAGATGAGAGTGGCGCGCAAGCAATTGTTATTGAAAAATTACGTGAATTAGGTTTAGATCTCGATATTTGGGAGCCTTCTTTTACAAAAATGAAAGATCATCCTTATTTTGTATCTCCAAGAACGAACTTTTCAGATAGCCCCAATATTGTTGCGACGTTAAAAGGGAGCGGCGATGGAAAATCAATGATTTTAAATGGACACATTGATGTTGTACCGGAAGGTGACGTGAATCAATGGGAACACCATCCGTATAGTGGTGAAAAAGTAGGAAATCGCATATATGGTCGTGGAACAACGGATATGAAAGGTGGAAATGTGTCTCTTATGCTGGCAATGGAAGCCATTGTAGAACTAGGTATTGAATTAAAAGGAGATATTTATTTTCAAAGTGTCATAGAAGAAGAGAGCGGTGGAGCTGGTACTTTAGCGGCAATTTTAAGAGGATATAAGGCGGATGGTGTTATTATTCCAGAGCCGACAAATATGAAATTTTTCCCGAAACAACAAGGGTCAATGTGGTTTCGCCTACATGTGAAAGGAAAGGCAGCACATGGTGGTACACGTTATGAAGGTGTAAGTGCAATTGAAAAGAGCATGTTTGTTGTTGAACATTTGAGAAAACTAGAAGAGAAGAGAAATGAACGAATTACAGATCCATTATACGAAGGAATTCCAATCCCTATCCCAATCAATGTTGGGAAAATTGAAGGCGGTAGCTGGCCAAGTTCCGTTCCCGATTCATTAATTTTAGAAGGAAGATGTGGAGTTGCGCCGAATGAGACTATAGAGGCGGCAAAAGAAGAATTTGAAAATTGGATAGGGCAATTAAAGAATGTAGATCCATGGTTCGAAGAATACCCAGTAGAAGTAGAATGGTTTGGAGCAAGGTGGGTCCCAGGTGAATTAGATGAGGACCATGAGCTCATTACAACGCTTCAAGATAATTTTGCTCAAATTGAAGGAAGAAGTCCAATTATAGAAGCATCTCCGTGGGGAACGGATGGCGGTTTATTTACACAAATTGCAGATGTACCAACTATTGTATTTGGACCAGGAGAGACAAAGGTAGCCCACTATCCAAATGAATACATTGAAGTTGATAAAATGATTGCCGCAGCAAAAATTATTGCATGTACATTACTAGACTGGTGTGAGGTGAAAAAATGAAATATTATGAATCATTTAGAGAACAGACGAACCACTATACTGTAGAAGGAGCGCTAGATTATTTTAATAAACGTATTCGGGTAGACCATTATACAGGAAATGTAGAAAGTCTTGTGCAAAAAATAGAAGAGTTAGCAGAGAAGCATTCTTTCACCAAATGTATTATAAAAGGAAAGGGAGAGCATGTTTCGGCGTGGCTCTCTTTTGGCTTTTTATTAGAAGCGACGATTCCACATTATTTTCAAGGACATGATGCGTATTTTCTTGTGAAATATCGTGATGATGAAAGACGAAATAGTATTCAGTGGGTTGATGAGGATCGCATTATAGATGGTGTGAGGGAAAAAGAGGTAAAGGAGAAACAAGTTCCTGAGAAATTTGTCTTGCGAAAAGCGACAGAGGCAGACGCAGAAGAATTGGCAAGTGTGTTTGGAAAAGTATTTGAAATTTATCCAACGCCGTTAAATGAAGCAAACTATATTGTTCAGACGATGAAAGAAGATACAATTTATTATGTGTACGAATCAGAAGGGCGTATTATTAGTACTGCTTCAGCAGAAATGAATGTAAAAGAAGGTAATGCAGAATTAACGAATTGTGCAACGTTACCTGAATATCGCAAACATGGATTTATGAAAAGTTTACTCATTAAGTTAGAAGAAGAATTACAAGAGAGAGCAATCTTTTGTTCTTACACAATTGCCCGTTCGCTTTCATTTGGAATGAACGCAGCTTTTCATCAGCTAGGATATACATATACAGGAAGGCTAGCGAATAATTGTTACATTTTTGATAAATTAGAAGATATGAATATATGGGTGAAAGATTTATCTCGCATTAACGAGTAGTAAGGACCGCGCTTGCTGTGAGCGAATTATCAGTGAAGGATAGAGAAATCCTTCACTGATTTGAGTTTTATTGTAGCACTTGTAAGTGAGAAATAAATAATATGAAATAAATAAAAAAGTAGAACGGAATCGTAATGCTTATAATCGCACATAGGGGTGCCGGAAAACTAGCATATAAATCGCTGGATTTTTGGCAAGAGGGGGGATGACATTGCTGGCAGTTTCGACACAAGAAGTCATTGAGGCGATTTTGGGCAGTATTGATGAGGCAATTCACGCGGTGGATGAAAATGGTATTACAATTTTTTATAATACTGTTGCTGCAAAACATGATGGATCAAAGATTGAGAATGTACTAGGAAAGCACTTATTAGAAGCGTTCCCATCTTTATCGAGGGAAACGAGTACACTTATGAAAGTTTTAGATACGAAAAAGCCAATTTTGCATCAAGTACAGCGGTATCAAAATTTAAATGGAGAAGATGTCTGTACTGTAAATACTACATTACCTATTTTTATAGAAGATAAAATTGCAGGTGCTGTTGAGATCGCAAAAGATTACTCGACAGTTCAAAAGTTAACCGATACCATTGTCGATTTACAATCGAAAATGAAACGATCCTCTCGGAAAAAGGTAACAAAAAAGCACGTTGCTTTTAATACAATTGTGACAGAAGATTCTCGCTTTAAACAAACGAAAGACTTGGCACAAAAGGTGGCCCCAACAGATGCAAATGTTTTAATTTACGGGGAGACAGGGACTGGAAAAGAATTATTTGTTCAAGCGATTCATGAGGCTTCGAAACGGAAAAATAAACCGTTTATTGCCCAAAACTGTGCAGCTCTTCCTGAATCTCTTTTAGAAAGTTTATTATTTGGGACGACAAAAGGTAGCTATACAGGGGCAATTGAACGTGCGGGGTTATTTGAACTTGCAGATGGAGGGACATTATTTTTAGATGAATTAAATTCGATGCCCCTTGATCTGCAGGCAAAAATGCTTCGAGCATTAGAAGATGGAGTGATTCGTCGCATAGGGGATAGTAAGACGAGAAAAGTCGATGTTCGCGTCATTACGGCGATGAATCAACCTCCAGAAGTATGTTTACGTGAAAATAAAATTCGGACTGATTTATATTATCGTTTAAATGTATTTTCGTTATATATTCCACCGCTTCGGGAGCGAAAAGAAGATGTATTATTGTTAGCGTCTTACTTTTTAAGAGACTATAACAAAGAATATAAAAAACAGGTGCTCCATATGGATCATGAGACGAAAGAAAGATTACTAGCGTATCATTGGCCTGGGAATGTAAGAGAGTTAAAACATACTATGGAACACGCTGTAATTATTGCCGAAGGAAGTTCCTTAACGGTTAGTTGTTTACCACGAACATTTCGAAAAGAAATAGATTCGAAGAAAAAGAAGAAATGTATCCTCCCTTTACGTGAGGCGCTTCATCAAACAGAAAAAGAATTAATTGATCAAGCATTAACGGAAACGGATGGGAATATTTTGCAAGCTGCTAAATTACTAGGTATTCCAAGACAAACATTGCAATATAAATTAAATAAGTATGACAAAACCGCCGAATAATCGGCGGTTTTTGTGTGTTTGCACCAATAAAAGAGCGTTTACATATACAGAAAGTAATGAATATTATGTTGAATAAAGCACCATTTAAAATAAGAAAAAATATTTTTCCTCATATATAATAGGATATCTTTCTTCACTGCTTATTGAAAATGTAAAGTTGGCATAATTATTGCTTATATAAATGGTGAGCGTAAAAAAAGGGGGAATAGCAATGTTACATGATGTATACAAACCAAATCGACACTGGAAAGATATCGAATTATGGAAAGATGTTACAGAAGAGCAATGGAATGATTGGGTTTGGCAATTAACGAATACGATCAAAACGTTAGATGATTTAAAGAAAGTCATTAATTTGACACCAGAAGAAGAAGAAGGTGTAAAAATTTCAACGAAGACGATTCCGTTAAATATTACACCGTACTATGCTTCTCTTATGAATCCTGATGATCCGCGCTGTCCGATTCGGATGCAATCAGTACCGATTTCGGAAGAATTATATAAAACAAAATATGATTTAGAAGATCCACTTCATGAAGATGAAGATTCGCCAGTTCCAGGCTTAACACATCGTTACCCAGATCGCGTTTTATTTCTAGTAACAAATCAATGTTCTATGTATTGTCGTTATTGTACACGTCGTCGTTTTAGTGGACAAATTGGAATGGGTGTTCCGAAAAAACAACTAGATGATGCAATTGCTTATATCCGTGAAACGCCACAAGTACGTGATGTTTTAATCTCTGGTGGTGATGGTCTTCTTATTAATGATAAAATTTTAGAATACGTATTAAAGAACTTACGAGCAATCCCTCATGTGGAAATTATTCGTATCGGAACGAGAGCACCAGTTGTGTTTCCACAACGTATTACAGAAAATCTATGTAATATTATTAAAAAATATCACCCAGTATGGCTAAATACACATTTTAATACTTCTATTGAAATTACAGAAGAGTCAAAACTAGCGTGTGAAATGCTTGCAAATGCAGGTGTTCCAGTAGGGAACCAAGCAGTTATTTTAGCTGGAATTAATGACAGTGTACCAATCATGAAAAAGCTGATGCACGATTTAGTGAAAATTCGTGTTCGTCCATATTATATCTATCAGTGTGATTTATCAGAAGGTATTGGACACTTCCGTGCTCCAGTTTCTAAAGGGTTAGAAATTATTGAGGGACTACGTGGACATACTTCTGGTTACGCGGTTCCAACGTTCGTTGTCGATGCGCCAGGTGGAGGCGGGAAAATTGCCCTTCAGCCAAACTATTTAATCTCACAAAGTGCGGATAAAGTGGTACTTCGTAACTTTGAAGGGGTTATTACAACGTATCCAGAACCAGAAAATTATGTACCAGGGAGAGCGGAAGGCTACTTTAAAGAAATCTACCCAACTTATGAAGAGAAGCGTTCAGATATTGGCGTGGCTGGATTGATGAGTGATAAGAAATTCAATCTTGTTCCGGATGACCTGCAGCGCATGAATCGCCGCAAAGATTATGAAACAAATGAAGAACATGCCTCCTTAAAAGATAAACGTGATAAGCGTGATCAGTTAAAAGATAAAAAATATCAAGCGCAAATGGCGAAATTAGAAGAAAATAAAAAAGCTGAGGGTGACGCAGTATGAATTGTATGTGGTGTGACAGTACAGAAGCGCAAGAAAGTCTGAATACTGTATATTGGGAATTGCCAGATGGTACAAAAGCCATTGAAATTCAAAAGACACCATGTATTTCTTGTTCATCATGCGGAATGGACTATCAACCTGATCATATTGTAAAAGAAATAGAAGATCAATTGTTTTTAATTTATACAAAAGATCTACCTAAACAACTAACATATGAAGAACTAATGGAACGCCCACGTTTACTAAAGAGAAATTATTTTGACTTTTAACCAGCGATTATGCTGGTTTTTTTCTTTTCTCCCTTGTATAATGTACCCAAGTTAGAAAGGTAGGGAATATGTTTGAAAAAGTCATTTTATCACTATATGATGAAGCACCGTGCGTCTTTAATTAATAATGAAGTATCGAATTTAGCTGAAGCTATGTATGATGATTTAAGTTTTCCAAAGCACTCAGAAGATTACGATGAAATTAGTTCATACTTAGAATTAAGTGGACTACTAGGTAGTATGTCTATTTTTGATGAGGCGTGGGAGTTATACATACAGGAAAGATAAAAATAGTAATCAAATAAAATATATCAATATTGGTACATCACTTTATAAAAAGTGATGTATTTTTTATTGAAAATTTTTTTGAATATAAGCTTATGTGGTAAGCGTTTTTTCATCGTTTGCATATACTGGTATCAAAATCACGACTTTAAAAAGGAGAGAGATAAATGGCACGAAAAAAACAACCTAAATACAATGTGGGAGACATAGTCGTGATTACGCTATATGGAACCGTTGGTAAAATCACAAATATGAAAATATTAGATGGTGTTTATGTATATGAAGTAAATAATCATGATGGATATTATGTGGAACAAACACTTCAACATGTCACGGAACAAGAAATGAAAAAAGGTGAAACAGAATGGATTGAATTGCGCTATCGTTTTACGTTCGGTGACCTAGTGCAAGTTACGGGATATGATAAAGATGTTTTTCGTATCGTTGGGTTTCGGACAGAAGTGTGGCGTTATAAAAATGATGCTTGGGAAGATACAATATATGAATTATCAAGAATTACGGATGGTGAGTGGTTAGAGGCTGATGAATCAGATTTAACCTTGCTTGCGAATGCGCAAACTGCTAACGCGATTTTGAAAAAACTAAAACAAGATAAAGCAGGTATGAATAAATTAGATTTAGGAAAATTGAAATCAATAAACAACTCCAAAAAGGTGAGTATTAAAACAAGCAGACAAGAAATTATTGATGGATTATTAGACATTTATAATGACTATCAATTATTATATGAAACATTTCAAGATGAAGAATATAAAATTGTTATGGATGTTGTCCATAATTATTTAGTTAAATTAACAGAGAAAAAATAGCTAGAAAGTTAGCAGGAACTGAACAAAAATATATGCTGTGTAAGGTATACCTACAATTGTTAAAAAAATAATAAGTCCTTTGATAACAGAGTCTGCCCATTTATCTTCATGCATGAACTCTTCTTTTCTTTGTTCTTCTTTATATTGGTATTCCATTTTTATTTCCCCCTTCAAATAGCTTGTACTACATCGTATGCTTTGAGCTGAATTGATATGACAGACAAGCATGATATAGAAAAGAAAATCTATTTTTCTAATCTTGTATACATAATTTTGAAATTTCTTCATAAAACAGAAATAAAGGAGTGATGCTCATGAAGGAAATTGAAGTCGTAATTGATACGGAAGAAATTGCGGAGTTTTTTTATGAGCAACTAATTGAGAGAGGGTATGTGCCAAAGCGAGAAGAGATTGAAGATCTCGCTGATATTACATTTGAGTATTTACTAGAAAAATGTATGATTGATGAAGTGTTTGATGAGGATGAAGGATGAGAGTAACGACGGGACCTACTCGTCGTTTTTTACACTTCAAAATTCTTTCTTTACAAACTTGTCACAAACATAAAGGATTATTATTGGTATAATAAAAAGAAAATTTGAAACAAGAGGTGAAGGGATGTTCAAAAAAATTATTGATTCTTTACTAGGAAAGAAGAGTAGATATCGTTCCTATTCAAGTAGTGATTATCGTCATAGAGGTCGCTCGTATTCAAGTAGCGATTATAACAGGAGAAGAAATTCTCATGGTTATGGACATCAGCACTATAAAAGAAAACGTAAAAGCCGTAGTTTCTTTTCCAGTAGTTGATGAAGTGGCGTGACATACTTGCTTGGTTTGATAGACCGCTGCGCACTGATACAATTGTTACGCAGCGCTATAAAATTGAATCAGTAATTGGAATGGGCAGCTATGGCTTTACATATATCGTTTATGATTTGCAAACGAAAGAAAAAAAGGTTTTGAAACAATTAAGACAAAGTAAGCAAAGGTATATGTCGGGTAGAATGTCATTTGCACAGGAACAAGCAATTTTAAAACAGTTAGATCATCCGGCAATACCGAGCTTATATGATAGTTTCATATGGAAAAAACAGCCGTTTTTTATAATGGAGTACATGCCAGGTGATAATTTCGAAGACTTCATTTTCAGAGATGGACATGTATATGAAGAACATGAGGTTTTTCATATTTTATATAAGGTACTCGAGCTTGTTTCTTATTTTCATAGTAAAGGTATTATTCATCGAGACTTACGAACTCCCAACATTTTAATGGAAGAGGGGCAGATTAGTATTATCGATTTTGGATTAGCTAGATCTATAGAAGAAATCGATGAGCGGGCATCGACCTATGAAGGAGAACAAGCCTATATGCGGGAAGTTCACTATCGGAGTGATTTTTATGCACTAGGTCACTTTACATTATTTTTATTATATTCTGGTTATGAGTCTACTACAAAAGAAGAAAGACCATGGTATGAAGAGTTACAGCTAGCGAAAGAAAACCGTGAAATTATTATGCGAATGCTACGGATGCAGACTCCATATTATGAGAATGTACAAGATGTTAGAAAAGATGTACGCCATGCATTAGAAAGGATGGGGGATACATGTTTCAAAAGTTTTTAGCAAGTGTTGGAATAGGAAGTGCGAAAGTCGATACAGTTCTTGAGAAAGAAGAATATTTAGTAGGAGAAGAAATTGTAGGTGTGGTTCATATTACAGGTGGATCAGTTGGTCAACAAATTGAAAGCATTTACTTAACATTAACAACGTCATATGTACGAGAAGTAGATGATAAAAAAGTAAGCGCTACATTTGATTTAGAGCGAGTACGTTTAACTGATCCTATTACGATATCTCCAAATGAAAAAGTAGAAATTCCGTTTTCATTCCCGATGCCAATTGAAGCGCCGCTTACTTTTGGAATGAAAACGGTTTGGGTTCATACAGGTCTTGATATTAAGCGGAGTATTGATCCGAGTGATCGCGATTACATTCAGGTGTTGCCGAATGCATTATTAAATAGTGTGTTAGGTAATGTAAAGCAACTAGGATTTAGGCTTCGTCAAGCAGAGTGTGAAGAGCTGCCACGTTATTTGCGTACGAATATTCCATTCGCACAAGAATTTGAATTTGTGCCAGTTTCAGAGGAATATTATGGAAAATTAGATGAATTGGAATTATTAATTTTACCACGTGCGCATGATCGATTGGATATCGTTATGGAAGTAGACAGAAAAGCTCGCGGATTAGCAGGGTTATTTTCAGAAGCGTTAGACTTAGATGAGAGAGTCGTTCGTTTTACTGTAACGCGTGAAGATATTCCGGCTATGCAGCAAAAAATTAACAGTTATATTTCTTCATAAATAATGCATAAAAAAAGAAATGGAGAGGGAAACTAAAACAACCGCTCCATTTTTTATTTTTGTATTGTGAGGTTATGTATGTGAAACGATATCGACATGTATACTTGTTAAGCTTATTACTTATTTGTTTTGTCGGATTATCACTTTCGTATCATACCGCTTGTGTTGAGAAATTTGATGATGTTGTTACCGAATTTATCCAAAGTTTTCGGAACGATTATTTGACAGCTTATTTCACTTGGATGTCTTATATTGGTTCGAAAAAAATATATTTCCCGTTATTAATCATAGTTGTAATGTACTTTCTCATTCGGAAAAGGTTGTTAGGTGCGTTATTTTTAATCATCAATTATTATGGATCTCGTCACCTTAACAGCCTTCTAAAATTATGGTACGAACGACCAAGACCAGATGTCACGCAGCTTGTTACAGCTACAGGATATAGTTTTCCGAGCGGACACACGATGAATGCTACAGCATTTCTAGGGTTTATCGCTTATGTAACAATCACGGAACATCGTATTACATTGCATAGAAAGTTATTGATTATTTTTATTACATGTTTCGTGATATTCTCTATTTCTGTTAGCCGCGTATATCTCGGGGTCCATTATCCATCCGATATATTAGCAGGCTGGGCAGCGGGTGGAAGTTGGCTTGTTTTATGTATTATGTTCCATCAAGTATTCATCAAAAAAGAACCTATGTCATCATAGGTTCTTTTTGCGTAGGCTCAACATGAATATGAGTGTGCAAAATTCCAAATTTTTGTTCTAACGTTTCTTCAATTTTATCAGTAATATGATGACTTTTACTCACGTCCATATGAGCATCTACTTCAATTGTAATATCCACATACGTTTGATTCCCATACATACGTGCACGAATATCAACAATATGTTCCACACCAGAAACAAGCTTAACAGCTTGTGAGTATTCCTCCATTTTATCTGGATCAATGCCATCGGTTAACATATGAGAAGCTTCCACAAAGATGTCCCACGCAGTTTTGCAAATGATAAAACCAACAAGTAGGGCCGCGATTGGATCGAGAATCGGCATGTGGAACTGAGAAGCAACAATACCGACAACTGTACCGATGCTAACGAGGGCATCTGATAAATTATCTTTTGCTGCGGCTTCTAGTGCTTTACTTTTTGTACGCTTTGCAATTTTATTATTATATTTGTAAACGATGTACATGACGACAGCACAAAATAAGGCAACCCAGGCTGCAAGCATATTTGGCGCGGTTTTTTGCGGATTAAAAAAGGATTGAATTGCACTTACAATAACTTCTAAACCAACCGTTGCCATAATAAAGGAAGCAACAAGTGAAGCGATTTGTTCTGCACGTGAATGACCATACGGATGATCTGGATCACGAGGCTTTCGAGAAATTTTTAAACCGATTAATACAGCTAAAGAAGCGCCAATATCTGTTAAATTATTTAAACCGTCCGCACGTAATGCACTGGAAAGAGCAATATAGCTAATTACGATTTTCAGTGATGACAAAAATATGTAGGCGATAATGCTGACAATAGCTCCTTTATCAGCTTCTTTATTAGAAAGTGAATTCATAACGATCACTCACCTTTCTGTTAGGAATTTCTTTCTAGTAATAGAGTATCAAACGAAACTCGTGTGGGTCTATACAAACATTGTTGACGTTTTATAGCTTTTTAAGTAGGGGGTAACAAAGTTTCGTGAAGGAAAAATATGTTACGAAGTACAAAGTGAGGAAAGGTGAAATTTTCATGAGGTTTCCTTTACAATATAAGGAAGGGGGAGGAGTGAGATGCACAAACTATTATCTTGTTTCATATTGGTGCTAATTATTTTGGGTAGTACTGGATGTGAGTTGCCTCGTGAAGAAAATGTAAAAAATCAAGACATTTCTAAGCTATCGATATCTGTTTCGAAAGGATTTTGCGGTTTAAACGAAGATTATTTTATGAATATTGAAGACACAGAAAAATTAGAGAGGATTCGTAATCTGCTAAATGACGTAAAAAAACAAAAAAGAAGTGATGAAAAGCCACAATACGATTTGTTGATTACATATCAAAATGGAGATACACATGGAATCCATCTATACCTTGGAGGCGCAGGAGAGAAAAGTGTCATCATGTATATCGGTCATGAGGAAACCGCATATTACACTTCTGAAGAAATGACTAAGCAATTGCGAAAGATAATCATTAAAAAAGACTAAAAAAATACCTCTGAAAAAATATATCTCAGAGGCACTTTTTCTATTTTAGTATGCTTCTAAAAACTCAGTAACTTGTTCTTCTGTTTTTGCATTTGCACTATGTAAATGACCAAGTTTTTCACCATTTTGATACACAAGTAGGCTAGGAATTCCCATTACTTGATATTCTTCCGCAATATTTGGGAACTCATCTTTATTAATAGAATACCATTCAAATTTATTGAACTCTTCCATTACATCTCCGATAAAGTTATCCATACGTACGCAATCTGGGCACCATGTTGTGAAGAACTTAACTACTACTGGCTCCTCGCTTGCGATAATGTCCTTAAATTCCTTGTCACTCTTGATTTCTTTCATGCTTTTCGCTCCCTTTACAATTGTTTTATTTTGTATTTTTTAGGTGGTAATTTCATTAAAAATCAAAACTTCTAACGAATTTTCAACGAACGGTTTTATTTCCGAACAATTCGTTTGCAAATTGATCCACCGCAGTTTCTTGAAGTCCTGGTACGACATGGGAGTAGGTGTCTAATGTGATGCCTACTCTTTTATGTCCTAATCGCTCACTTACAATCTTCGGATGTATACCTTGTTTCAACATGATAGTTGCATGGATATGTCGCAGATCATGGAATTGGATGTCAGGAACCTCACTTTTCTTTATAAGCTTTTTCTAGGGATGTGTCAAACTTCTGAGATTGCAAGGGTTTCCGTTAAAGGTAGGGCAGACTAAATCGTAGTTGTTATATTCACTTCCGTACTGTTCTTTTTCTATATTTATTCGTTCATGATGTTCTTCCAGGGTGTGTAATTTTTTATATTCAATTAACGATGATACGAAAAACATCTCCTACACGTGTAGGATTACTCTTGGGAACAGAATCCATTTTTGCTGCGTTGTTTGCCGTCATAATAGAAGATGAGCACGTAAGCTTGCTTCAATGGATTGGTGGTACTTTAATTGTTATCGCTACTTATTACGGTCGCTATTTAGAAAATTCTAGAGAAAATTGTACAACTCATAAAGCGGAATCAGCCTATCAATCCTAACTATAATCTCACTTGATGAAGAAGATAATATAAACAATCTTGGAAGGGAATTAGAGGAATTAATTAATATATTAGGAGATTTCCTACTATAACATTGATTAAAATTTTACAAGTAAACCAGAAATCCGTATCACACAATGTTTAAAATAACTGTGTTAGATTTTGAAGTTTATGTTCTTTTAATTTGATTTCGATTAATCTTAGGGTTAATTTCGTTGCATAAATTGGTACATTCAATTGTTTTAATAGATACGGAATACCTCCAATGTGGTCTTCGTGTCCATGTGTAACGACTAAACCTCGAATTTTATCCTTATTTTCTTGCAAATATGTAATATCAGGTATTATCAAATCTATTCCTAATAAACTTTCATCTGGAAACTTAGAACCGCAATCAATAATCACAATATCATCTGAATATTGTATTGCATACATATTTTTTCCTATTTCCTTAACCCCACCTAAAGCAAAAATGGATAGTGTATTTTGTATTGTACTCAAAATGAATATCCTCCTTTTTGAAAACATCCAAGCTTATTTGAATCCATATAGAGATTTTCTAATCTAGATTCATGACCAACCATTTATAAGTGGTTGGTCATAATAATCTCAAAGCTCCATATCTTTTAGTCCCGGACTATGCTCATTTGGCATTTCAGGAAGTTCTGGTACAGGAAAACCTTTTGGTGGCTCTGTTACACTTAACGTTCCTTTGTTTCTACTTGGTGATTCACCTTGGAAGATCTCTCCGATTCTTGTTTCATCCAACCTGAAATTAAATTGAGCATTATGAAATCCCATTTCTACGTACTTTCTACACTCAGGATACTTATTGATATCATAGTTTGGTACTGGGAAAAGTTTTCCCCATTCAACGCCTAAAGTTTCTAATGCTTTCGCAAATGCATTTTGATGTGCATTATCACGCACAATTAAAAAGGCAAGTGTTTCACGAAAAGTTTGATTTGAACTCATTTCATAAATTCTTGTCTTTTGAAGTACACCAGTTGATTCAAGAACTAGGTTATCCATTAAATCACTAATTAGATTTCCATGACTGTATACCCACGATCCGTTCCATGGGTTACCAGCTGCATCTACTGGCAATGAGCTTTGAGCACCTACAATAAAATGGTGAGGATTTGCATGTTTTACCGCCTCATCAAGCGGTGCTTTATCCATACCAGCATTACCTGACGTAGACTCACCAGCTCCATTTAATAATTGATTAATTGTATTCTGAACGAGCTCTACATGACTAATTTCCTCAAGAAAAACCCCTCGAAGTAAATCACGATATTGTTTCGCTTTTCCTCTAAAATTTGAACTTTGAAAGAAATATTGCATCATTGTACGCATTTCACCAAAATGTCCGCCAAGTATTTCTTGTAAGACCTTCGCAGCAGCGGGATCTGGTTTGTCTGGTTTAATAATATTAATCAATTCTTCTTTGTAATAATACATAGAAAGTACCTCTCTTTTTTGAGATAAACAACAACTTTTATATTTCCCAAAGGCAGGGGATTTATTACTATATTGCTTTTATATTCTAATTATTTAATTACAAAAGATAATTAATAAAGAACATATCCTGCTTTCTGTAGAAAGCAGGATATGTTCTTATGTATCAGATAGAATTCCATATATTTTTTAGTTCTTAAAGAGGGTATTGTTGATTTTGTGCTACGTATAGAGCTGTTTGTGTAGTCATTAAATCTACTTGTAACTGTTCTTGTACATTAGTCGGATGATAATACCCTTTATCAATCATATATTGACTTACTTGCTTATGTGTATCAATTGCATCCTGATGAATTCAAGCAAGAGAAAAGAAGAGGAGAAGGAGGGATAACACAATCATTTCAAACAAACCTTGTGATGAAAAGATGCTAGAACAGTTTCTCTTCTTGGCTCTCTCAGCCATATTTTAAGTAGAAAAATAAAACTTATACTTCAAATTCAGGTGGAATGAAATACCATAAAAAGGAATTTATATTTTTCTATGTTTCGTAAAATATTAAAAACATAGGAGGTGATACAATATGGCAAACAATAAGAGTGGAAATCGTAATGAATTATTAGTTCAAGGTGCTGAAAGTGCACTTGATCAAATGAAATATGAAATCGCGCAAGAGTTTGGTGTACAACTTGGTGCAGATACAACAGCTCGTGCAAACGGTTCTGTTGGTGGTGAAATCACTAAACGCTTAGTAGCATTGGCTGAACAACAACTTGGTGGAGGATTTACTCGTTAACTTCATCCCAAAATAGAAAAGATTAGGGCAAGCGATATGGTTGATTATTGGAAACATAGCAGATTACAGTAGTTAGCATATACATCTTTTGTCTGTATAAAATCATGAAATAAACTCTCATAATGAATGCGGTTGTACTCAAAGATTGTTGATAATTTCAAATAATAATCTTTGAGTATTTTATTTGAAAAATTCTTTTCTAGATTACAAACATATACTTTGTGGGGAAGGTGTTTCCCATGAATCATAAAAGATCCTTTTTAGGAACAAATATACTTAAAAATTTATTTTTAATATTAAAAAGCATACTGACTATGATATTTATAAAAGGGAGGCATCTTAAAATGGGTGTATTAAGTGGAAATCCTCAAAATGAACCTTTACATTATGGAGAAGTATTTGATATTTGGAGTTATCTTCTTGCAGCACAAGGAGCAGTTGCTGGCCACCAGGTTTACATTAATCACACGGGTGATGAAGACTTAAAGAAGTTCTTAGAAAATCTAATTGAGAATGATATGACTTCTGAAATAGATGAACTAAAATCACTTCTAAAGGTAAACGGTGTAGCTTTACCACCAGCGCCTCCAGAAAGACCGGTTGCATCTATTGAAGATATTCCTCCTGGAGCACGTATCAATGATGCTGAAATTGCAGCAGCTGTTTCGGCAGGTCTTGCGGCAGGATTAGTAAATTGTAGTCAGGTAATGGGAAAATGTCTTCGAGAAGATGTAGGAATGCTTTTTGGACAATTCCATATGAAAAAAGCACAAGCTGGGGCAACTTTACTACGTCTAAGTAAGAAAAAAGGCTGGGTAGTTCCTCCGCCATTACATGTTAAAAATACTGAACAAGCTTAAAAAAAGTGGCTGAAAGCCACTTTTTTTACTTCATTTTATTCTTTATATCGTTTTCCTTTTGAATGGATCGTACTTTTTCTATCTCAGAACGGTTTAAATATTCATGTGAGATCTCCATAGCATATCTATCGTGATGCATATTAGTTGATTCTCGTGAATCATTGTTTTCATGTAAAACTGCTTTTTTCATATAAATGTGAAAAAATACTTCTATCACACCGATAAGAAGCGCCGCCCAAAATGAAGATGCGACAATATTACGAACGAAATTGTTGTCTGTAAGAAGATACGTTAACACCCAGATTCCTAAAAAACTTAACCCAAAATCTGCAATTGTAGCAACCATGTTCCCATACTTAGGTAGAACAAATAAATCTCCTATTAAATAGGCTGTCCCTGTAATTAGTAATGAAATCAGTAATATTCTAGGAATCGAAACGTCCTGGAATATACCTAAAATCATCAATAATACGGCACTAATAGCGGTATATTTAATTAATAAGGCAACAATATGTTTCATGAATGTTCCTCCTGTTTTTTAACTTTCATGTAGGAATAGTACTTTTCAATAAAAATGGGTTGCACTTTCATAAAGTACAACCCATTTTATCGTGTTCAGGAGGTTTACTCATTACATGATACTCATATGGCACGAAATTTTTTCGCTCTCCTACACAATACTATTTTGTGAAATATAAATATGAATTATGTGTTAAAACAATAAAAATTAATACCAAAAAAAGGACTATATATTTTCGAATGCTTTTTTACATATTAAAATGTGAAGGAGGTGACATAGCATGTCAAACAATAACAGTGGAAACAGCAATCAATTGTTAGTACGTGGGGCTGAACAAGCTCTTGATCAAATGAAATATGAAATCGCACAAGAATTTGGTGTGCAACTTGGTGCAGACGCAACAGCTCGTGCAAATGGATCTGTTGGTGGAGAAATTACAAAACGTCTAGTATCATTAGCTGAACAACAACTTGGCGGTGGAGTTACTCGTTAATTTTATATGTTAAATGGATATAGAGGGGAGACATACTGTCTCTCCTTTCTCATACATTTCTTTTTAAATATATAGTTAATCTTTTTGAACGTATTAAATAAGTTCAGTAGTCTGAGCCTTATATATTTAAGATTTACAACTATAAAATGTTAGGATTTGAAAATCTGGAATTTTATTTATATATTTTATCCTTTTAACTTTCAATGCTTTAAATATTGACTTAAACAGAATTAAACTAAGTTAAATTCGAGGCTAAAAGGTAGGGAATATGTTCATATAAATCAATTCAGAAGGAGCAGAGTAAATGAAATATGAAGAGGTATTTACGGTTGAGATTTCTGTAGGCAGTGCAAGAGTAGCAAGACATGAATTAAAGGCTCATGATGTCATTGAGGTCGTTGAAAAGCTTGCTCAAAAGTATTTAAGTAATCCTGAGGGGCATTCTCATGATAAATAAAGGAGCATAATGATATGACCTGTCATGATATTAAAAAGCAAACGAAAGAAAAAAAAGATTTAAAATGGTGGCAACTCTCACTCATAGGGATAGGATGTACGATAGGTACCGGTTTTTTTTTAGGATCCAGCATAGGAATTAAAATAGGTGGATCTTCAATTATCCTTATTCTTATTTTAACCGGATTTACTACATATATTGTATTTGAGGCATTGGCAAAAATGACTGTAGATGATCCACAAAAAGGTTCTTTCCGCATTTATTCAAGAAAAGCATTTGGAAATTGGGCTGGTTTTAGTCATGGATGGACATATTGGTGCTCAGAGCTACTTATTATGGGTAGTCAGTTAAGTGCGTTAGGTATTTTTTCTCGCTACTGGTTTCCTAAAATACCACTTTGGATATTTGCTGCTATTTATGGAATAGCAGCTATATTGATTATTTTTATAGGGATTAAGGTATTTGAACATTTAGAAAAATGGATGGCTATTATAAAAATTGTAGCTATTATAGGATTTATAGTGATTGCGATTTTGGTTATTTTCGGATTTATAAGGGGTGGTTTATATAAAGCTCAATTTCCGCAAAATTTTAAAGACTGGTTTCCTAATGGACTAAAAGGCACTTGGTCGTCTCTTATATATGCATTTTATGCATTTGGGGGAATCGAAATCATGGGGCTAATGACAATAAGACTTAAAAACCCTAAAGAGGCACAAAAATCAGGAAGAGTAATGTTAATGATCTTAACGATTATCTATGTAGTTTCTCTAGGGTTGGCAATTATAATGGTTCCATTAAACCATTTTAATACGAAAGAAAGTCCTTTTGTAATAGCATTACAAGATTATGATTTACCGTATGTTCCATTTGTTTTAAATGTAGTATTAATATTAGCGGGTTTTTCGACATTAGTTGGTTCTTTATTTGCAGTGACAAGTGTATTGATTAATTTGGCTGAGGAAGGCGATGCACCTGCGATATTCGCTAAAAAACACAAGAAAAATATCTCTTTTCCGGCTTTAATTCTTATCATAATTGGGCTTGGTGCATCTATCCTTAGTGCTTTGTTACTCCCAAAAAACATATATGAATATGTAACAACTGCAGCTGGGTTGATGCTGTTATATACGTGGAGTCTAATCCTTCTTTCATTTAGGAGATTAATGAGTCCTAAAGGTTGGATGCGTATAAAAAGTATTATAGGTCTTATTATGATTACACTAGCTATAAGTGGAACATTACTTCAAAAAACAACTAGATCCGGTTTTCTAGTGAGTTTGTTGTTCTTAGGAGTGATTATTATTGTTACTATAATTGTTCATTTTGTTTCAAGAAAACAGAATAGAGTTATGTGAAATTGATTGTTAATGGTGAAGTAATCTTCAATTACAAAACAGAGATAACGGACTTTTTAACCCCTATTCAAAAGAATCTGCCTTCCCAAAATGTGAGTAGGCCCTATGTAAAATTTATTGGAAAATGATTTGGTATGTTTGAAATCCAAAATATAATCCATACATAATAAGTGATATTCCAGATATCACTGTAATAAGCGATAACATACGTACATTTAAAATTCTACGGAATATACTAGAAGTACTTGCCATAGTAATATCCCAAATAAAAATACCTAAAATGATACCAAAGCTATATAACAAAAGCTGCTCTTTATTATAGGAAGAAGCGGCTTTTGCTAATATAGAACCAAAAATTCCGAGCCAGAATAGAATTGTTAATGGATTAGATAAAGACATAAAGAAACCAGAAAAGAAACTTTTAGTAATTGAATCATCATTTTCGGTACTCCTGATACTAATTTGATTAGCACTTTTTAAACTTTCTATACCTGTATAGATTAAAACAAAAGCTCCGAAAGACCATAGGAAAAGTTTTATGATGTCTTTTTCGAGGAAATGAATTACACCTAAATAAATAAGTGCCATATACATAATATCTGCAATTAAGGCCCCTATGCCCAGAATCCAAGCATGTAAAAACCCACTTCTAATACCTTTTTCCAACTGTGCAGCATTAATAGGCCCAATTGGAGCAGATAATGATAAACCCAAGAAAACATAGCTTAAAAATATGCCCACTTATGACATGCTCCTCCCACTAAATTTCATTTATATTAAATCTATTCAGTGGTTAATATTTGTACAACTAAATAATATATGTCTTAGCATATTTTTGTTGCTGTACAAAAAAGGGGCAAGTAAATCATACATTTTTTTAAGTGAACTCAGCAAATTATTTCTGAATAGGTGTAGGAGGATTTCATATCATTAATAAACTGAATTTCATAAATTAACCTAATTAGGGTATTTATAGAATTTATTACTTATTCTTATGCAGAAATTTTATTATTCGAGAAAATGGACACTTTGATGGGATTGTCTCGTCATCACGTAAAAAATACTGCTGCCATTCATAATTATCTTTTTGGCCATAATCGTTAAGAGAAGGGTGAATAGGAGCTTTGTCATAAGCGGCCAAACGATGACGTATTAAGTTTTTTAGTTTTTGACTGCGTTTGTCAGAGTTCATAATTTCTTGTAAGACCCATCGAGGAGTTAAAGCAAGCATCATACATGGGAAGTGCCTACTTTGTCTTCTGATATGGGCGGGTGTAGCGCAATAAACAAAATATGATTCGTTATGAAAACAAAACTCCCATGTGTTTTCCATGGGGTTATTTGGAATGTGCTTAGGCCATTCCTTCTCATCCAATTTGCTAGTTTTATTAAGTATGGACCAATAAATATGTTCAAAATTTTCTACTGTAGCTTCTTCCATCAAATCTTTTGGGGTTTCAATAAAAACAATAAGAGAGGCGTATTTACCTGTGTCCTTAGAGTATTCGGTGTATTCTTTAAGTAATTTAGCTAAATTTTCGCTAGTATTGGGTCTTCTAGGATCATCAATGAATCCATATCTAAGGTGATTGGATGTAAAACCATGTTGTGCAGGGATACAAGGAAACGGTCTATTTTTATCAGTCATTTTAAGTATAAAAGAACAGAAAGCATTTTGTTGCCAATGTGGAAGATTAGTAACATCTCTTTGTAAAGAATCTTTATCGTAAAGCATATTCATTTTTTACTCCCTTCCTAAGCAATAATATATAACCTATTAATTATGAAGAAATAGGTGACTAATAAAGAAATGAAAATTATTTTATAATATATATTAATAATATAGATAGAATCTCTCAGAAATTTATTTACTCTTATTGTTGTTTCCTTGCAGTAAAAAAGTTAAGAACCAATAAAATTTGGAAATTATATAAAAAATATGAAAGTACAATGTTCACATTTATATTTTTTAACTAGTATGTTTATAACGTAATAAGAAAGGATGTATCGTTATGAAAATTTATAAGGAAGAAAAAATCAAATTTACAGATTGTAAAGGTGAGGAAATAATTTTAAAAATAAAAACTAAGGATGCAAAGGTACAGTGAAGAGCAATTAAGTATATATTGATCTAATTTAAATTCGAATATTAAGTAGTTTAATTACTTATTTAAATTAAACTCACTTTTATTTTCCATTGTAAAATAAAAGTGAGTTAGGCTAAGTTTATTTAATGCAGTATAAGCACTTTTGTTTTTTTGCATAATGTAACTTGAATCAAGAGTAAGGGGGAACAGCTATGTCTTATCCTAATCAGTTAGCTTGGCATGAAACATTGGATTTACATGAATTAGTAGCATTTCAAGCAATCAGTCTAATCAAATTTAAAAAATCAGTTAAAAACATAATTCCTAGCCAACAGCAGAGTATGTTTAGCGCGCGTTTCTTTTGGGAAAACTAAGAATATACATTGGTGGAAAGGATACGGTTTAATGGCTAACGAAATCGATAATACAAATCATTTAACCTCTTCTGTCTACTTGACCCGTAATCTATGGTCAGGCATCTTGTTTGGACTAGGATTAGCGGCCTTTATAGATGAAACTATTTTTCATCAACTATTGCATTGGCATCATTTCTATGACAAATCTACAACAGATATTGGATTGATTTCAGATGGCTTTTTTCATGCTTTTAGTTGGTTTGCAACGATTGGTTCCTTGTTCATGGTTGCTGACCTTCGCCGTAGAAATGCATTTTGGTTGAAAAGATGGTGGAGTGGCATAATGCTTGGAAGCGGTGGATTTCAATTATATGATGGTACAATTCAACACAAGCTAATGAAAATACATCAGATTCGATACGTAGATAATGTTCTCATCTACGACGTGATATGGAATATAGTTGCGACTGTAATGGTCTTAATTGGGATTCTACTAGTTTTTCAGACAAGAAAAGAATTAAAACTATTGAGAGGTAAAAACCTTAAATGAACAATAATCATCTTCATCACGAAATCTGGAATTTGATGGATTTCTTGCTATTAGTATTGATTGTAATTATATTAATGATTTATATCATAGCTACAGTCTTATCAAATCGTCATCACAAACGATGGCCGTTATATCGAAATGTCTTCTGGATTTTAGGAGTTATTTGTCTGGGTATAGCAGTTGTTGGTCCCTTAGCCCATCGTGCTCATATTGATTTCACAGTGCACATGCTAAGTCATTTACTCCTTGGGATGCTTGCTCCAATTTTTATGGCACTAGCCGCTCCGATGACTCTTTTTTTGCGAACGCTCAATGTGAAAACAGCTCGACGTCTTTCATTTGTACTAAAGAGTAGGCCTCTGCAAACTCTTAGTAATCCAATTGTAACAACCTTACTTAATTTAGGAGGGCTATGGATTCTCTATACGACAAACTTATACTCGATGATGCATCAAAATATACTTCTTCATTTGTTCATACACCTCCATGTTTTTATTGCAGGCTATCTGTTTACCATATCAATAATTTATATTGACCCAGTACCACATAGGTATAGTTATATGTACCGAGCAATTGTTTTAATAGTTGCATTGGCTAGTCATGGGATATTATCAAAATACATTTATGCTCATCCGCCTACTGGTGTAGTCACTGCACAGGCTGAAATAGGAGGTATGCTAATGTATTATGGTGGGGACTTAATTGATATTATTCTCATATTTATTCTTTGTTTGCAATGGTTCAGGGCTAACAAACCGAGAACCAAAGTACATGAGCCAGTAAGTTCTTAAACATTACCAGCTTCTTTTTAATTAAAAACTTCTAAATGAGTTTTGATCAAACTTTTTTATAAAACGGAAAGCTCGTTTCAAAAGAAAAGAATCTATTTTAATTGGTGGGCCGCTAGGTTTTCGAATTGTATTTTGTACACAGTATCCAACAAGTGATTCATTACCAAGGGTTGTAAAGCAAATGTCTAATGCAAAGTTAGGGTTCAGACTACCTACACGAACTGCATCAGAAGTTGTAATAGATGAGCCAGGTTTAGAATCATTACCATCCATCCCAGGAAGGGCCATCTATATGAAAGATAACTTCACTGAGTTACAAGTGCCATTCATTGATGATGAGCTTATGTAGAAACATCTAAAAGAATATGAGGTGGAAAAAGATGCGCACATTGAAACAATTGAAGAAGGAACGTCAGATGGAGGTACTTGCGACGATTAGAATGCTGTAGTTTGCGACGAGAACACATTTGATGTGTGTGCATAATATGGGGGGATACGGAATGCAAACAGGATTATGAAAGACTTAACTCCATTTGTAAGTCGTGTAACCTATTATAAAGAATATGCATACTACCTGAATAAAGAAGGTCATGCCCTATTGGGACAAAGGAAAGTGGTTTCCAGAAATAGAATGGAGCATGCATTATTACGAAATGAAGCATGGTTACATTTATTTTGCCCAGATGATTGGCAAATTGAACCAGAAATACGTTATAGAAAGAATAGAGAAAAAGAAAGAATTATACCAGATGTGAAATTTCGGGATGAAGAAGGGATACTTCATGCAGTTGAAGTAGATCGTTTACAAAAAATAAAGATTAATGAAGAGAAGTTAAAAAAATATGAAGAATTTACGCACATTTATAAGCAAAAATACAATGGAAAGGTGCCAATTATTCATTTCTTTACAGTTACAAAATATAGGGAACAGAAATTGGAACAGTTAGCAGCAAAATATGATATGTATGTGATTCAAAGTATATAAGAGTGTAACAAAAAATAACAGCCCCTCAACTTATAAGTAGAGGGGCGAGGGTTACGAGGGATAAACATCTTCAAATTTAATCCCAACAAGCATATGTTTCATCATTATAAGGCATTGTGCACTATCATTAACTGTGAACGAACAAACTTCCTGTTTAGTTTTTTTTACAACCAAAACATCAAAACTAATTGCTAAAAGGTCTGTAAGATAGTCTTTGTCCTGAGTATCTATAGCGATTAAAATATTATAAGTATATCTTGGAAAACTATTCCCAGTGTTATACCAGAAAATCCATGGTTCAACATCTTGCTTATTTAAATGAATAAACATGTTAGTAATAGCATCGGTCACCTGACTCACAATATCTTGATTTATACTTTCTCCCCAACGATAAGTAGGAAGCGCTAATATATCTTTAATAATCAGATTGCTAATTTTCTCAATTAATTCTGAAATTTGAAGTGCTTCTCCTCCGATGATTGCTTCCTGTGACGACTTCAAAAAGTTTATATCACGATTTGATTCTAGCACGTTGACTAGAGCGCGAGGATCAGTGAAATCATTAAAATCTATATCCAAATCTTCAAAGAATTTCTTTAATTTAAGAACTTGTCCTAAATGTTCTTGTTTCACAGCAAACACATTATGAAAGTGATTATACCCCACTTTTCAACATTCCCTTCTATATAGATCGTAAGACAAATATATGATGGGAACTCCAATATATAACTATTTTTTGTTTTAAAATGTAGTACTGTACCTTTTCGAAAATAAGTTACCCTAAAATCTTGAAGAATAAGATTGTTTAGGTTCATTTTTTTGTTCATTGTAGTTGGAATAAACAGTGAACAATTTTTTAGCGTACGAAATTTGCGAAATGTTGGTGCTACTCCCTCCATCAATTTAAGAGATCAATTGTCTCCAAAAACGAAAAGAATGAGCCGAATTCTCATTAAAACCTGTAAAAAGGTAAAATTTTCGATATGGGGGCTCTCAAAATCTTAGCTTGCTAGGCATGAGGTAGTACCAACAAAACATGAATTTTACAGGTTAAGAAAAATTTGAAAGAGAAAAGTTGATTTAATATACGTTAATGAAACGATTGTTTTAAGTAGGTTCTTTAATTGATAATTTTCGTCATAATGTCAGTGAGAGTGATGTGTAATTGAAGAAATACAATGGAGGTTTTTAATTGAAGAAGTATAAAAAGTGCTAACAAGTTTGCAAACAAAAATGCAAACTAAACGAATACTTCTTAGTAATGGTAAGAGCTAAATGGTCGCTGATATGTCCTCTAAATCCTTATATTATAACGTTTGTTAACAATGTATACTCATGCATAAAACTGACTACTTCACCCGAACACAATCTGGGCACCATGTAGTGAAGAACTTCACTACTACTGGCTCCTCGCTTGCGGTAATGTTCTTAAATTCCTTTTCAGACTTGATTTCTTTCATGTTTTTTGCTCCTTTCTATGTCGTACAAATTTGCTAGTATTTTTATGCAAAATCTTCAACTGCTTTTTCTTGTAGTTCTGGTACAACATGCGAGTAGGTGTCTATGTGATGCCTGCTCTTTTATGTTCTAAACGTTCGCTTATAATCTTTGGATGAATACTTTGTTTCAACATCAGTGTTGCATGAGTATGTCTTAGATCGTGGAAAAGCAATATTCGCAAAGTATATAGAATACTATAATCATAAAAGGATTCAGGCAAAACTAAAAGGCATGAGCCTTCGTACAATATCTGGCTCATGCTCAAGAAGCTGCTTAATGAAATAAAACCTCAGTTACCTAAGGGAATAGTAAAAAGTATTTATGAGAAATCCAAATGCAACCACCACAATTACTATTAGAAAGGCTAAAAATTCAAGACTTCTATGACCATGAAGTGCATATATATTATTCATAATGGATTTCGAAACTATAGCTTATAAGATCAGTTACCGTCAAAAGTACAATAACAGATGGAACAAGTGTAACAAATACAAGAAGAGAAAAGACAAAAGCAGGAACAAGGCTTAGAGTTACAACATCATAAGTTAGACATCGAAGAGAAGAAGGGTGAAAAACAAAGGCAGAAGGGTGAGAAGTAAATGAAGAATACTGTAACACAAGAAGATATTAATGGTATTTTAGAAAAAACTCGATGGACAGTTGAGGAGTTTCATGGCAAATGTACAGTAGTGGTTGCTAAGTTGCCGAATGGATTCATTTTAACTGAATCCAGCGCATGTGTAGCTCCTGCTAACTATGATGTGAATATTGGAATTCAATGTTGCAAAGACCGCATTATTGATAAAATTTGGGAGTTAGAAGAATATAGGCTGCAATGTGAATTAGCTAAACAAGTCGCTATAGAATAGCGGCTTGTTTTATATAGTCTCTTTCGCACCTTATAGCAAAACTAGAAAATAGTGCAAATAATGAAATGATAGCTAAAAATTTTTTCATGATCTTTTCTCCTTTTATGTGTTTCTGTAGAGAGTATATTGCTATTTTGATAATGAAAAAGTCGAGTTAGATTACATTACCCTTACAATCTTGTAAGGAAAATTAGATTATTTAGAGAGGTGGGATTTCAAAGATTATATGAATGATATGAAGATTGCTCAACATTATGCTGAACTATATAGGTGATCAAATTTTTGTATTTGAAAAGTATATTAATGTTAAATAATAAAAAGTTTCATTATTGGAGTAGCATTTTTATTTTATAAATCGTACACCTTTTGAACAGGATGAGCATATATTAAAGTATGGGACAAGCGTAAATTGCTTTTTTCATACTCATTGAAAACTCCTTATCACGAAAAGAGCACTTTTAAGTGCTCTTTTTAATTTGGATTTAAGCAATGCGAACAGCGGTTTTGGCAATTGGAATTACACAAATGGTAGAAGAGTGAGATTGAAGCTGTGGTTATTAGGATAAGAACTCTAGGAATGGTTATTTTTTTAGTTTTGATTTTTAGTAATTTAAAATAAAGATAGATGTGTTATGGTGTAGGTTTTTCTTTTCTTCTGTCGAAGATGTAATAAAAGGGAGTGAGTTAAATGGCACAGTTTGAGGTAGAACGGATCACTTATTTAGGAGAGAGAAAAGAAGAAATCGATTTTCGAATAGCTTATGTAAGGATTGATGACTATTTAGACTGGGAAGTCATTATACGTGGAACTACTGATAAAGAAACATTCTTCATTGAAACAATGAAGAAAAATGAACAACCAGTATTTGAATTTATTACTACTGAAGGGGAAGTTTTTCAAGGTAGGACAAAAATAATGAAATTCATCCCGAAATTAACTGATACAGAAATCGCTTTATTTGGTATTGGAAAGTTAAATGGTTATGAAATAAAAAGCATCCAATAGGATGCTTTTTATCATCTTTAGTGCTACATTTATTTTGATGGTGTAAATTTACAAATGGATAATGAGGAGAGCTGGTAAGGATGATGTATTTGTTAGCGATTCTTTTTCCGCCACTTGCTGTTTTACTTTGAGGAAAACCATTTCAAGCAATGATAAACTTCTTTTTGACATTAATTGTATGGGTACCAGGAGTTATACATGCAATTCTTGTAGTCAGTGATAAAAAAGCAGATAAGCGTCTTGAGAAACAAATTAGAGCATATGACAAAATCAATAATAGAAATAAAAATTAAGTGGTGTGACTAAACCTTATATATTCTTTGAAGAAAGCCGGCTTTTATTAAAAAATTTAGTCTATATATTCCTGTCATATACCGTTAAATTATAGTTGACTTAGTAAGTATTCATGAGAAAAAAAGAATCTGTCACAGATTCTTTTTTTCATTATATATATTGGATTAGGAGAGTATGTTAAACCCTTGAAGGGAGCAAGGATTTAACGGTAATAGTAACCGTAGTATTAATATAACATAGTTAACTTCTATAGGTAATTGATAATGTTTGTATTGAATATTACTAATGTTTAGTATAGATACTTAATACCATAAATATAGTATTAACTTATTTAATTTACTATTTGATCAATTGTTAGGTAGAATCAGCAAAACAAACACCTATTTTAATCGATTCCTACTATATACATATTGCAGGAATGTATCCAATCTGCAAGTAACGTTTTAGATATTTAAAATGGTATGACAAAAGGAGAAGAGGAATAATGGACAAACATATTATTGATATTTCTAAGTGGAATGGTAATATCGATTGGGATGTGGCTGCACCGCAAATTGAGCTTGCTATATGTCGGGTACAGTATGGTTCTAGAACAGTTGATGAACAGTATAGAAGTTATGTAACAAATTTGGAACAACATGGTATACCACATGCTGCATATGCTTATGGATGCTATGTTTCTGTGACGGATGCAATTGTAGAAGCGAAGGATTTTATGGAGAGAGTAAGTTCTAACGCTAAATTTCTTGTTCTTGATGTTGAAGATGATACGTTAAAAAGTTGCGGTTCTGATAAGTTAGCTGAAGCATCCCAGGCATTTATCAATACTTGTAAAGCCGCAGGGTGGAAAGTTGGATTATACGTAGGTCATCACATGTATAATAAATATGGTTTAAGAGGAGTGGAAGCGGATTTCCTATGGATTCCACGTTACAGTGGTAATAAACCAGCTTATCCATGTGATATATGGCAATATACTGAAACAGGGAATATTAAAGGGATTGGGAAAGTTGATTTGAATTATTTAGTTGGCGATAAATCACTTTCTTGGTTTGTAGATGATGTAAGTCAGACAAAAGAAGATTTTGGACAAACAGTAGGTATTGGGAGTGCCCTTTCAAAATACCCTGAAGGTTATGGAGTTAATTTATATGAGAATCCTGAAGAACCTATATTTACTGGACGTATCACTAATAAAATTCCTTATCTTATATTTGAAGGATATTGGGGCGGTGGGGATAAGGATATGATTAGATTAGGGAATGAGAAACAGTGGGCGAAACTAGAGCACTTTGATGTAGAGTGGTTCTGTGCCTATTCAAAATACCCTGCTGGATATGGAGTTAATTATTACGCAGAACCTGAATGTATAAACTTTAAAGGTGTGATTGATGGCTCAATTTCTTATCGTGTTTGGGATAGAAAAGATGGAGCAATTGATATTGGACAAAGTAGCTGGATTAAAGAAGAACATGTAGTGGTTCGGTAATATGCTAAAGATAGATTATGTATGAATAATGTGAAAAAAAGATGGTATTATGTTCTCGAACATAATACCATCTTTTTTTATTTTTATAAGTAGACTTTTTATGCATATAGAATTTTAAATTTTTGTGTGACGATAAGAATTTCTAATATAAGTGTCATGATAGTAGCTTTTGGATTGTGCGTTTCGTAATCCTTTGTATATACTTTCTGGCACATCGTAAAAATCATATGTACCATTTCTAAATTCAATTCGTAAAATCATAGATGATGGATTATAACCTACAGCGACTAAATTTCTAGAAATTACTGGATATAAAGTCATGTTAGTTCATCTCCCTTCTTTAATATATTTAGATATTAATAAAGGAAAATCCTGCTATTTTGTCGAAATATAGTCGTTGAGAAGGAGTGGAGAATATGAATGAACAAGAATTTATAGATATTATATTGGAAGAGGAAGATTCTCTAGCACATATTTTAAATGAAATTGTTGAACAAAAAAGAGAGGAAACAGGTTCGTATAACATCACTGTTCAACATGTAATTCCTGTTAGGGAAAAGCATTTTACAGTTATTTTATGTAAAATTGTTTCAGATTTTTAAGAGGATGTATTTCGATGTGCAATGTTGACTTATGGTAGGAGAAGGACAAGTTGATAACTGTTTTGTACTGTTTATCCTGCTATTAACAGTCGGTAAAACCCTAAAAAGGAATTATATTGGTGGCAACTATCAGTAAAAGCCTGATTAGTGAGGACTAATAATTTGTGTGTGATGAAGAAATATTCCACTGATTTTTGTGCATAGGCGATTTTTGAAGAAGCGACTGGAGATAGAGTAAAGGGTTATTTCCATTCACTTTTCTATTTTATGACATAGGAATATTTGTTAGAACGATTCTACAAAGTATGTTGTAGAATTTAGGGTTTATTCTGTTACGTATTGACTGAATCGTGCATTGTAAATAGTATATATGTTGTTGGATAAAATATCATAATTACCTCCTTCACTAGCTATGTTGATTCATTTTATTAGAAGTTCACACGAAATTCATATTGTTATGCTATTTTATTCTCACTATTGATTTGTCGCTAACGATTGTGTAGAAGGAAGTTATATTTTAGATGACAGTTTTTGTACAACTAGTCCGGAATATAATTAGAGCTAAGTTAAGAAATGATTTGGTTTTAATGCAATTACCAGCTTACTATTTGTGGCTGGAACAGGGTGTCAATATAGAACATGGGAGAAACTATTGTTTAAATGTATTAGTTGTGTCTGTATCTTTTTGATACAATCTTTGACAATGAAGACATTTTGGACGGATGTTTAAGAAATGATTTATGTGGAATAAAAGGAGGAATACGAGCTCAAGTTTCAGTGTGAAAAGAATATACTTCTTACTATTACAAGCGTATAGATTAATAGAGTTATATTTTTCATCAAGAGAAACAGGTGGACAATACAAACAACAAAATATGAATTTTTTAAGTGATTCAAAAATGTGTTCGGGGGCCTTTTTGATTAAACAACATTGTAAGAGTAGACTTATTTATTGATGATAAATCAACAAGAGAATTGAAAGGCAGGAGAAAGCAACATGTCAGAAAATTATCGTTCTCGAGAGGAGCGAAGACAGGTACAAAAGAAAAAGCAACCAAGTGCTAATAACGAAAAAACGAAAGGGAAAACATCGTTTTTTCGTAAGTTTTTAATTGGGTGTTTAATACTTGGAATCGTAGCTCTCATAGGTGGAGTAACTACTTTTTTCATTATGATAAAAGATGCTCCTAAACTTGAAAAATCAAAGCTTGTTAATTCACAATCAGCAAAAATTTATGATAAAGATAAAAATCTGATATATGAATATGGGAAAGAAAAACGAACGAATATTACGTACGATCAAGTGCCAAAATTAGTAGAAAATGCATTTTTAGCTACAGAAGATGCACGTTTTTATGACCATAGTGGTGTTGATTTTAAGGGTACTTCACGCGCAATTTTAGTCAGTCTGACTGGGAACTATGGTTCGCAAGGTGGGAGTACAATTACTCAACAAGTTATTAAAAACTATTTCTTATCTATGGATAAAACACCTAAACGTAAGGCACAAGAAATATATTTAGCCTATAAGTTAGAACAACAATATTCGAAGCATGAAATATTAGAAATGTATTTAAATAAAATCAACTTAGGAAACCGTTCATATGGTATTGCGACAGCAGCTGAAAACTATTATGGAAAAGAATTAAAAGAGTTGACTTTACCAGAAGTTGCGATGCTTGCAGGGTTACCAAAGGGACCAAGTATTTATGATCCAACCAAACAACAAAATATAGAGAGAGCAACAGAGCGTAGAAATGTTGTATTACATTTAATGAATCGTCATGGATATATTTCGAAAAAACAAATGGAAGAAGCTTCAAAAGTTCCTGTAACGGAGGGACTTCTTCCACCTAAAGAAATTACAGAAATGCCATATCCAGCATTTATAGACGCTGTTGTGAAGGAAGTGGAGAAAGAGTTACCGGATGCAAACATTGGGTCTGATGGGCTATCTATTTACACAACTTTAGATCCGGAAGCACAGAAGTATGCTGATGATCTTTTAAACGGAAATAGTATTAGTTATCCGAATGATAAATTCCAAGGCGCTTTTACATTTATGGATACAAAAACTGGAGAAATTCGTGCTATTGGTAGTGGACGTGGTGAAAATAAAGCGACATTCAAAGGGCACAATATGGCAATTGAACTAGACCGTTCAGCAGGTTCAACAATGAAGCCAATTTTTGACTATGGCCCAGCAATTGAATATTTAAAATGGCCAACTTATCATCAACTTGATGATTCACCATATAAATATTCAACAGGACAACAGGTTCAAAATGCTGATAGAACGTTTAAAGGTATGATGACGATGCGTGATGCTCTTAAAATGTCTCGTAACATACCAGCCATTAAAACAGCAAAAGAGGTAGGATTAAGTAAAGCACAAAGCTTTGCAGAAAGCTTAGGTATTCCATTTAATAAAGATGCTGTTGAATCAACCGCAATTGGTACGAATGAAGTATCACCAACTGAAATTGCAGGTGCGTATGCTGCATTTGGTAATGATGGTAAATATATAAAGCCACACTTTGTTAAAAAAGTAGTTTATCCTGATGGGAAATCACAAAGTTTTGAACCAAAATCTAAGCGTGTGATGGAAGACTATACTGCGTATATGATTACAGATATGCTACGTTCTGTTGTTAAATCTGGTACAGGTACAGCAGCAAATGTAAGTTCATTAGATGTTGCGGGTAAAACAGGAACAACAAATTATTCATCTAAAGAATTAGCGAGATATGGTATACCAGCTAGTGCATCGCGTGATAGTTGGTTTGCTGGTTATACACCGCAATATACAATGGCAGTTTGGACTGGATATATGAAAGATGGTTCTGAAGATTATATAAGCAGTAAAAATACGAAAATTGCTCAACAAATTTTTAAAGAGATGATGAGTAAATTTGGCACAAGTGGAGCAAAATTCAAAATGCCAAGTACAGTTGTACAAGAGGGAGATGAATTACGTGTGAAAGGTGCAAAACGAGATTCCTCTCCAAATCCGAGCACGTCAAATTCAAACTCAAGTTCAAATTCAAACTCAGATGAACAGAAGAAAAATGATGAGCAAAAGAAACAACAAATAGAAGAAGAGAAAAAGAAACAACAAATAGAGGAAGAACAAAAGAAACAACAAATGGAAGAAGAGAAAAAGAAACAACAAATGGAAGAAGAGAAAAAGAAACAAGAGCAAGAACAAAGTGAAGAAAATAAGGAAAATGATCAAAATGGCCAAGAGCAAGGTAATATAAATTCGCCAAGTAATGGAAACGAAAATGGCCAAGGTGGTACGAATCCGCCAGGTAATGGAAATGGAAATAACCAAGGTGGTACGAATCCGCCAGGTAATGGAAATGGAAATAACCAAGGTGGTACGAACCCGCCAGGTAATGGAAATGGAAATAACCAAGGTGGTACGAATCCACCAAGCAGCGGGAACGGTGAAGGGCAAGTTAGTCCGAATCCACCGAGCACTGGAAATGGCCAAGGTGAGACAAACGCAAATCAAAATGGCGGTCAATAATAATATGTTAATTAGAAAAACAAAGTCGGCTCTAGAAAAAGAGTCGACTTTGTTTTTTTATTTTTATATGAATAAGTAAGTCTTATCTAGTAGAACTAAGCACAAAGTCGTAAGACCAATTCAATCTATCGATGGTAGACCATTTAAATGTAAAAATACGTCTATATACGGAGGAAAATATACCATTAAAAATGTACAATACGAGTGTAAATAGTATTGATACAGGTTATATGGAGGTGTTTTTTATGGAGCGATTATGGACTAAGTCATTTATTCAAATGACTTTAGCGATGTTATTTTTATTTACAGGATTTTATTTACTTGTTCCAACACTCCCATTATTTATAAAGGAACTAGGAGGAAGTGAATCTCAGGTTGGAATTATGATGGGAATGTTTACGATATCAGCTGTTATCGCACGGCCAATTATTGGAGGGATGTTAGATAGGTATGGAAGAAGGTCATTTATCATTTGGGGGCTAGTCTTCTTTGGTATTACGATGTATTCATACAATTGGGTAGTAAGTATTGCATCTTTAGTTATTTTACGAATTATTCACGGTTTGACATGGGCTGTTTCTACGACTGCAGTTGGAACTGCTATTACTGATATTATTCCAAACTCTCGACGAGGGGAAGGAATGGGTTGGTACGGAATGGCAATGACGATTGCAATGGCAATTGGACCAATGATTGGTTTGTGGATGATACAAAGTTATTCCTTCCAGGGCCTATTCTTATTAGCTACATTATTGTCGTTCATTGCACTATTTCTCACATTTGTGACAAAAATACCGTTTACACCACAATTAGAAAAAGGGAAAATACAGTTGTTTGAAAAATCTATTTTACCTATTGCGATTGTTATTTTCTTTTTGGCATTTGCCTATGGAGGAATTACAACATTTTTACCACTGTTTGCAACATCTATTGATGTGAACCCAGGTACATTCTTTCTTGTTTATGCAGTTGCACTAACAATCGTCAGACCGATTTCAGGGAAATTATCAGATAAATATGGAGAAGTATTAATAATTGTTCCATCTTTATTTATAACAGTGTTAGCTATATTTGTATTAACAGCTTCAAATGGACTAATGGGAGTAGTAGCAGCAGCTATTTTATATGGAGTAGGATTTGGTTCAGCACAACCAACTTTGCAAGCTGCGATGCTGAAAATTATTGATCCAAGTAAAAGAGGAATTGCAAATGCTTCTTTCTTTACAGCATTTGATTTAGGAATTGGACTTGGTGCTATTTTACTAGGGTTTGTTTCACAACTTTTCGGTTATCGTATTTTATTTACAGGTAGTGCGATATCAGGAGTGGTAGCTCTCTTGATTTTTATGTTTTTTGTAAAACAGCGATTAACTAAAAAGGTGCTCGTATAAGGAGAGAATAAAATGAACATTCAAATTGAATCTAGAGCCATGCAATGGTTTAAGGAAGAAATGAATTTACAGAGCGGTGATTTTGTACGTTTTGTTGTGCGATATGGTGGTAATAGTACCATCCAATCTAGTTATTCTTTAGGATTAGTTTTTGAAGAACCAGAAGATATAGCTACATCTACTGAACAGGATGGAATCCAATTTTTCATAGATGAAGATGACATTTGGTATTTTCAAGACTATGATTTAGTAGTAAGCTATCATATGGAAATGGATGAAATTGAATTTAATTATATAAAATAATAACTTTATTAAAAATAAAAATATCCTATATAAAAATTATATTGTATTAATAGCAGTATATAAAATATATGTAAGCGAGTTGAGTATAGATACAACTCGCTTTTTTCTTTGTTTAAAAAAGATAATAAATATATGGAAGTGAATAGTTTGTTTTACTAGCTTTATATAGCATTGTATTAAAAATTAATATATTTAGGTTTAAAAGAAAATGAAGGATTATGGAATTAATTGGTAAAAACTTATACGTTATTCTTCAAAAATAGTTTTATTACAGTAGGAAAAGTATAGGAAACTTATCATTATAAAATAAATTGAAATCTTCTAAAAACTCTGATACATTGAAATAGAAATGTAGTTTCACAATATTGTAAAGGCTTACAGTTATGTGCACGAAGATCTATTAGGATTGGAGGAAATGATAATGAAAGCTGAAGAAAAATTTTCCCCGGGATTAGATGGTGTAGTCGCAGCGGAGACGAAAATCTCGTTTCTTGACACAGTAAAAGGTGAAATTGTTATTCAAGGATATGACTTAATTGAACTATCAAAGACAAAAGAGTATTTAGATATTGTGCACCTTTTACTAGAAGAACATCTACCAAATGAGAATGAAAAAAAGGCGCTTGAAAAGAAATTGAAGGAAGAATATGAAGTACCTGAAGGTGTGTTTAATGTTTTAAAAGCATTACCAAAAGAAACACATCCGATGGACGGATTACGTACAGGCGTATCGGCATTAGCTGGTTACGATAACGATATTGAAAATCGTTCGCTAGAAGTGAATAAAGATCGCGGTTATAAGTTATTAAGCAAAGTGCCGAATATTGTGGCGAACAGTTACCATATTTTAAATAATGAAGAGCCTGTTCAGCCTCTAAAAGAATTATCGTATAGTGCGAATTTCTTTTATATGTTAACTGGCAAAAAACCAACTGAGCTGGAAGAGAAAATCTTCGATCGTTCCTTAGTTTTATATAGCGAACATGAAATGCCGAACTCTACATTTACAGCACGCGTGATTGCATCTACGCAATCAGATTTATATGGTGCTTTAACTGGTGCGGTTGCATCTTTAAAAGGAAGCTTACATGGCGGTGCAAATGAAGCGGTTATGTACATGTTGTTAGAAGCAGGTAATGTTGAGAAATTTGAAGAGTTACTGCAAAAGAAATTATATAACAAAGAAAAAATCATGGGATTTGGACATCGCGTCTACATGAAGAAGATGGATCCAAGGGCACTTATGATGAAAGAAGCTTTAAAACAGTTATGTGATGTAAAAGGTGATTATACATTATATGAAATGTGTGAAGCTGGAGAAAAGATTATGGAGAAGGAAAAAGGCATTTATCCGAACTTAGATTATTATGCAGCACCAGTGTATTGGATGTTAGGTATTCCAATTCAACTATATACACCAATCTTTTTCAGTTCAAGAACGGTGGGCTTATGTGCGCATGTGATTGAGCAACATACAAATAATCGATTGTTCCGTCCACGTGTAAATTATATCGGCGAGCGACATGTGCTTAGCAAATAAAAACAACTGGGGAGTTGTTAGAGCCGCCCGCCAGGTGGGTGTTTGACCGACACCCATCCTTAATAATAACGAATTTTCGACAGAAAGGGAAGAATAGCATGATTAAAACAAATGAAATTAAACAAAAAGATGCAATTTTAGAAGAAATTACGGATTATGTATTAAACAAAGAGGTGACAAGTGCAGAAGCATTCAGTACAGCTCGCTATGTGTTACTTGATACGCTTGGATGTGGAATTTTAGCACTTCAATACCCAGAGTGTACAAAATTATTAGGACCAGTTGTACCAGGAACTATCGTGCCAAACGGTACACGTGTACCGGGAACGTCATTTGTACTTGATCCAGTAAAAGGTGCTTTTAATATTGGGTGTATGATTCGTTGGCTAGATTATAACGATACATGGCTAGCTGCAGAATGGGGACATCCATCAGATAACTTAGGTGGAATTTTAGCAGTTGCAGATTATATTAGTCGCGTCCGTATTTCAGAAGGAAAAGAACCATTAAAAGTACGTGAAGTACTAGAAATGATGATTAAAGCACATGAAATTCAAGGCGTACTTGCTTTAGAAAATAGCTTAAACCGCGTTGGTCTTGACCATGTATTATACGTAAAAGTAGCGACGACGGCTGTAGTTGCGAAAATGCTTGGTGGAACACGTGAAGAAATCTTTAATGCATTATCACATGCGTGGATTGATAATTCTAGTCTTCGTACATACCGTCACGCTCCAAATACTGGTTCACGTAAATCATGGGCAGCAGGTGATGCGACGAGCCGCGGTGTTCATCTTGCAATGACTGCTCTAAAAGGTGAAATGGGTTACCCAACAGCATTATCTGCACCAGGATGGGGATTCCAAGATGTATTATTTAATAAGCAAGAATTAAAGTTAGCAAGACCGCTAGAATCTTATGTAATGGAAAATGTATTATTCAAAGTGTCATACCCAGCAGAATTCCATGCACAAACAGCTGCAGAATGTGCTGTGAAATTACATCCGGAAATTAAAGAAAGATTAGATGAAATTGATCGCATTACAATTACAACTCATGAATCAGCAATTCGTATTATCGATAAAGAAGGACCATTAAATAACCCAGCTGATCGTGATCATTGCTTACAATACATTACTGCAATCGGTTTATTAAAAGGTGATATCGTTGCGGATGATTATGAGGATGAAGTAGCTTCTGACCCTCGTGTAGATGAATTAAGAAATAGGATGGTTGTTGTTGAAAATAAACAATACAGTTTAGATTACCTTGATCCGAACAAGCGCTCAATCGCCAACGCTGTTCAAGTTCATTTTAAAGATGGCACAGTAACAGAAAACGTAGAGTGTGAATATCCATTAGGCCACCGTTTCCGTAGAGACGAAGCGATTCCAAAAGTTGTTCAAAAATTCACTGCAAATATGGCAGGTCATTATTCTAGTAAACAACAAGAAAAAATTCATGAAGCTTGTCTAAATGAAGAAAAACTAGAAAATATGAATGTTAACGAATTTGTAGATCTATTCTTAATTTAATAATAGGGGGAATTTAGAATGGCTTGGGTTGTGAATAAACAGTCAACACAGGAGGAGCTTGCCAATCGATTCCGAGCTTTAGTAGAAGCACCTGAAATTTTACAAATTCCTGGTGCACATGATGCAATGGCTGCTCTTGTTGCAAAAAAAACTGGATTTTCAGCTCTTTATTTATCAGGAGCTGCTTATACAGCAAGCAAAGGGTTGCCGGATTTAGGAATTGTAACGTCTACTGAAGTAGCTGAGAGAGCAAGAGACCTTGTTAGAGCGACGGACTTACCTCTTCTTGTTGATATTGATACAGGATTTGGCGGGGTATTAAACGTAGCAAGAACTGCTGTGGAAATGGTGGAAGCAAATGTAGCTGCTGTTCAAATTGAAGATCAACAATTACCGAAAAAATGTGGACATTTAAATGGAAAAAAACTTGTTTCCACTGAAGAACTCGTACAAAAGATTAAAGCAATTAAAGAAGTAGCACCAACACTTATTATTGTAGCACGTACAGATGCTCGTGGTGTAGAAGGGCTGGATGCAGCAATCGAAAGAGCGGTTGCTTATGTAGAAGCAGGTGCAGATGCTATTTTCCCGGAAGCGCTTCAATCTGAAGAGGAATTCCGTTTATTTAACAGTAAAGTAAATGTTCCACTACTTGCGAACATGACTGAGTTTGGAAAGACACCATATTATAGTGCAGAAGAATTTGCAAATATGGGCTTCCAAATGGTAATTTATCCGGTTACATCACTTCGCGTTGCAGCAAAAGCATATGAGCGTGTATTCACACTTATTAAAGAAACAGGCTCACAAAAAGAAGGACTATCTAATATGCAAACGAGAAGTGAATTATATGAAACAATTTCATATCATGATTTTGAAGAATTAGATAACGGAATTGCAAAAACAGTTTTATCTGAAGATCAATAAAACAAAGGGAAAAGGCGATGATGATACATCTTTGGCAAAAACAACTGCTTGATGTGAAGAGTCATCGCCTTTTCATATTTCCTAATTGCTTGCAAAAGAGGTGGAAACATATGAACTCTATAGAAGATTACTCTGTAGGAAGATGGCTGAATAAAGAGTTTCAGTTTGTGAAAACGAGTAATACGATTGCAGAGGCAATCAATCTACTAATCGCATCAAAAACTGAAGAACTGCCTGTACTAGAGGAAGAAAGAATGATAGGTATTGTGAAATTACTAGATTGTGTGCAGTGGCTGAAAGAAAATAGTGATGAAAGTACCTTCGTTCATATGATTATAGATAAATCTTTTCACAATGGAACAAGAGTGGATGCAATGGAAGTGGTTCAGCGTTTACCGTTTTATGTACTAAATGAAAAAAGTGGAATGTTAGAAGGAGTAATAGGTCAAAATGAGCTTCTTGCCTTTCAAAAATTTATAAAACAACAATTAGAAGAAGCAAAGCGTGTAATAGAATGGTTACGGCTTTCCTTTGATACTGCGTATGAAGGGATTGCGATTGTAGATGAAAATGGCGTTATTCAAATGTTTAATGACACGTATAGTCGTTTTGTTGGTGTAACGAAAGAAGAAGCAATCGGACAGCGCGCTGAGAATGTAATTGAGAATACACGGCTTCCAGTTGTATTAAAAACAGGAGTACCAGAAAGAAATCAAGTGCACCGCCTACAAGGACAGAATCTAGTTGTGCACCGGATGCCAATTTGGAAGCAGGGTAGAGTGATAGGTGCTGTAGGGATGTTGATTCATGAAGGAATTTCAGATATTTATAAAATACTAGAGAGATTTGATCAAAAAGAAGGTGTTGTCAAACCATCATTCTCAAAACCGAAGAAGAAGCAAATTCACTTTGAAGATATTCTCGGAGAAAGTCAGCCGATTTCGGAAACGAAAAAAATGGCTCGAAAAGCTGCTAGATCGAAAGCGTCTGTATTAATTACTGGAGAAAGTGGTGTTGGTAAAGAGCAATTTGCGCGGGCTATACACGGTGCTGGTGTAACAAACAACGGTCCATTTATTAGTGTAAACTGTGCTGCCATTCCTGATAATTTACTAGAATCTGAATTGTTTGGTTATGCAGAAGGGGCTTTTACAGGTGCGAAAAAGAACGGGAAGGCAGGAAAGTTTGAGCTTGCAAATCATGGAACGTTATTTTTAGACGAGATAGGCGATATGTCTCTATTAACGCAAGTGAAAATTTTACGCGTTTTACAAGAAAGGGAAATAGAAAGAATAGGTGGTACACATCCAATACCTGTTGATTTCAGGCTAATCGCAGCGACAAATAAAGATTTAAAACAAATGGTGAGAGAAGGAACTTTTAGAGAGGATTTATATCATCGTCTTCATGTTATTCCGATCCATATTCCGCCGCTTCGCTTTCGAAAACAAGATATACCACTCATTGTCGAAGAACATTTACAAAAGTTATGTCAAATGTATGGTGCCGAAGAAAAGACACTTGATAAAGAAGTATTACGTCTTATGTTCCATTATAACTGGCCAGGTAATGTCAGGGAATTAATCAATGTGTTAGAAAGACTATTCGCACTATCAGATGATGCACATATACGAGCGAAGGATTTACCAGAAGAATTTTATTATCGGGATATGGAGCAAAAGAAACTAGTACCTATGATTCAGTCCTTACCTGCAAAACAAGAAGCGATGAAAGTGGTGCGTGAAGAGGAAGAAAGAGGATTAATTGAACACGTTTTAAAAGAAGCAAAAGGAAATAAGTCAAAAGCAGCGGCATTGTTAGGGATTTCTAGGGCGACCCTGTATAACAAATTGTCCCGATTCAAAATCTAGACAATTTGTTATATCGAGTGTAAAACTGTCTAGACAGTTTTACGTTTTCTTGTCATTTCGCCCTTGTTCTATCAAGTTTTTAGTTTGGCATAGATTTTGCATATAAATAAAATGAAGACCGAAATGATAGGGGGATACAGATGGAGAAAACAAAGTTGCAATGGGACGAATTTTTTTCGCTGAATCAGGAGCTTCATACAACCTTTTTTACACCTGAGGATTTTTCAGGTGATGAAGATTTAATCGCAAAAACAACAGAACAATTTGTGAAACAAGAAATTGTTCCGCAAATTGAACATATTGAGCAGCACAATTATCAAGTTTCGCGCCAGCTATTTGAAAAGGCTGGAGAACTTGGATTGCTAAGTATAGAGGTTCCGGAAGAATATGGTGGGTTTGAATTAGGGAAAGCAGTTTCGGGACTTGTAGCAGAAAAGATGGGATATGCAGGAGCGTTTAGTGTTTCTTTTAATATTCACGCTGGAGTAGGAACGCTGCCATATATATATTACGGAACAAAAGAGCAGAAGGAAAAATACTTACCAAAAATTGCGTCAGGCGAATGGATTGGAGCTTATGCATTAACAGAGCCAAACGCTGGATCTGATGCATTAAGTGCAAAAACAAGTGCTGTTTTAAATGAAGAAGGAACAGCATGGACATTAAATGGTGAAAAGCAGTGGATTACAAATGCTCATATGGCTGATGTATATGTTGTTTTTGCGAAGACAAATAAAGGAATGACAGCATTTATTGTCGAAAGAACATGTGAAGGCGTTTCGATTGGCTTAGAAGAAAAGAAGATGGGTATTAAAGGTTCATCAACTGCGACACTGATTTTAGAGGATGTCGTCATTCCTGCTGAAAATGTACTAGGTGAAGTTGGAAAGGGACATCACGTAGCTCTTAATATTCTCAATTTTGCTAGACTGAAACTTGCTTTCGGAAATATTGGGACAGCAAAGCAAGCAATTGGTCTATCTGTTCAATATGGAAAAGAACGAAAACAGTTTCAAACAGAATTAGTTGATTTCACGATGATCCAAGAGAAAATTGCAAATATGATTATTGCTACATACGGTGCAGAGAGCGCAGCTTATCGAACAGCAGGTGTAATTGATGAAGCAATTCATGAGAGTGATGAAAGCATTATGCAGAAAATGTCTCAATTTGCAATGGAATGCGCAATCAACAAAGTGAACGCTTCAGAAACACTTGGAAATATTGTAGATGAAGCGGTACAAATTCACGGTGGTTATGGTTATATGCAAGAATATGAAGTAGAACGATTATACCGTGATGCTAGAATTAGCCGTATATTTGAAGGAACGAATGAAATTAACCGCTTAACAGTTGCGAAAATGTTAATGAAACAAACGAAGCAGCTAGGAGATCAAGTAGATGAAGGTACGTTTGATAATGTAGAACGTAATCATCGCTATATTTTATTATCAAAACAATTATTGAAGCAATCTTTGAAAACGCTATCTCAAACTCCTGAACTAAAAATTGAACAAGAACAAGAATATTCACGCGTATTAGCGGACATGTTGAAAGATGTGTATGTAATGGAATCGGCATTTTTACGTACAAAGAAAGCGGTAAGTAAAAATGGTGAAGAAAAAGAACGTACAAAACAATCTATAACAGATGTTCTTTGTGAAGAAGGGTATCGAAAAGTAGAATCAGCGGCAATTGTTCTTCTTTCTGCAGCAGTACAAGAGGAGCAAAATAGAAACGCTATTCTAGATGAAATTCGTCAACTGTCAGTACCTCTATATACGAACGTATTTACGAAGAAAAGAGAAATCGCAAAAGCGATTATAAATCGTGGGAAATATATTGTTTAAATAGGAGGAGAACAGTATGAAAAAGATTGGTTTTATTGGTTTAGGTAATATGGGTCTTCCGATGTCTAAAAATTTAGTTAAATCAAATTACACAGTATATGGATTAGATTTAAATAAAGATGCGGAAGCTTCTTTTGAGAAAGAAGGAGGAATCATTGGCTTATCCATTGCAAATTTGGCAGAAACATGTGATTTGATTTTTACAAGTTTACCATCGCCTCGAGCTGTTGAAGCTGTTTACTTTGGTGAAGAAGGTCTAATTGAGAATAGCCATTCGAATGTTGTTCTAATTGATACAAGCACAGTAGCACCAGAGCTAAATAAAAGATTGGCAGATGCTGCGAATGATAAAAAAATAGACTTCTTAGCAGCGCCAGTTAGTGGTGGAGTGATAGGAGCGGAAAACCGCACATTAACTTTTATGGTTGGTGGATCAAAAGAAGTGTACGAAAAGGGCTTACCAGTGATGGAAGTATTAGGGGCAAATATTTTTCATGTGAGTGAGCAAATTGAGAGTGGTACAACTGTAAAGCTTATTAATAACTTATTAATTGGTTTTTATACAGCAGGTGTTAGTGAAGCTTTGACTTTAGCAAAGAAAAACAATATGGATTTAGATAAAATGTTTGATATTTTAAATGTGAGCTATGGCCAAAGTAGAATTTATGAGCGTAATTATAAAAGCTTTATTGCACCAGAAAACTATGAGCCAGGGTTTACTGTAAATCTACTAAAGAAAGACTTAGGATTTGCAGTTGATCTAGCAAAAGAAAGCGAGCTTCACTTACCAGTAAGTGAAATGCTTTTGAGTTTATATGATGAAGCTGGTAAAGCAGGATATGGTGAAAAAGACATGGCTGCCTTATATCAAAAGGTAAGTGAGCAATTAATCTCTAGTCATAAATAATAATGAATACTAGCAAATATAAAAATAAAAAGGAGCGAATACAATGATTACAACAGAAATTAAACGCGTGAAAAATCATATTAATGGTGAATGGGTAGAATCTACTGGTACAGAAGTGGAAGCTGTTCCAAATCCTGCGACTGGGAAAATCATTGCTTATGTTCCACTTTCTCCAAAAGAAGATGTGGATCGTGCTGTTGAAGCAGCAAAAGCAGCTTATGAAACATGGTCGAAAGTACCGGTTCCAAATCGCTCAAGACAGCTATATAAATATTTACAACTTTTACAAGAAAATAAAGATGAGCTTGCAAAAATCATTACATTGGAAAATGGTAAAACATTAAAAGATGCAACTGGCGAAGTGCAGCGCGGGATTGAGGCCGTAGAACTTGCAACATCAACACCAAATTTAATGATGGGACAAGCACTTCCAAACATTGCGGGCGGAATTGATGGTTCCATTTGGCGCTACCCAATTGGAGTTGTTGCGGGGATTACACCGTTTAACTTCCCAATGATGATTCCGCTATGGATGTTCCCGTTAGCAATTGCTTGTGGTAATACATTTGTATTGAAAACATCTGAAAGAACACCACTTTTAGCAGAAAGATTAGTAGAATTATTCTATGAAGCAGGGTTTCCAAAAGGAGTTTTAAACTTAGTACAAGGTGGAAAAGACGTTGTAAATAGTATTCTAGAAAATAAAGATATTCAAGCTGTTTCATTTGTTGGATCTGAACCAGTTGCACGCTATGTATACGAAACAGGAACAAAATATGGAAAACGAGTACAAGCACTTGCAGGAGCAAAAAACCATGCGATTGTTATGCCGGATTGCAACCTTGAAAAGACAGTACAAGGTGTAATTGGGTCAGCGTTTGCGAGTAGTGGAGAGCGCTGCATGGCATGCTCTGTTGTAGCGGTTGTAGATGAAATTGCCGATGAATTTATTGATGTTCTAGTAGCAGAAACACGTAAATTAAAAGTAGGCGATGGTTTCCAAGAAGATAATTATGTAGGACCATTAATTCGTGAATCTCATAAAGAGCGTGTACTAGGCTATATTCATAGTGGTGTAGCAGATGGAGCTACTTTATTAGTAGATGGTCGTAAGATTAATGAAGAAATTGGCGATGGGTATTTCGTTGGAGCAACAATCTTTGATGGTGTAAATCAAGATATGAAAATTTGGCAAGACGAAATTTTTGCTCCAGTACTGAGCATTGTGAGAGTAAAAGATTTAGAAGAAGGAATTAAGCTAACAAACCAATCAAAATTTGCAAATGGTGCTGTTATTTATACATCAAGTGGCAAACATGCACAAACATTCCGTGATAACATAGATGCAGGAATGATTGGTGTAAACGTTAACGTTCCAGCTCCAATGGCATTCTTCGCATTTGCAGGAAATAAAGCGTCCTTCTACGGTGATCTTGGAACAAATGGAACAGATGGTGTTCAATTCTACACACGTAAAAAAGTTGTAACAGAGCGCTGGTTTTAATAGATAGAACACGTATGTAACTTGTTACATGTACGAAAAATCCACCACTCATTCATGAGCGGTGGATTTTTATTGCTAACTGTTTTTTTCGAAGGCTAATTTTATACCAAACCCAATTAATATAATACCAGTAAGTCCTTGAATATACCTTTGTGTAGCAGGATTTTTCATAAAGACACTTATTTTATCAATTAAAAATATATAAAAAGCAAACCATATTACAGTTAAAACAAGGTAGGTAAGCCCCATAATTAAAAATTGAACAAGTGTATTATGATTAGGATTTAAAAATTGCGGTAAAAAGGTCAAAAAGAAAACAGCAACTTTAGGATTTAAAAGATTAGTAAGAAAACCTTGGCGAAAACAAGAAGTGTTTTCATCGGTATGTTTCATTGACAGATCATTCATATCCATGTTGTTTTTGTTTTTTAAGGATAAAAGTGCTTTTATGCCTAAATAGACGAGATAAATTGCACCAACATATTTAAAAAGAGAAAATAAGAAAGCTGATTTAACAATAATAGCAGAAAGACCAATTACAGCAGCTAAAGTATGAATTAAGAGGGCAATACATGTACCGCAAACCGTTTTCACGCCTCCGATTTTCCCGGCAGTAAGGGTGTTTTTCGTAGCCATTGCAGTGTCAGGTCCAGGTAAAATGATAAGACAAATCGACATGATAATAAAAAGAAGATAGTTCTCCACAACCACTCCGCCTTTCTTTGTTTATTATTTTGAAAATTTAATCAAAATAAGTTTAACACAATTTAAGTTGAATGTTAAATCAAATTTAAATATGTTAAGGTATATTTAATAAAATTGTTAAAGGGGGTATAAATGCAGAGGAGCTTCGAAACAGAGAAGGTTAAGTATGAGAGGGCTAGCAAAGTTAGCAGAAATAACACCTTTTATGTTAAGTCAAATTGAATGAGGGTTAGAGAAAGTATTAGAAGTTCCAACCTTTAGTTTTCTAATGGAAGATAAGAATACAACTGATTTAGTTGTCAGGGCAAACGAATGTAAAAAATGATTGTAGGAAATTTATCATATGAATTATTATCGCCGGATTTAACTGGTGCTTTAGTTGCATCTTTAATGACTTCACCACTTAACGCTATTTCCTTAGATATATTTTTAAAACATAAGGGAGAGGAAGTCACTCATATTTTAGAAGGCAACATTGTTTTTCGATTACAACAAATAGTACAGTAATAAAACAAGCTAGATAGAGCAGAAAATGAACTGCTTTCATCTAGCCTGTTTGCTATTATGCATTAAGAAGGTTAAAGAAGCGATTTACTTCTTCATCTGAAACATCACTTAATTGCTTATATTTGTATTGTGGGTTTTGATCCTTATCGACTACGACAGAACGGACTCCTTCAAAGAAATCTTCGTGTCTCATGAAATTTTTAGCGAGTATGAGATCCGTTGCAAAGCATTCTTCTATCGATTTTTCTTTCCCATCAATCAGTTGCTTTAATGTTACTTTTAATGAGAATGGAGATTTTGAGAGTAATGTTTCTTTTGTCTTTAAAGCGAAAGAACTTTCAGCATTCTCTAATGAATGGATGATATCTTCGACTGTTTGGAATGAAAAGTGCTTATCAATTTCTTCTTGCACAGAAGCAAGTTCACTTTCTATACTAGGTGTTGTTTCATATTTATTAATGAGTTCTTTTAAAGTAATATGTACATTTTGATTGTGCCAATTTACTTTTTCAATTGCATTAAGAAAAGTAGGTAACGTTTCAGATGGCATATAATGATCAGCGGCGTTTATATATAACACATCAGCAGCTTTTAAGACAGATGCTGTTAATGCAACATAATGACCAGTTTGTCCTGGTGCTTTATTTAAGAAGTAAGCAGCGCCGACATCTGGGAAAAAACCAATGTTCATTTCAGGCATTGCCCATTTTGTACGCTCTGTGACAATTCTATGTGTAGCACCATTTGTAAGGCCGACACCACCACCCATTACAATTCCATCTAAACAAGCGATAATTGGTTTTGGATAATGATATAAATAAGTATCTATTTCATACTCTTCTTCAAAAAACTGTTCAGCATGCTGTAATGCAGCTTCATTTGAACGTGCTTCATATAATGTTTTAATATCACCGCCAGCACAAAAGCCTTTTGTACCAGCACCTTTTAAGATGATAATGGAAATCTGATCATCCTTTTCCCATTCTTTTAGTTTTTGCCCGATTGGTTTTAACATATCATAAGATAAAGAGTTAAGCGCTTTTGGACGGTTTAAAGTAATTGATGCAACACCATTTTCATTAATAGAAAATAAAACATTTTCAGTCATTTTGAATCCTCCTCTTATATCTCTTCTCGTTCTTATTTCTCGATACAATCTGAAATGTCCTTTATAATTTATTTAATAAGCAAGTATCGTGCCAGTTTTGATGCCTTTCATAAAGAAGAAATACTAGTAAAAAAGTGTCTAACTGTCTAAACAAATGAACAATTAGACATAATATTAGACTTTTTGTAGAAACATGCATATTTTGGCGAGTTCTATTTGCAGGATTTCTACGGATGAAAAGGAATATTACAACAATCATGATGGATTATAGGTTGAAAATGGAGGATATACTATATATATGACTCTTATGCTTGGAAGAAAAGAATTGAATATAGATAAGAATCATATTTTGTTATATTCGCTGAATTGTCTAACTTTTAACGAAGCTTGAGTTTGTATATAATAAGGAATAGAGAAAGGGGAGATCGGAATGCCAGGGCCTTTGCTATTATCGGTTATTATTTTGTCTTCTCTCATGGTAGGAATTACACATTATTTTCATCATACAGATACGACAGAAGAAGTGAAAGATAAAGTACGTCTCGTATTTCCGGTTTTTATCATATCTATTTCACTTTGTTTTATATTAAATAAAGATGGGTATATCGTGGCCTTATTTTCATTTTTTATAGCGATTATTTTAATCACTGTATTGTACTATGTAATGAAAGATTATTTGCAGAAATAAAATTTGATTAAAGATACCCTCACAAACTAGATTATTTTACGTTATAAAAAAGAAACTGTTTTGAAAAAAGATTAATCAAAATGGTTTCTTTTCTTTTGGAAAGAACAATCTCTACATGCAAAATAAGTATGCAATGGAGCGATAGACATCATCATAGTATTTTTCTAAATTTTAAAATTTCACATACTGTATTATAAAATAAAAAAATAAACAAATACGTAAGTAAATTCTTCATCATCTATTCACTTGTCAATCATGAGAAGCCACTATACTATTGAAGTATAGAGAATAATTAAGAGGAGTTGTGTTTATATGAAATTTGAGATGCATATGAAAATTATTTCAAATGAACAAGAAACGAGATTATATATAGAAGAAAATGTTTTTCAATTAACGTTAGATGGTTATCATTTATTTGCTGTGGATGAAATGTTACCTTTATATAAATCTAATCAAGAAAGAATCGGTAGTGCAATTGTTCAAAAGATAGAGTGGGGAAATGGAAAGACAATACTTAATTATCAACTTGTTTCATTACAATCAGTAAATTAAAAGGGAGAAAGGAAGGGAAAGATGAAACTTTTTCATACAGCGGATTGGCATTTAGGAAAACTTGTTCACGGTGTATATATGACCGAAGATCAACGGATTGTTTTAGATCAGTTCGTTCAAGCTGTACAAGAAGAAAAACCAGATGCCGTAATCATTGCAGGTGATTTATATGACCGAGCAATTCCACCGACAGAAGCAGTAGACTTATTAAATGATGTATTACAAAAAATAGTGATTGATTTGAAAACACCAGTAATCGCGGTAGCAGGGAATCATGATAGTCCAGACCGTATTCATTTTGGCAGTAGTTTAATGAAGAAACAAGGGTTACATATTGTGGGACAATTTCAATTTCCTTATGAACCTGTTGTTTTACATGATGCGTATGGAGAAGTACATTTTCATTTAGTACCATATGCTGACCCAAATATTGTTAGACATGTGATGAAAAATGAAGATATTCGCTCACATGATGATGCGATGCGTATTTTCATGAATGAACTTTCGGAAACAATGAATCAAGAAGCAAGACATGTATTTGTGGGACATGCATTTGTTACCTCTTCAGGTGAAGCAGAAGAAAACACAAGTGATGCAGAGCGGCCACTTTCAATTGGTGGTGCTGAATATGTTAATAGCCACTATTTTGACAAGTTTCATTACACTGCGCTTGGTCATTTACATCAAGCGCATTTTGTACGTAATGAAACAATTCGCTATTCAGGGTCACCACTTGCGTATTCTATTTCTGAAGAGCGACATAAAAAAGGGTATTATATTGTTGAATTAGATGAAATGGGACAAACGACAATAGAGAAACGCTTATTTACACCTCGACGCCAAATGCGAACAGTAGAAGCGAAAATAGATGATTTATTAAAGCATCCGACAAGTGAGGACTACGTTTTCGTCAAATTATTAGATGAAAATCCTGTACTACAGCCAATGGAGAAAATTCGTTCTGTCTATCCAAATGCAATGCATGTTGAACGCTCTATGCAAAGAAGAGAATTTACAGAAGCAGATGAAATTGTTGTTTCTAGGCATAAAACGGATGATGTATCCCTTTTAAAAGCTTTTTACAAAGAAATGAAGGGATCAGATTTATCAGAAGAGAAAGAGCGTCTTTTCTTAGAAGTATTACAAACAGTGCAGGAACGGGAAGGTGAACGAGGATGAGGCCACTGCAACTTATTATGACGGCGTTTGGTCCTTATAAACAGCGAGAGATTATTGATTTCAGTGATTTAGGGGATCATCGTATTTTTGCGATTTCAGGAAATACAGGAGCGGGAAAAACGACGATATTTGATGCGATTTGTTATGTGTTATATGGAGAAGCGAGTGGAGAGGAACGTAGTGATACAAGCATGCTTCGTAGCCAATTTGCTGATGACAATGTATATACGAGTGTAGAATTAATCTTTCAATTGAAAGGTAAACAATATGAAATTAAAAGACAACTTGGTCATAAAAAGCAAGGGAATAAAACCGTTACTGGGCATGCTGTTGAATTATATGAGGTAATAGGTGATGAGAAGGTTCCATGTGTTGACCGTTTTCATGTGACAGATGTGAACAAAAAGGTTGAAGATTTAATCGGACTTAGTAAGCATCAATTTAGCCAAATTGTTATGCTTCCGCAAGGAGAATTTCGAAAACTACTAACATCTGAAACGGAAAACAAAGAAGAAATTTTACGACGTATTTTTAAAACAGATCGTTATAAATTAATGCGTGAATTATTGGATCAAAAACGGAAGCAGTGGAAAGACGTCTTGCAAGAAAAGCAAAAAGAAAGAGAACTGTATTTTCGTAATGTCTTTAAGTTGCCGGTTCGAGATGCTTCGTTGTTAGAAACATTAGTGCAGCAGGAACACGTCAATACACATCAGGTAGTTGAAGCACTTGAACAAGAAACGAGTTGTTATGAAGCGGAAGTTGAACAATTACAAATGCAGCAAACAGTACAAACACAGCAATTGAAAGAAGTAGACGGTCGTTTTCATATAGCGAAGTCTGTTAATGAAAAATTCAAGGATTTAGAGCAGAAACAAGAGCAACAAACAACTTTACAAGAGAATCGCACGCAAATGGAAATGCAGGAACAACGTTTTAAACATGCAGAACAAGCAAAACGATTATTGCCATTCGAACAGTGGTATGAAGAAGCAGTGCAAAGTGAACAAAATGCCGAACAATTACTAAAGCAAATAGTTGTTAAGAAGGAAAGGACGACTGCAACCTTTTTACTTGCACAGGAGAAATATGAAGAATTAAAGAGCAGAGAGCCTGTACGTGAAGAAGCTAAGAAAAATGTACAGAGATTAGAAGAATTACAGCCAATTATTGCTTCATTGGCAGAGAAAAAATCAACATTGCAAAAGGTAGAGCGTCAGAGTGAGCAGTTAAAAACAGGTATTCATAAGCTTGAACAACAGCTAGAAGGACAGATATCCCAAAAACAACAAATAGCTGGAGAACTGCAGCAGTTAGAAGTAGCACTTGAACAATATGTAGTAAAAGTAGAAGAACTAACAAATATGCGAGAAGATGCAAAAGTCTTAAAGCAAGCATATGACGTTTGGAAAGAAAAACAAACATATGAACAAGAAAAACAAACTGCTTATCAAAAAATGGAAATAGTTGTTAAATCGTATGAAGATATGGAACGCCGCTGGTTAAACGAACAAGCTGGTGTGTTGGCTCTTCATCTTCATGACGGGGAATCTTGTCCAGTATGTGGTAGCAAGAATCACCCGAAGAAAGCTACAGAATTGGGAGATTCCATCGATGAGAAGCAGCTTGATGAACTGCGGGAAAATAAGAATGTTGCTGAAAAATTGCACGTTCAATTAGAAGAAAAATGGAATTTCTATCGCTTGCAGTATGAACAAGTAATAGAAGAAGTCGTGAAGCGTGGGTATCGCCCAGAAGAATTAGTTGAAACATATCGCGAATTGGTGCAAAAAGGAAAACAACTAGTAGCCGAAGTAAATGCATTAAAAGCAAGCGAAGAAAAGCGTAAACAATTGGCTTCAAGTCTAAAAGGATTAGAAGAACAATTAGAAGAGTTACAGAAGCAAAAACGTGAAGCCGAAGCTACGCAGCACCGCACCGAAATAGAATGTATAGAGCTTCGTACGTCTTATGAACATGATCAACAAAAAATCCCTGAAAGCTTACAAACGTTAGAAGCATGGAAACAGCAGTATGACAACGTTGTTCAAGAGCTTCGTTTTATGGAAGATGAGTGGAAGAAAGTACAAGAAGCTTATCAACATTGGCAAAATGAAAATATACGTGTACAAGCTGAGTACGATGGGGCTGTGAAGCAAGTAACTCATACAAAAGAAAAGAAAGAAGAAACTTTACTTCGTTTTACGACAGAGCTAAAGCAAGGTGGATTTATTGATCAACAAGCTTATAAAGAAGCAAAATTAACAGATGTAGAAATGAAACATCTGCAAGAGCACATCCAAAAATACTATTCATCCCTTGAAGTATTAGCGAAACAAATTGAAGAATTAGCAAATGAATTAGAGGGGAAAGAATGGATAGATATTACGATTCTAGAAGAACAAGTGAAAGAACTAGAAATTCAGCTTGATATTACAAAAGAAAAACGCCAGCGTGCTCAAAGTGCAGTTGCATACATTTCTGATTTACATGAAAATATTAGACGAATTGATGAACAAATTCATGAAGAAGAAAAAGCTTTCCAAGAACTTGTTGATTTATACGAAGTCATGAAAGGGGATAACGAGAGCCGTATTTCCTTTGAACGATACATTTTAATTGAGTATCTAGAACAAATTGTTCAAATTGCTAACGAAAGACTTCGTAAACTATCAAATGGACAATTCTATTTAAAAAGAAGTGAACGAGTTGAAAAACGAAATCGTCAAAGTGGATTAGGATTAGATGTATATGATGCATACACAGGCCAAACGCGTGACGTAAAAACATTGTCCGGCGGAGAGAAATTTAATGCATCGCTTTGTCTAGCGCTTGGTATGGCAGATGTAATTCAAGCGTATGAAGGCGGTATTTCTATCGAAACGATGTTTATCGATGAAGGATTTGGCTCACTTGACGAAGAGTCACTAACAAAAGCAGTTGATGCATTAATAGACTTACAAAAATCAGGACGATTTATCGGTGTGATTTCCCACGTACAAGAGTTGAAAAATGCAATGCCGGCAGTGCTTGAAGTAACAAAGCAGAAGGATGGTTGTAGTCAGACGAAATTTGTGATGAAGTAACAATCTCAATAGAGCAACCAAAATATGATAAATTAAAAGGAGTATTTACGAAACGGATTGAAAACTCCTTTGATATGATGGAACTTTTAGAACCAATAATTACATTTGAAGAAACGATTGTAAGAGTATAAGGAAAAGAGTCAGCGTAGGTTGACTCTTTTTCTTATACTTAGAAATGTAATGTTTTCTCGTATAAGGGAAAGTATGTGACTGAAACTGATTATAAAGGTATCTAATTTTCGGAAAAATATTATATCAGAATAGTGTATATGGTGTATAAATAGGTGAATGAAATGATATGATTTAGAAAAGAAAGTAAGATTGTCACAAGTTAATAAAAAATAAAAGTATAATTTTAGGTATTTTTCAGAAATTTATTGAGAAAAATGCCGCCTTATAAAATGGTAATTTTTGTATTAATAGTTTATTTGTAGAATAAATTATAAAGTTTGGATGTTTTGTATAAATTTTCAACATTTTATTCTAAAATTTTTTGAATTGTAATTTTTAAAGAGAAAACATTGAAGATGCGATTTTTATGGATATTAGTATAGAAAAATAGTGAAAAATTTATCAGAAAAATAAAAAAAGGATTGACAATATCATTGAGAAACATTATCATTTCGATGTAGCGAAAGAAAATGAAAATCATTATCAATTAATCGGTTGTGATTATAATCTAAGCTAGTGTGGAAAGAAATGAAGATTAAAATACACTTGACTGATAAGTTTACTATGTGTATTATTTTTTGTGAAAACATCAATTGATAATGATTATCAGTATCATGTTGTGTCTTTCTATATGGGGTTCGTCTTTTGCAAGACAGAAGTATATAAGAATCTAATAGATTCTTGCAAAGAAAGGAATTGAGAATATGGACCTTAGGGAGTTTGATGGGAAAGTTGCTTTAGTTACTGGTGCAGCACAAGGAATTGGGGAGACTGTAGCGAATATGCTTGCGGAAAGAGGAGCAAAGGTTGCAGCAGTTGATAAGAATATTTTAGGTCTCAATAAGCTTATAGATTATCATGCGGCAAGAGGTAGTTCGTTGAAAGCATTCGCTTTAGACGTGAGTGATAGTTCAGCGGTGGAAGACACAGTAAACCAGATCGAGGATACGGTGGGGCCAATTGATATTCTAGTAAACGTTGCAGGTGTTTTGAAGATGAATGCAATTCACTCTTTAAGTGATGAAGATTGGGACAAGACTTTTTCTGTAAATGCTACAGGAGTGTTTTATGTATCCAGATCGGTAAGTAAACGTATGATGTCACGTAAATCTGGTGCGATTGTAACTGTAGGATCAAACGCAGCAAGTGTTCCTAGGATGGAGATGGCTGCGTATGTAGCGTCGAAAGCTGCTGCAACGATGTTTACGAAATGTCTTGGTCTTGAACTTGCGGAATATAATATCCGTTGTAATTTAATTTCTCCTGGTTCAACTGAGACAGAAATGCAGCGCCTACTTTGGAAAGATGGAAATGGAGCTGAAAAAATTATTGCAGGCTCACAAGATACATATAGATTAGGAATTCCATTAAAAAAAATAGCAACGCCTTCTGAGATTGCTGAAGCAGTTCTATTTTTAGCCTCAGATAAAGCAAGTCATATTACAATGCATAATTTATGCATTGATGGCGGCGCTACTTTAGGAATCTAAATGAAATATAGGAGGTTAAAATAATGAATCATACAACTGCTTTAAAGGAGTTAGCAACAAAATTACTAGATGATTACAAAGCTGGATCTTCATTCTTTTTTGCTTCATTGTACCGCACCATACTTGCCGAGGGAACATTTGCTACGGTGAAACATAGTCAGGCAGAAAATTTTCCTGAGCTGGTTCATGCTGTACTAAATAACGCGAAGCAAGCTGGGCACCATAATCCCATTGTTGTAGGAGCGCTACCTTTTGATCGCACCAAAGCGGTACAGCTCGTTGTACCTCAAGAGAGCAGGATAGCAGAGCGTCTACAATTTGAATTTACAGATCGAATGCAGCAATTACCTGCACTTACATATGAAATAAATCCTATCCCGACACCTGCAGAATATATGCGCGGTGTAGAGAAAGGAGTAGCGAAAATAAAGAGCGGTGACCTAAAGAAAATCGTTCTATCTAGATCGCTGGATTTAAAATCTTCAGAAAAGGTTGATGTTCAAAAACTGCTTCGTGATTTAGCACAGCACAATAAACACGGGTATACGTTTGCAGTAGATTTACCGAAGAGTGAAGAAGGAGAGGGTTGTGATGTTTCATCAAATCGTAGTCGTACACTTATAGGAGCGAGTCCAGAGTTACTTGTTTCACGAAGTGGAATGCAAGTCATTTCTAATCCACTTGCAGGATCTAGACCTCGTAGTGAAGATCCTGTAGAAGATAAGAGACGAGCAGATGAGTTGCTTTCTTCGGCTAAAGATTTACATGAACATGCTGTTGTTGTTGAAGCAGTAGCTGCGGCGCTTCGTCCGTACTGCCGCACATTACATGTTCCAGAAAAGCCATCATTAATAAATAGTGAAGCAATGTGGCATTTATCTACTGAAGTAAAAGGAGAATTACTTGATGCATCAGTGTCTGCGTTAGAATTAGCACTTGCACTTCATCCTACACCAGCTGTTTGTGGAACTCCGACAGAAGAAGCTCGTGAAGCTATTAACGAAATTGAACCGTTTGATCGCGAGTTTTTCACGGGAATGCTTGGTTGGAGCGATCTGAATGGTGACGGTGAATGGATTGTGACGATTCGTTGTGCGGAAGTTGAAGAGAATTCTCTTCGCTTATTCGCAGGAGCTGGTATTGTTGCGGAGTCAAAACCTGAAGATGAGCTAGCTGAAACAGCAGCTAAGTTTCGTACGATGCTTCGGGCTATGGGATTAAATGATGAATCTTTGAAATAGAAGCTAGGGGGATAAATGATGTTAACAGGATGCCGAGAATGGCCTAAGGAATTTGCAGATCAGTATAAAGAAGAGGGATGCTGGCGCGGAGAGACCTTTGGAGAGATGCTGCGAGAACGTGCGATGAAACATGGTGACCAGATTGCAGTGACAAGTGGCGAAAATCATTTGAGCTATAGTGAACTAGATAAAAGAGTGGATCGCTTAGCGGCAGGATTTTTAAATTTAGGAATTAAACAAACGGATCGAGTAGTTCTTCAGTTACCGAATATTACAGAGTTTTTCGAAGTCTGCTTTGCGCTTTTTCGAATTGGGGCACTTCCAGTCTTTGCTTTGCCGTCACACCGAAGTAGTGAAATAAGCTATTTCTGTGAATTTGCAGAAGCAACTGCTTATATTATTTCTGATAAACAGCTTGGATTCGACTATCGAAAACTTGCAAGAGAAGTAAAAGAAAAAGTTTCAACGCTGCAACATGTCATAGTTGTAGGAGAGGAAGAAGAATTTGTAGGTATTCATGATCTTTACTTGGAGCCAGTTGATCTGCCAGAAGTGAAATCTAGTGATGTAGCTTTCTTACAATTATCAGGCGGAACGACAGGGTTATCTAAATTAATTCCAAGAACACATGATGACTATATTTATAGTTTAAGAGTGAGTGCTGAAATTTGTAAACTGGATCAAGAAAGTGTGTATCTTGCTGTCCTTCCAGTTGCACATAACTATCCACTTAGTTCGCCAGGGGTTCTCGGAACACTTTATGCTGGAGGTAGAGTTGTTCTATCCTCTGGAGGGAGTCCTGATGAAGCATTTTCTCTTATTGAGAAGGAACGTGTCACAATTACAGCTCTTGTTCCACCTCTTGCGCTGGTGTGGCTTGATGCCAAAGCATCACGTACTAATGATTTATCAAGTCTTGAAGTCATACAAGTAGGTGGCGCGAAATTTAGCGCTGAAGTTGCTAAACGTGTACGTCCTACATTCGGTTGTACACTGCAACAAGTATTTGGTATGGCAGAAGGACTTGTAAATTACACAAGACTTGATGATCCAGAAGAAATTATTATTCATACGCAAGGAAGACCAATGTCAGAGTTTGATGAAATTCGTGTCGTTGATGAAGATGATAATGATGTGGAGCCAGGACAAGTTGGAAGTTTATTAACTCGTGGGCCATATACAATCCGTGGATATTACAAAGCTGAAGAACATAATGCGAAATCCTTTACTTCGGATGGTTTTTACCGCACAGGTGATCTTGTCAAAATAAATGGGCAAGGATATTTAGTGGTTGAAGGACGCGATAAGGATCAGATTAATCGTGGTGGAGAGAAAGTTGCAGCTGAAGAAGTTGAAAATCATCTGTTAGCTCATGTAGCGGTACATGATGTAGCAATTGTATCTATGCCAGACGATTATTTAGGAGAGCGTACTTGTGCATTTGTAATCGCGCGCGGGCAAGCACCAACTGTTGGGGATTTGAAAATGTTTTTAAGAAATCGAGGAATTGCAGCATATAAAATCCCAGATCGTATTGAATTTATTGAATCGTTCCCACAGACCGGTGTTGGTAAAGTGAGCAAGAAAGAATTGCGGAAGGCAATTACTGAAAAACTTAAATCTATTATGAAGTAATGCATCATAAATAAATATTCTTAACAATTCGGAAGGAAGTGATTAGATGGCGATTCCAGCTATCTCAGTATATCCAATGCCATTAGAGGCAGATTTACCAAACAATAAAGTAACGTGGAAGCCTGATCCAAAGCGTGCAGTTCTTCTTATTCATGACATGCAGGAGTACTTTCTGGATGCATATCATGCAGAGGAATCACCAAGAGTAGAACTGGTTTCAAATATTCAATCTATCAGAAAAACATGTAAGGAACTCGGTGTTCCTGTCGTTTATACGGCACAACCGGGTGGACAAACGCTAGAGCAAAGAGGATTATTACAGGATTTCTGGGGATCGGGCATTCCTGAGGGGCCTCATAAGCAAAAAATTGTAGATGAGCTCACTCCTGATGAGAATGATATTTTTCTTACAAAATGGCGATACAGTGCTTTTAAGAAAACAAATCTTCTAGAAATTTTACAGGAACAAGGACGTGATCAGCTTATTATTTGCGGAGTGTATGCACATATCGGATGCCTCTTAACAGCATGTGAAGCATTTATGGATGGAATACAACCATTTTTCATTGCTGATGCAGTTGCTGATTTCTCACAAGAACATCATAAACAAGCTATGCAGTATGCATCGGATCGATGTGCAGTGACAACGATAACGAATATATTATTAAAAGATTTACAGCGTTTAAAAGAAAATGCTGCAGCAGAAGGGCCTGCAAGGTTCACATTACAATCAGTGCGTGAACAAGTTGCTGAATTGCTTCGTGAATCACCAGAGAATATCAGGGATGGTGAAGATTTATTAAATAGAGGGCTCGACTCAGTTAGAATTATGAGTTTAGTAGAGAAATGGCGCCAGGTAGGTGTAGAAGTTACATTCGCAGATTTGGCTGAGCGTCCAACAATTTATGATTGGTTTCATTTAGTGTCCTCTCAAGAGGAAAAAGAGCTGTCAAATATAGATAGATAAAGGGGTAAATGCGAATGTCTCATTGTCAAAAGGTTCGTCATTCATTGTCAGGTGCGCAAACGGGTATTTGGTTTGCGCAGCAACTTGATCCTGAAAATCCAATTTATAATACGGGTGAGTACATAGAAATACACGGTTCAGTTGATGTGAAAACATTTGAATCAGCTGTGCGTAAGGTTGTGATGGAAGCGGAATCTTTACATGTCCACTTTGAAGAAGATGAGAAAGGACCATGGCAAGTTATCGATGCTTCTCCTGAATTTTATATGCATTTTATCGATGTTAGTAAAGAAGAAAACCCTCAAAAATCCGCTGAAGCTTGGATGGAAGTAGACTTATCTACACCGGTTAATTTGAAAAAGGACAAGCTGTATACGGAGGCACTTTTTAAAATCGATGCGAATCGTTTCTTCTGGTATCAGCGCATTCACCATATTGTGATGGATGGCTACGGCTTTTCGTTACTTGCAGAGCGAGTAGCAAAAGTATATACGGCATATATGAATAATCAATCGTATGATGAGAGACCTTTTGGTTCTGTACATACCATTTTAGAGGAGGACGTTACATATCGAGCATCAGAGCAGTTTGAAAAAGATCGCAAATTTTGGTTAGAACGATTCCAAGATCAACCAGAAGTAGTAAGTTTGGCGGAACGTACTCCTAGAACATCGAAGGAATTTCTTCGCCAAACAGCACATTTGTCTCGTTTAAGTACAGAATCCTTAAAAAAGGTTGCACATGATTGTAAAGTGAATTGGCCGGATCTTATCATCGCTGCAACTGCTATCTATATACACAAGTTAACAAGTGCAAAGGATGTAATTTTAGGTTTACCAATGATGGGACGTTTAGGGTCGGTATCAATTCATACTCCTGGTATGGTTATGAATGTTGTTCCATTTAGATTGTCTATAAGCCCTAATATGAGTTTTGCTGAGGTTGTAAAGCAGGTTTCTAATGAAATTCGTGATATACGCCTTCATCATAAGTACCGTCATGAAGAACTACGCCGAGACCTTAAGTTATTGGGAGAAAATCAAAGGTTATTTGGCCCAATGATTAATGTCATGCCATTTGGTTATAGTCTGAGTTTTGCAGGAAATCATGGTGTGAAACATAATCTTTCAGCAGGTCCGGTTGATGATCTTTCGATAAATGTGTCAAACGAGTTTGGCGGAAATGGCTTAAGGGTTAATTTTGATGCAAACCCTGAAGTATATAGAGTAGAAGAGCTAATAAATCATAAAGATAGATTTATGAATCTTCTAGAAAATATATTAGATCTTCAGGTAGATTCACCGATTGGAAAGCTAGAACTCTTATTTCATGAAGAACGCAAGCATTTAATAGAGTGGAATCAAACTATGAAAGAAAGTTCATTCGTAAGTGTACCTGCTCTCATTGAAAAACAAGTAAGGAAATCTCCTGATACTATTGCTGTCGTATGTGATGGAATAGAACTTACTTATAAAGAATTAAATGAACGGGCAAATCAACTTGCTCACTTCTTGTTAGAACGGGGAGTTCAATCTCAACAATTTGTAGCGTTAGCATTTCCAAGATCTGTAGAGATGGTTATCGGTATGATTGCAGTTCTTAAGACAGGAGCAGCGTATTTACCAATTGATCCAGAATATCCAGAAGATCGAATTGCGTACATTTTAAACGATGCTCAGCCCGTTTGTATCTTAACACATTCTTCTATTTTGGCTAATCTACCGAATGAGAATCATACACAAAGGATTGTACTTGATGGTAAGAATACAAAAGAAGAGTTAAGGGAATATTCTAAAAATAATTTAGACTCATTTGATCATATCTCACTTTTAAATCCTGCATATACAATTTATACTTCGGGATCAACAGGTAAGCCCAAAGGTGTAGTTGTGCCGATGCAAAGTTTAAGTAACTTTTTATTGGCAATGCAAGATCAATTTTCATTACATGTGAATGACCGCTTGTTGGCTGTTACAACTTTTGCATTTGATATTTCTGCTTTAGAAATTTATTTACCACTTATTAGTGGAGCAAGTGTTCAAGTTGCACAAAAAGAAACGGTTCAAGATTCTTCAGCTTTAACAGAGATCATCCAAAAGAAAAATATTACAATTATGCAAGCTACGCCAACACTTTGGCACGCGCTTGTAACAGATTATCCAGAAAGATTAATTGGACTTAAAGTGCTTGTTGGTGGTGAGGCGCTTCCATCGAATTTAGCGTCTCGGTTAAAAGAATTAAATTGTTATGTTACAAATCTTTATGGCCCAACAGAAACAACAATTTGGTCAACTTTCATGGATATGAATGAAGAAGAGAGTGGTACACCTTCTATTGGAAGACCGATTTGGAATACAGAGGTGTATGTACTAGATGCAGGGTTACAACCAGTACCAACTGAAGTGGTGGGGGAATTATACATTGCTGGTACGGGGCTTGCTAATGGATATTTAGGAAAACCAGAATTAACAGCTGAACGATTTGTTGCAAACCCGTTTGGAAAACCTGGTACACGAATGTATCGTACAGGTGACCTTGTTAAATGGCGTCAAGATGGTTCGCTAGAATATGTGAGCCGCGCTGACCATCAAATTAAGATTCGTGGATTTCGTATCGAGTTATCTGAAGTGGAAACGGTATTATCTCAGCACCCTCATGTTGAGCAAGTCGTTGTAATTGTTCGAGAAGATCAACCTGGCGAAAAACGTTTAGTTGCTTACATTGTACCTGATGCTGAAAGCAATCTTGAACTTGCAGAAATTCGAGCATATGCAGCAGAGAGTCTACCAGGTTATATGATACCGTCAGTAATTATGATGATACCTGAATTGCCATTGACACCAAACGGAAAGATTAATCGGAAAGTGTTACCAGCACCTGACTTTAATTTACTTGTTAGTGAGCGCATAGCTAGAAATCCACAAGAAGAAATTTTATGTGATTTATTTGCGGAAGTGCTTAGCATAGCGCGGATTGGAATCGATGATAACTTCTTTGAAATAGGCGGACATTCTCTGTTAGCTGCTCGGTTAATGGGACGTATTCGTGAAACATTAGGTGTGGAATTAGGGATTGGAAAACTATTTGAATCACCTACAGTCGCTGAGCTCGCTAAACAATTAGATGGCACGCAGCGTGCAAGGCCAGCTATTCAGAAGGTAGAGCGTCCAAAAGAAGTACCGCTTTCTTTTGCACAGCGTCGTTTATGGTTCTTGAACTGCTTAGAAGGTCCAAGCCCAACTTACAATATTCCAGTAGTCATTCGAATGTCTGGTGAATTAAATCGAGAAGCTTTACAAGCTGCATTTTATGATATCGTCGATCGACATGAGACACTTCGAACGATTTTTCCTAACACGCTAGGTACGTCATATCAGCAAATTTTGGAGACGAATGAGGCAAATCCTACTTTAATTGTTACGCAGACTACTGATTCAGAATTACCTAAAGTACTTGCTGAAGCTGTAAGATATTGCTTTAATCTTGCAGAAGAGCCAGCTATCCGTATGGAACTTTTTGAAATAAATCCGGATGAACATGTGTTACTTGTATTGTTGCATCATATTGTAGGGGATGGATGGTCATTAAATCCATTGTCAAGAGACATAGCGGCTGCTTATCAAGCACATTGTAAATGTGAATCAGTTCAGTGGAAGTCGCTTCCAGTACAGTATGCCGATTATGCCCTTTGGCAACAAGAACTATTAGGAAATGAGAGTTTACAAGATAGTCTTATTTCACAACAAATTGAGTTTTGGAAAGAAGAGCTGAAGGGATTACCAGATCAACTGGAGTTACCTACAGATTATCAACGTCCTGTGGAAACGAGTTATCGTGGGGAAACGATAGATTTTCATGTGAATCCAGAGTTACATGAACGACTATTAGAGCTTGCTCGTAAAAATGGTGTTAGCTTGTTTATGGTGTTGCAATCCGGACTCGCTGCATTATTTACACGATTAGGAGCAGGAACGGATATTCCAATAGGCAGTCCAATTGCGGGGCGCAGTGATGATGCGCTTGGAGATATTGTTGGATTGTTTGTAAATACACTTGTATTACGTACAGATACATCTGGAGATCCTAGCTTTAGTGAACTATTAAGCAGGGTACGTAAAGTGAACCTTTCGGCATATGAAAATCAAGATGTTCCGTTTGAACGACTTGTTGAAGTATTAAACCCTGCGCGTTCGAGAAACAGTCATCCACTATTCCAAATTATGTTAGCCTATCAAAATACACCAGAGGCTACTCTTAATATACCGAATCTAGAAACGCATATTGAGATTAAGAGTGTTGGTTCTTCGAAGTTTGATATGACGATAGAAATAAGTGAACGTAGTACATCTGAAGGTCAGCCAAATGGGTTACATGGTTTACTTGAGTTTAGTACAGATTTATTTAAGCGTGAAACAGCTGGAAAATTTGTGAGTCGTTTCATTCGTTTATTAGATGATGCAGCAAAGAATCCAGAACAATCTATTGGATGTTTGGAAATTTTACAAGAAGAAGAGCGTCAAACAATACTTGAAAAATGGAATGGCGGCTTTCAAATTGCTCCTGAGATGACGTTGCCAGAATTGTTTGAGAAACAAGTTCGCTTAACGCCAGATGCAACCGCTGTCGTGTTTGAGGACACTGCGCTAACTTATGAAGAGTTAAATAAGAGATCGAATAAACTTGCACGTCTCTTAATTGAAAAAGGAGTAGGTCCAGAGCAATTGGTTGCTTTGGCGATGCCAAGATCTCTTGATATGATCGTAAGTTTATTAGCAGTTTTAAAAGCGGGAGCAGGATATTTACCGCTAGATCCTGATTATCCATCAGACCGAATTTCATTTATGTTAAGTGATGCTAAGCCTGTTTGTATGATTACGAACAGGGAAGTGACAATAGAGAGTGATGAGATCGAAGCGATTGTAGTAGATGATCCGAAAATAATTGAGACATTAAACAAATATAGTGAAGAGAATATAGAGAATGTGGAGCGAATACAGCCGCTATCACCTTTACACATTGCTTATGTAATTTACACATCAGGTTCAACAGGTAGACCAAAAGGTGTAATGATCCCTCATCAAAATGTTGTAAGGTTATTTGGAGCAACTGATCATTGGTTCCAATTTGATTCAAATGATATTTGGACAATGTTCCATTCTTACGCATTTGATTTCTCAGTTTGGGAAATTTGGGGACCGTTACTGTATGGAGGGCGTCTTGTTATTGTACCGCATACTGTGAGTCGTTCACCTAGGGAGTTTTTAAATCTGCTTGTTCAGGAGAAGGTAACAGTTTTAAATCAGACACCATCAGCGTTTTACCAACTTATGCAGGCGGATCGTGAAAATGCCCAATTAGGGCAGAAGCTTTCTTTACGATATGTCGTTTTTGGCGGAGAGGCACTGGAATTAAGTCGCCTAGAAGATTGGTATAGTCGTCATCCAGAAAACGCACCTAAGCTTATTAATATGTATGGTATTACTGAAACAACTGTACATGTAAGCTATATCGAGCTAGATCAAAATATCGTATCTTTACGAGCAAATAGCTTAATTGGATGTAGTATACCAGATCTTAAAGTATACGTATTAGATAACTACTTACAACCTGTACCACCGGGAGTAGTGGGGGAAATGTATGTGGCAGGAGCAGGACTTGCCCGTGGATATTTGGGTCGTGCGGGTTTAACTGCAGAACGATTTATAGCAGATCCATATGGGAAACCTGGCACTCGAATGTATCGTACAGGAGATTTAGCACGTTGGCGTCAAGATGGCACGTTAGATTATATGGGACGTGCAGATCATCAAATTAAAATTCGTGGTTTCCGAATTGAACTTGGTGAAATTGAAGCGGTTATAATGCAGCATCCTCATGTTGAACAAGTTGCTGTCATTGTACGTGAAGATCAGCCTGGTGATAAGCGCTTAGTCGCCTATATTGTTCCGTCAGAACATGTACACATTGATACAGCTGAAATGCGCCAATACGCGGGACTTAGCCTACCTGATTATATGGTGCCGTATGCTTTCGTTATGATAAGTGAATTACCTTTAACTCCAAATGGTAAGTTAGATCGTAAAGCATTACCAGCACCTGAATTCACGGCATCTACTATAAGCCGAGGACCAAGAACACCAAAAGAGGAAATTTTATGTGAATTATTTACAGAAGTTTTGAATTTGCCTCGAATTGGTATTGATGATGGTTTCTTTGATCTTGGCGGTCATTCCTTACTTGCTGTGCAGTTAATGAGCCGGATCAGAGAAGCGCTAGGAATTGAGTTAAGTATTGGTAGCTTATTTGCGGCACCGACAGTTGCAGGGCTTGCCGAAAGACTTGAGATGGGGACAAGCCAAAGTGCACTAGATGTAATCTTGCCATTAAGAACAAGTGGTGGTGAGCTACCTATGTTTTGTGTACATCCAGCAGGTGGGCTTAGTTGGTGTTATGCAGGATTAATGAAGTCTTTAGGAAGCGATCATCCAATTTATGGTGTACAGGCACGCGGTATTGCAAAAAGCGAAGAACTTCCAAAATCATTAGACGAAATGGCTGCTGACTATCTTGAGCACATTCGTGAAATACAGCCACATGGACCGTACAGATTGTTAGGTTGGTCTCTCGGAGGAAATGTTGTTCATGCAATGGCAACTCATTTGCAAAATCAAGGAGAAGAAGTTGAATTACTTGTCATGCTGGATTCTTATCCTGGTCATTTTTTACCAAATACAGAATCACCTACTGAGGAAGAAGCGCTTATTGCACTACTTGCATTAGGAGGATATGATCCAGATAACATGGACGGGAAACCACTTGATATGGCAAATGCTATTGATATACTTCGCAGGGATGGCAGTGCATTAGCGAGCCTGGAAGAGGAAACCATTTTGAATTTGAAAGAAACATACGTAAATTCTGTTGGTCTTTTAGGAAAGTATGTTCCAAAACAATTCCATGGAAACATTGTATTCTTTAGATCAACAATCATACCAGAATGGTTTGATCCAATTTCTCCAGATACATGGTTTAACTATATCGATGGAGAAATTGAACAATATGATATTGATTGTCGACATAAAGATTTATGTCAGCCAGGACCATTAACAGAAATCGGACAAGTATTAGCTAATAGATTGCAAGAGATGAAAGGGGTAAGTAAAGTATGACGAATCCATTTGAAAACGATAATTTTATGTATAAAGTGTTAGTAAATAAGGAAGGCCAGCACTCTGTCTGGCCAGCCTTTCTCGATGTACCAGCGGGGTGGGATGTTGTTCATGAACAAGATAGTAGACAATCTTGTCTTGCATATATCGAATTACATTGGAGTGATATGCAGCCAAAAAGTCTTCGTTCACTTGAATGCGTTTCAGTAGGGAAGTAGTAATGAATTTGAAGGTGAATCCGAAAATTGTTGTGAGTGTTGTATATGTAACTGCGATGTTTATGGCTGCTATGGATGCAACGATTGTAAATGTAGCACTGCAAACGATTAGTCATGAGCTACAAGTCCCAGCTTCAGCAATGGGGACAGTCAATGTTGGATACTTAGTAAGTCTGGCTGTATTTTTACCGATTTCTGGATGGCTCGGAGATCGATTTGGTACAAAGCGGGTATTCCTAATTGCACTTTCTGTATTTACAGCAGCTTCTGCATTATGCGGATTTGCTGATAATATTACCGCCCTAAATATATTCCGCGTTATACAAGGTGCTGGCGGAGGATTATTGACTCCCGTAGGAATGGCAATGTTATTTCGAACATTCTCACCACAAGAAAGACCGAAGATTTCTAGGTTTATTGTTTTGCCTATTGCTGTTGCGCCAGCAATAGGGCCAATTGTTAGTGGATTCTTTGTAGATTATATGTCTTGGCGCTGGGCATTTTATATTAATTTACCGTTTGGAATAGTAGCTTTATTAATTGGTACGTTATTTTTAGTAGAGCATATTGAAAAAAATGCTGGGCGGTTAGATTTACCTGGTTTTATACTTTCCGCACCAGGATTTGCAATGTTGATATATGCAATGAGTCAAGGGCCATCAAAAGGCTGGGGTTCCTTAGAAATAATAGGGACAGGATTGGGTGGACTTTCGCTTATTATTTTCTTTGTGTTTGTTGAACTTCGTGTGAAGCAGCCAATGTTAGATTTACGTTTGCTACAAGATCGTTTATTTCGGAATATGAGTCTCATTTCATTATTTTCGGCTGCTGGATTACTGGGCATGTTATTTATATTCCCACTTATGTATCAAAATGTGTTACATGCATCAGCACTGGAAACAGGGCTCACTACATTTCCAGAAGCAATTGGACTTATGATTTCTTCACAAATAGTGCCTTGGTCGTATAAAAGGCTTGGACCACGTAAGCTAATCTCTCTTGGATTGTTGTGCTCAGCAATCATATTTGTTGTATTAAGCTTCGTGAATCAGGAGACAAACCCTTGGGTGATTCGAATGTTACTATTCGGCATAGGATTTTTCTTAGGTCATTCTGTAGGAGCTGTGCAATTTTCAGCTTTTAACAATATTCATCCATCTTCAATGGGGAGAGCGACAACCATTTTTAATGTGCAAAATCGTTTAGGTTCTGCCATCGGTGTTGCGATTCTTGCGAGTCTTCTAGCTGCTTTTGGAAATCATAATGTCAGTGAAGCTGGAAATGAGAGTGCTAGTATTGTAGCGTATCAAATCGCTCTAATTGGTGCAGCTATATTTCTATGCATTGCATTATTGTTTGCATTACGTATTCGTGATGCGGATGCAATAGCTACATCAAAGAAAAAAACGGCAGTCCAATCAAATGAATCTCATTCAAAAGCAGTCGCGGGTAAATAGCGGAGGTATAATCTGCCCAGGTGTAATGATAAAACTGGATAGAATTCTCTATTACAATAGCAATGATCAAAAGCTAAAAGGGAACTTGTTAGTGGAGATGTTTGTTGAAAGACCGGAATAGATTTCATACTTTTCTTAGTATGAGTATTGGATATGAAAAGGGGAGAATTTTTATGAAGGATTGGGAGATTGTAGATTCAGTACCAAAGCTAAGAAGCCATCATTGCCAAATATGATGGGCTCGAATTTCAGACTTGCAACCTTGGCACTATGATTTACTAAATGACACCGAGCGTGAGAAAGCAAATTTGTTCCATCAGCCTGAGGACCGAGCAAGATTTATGATTGGATGTGCAATTAGTCGATTGGTACTGGGAAAACAACTCGCAATGTCCCCTCTTCAAGTACCCATCGATCGAACCTGTCCAGTTTGTAAGTTAGCACACGGACGCCCGCAATTACCTGTAGGTATGCCGCAATTATCTGTGTCACATTCAGGAGAACGAATTGCTGTTGCGTTTACAACGTCCGCAGCTGTCGGCATAGATGTGGAACAAATAAATTCTAATATTGATGTGCTTAAAATGGCAGTAGGAGTATTAACAGATATAGAAATTGCTCAGCTAGAAAAACTGCCGATTGAAAGTAAAGTTGAAGGGTTTTTAACATATTGGACGCGGAAAGAAGCGATACTCAAGGCGACTGAAGAAGGATTAATGATATCACCTTCTAATCTGACTGTATCAACTCCAGATTATTTACCAGAACTACTTGTTTTTCAGGATAAGCCAGAGTTTGTTGGAACTACAAATTTGATGGATTTGCGACCTGGTTCAGGCTATGTTGCTTCAATAGCTTTATTAAACAAAGATGTAACAGAAATAAGGCAGTTTGATGCAGGGACACTTTTGCAAAGTAGTAGATTTCTTACACATAAATGAGCAGTAACTGATTAGTTGATGGAAGTTTGTAACGATAATAGAATCGATACCTACCATAGTCGTTTTCATATGAGGTAACTTTAAGAATATGTTCCGTCTGAGTTAATACTAGATTATATAAATATAGAAGAGGTGTTAGTCATGTTAGTAGTGGAAAATAAAAAAAGAGAATTGGCTGATGCTGCAGCAGGAAAAGTGGTTAAAGATCTATTGTTTTCTAAAGAAACGCTATCTATCGCATCTTTAGAAAATATTGTGAAAGATACAGTCCAGTTCAATATTGTGGAACAAGAAATGCTAGATCGAAAATATATTCCCAAGGAAGCGAAAAGCTTTTTTGATAAAAATGGAGCATTTCTTTACAGAGTTTCGTCTGTTAGTTATAAGGAGAAGGTGTTATCTGAAAATCTAATTTTTGCCGATACTTCACTTTTACCAATTGAAATGGTTAAAGAATTAGAAACTGGAGACGTACCAATTGAAAAACTAATTGAGGAAATGGACATAAGAAAAAATATGTTATATCAAGGGTATCAACCTTCTGGAAACATTATTGAACTGTTTGATGGCTGCTTATTACAATCTAGTATATATCCTACGAGAAAATATCAAATCGTAAGTAACTGTAGGTGTTTATTTTATATTTGTGAAGTATATCATGCAGATAATATATACGCGGTTATGAAATAAAATAAGAAACCAGCCTAATTGGCTGGTTTCTTATTATTTTACAGCTTCTTTTAATTCTTTTCCTGCTTTAAAGGCTGGAACCTTCCCGGCTGCAATTTGAATTTCTTCACCTGTTTGAGGATTGCGACCTGTACGCGCAGTTCTTTCGCGTACCTCAAATGTTCCAAAACCAATAAGTTGTACTTTGTCACCAGTCTGTAAAGCGTTTGTAATTGCATCAAATACAGATTGAACAGCTAATGAAGCCTCTTTTTGTGAGATATCGGCTGTTTGAGCCACATTTTTAATTAATTCAGTTTTGTTCATTTTTTTCACCTCATATAAATATTTTTGTCTAGGTTTGTTTTTGTAATAAGTGATAGCATGTAGCAATATTGTTGAAAGCATTGATAGAATCACATTGTTATCTTAAGTTCGGTGAAAGAAGCGGAATCCCTGCAAAGTATTGATGAATTTATTTTTATCCCGTAAAAGCCCGATTGGTGAGGGTTGATAATCAGTAGGGGATGAAGAAAACCCCCACTGATTAAAGTTTCACTTTATTGCCTCTTTAGAAAGAAGGGTTTATATAGAAAATAATAAATTTACTTTATAAAATAGAAGAAAGGAGGAATACAATTATGTTATCTTTAGTAATTATTGTCTAAAAAGAAATATGTAGTAAAAGTATGAATAATAGCAGTATTACCAAGTAATAGAGGGAAGAATACAGTAAGTAGTTATAGAGGGCGAAACAGCTAGTCTTAGAAGCCCTCTTCTCGCAAGGCAATTGTCATACGAAGATAGCCATATTTTTTGTGTTTTATGTGAATCGCTTGAATTTGTTCACGCAATGTATCATCCTGTGAAAAACGTAATTTTCTTTGCGTACGTGTTGAACGCCTCTTATAGTAGCTAGAACAATTTAACTGAGCAATGACGACAAGCCAGATTACCTTGTATCGAGAACGTAGTTCTTCAATAATCTCGTACTTAGTCGTTTGAGCAAGGACACCTCCTACAGATTTGGATACTGTTTTTTTAGTACGCCACCTGTGCCTTGTAGTATTCCAATTCTTCTTCCATACTATCGAATTTCGTACGAGGATGACCTTTCAAGGGGTTTTTGAAGTCCCCCTATTACCACTACTTTTCCCCCGTGAGTCTGAAATACCGCCTGTTTCTTGATATTTCCTAACCCAATCTATTAGTTGCGTTCTACTTTTAAGTCCATATTTCTTCGCTATAGCTGATTGACTATCCTCACCATTTAAAAAACTTTCTACGGCTTGTATCTTTAATTCATCTGAATAAGTTTGAAATGTAGCCCCTTTTTTAGCCATAATAAAATCCCCTCCAAGTAGAAGTGTAACATCCATGTTTGTTCATGGTCTTTTTACACTGTCTACCTTAAGGGGATAATATCATTTTTAGGTGTCTTTTTTCTATTTTAAATACGATATGTTGACAACGCACTTGTACGTAATAGAATGTTACAGTTATACATTAACTTCTAAAGAAAAGTTGTAAACTCTTTTCTTAATTCATATGTAATAAACCTTATTTCAAAGTTTTATTGGTATAACAAATAAAACTTTCTCAATATTATTTTGTTTAATAACTATATTCATCTGCTTTCCAATCCATTACAATAATTTCACATTGAAAATACATGAATATTCTCAATGTTTTAAATGGTTTATATTTTATAGGATTACTAAGGAAAAGGATGTGAAATGCCCAATAAAAAATAGTGTTTTATGATGAAATAAAAGATTTTAAAGAAAAAAAGTTATTTTATTATCCTCAGGCGGTCTTAAAGTACATGCATTCATAGTTGCTATGGGACAAGGAATACAATCTAAAATTTTGTGGATTGGAAGTAAAATAAGTTAATCATTTATGGAGGGGAATATGAGCGAGCAAATTTATTACTGGTCTCCTATTAAGCATTGGGAGAAGTTGCATAATGAAGTTTTGATAGGAGAAACGAAATTTCCAGGTGTTCTGTCTGATTGGTTTCCTGAGCTTTATTTTTTGACTCAAAAAGGTGTGACGATTAGTGAGCTAGTAGAGCGCTTTTCGTTAGGAAATGAGGGAGAGACACAAAAAATAGTAGAACTTATGATAAAGAATCGGGTGTTAGTAAGTAACATATTACATCCAAGAGAAGTATTTTCCACACAAGAAAAAATTTTTCCGAATCCATATAGCAATCAGATTCGCTTCTCTAAAGAGGAACTAGATAAGTATATTAGTGAACAATTAAATCGAACGCACCCTGCTGCGCGGTCAACCGGAATTCAACTTGAAAAAACAAATGAGCTGCCCGCCATAATCAGGGAGCGTAGATCTTGCCGCCAATTTGATATGAACAAACCTATTGCTTTTTCTGAATTTTCTAAGTTTATTTCTACTCTTAAACAGGTTAAGGAAGAAAAAACATACTATCATTACGCAAGTGCGGGTGGACTCTATCCCATTGATATCTTTGTCTATATAAAACCAAAACGTATAGAGGGTATGAAAGCTGGTTTTTATTATTATAGTCCATCAGAGAATAGTCTTTTAATTGTAAATAATATTGACCAAGTAATCAAAAGTGATCATGAGCTAATTAACCAGGAGTTATTTAACCAGTCTGCCTTTTCGGTTTATTTAGTCTATAATGCGAACGCTTCCATTCCGAAATACGGTTCAGATGGATATTTATTTGCTTGTATTGAATCAGGTATCATCACTGCTACCTTAAATATGGTAGCTGAGACATTAAATTTAGGAGTTTGTTCCGTTGGTCATATGAAATTTGAAGAGATTCAGCACTTTTTAAGTTTGGATAACCATCAAGTATTTCTCCATGGGCTTGAAGTTGGCTTGAAAATTAACAAATAGATGAAATGAATATTAGGGGGCTAAAGATAAAAATGCACATTAAAGATCGAAGTTCGATTCATGAGAATAAAGTGGTAGAAGCATTTTGGAAGGAGCAATTATCTTCCGAGGTTCTCGATTTTTCTTTATTTAATAGCGGTTATCAATTTAATAAAGATAATCCATGCGACCATATTCAAGTCATTATGGATTCAGAGCTTAGTCAAATTATACAAAAAGTAAGTAAGTCTCAGGATATACTTTTATTTAGCTGGTTACAGGCCGCATTAAGGGTTTGCTTGGCACATTATACAGATCAAGAAAAGATTACAATTGGGGTTCCTGTAATTGAAAAAAATGATGAACAGAGGAAGAATCGTAATGATTTGCTTCCTATAGGAAGTGAAATCTATCCGCATCAATCCTTTAAGAAAGTGGTAGATCAAGTTGAACAAACGACTTTATTCGGGTATGACAATCAGAGTTATCCGCTCCCTGAATTATTAGCGAAACACCATTCAACTCCTTTTCAAATCGTTTTTGGGATGGAAAGATTACATAATAAAAGTTTGATAGAAGAATGCTCAGAGAATAATTTAGCTATCTGGATACGAAGAAAATGGAATGAAATACATAATGAATTTGAATTTCAAATTTCTTTCAAGTCTCATTCTCTTTCTTCGTTGCAACAGTTTGCCAAATCTTATCTTTATGTTTTAAAGCAAGTGTTAAAAAATCCGAATCTGGCTGTGAAAGATATCTGTATTATTTCGGAAGAAGACAAAGAGTTGCTAGGAGGGTTTAATCAAGTTCAGACAGGCATAGACTTGTCTCAAACATTTCAGGATTTGTTTGAGGAGCAAGTGTTGAAAACCCCAGATCAAATTGCTGTTATTTGTAATGATCAATCTTTGACATATAGAGAATTAAATAAGAAAGCAAATCAATTGGCTTCTATTCTCCAAAGTAAAGGTGCATCGAAAGAAAGCATTATTGGAGTTATGGTAGATCGTTCATTGGAAATGATCATTGGCATGATGGGGATTTTAAAAGCAGGAGCAGCATATTTACCAATCGATCCTCACTATCCAAGTGAACGAATTGAATATATGTTACAAGATAGTCAAGCCAAATGTTTGCTGAGCAAGCGAACAGAGGTAGAATTTCCACAATTTGCTGGTGAAGTGCTGTATCTTGATGAGGAACATCTCTTCCAAGGTGAAGAAAGCAATTTAGTTCGAGAAAGTGATCCTAATGATTTGGCTTATGTTATTTACACATCAGGATCAACAGGAAATCCAAAAGGCGTAATGGTGGAACAGAAATCTCTTGTCCATTTTTTAAGCGTTATGAGAGAAAAAGTAAAAGATAATCAGTCGTTCTTGTTTCTTGCTAGTGTTTCTTTTGATATTTCTTTGTTAGAAATATGTCTTCCTTTAACTCAAGGTTCGAAAGTAGTCATAGTTACAGAGGACCAGTTTGCAACAAAAGAATTGGCTCATTTGGTTAAAGAACATAAGGTGGATTTATGGGAATCAACCCCATCAAGAATGGAAGTGATTTTGAGTGATCCAGAAGGGGCAGATTTTCTACAAGATTTAAAGTCCATTTTGTTAGCAGGAGAAGCATTTTCAATTGATTTAGTTGAAAAAATTAGAAGCATCAGTGAAGCGAAAGTTTTAAATATCTATGGTCCCACAGAAACAACCATTTGTGCAGCAGTAAAAGATTTGAGCACGGCCAAAGAAGTGACGATTGGAAAACCTAATCCCAATTATCGTTCCTATATATTGAATAAGTATGGTCAATTGAAACCTTTTGGAATACCGGGCGAGCTCTGTATTGCTGGCGTGGCAGTAGCCCGGGGGTATCTTGGTAAATCTAAACTGACAGATGAAAAATTTGTCCTGAATCCTTTTGTAGCAGGAGAAATGATGTATCATACGGGTGATTTCGTTCGTTGGTTGCCTAATGGAGAATTTGAATATCTCGGTCGAATGGATCATCAAGTGAAAATTCGGGGGTATCGGATTGAATTAAGGGAAATCGAAGCTCAGTTAAGGAAATATCCAAAGATAAGCCAAGCTATTGTTGTTGATCAGGTATATGGAAACAGGAAATTATTAGCCGCTTACTATGTATCGGATAATAAGGTCCCTTTTGAAGAGCTCAGAAAATATTTAAGCAATAAATTACCTGAGTTTATGATTCCTGAAAAAATAATTCAGGTAGAAGAGATTCCATTGAATCCAAATGGGAAAGTAGATCGAAAAAGGTTATTGGATGTAACTCAAATAGATTACGTATCTATTCCATACGTTGCCCCACGAAATGAAATTGAAGAGAAATTGGTACAAGCATGGGGAAAAGTGATGGAAATCGAGCGGATCGGTATTCATGATAACTTTTTTACTTTAAGAGGAGAATCGATTAAAGCACTACAGATTATCAATTTATTAAGAAAAGACCATTTGAAAGTAAGTACAACGGATTTTTTCAAACATCCCACGATTGCTCAACTAAGTTCTTATGTAGAGGTGGAGCATAAAGAAGAATGCTTAGATAATATGCCAACTCGTGTTAAAGATTTGTCCAAGCCATTTCCCTTAACGGAAGTTCAGACAGCCTACATGTTAGGACGGAATTCACAGTTTGAATTAAGCGGTATTTCACCTCAAACGTATTTTGAATATGAAACAAAATTGGATATCAATCGTCTTTCGCAAAGTTTTCAAAAAGTAATTCATCGTCATCCAATGTTACGAGCTGTAATCTTGCCAGAGGGAAAACAACAAATTTTACAAAACGTTCCTAATTATCAGATTGAAATAGAAAGTCTCATTGGTTTAGATGATAGGAAACAAAGTGTTCGCTTGCAAGAAGAACGTTCTCGAATGACTAACCATGTATTTCCTTTGGGGCAATGGCCTTTGTTTGAATTGAAAGCCTTTCTTTTAAAAGAAGACACTTATTTGTTATGTTTTCGATATGATGCTTTATTGATGGACGGGGCAAGCATGAACATCGTTGGACATGATTTGTTTCATTATTATTACAAACCAGATCAAAGTTTGGATTCTCTTTCTTTTGATTTTCAAGATTACATGTTTATCTATGATGAAATGGAACAAAGCAAAGAATATAAAACAGCAAAAGATTATTGGACAAGTAAGCTTCCTGACTTTCCGTTTGCTCCTTCTTTGCTGTTAAAAAAGGATCCGGTAGAGATTGCTACTCCTACATTCCAATCACTTACTAAGATCCTGGACAATGAAAAATGGACAAAGTTACGAAAGTTAGCACAAGAGAAAGAAGTAACTCCTTCCGCTCTACTTTGTACGATATATGGTGATGTGTTGGCATATTGGAGTAATCAACGTCGATTGGCAATTAATTTGACTGTATTTAATCGTTATCCTGTTCATGAAGAAGTAGAGCAGATTGTGGGAGATTTTACTTCACTCATTTTATTGGATGTTGATGTGAATCCAGAGCAATCTTTCTTTACTAGAGTAAAACAAACTCAATCTACTTTATTAGATGGCCTTGAACATCGGCATTACGATGGAGTTAACTTTATTCGAGATTTTACTCGATATCACCAAATGACGCCAAAAGCAGTTATGCCAATTGTTTTCACCTCGATGCTAGCAGGTGTGGGTGCTTTTGCTTGGGAACAGCTTGGTTCTCTTCGCCATATTCACGCTCGGACTCCACAAGTGTATTTGGATAATGTGGTAATTGAAAAAAATGGAGAGTTATTAATTAGCTGGAACTATGTAGAAGAATTGTTTGATGCTGATGTGATAGAAGCAATGTTTTCCCAATTTGTCGACTTGTTGGAACAATTGGTGAAACAAAGTGACGTAACCTATTTGCAAATGAAAGAATCGGATCAAACTTTAATTGAGCAATACAATCAGACAACAGAAAAAATACCTTCTACTACTCTGTATCAATTATTCACAGACCAAGTAAAGCGTACACCGGATGAAGTAGCAGTAGTCTTTGAGCAAGAATGGTTAACTTACTCAGAGCTTCATAAGCGCTCCAATCAAGTTGCGCACTACTTGCAAGAACAAGGGGTTGGTTTAGGGGACAAAGTTGGCCTTTTGGCACAGAGGCGAGTTGATACGATTGCTAATATGATGGGGATTTTAAAAGCAGGTGCTGCTTACGTACCCATCGATCCTGATCATCCACTAGATCGACAAACATATATCTTAGAAAATAGCGCATGCAAACTTTTATTAGAACCTAGTCTTTATGAAGAGAAACATTTGTCATTATATACAAATGAAGACCTACCTACTATTGCTAATCCGGAAGATCTTGCCTATATTATCTATACTTCAGGAAGTACTGGAAAGCCAAAAGGAGTAATCATTACTCACCAAGCGGTTGCAAATACCATTCAAGATATCAATGAAAAATACCAGGTAAATGAAGAAGATCGTATTATTGGTATCTCTTCTATGTGCTTTGACCTGTCTGTATACGATATTTTTGGAACGTTAAGCACGGGTGCAATGTTGGTAATGATTCGTGATCCGAGAGACATGCAAGAACTAATCCGTACGGTCGAACGCAGAGGAATTACAATTTGGAATACAGTACCTGCAATCATGGATTTGGCATTGGATCAAGTAGGTACTCATTTTAAAAATTCTTCTTTACGTTTAGTTTTACATAGTGGGGATTGGATTCCACTCTCTTTACCAGAAAAAATAAAACGACATTTCCCGATTGCGGAAGTAATTTCACTGGGAGGAGCAACAGAAGCATCAATTTGGTCAATTTATTATCCAGTCAAACAGGTGGCATCACATTGGAACAGTATTCCATATGGGATGCCTTTGGCAAACCAAACGTATTATGTGTTGAACTATGAAAAGAAAATGTGCCCTGTTAGTGTAATTGGTGATTTATATATTGGGGGAGTGGGTCTTGCTAAAGGATATTTAAATGATGAACAAAAAACGAACGAAGTATTTGTGTCACATCCGGAGCTTGGTCTCATTTACAAGACGGGAGACTGTGGCAGAATGCATCCCGAGGGGTATATTGAATTTTTAGGCCGCCAAGATTATCAAGTCAAAATTCAAGGATATCGTGTGGAATTAGAAGAAATTGTCCATTGTCTTCTCACTTACAAACAAGTCGAACAAGCTGTAGTAATTGATCAGGCAGATGAGAATGGGATGAAATTTTTAGTTGCATATGTGGTAACTGAGCAAAATATAAGCACAACAGAACTACGACAGCATTTGCGAGACCGCTTGCCAGAGTACATGATACCTTCTTATTTTGTTTATCTAGAACGACTACCCTTAACTCCTAATGGGAAATTAGATCGAAAAGGGCTTCCTGCTCCAGAGAAACAAAAAAATGATGTGTTTATTGCTCCAAAAACTGAAATGGAAAAAATATTGACTAGTGTATGGCAAGAGGTACTCAAAGTAGATCAAATCGGAGTAAATGATCATTTCTTTGCCTTAGGTGGAGATTCGATAAAAGCGATTCAAGTTTCTGTCAGACTGTATAGACAAGGATTTGAGTTAGAGCCAAAAAATCTATTTTCGTTTCCTATATTAGGAGACATGGTTCATTTTGTTAAAAAGCTAGACCATTTTTCAAGTTCACAAACAGACGATATAAACAAAAAGAAAGAAAATAAAGTTACATCACTAAATCAACATACACTTAACAAAATAAAAGAAAAAATGCCAGATTTAAAAATAGAACGAATTTACCCATTGGCACCTTTCCAACAAGTTATTTATGAATATGCTGTAGCTGAGCCTGATACCAATGCTTATTTCGAACAAACAATTTGGACGCTTGAGGGGCAATTAGATGTAGATCTCTTTATTCAGTGTTTTCAACAATTAGTTGATCGTCACGATTCTCTAAGAACAATCATCGTGCAAGATGAACAAGAACAACCTTGGCAAGCTGTGCTACATGATGTTCAAATAATTTCAGAGGTAAAAAGCTTGATTGAGATGGCAAAACAAGAACAACAGGAATTCATAGATCAGTGGATGAATGAAAATTTAATTCGAGGATTCAAAAATGATGAACTCATGACCCGTCTCTGTATATTTCTACTAGGGAATGACGAGTATAAGGTAGTTTGGAGTTCCCATCATCTATTGTGCGATGGTTGGAGCGTCAGCATTTTGTTAGACGAATTATTCCAACTCTATGAAACAATAAATGCGGGAACTACAGTAGAGTTACCTACGGTAAAACCTTTTCAAACATTCATAGACTGGACTTTAGCACAAGACCATGAGAAAGCACGTCATTTTTGGCGGGATTATTTATCAGGATACAATCGAAAAATCAGTATTCCTAAGAAGAAAGTACCAACTCAAAGTGAAGGGTTAAATTTCACATTTATGGATTTAACGTTAGATAGGGATTTGACTAATCAGTTACAGACATTTGTAACCAAAAACAATATAACTGTGAATTCGGCATTACTAGCTGTATGGGGAATATTGCTTGGCAAATACAACGGAATGAAAGAAGTAGTATTACCTAATCTAGTATCAGTCAGACCTCCCGAAGTAGAAGGGATTGAAAATATGTTTGGTCTGTTCACAAATGTTTTGCCTATCCGGCTAGCATGGACAGAAACACAATCTTTTGTGGACTTCTTGCAAAAAGTACAACTAGAAACATTGAAATGTAATGAGTATGCATACTATTCATTTGTTGAGATACAAAAACAAAGTGAGTTGATCAATCAGTTAACCGACCATCTTTGGGTTTTTGAAAACTATCCAACGAACCCAGAAATCTATTCTTCAAATGAGAATAGAAATTTTGCCATCACAGATTACCAAGTTGTTGATGAGCCGCATGTAAAGTATGGAATTATGTGCTTCCCTGAAGAGAAACTTACAATAAAATTTGGATATGATCAAACTGTATATGAAGCGGAGAAAATACAGGAAATATTGAATCATATCCATCAGTTAATCAACAGGATCCTTCAAAATCCAACACAGACAATCGGTGATTACAAATTATAAAAAATGAAAAGGCGAGCAAGAACTCGCCTTTTTAAATGGAATAGGAGTGAACCAAATGACCAAAAACCTGCAATTATCAGCCGAAGAGATGCGTCAGTTAGGATATCAAGCGGTTGATTTAATTGTTGACCATATGAATCATTTAAAAAGTAAACCAGTATCTGAAACGATTGATGGTGATATTTTTAGAGACAAGCTAACTGAATCAATTCCAGAAAACGGATCCAATCCGAAAGAGCTCCTTCATTTTCTTAATAGCAATGTGTTTAATCAGATTACCCATGTGGATCATCCGCATTTTATGGCTTTTGTGCCGGGTCCTAATAATTATGTAGGAGTAGTAGCAGATTTTTTAACAAGTGGGTTTAATGTATTTCCCACAGCTTGGATTGTAGGCGCAGGTGCTGAGCAAATCGAATTAACGACAATCAACTGGTTAAAATCAATGTTAGGATTTCCTGATTCGGCTGAAGGGCTATTTGTAAGTGGGGGTTCCATGGCTAATTTGACTGCGCTTACTGTAGCGAGACAGGTCACGCTTAATAACGATATAGAAAATGCGGTTGTGTATTTTTCCGACCAAACTCATTTTTCTGTGGATCGGGCACTTAAAGTATTAGGGTTCAAACATCATCAAATTTGCCGAATTGAAACAGATGAATATTTACGAATTTCAGTTAGTACTTTAAAAAAGCAAATAAAAGAAGATCGACTAAAAGGGAAAAACCCATTCTGTGTTGTTGCTAATGCAGGGACAACTAATTGTGGAGCGGTTGACTCCCTCAATGAATTGGCTGATCTGTGTAATGAAGAAGATGTATGGCTACATGCGGATGGGGCCTATGGCGCTCCAGCAATTATCAGTGAAAAAGGAAGTGTTTTACTTCAAGGAATTCATCGAGTCGATTCCTTAACACTGGACCCTCACAAATGGCTTTTTCAGCCTTATGATGTGGGCTGTGTACTCATTAGAAACAGCCAATACTTAAGTGAAACATTCCGTATGATTCCGGAGTATATTAAGGATACGGAAACTAATATAGAAGAAAAAGTTAATTTTGGAGAACGTGGAATTGAACTATCTCGTAGATTTAGGGCGTTAAAGGTATGGCTTTCTTTTAAAGTGTTTGGAGTCGCAGCTTTTCGAAAGGCAATTGATCATGGCATTATGTTGACTGAACAAGTTGAAGAGTTTTTAAGGAAAGAAAAAGATTGGGAAGTGGTAACATCTGCCCAATTAGGAATTGTTACTTTTCGCTATACCCCTTGTGGACTAGCATCTATAGATAAAATTAATGAACTAAACAAAAAACTGGTGGAAGAAATTAATCATAGAGGATTCGCTATGCTAAGTACGACCAAATTGAAAGGAAAAGTGGTAATTCGACTTTGTTCCATCAACCCAAGGACGACAACAGAAGAAATGCTTCAAATTATGATGAAAATCAAAGCACTTGCAGAGGAAATAAACATATCGTCTAAACATCTTATTTCAATTCCGCAACTTTAATATTCTTACATAAAACGGAATGAAAACACTAAAGAAATGTACAACAACAAACACACTCTCTTTTTAATAAGAGAGTGTGTTTGTTGTTAAGATAATAGAATATGTAAAGAGATTAAGCCTCTACCTTAGCTACTCTTTCGAAACCAGTCTTTACTGCTTGTATCATTTCATTCACAGCGTAAATAGATACGTCGGCATTTGGATTTAATCCTTCGAACCAGTGATAGGCCCTAGGATATAAATGAAATTCGACATCAACACCAGCTTGCGCAAGTTTGGTTACATAGGTCAATGTTTCGCTGCGGAATGGATCTAATTGACCAACAAATGTGTAGGTGTATGGCAAATTACTATAATCCTCTGCTCGAGCAGGGGCTGCATAGGCAGGAATATTATCCGTTCCATATATTTCTCCTAAATACATTTTCCATCCAGCTTCATTTGTCTTTTGATTCCAAACAAATCCTTCTTTAATTTCATTCGTAGAAGGTGTATTATTTCGGTCATCAATCATTGGATAGAGTGGCATTTGAAAACAAATAGAAGGATATTTTCGATCGCGAGCTAATAATGTCAATGCTGCTGTTAGTCCACCGCCAGCGCTCGCTCCTGCAACACCAATTCGATTCGAATCAATGTTTAATGCCTCTGCGTTATCAGCAATCCATTTTAATGCTGCATAACAATCCTCAATTGGTGCTGGATAAGGATGCTCTGGAGCTAAACGGTAGTCTACAGACACGACCACACAGCCAGCTTCTTTTGCAAACCTCATACAAGTATCATCATTATCATCTATAGACCCTAAGATATAACCACCACCATGTATCCATAACAGGACAGGTAAGGATCCATTATTTAATTTTGGACGATAAATTCTTAATGGTAATGGATTAGCGTCAGGTCCAACAATGACTTCATCTGTTAATGAAAGGGATTCATCAACAACCGTAGGTGGTCTCATTTGCGATATTCCTTCTCTGATTGTTTGCAAGTTCTCTGGGCGTAAATCGAGATCAGGAAACATTTCTAAACCTGGTAATAAATCTGCATTTACTCGGTTCTTCATTTTAACACCTCTATTTTTAATTGTTTTTAAATATGTAAAGTGGATTCATTCTAAGTAGTTTAATTGTGATAAAATCATCACAATTAAATTGTAAAGTGGATATGTTATAATAGTCAACAGAATATTCAAAAAATAAATCTTCTTTTAGGAGAAAGTTTCATGCAAATAATTATACAAGAAGGTGATTTAAGACCAAAGTGGTTTTATGTCGCTGTATTTATTTACACTTGGTTTTCCAATTGAAGCAATTGATGATCCGTTTTATTTTCATGATACATTGCAAGGGGTACCTGTTCGAATTCATGCTCGGAAAGGATTAACATGTTTGTATTCCTTAAAAGAATTTTGGCATATAATTCAAGGAAATGCTCATGCGCAGGCATTAATATAAGAGAACAGTACAAATATTATGTTAACAGGGTATCGGTCCAAAGGCCTCTGAATTTATTTCACGTGGTGTGCTTGATATATTACAAGAAACATTTGGTTTAAAACTTATTACAACTACGGCACATGGAAAAAAGCTCTTTACTATTTTTGCAGGAATTTCTCAATTTGAAAGGGATTTAACCTCTGAACGAACAAAAGAAGTAATCATAGATGCAAAAAAGCGCGGGAAACATCCTAGAAGACCAAAAACTGATGAGGAAAAAGTGAACTATGCCTTATATCTTATAGATCAAGGAATGAATCGTACAGATGCAGCAGAAAAAGCTGGTATATCTCGTATGACACTGTATCGTAAGATACAACAAAAAGATAAATAGTAAGACATATGACTGGAACAGAGTAGAAATAATATATCATTATTTGTTATTTGGCTCCTGGTTACAGCAACGCTGGTACTGGGCCTTTTAATCAAACATTCTTCTAAATCAACAAATAACGTATTAGACGATTAAAAACGTATAATACGAAAGGGGGATAGATTTAGTAAGGGTTTTGTCCATATGAGACACCCCCTTACTAAAGATAAATTATGATTATTCGTACAAATCCAGACGAAATCATCTTAATTCGACAGCATGACCATGGTTTTTTGGCGGGAGAATTTGCAAAAAACTTTAGAAAAGATGTATTTGAAGACAAAACATATTTAAAAGGGTGTATTGATGCGATTTATGAACATGATAGAGGATGGATTGGCTTAGATAAAACGCCAATTTGGAATGACGTAAAAGGTATACCATATACGTTTATGGATTGTCCAAGTTCATTAAGGTTTGTTTTTTATACGTTAGGACTTAATGAGATTGAAAATGAAAACCCTTATGGTGCTATATTGTGTAGTAAACATTTTATATCATTTCCTCTTAATCAAGAAGATAAGGAAATGGTGAATTTCTATAAGCAGGAATTAGATCGCCAAAAGAAATTTTTGAAAACGTTAACAAAAGAGCGGCACGCCATGTTTGATAAGCATTATAAACTTTTGAAGTTTTGTGATGAGTTATCTTTATATGCTTGTATGAATGAACCTGGTGTAACGAAAAAAGAAGAAATTGATTTATTTAAAGAAGGATTTGAAGGCACTGAAATTTTTAACGCTGTTACAAATAAACCGTTAACCGCTGAGTGGATAGATAAAGAAAAGATCCGAATTACGCCGTTTCTCTTTGAATCAGAATGTAAGACACATGTAAGATATAAATCTATACAAAAAAAGAGAATAGAGGAAATTGGTATTGTTAAAGCGGATGCGGAAGCCGAATTTCAAAGACAAGAATTACATTTTGTACGGTAATATGTAGGTTTACATAAAAAATTAAGGGAAGAGAAGGGGATCTGGTATGACACATTGCATAATAAAACAATTTGATTACCATATATGGGCAAATAAAAGAATATTTGAACGACTCAAGGAGCTTCCAAAGGATGTTTATAATCAAGAAGTTCAAAGCGTATTTCCTTCCATCGCAAAGGCACTGATTCATATTTATGTGGTTGATTGTGTATGGCTAAATGTTTTAAGTGGCAAAAGTATGACTGAAGCGATACAAATAGGAGAACACCTACAAGAACAAGTAGAAACTAAAACAATGAATGAATTGGAAAATATGTTCCACAATGTAACGCAGCAATATAAAGTGTTTTTGGATAAACAAAAAGATATCAATGAAGTAGTTATACTTGATAATCCATACGCTGGAAAATTGGAAACATCTGTTTCCGAATTAGTGCAGCATGTTATCAATCATGGAATATATCATAGAGGAAATATAACAGCTATGTTGAGGCAGCTAGGTTATCCATCTACTATGACGGACTTTGTATTATATTTACATGAAAAACAAAAAGATTCATCGTGTACATAAAAGTATTTGTAAAAACAAGAAATCTAACTGAGAAAATGGAAGTTTAGTATTTAAACGCATTAAGAATAGAAGGAAGTATATGTATAAAGAAATTATATAAGAATGATACAAGCAAAGGGCACCTCATTTCTGTATGGGATACCCTTTGCTTATAAATTTGATTAACTTGCAATTTTTTTATTTGAGTTTTTTAATTTCTCTACTTGTAAAAATCGATTTGTTTCTGCTACCACAACACCACTTAATCCAATTAAACCAATTAAGTTTGGAATGGCCATAAGTCCGTTTGCGATATCAGCAAATGTCCATACGATTCCGAGTTTTAAGTTGGCGCCGATTGCAATCATTACAATGAAGATAGCTTTATAGTATTGCACAGCACCTTGTCCGAATAAATAAGCTACACATTTTTCACCATAATAAGACCATCCTAAAATAGTGGAGTAGGCAAATAATATGATTGCAATACCGAGAATCATGCTACCAGTATTACCAAATACTGATTGGAAAGCAAGTGTTGTTGCTTCAACACCAGTTTTTCCAGATTTCCAGGCACCTGTTGTAATTAATACTAAACCAGTAATTGTACAAACAATAAATGTATCGAGGAAAGTTCCTGTCATTGACACAAGCGCTTGTTTAGCTGGTGAATCTGTTTTTGCAGCAGCTGCAGCAATTGGGGCGCTTCCTAATCCAGCTTCATTGGCAAACACTCCGCGTGCCATCCCGATTTGAATAGCGGAAGCAACCGTTGCACCAATAAAACCACCAGCAGCTGCAGTGCCTTGAAATGCACCAGAAAAAATAAGTGAAAATGCTTCTGGAACTTGATCAAAGTGATAAAAAATAATAATGAGACCAGAAATTACATAAAAGAAAGCTTTAAGTGGAACGAAAAATCCAGTGACTTTCCCGATTTTTTTCACCCCACCTAAAATAACAATCGCAATTAAGAAAGCCATTAATATACCAGTTAAAGCAGGGGGAAACGAAAAGTTTATTCTCATGGCCTCTGCAACGGAATTCGATTGGACCATATTTCCGATTCCAAAAGAAGCTGTTGTTCCAAAAATAGCAAATAAAATAGCGAGCCATTTTTTCCCTAAACCACGTTCTAAGTAATACATTGGCCCCCCAGAAAATTCGCCGTTTTCATTACTTACACGATACTTTACTGCGAGGATTGCTTCTGCATATTTCGTTGCCATACCAAACAAGGCAGTAATCCACATCCAAAATATTGCCCCTGGGCCACCGATTGTAACAGCTGTTGCGACACCAGCTATATTTCCCATACCAATGGTCGCGGCCATTGCTGTCATTAGCGCTTGGAAATGACTGATATCTCCTGCAGAAGATGTGTCTTCTGATTTTCGAAATGCTAGTTTGTGAGCGTATAATAGTTTACTAAACTGTAAACCTTTTAGACGCACTGTGAGAATGATTCCAGTCCAGACTAGAAGGAATAAGGTTGGTAATCCCCATACGTAGTGATTGATTTGTTCTAATACTTTACTTACTGTCTCCATCTTTATTCTCCTTTTAGAAAAAATAAAAAACCACTTCACATAAATGAAATGGTCTCTGGAGAAACAAGGAATAGAAAAATAAACCGATGCAAATCGGCGTTTTCTTTCGCTTGTCTCTGTCCTTTTACCTGAGAGATTATCCGCTAGTATAAGCGGATTTGCTCCTTCGGTGCTCTGTTTCCTCTGCACTATATGATAGGCGAGAGGGAGTCTCTCCAGAGATTCGTCCCCATGCAGTTCTACTTGTAACCAAGACCTGAGAGTTTCAAAGCTGAATCATCAACTTTTTGCCCCGTCGGTAGATCAAGTGATCTTCTCCTGAATGGTTCATCCGAATTATGTGATTAAAAGCTTAATTATATTGATATGAAATAGTTTATACATAATCAATAAACAACATTATAGGCTCCTTATAAATGAATTGCAATTATTTTTTATTGGAAAATAATTTTAAAGAAAAGATTTTTTATTTTACTACTTAAAATGAAAGGAATAAAATAATGGGTTATTTCTTTGTAATTCTTAATATTTCTTCCATTTCATTTAAAGTGGATAACGCAATTACAATATGTTGATCAGCAAGTCCTAAAGATTCCTTTGCGTTATGTATACTGTCGTCTAACGGTGTACCATCGTTATAACTTTGTATAACAGATAAAGCAGCGTTTCCCATATAATTTGAAGCAGCAATAAATTCTTTTCTAAAGCTATTCATCTTCTTTTTTAAATTAGGATCATTCATATTGTTTTCAGCTTGAAAAGCATCCATTTTGGTAGCTAGCTCTTTGTAATGATTCGCTATATTGTTCATTTTATCTAGTGATTCAACTGTATTTATATGATTTGGGTTTGAATTTAGCTCAGTCCATGCCGGGAGCCATTCTTGCTCGACAATATTATCGTATTCTGTAGTAAGAAAATCGATTTGGGATTTTAATTCTTGTTGATAGATTTTTTTATCGATAGGTTCTTTTGTAGTTTTTATTTTTGTTTCTTTCGTGTAGTTCAAGAAAACAATGATCCCAATGCTTGTGATAATCAGTATGCTAAAAAGCCAAAACCACCATTTTTTATAGAACGATTTTTTCATTTGGTATTTCCTCCTAATATACAAAACATAAGATGTACCAATCTATAATAACAAGTTACATAGTTGAAAATTGTTGTATTTTGTCGAAAAAAGGAAGGAGTTGGAGAAATAAATAATAATAGGATTATACAGTAAGAATTAGTAAAATATTAAATGATACTACTTTTAATAATATATAAGGATGGAATTTTCGATGGAGAAAAAAAGACGGAAAATATACTCTAATATTATTATGATAGGAGTTTTAGGAGGGCTATTCGCGCTAATATTCATGACGAAAGAATCAAAGATTAAAGATTTTCCAGTTCCTATGTCAGCTATTCATATTGAAGATGACAATCAAGCAGATTATCAATACATAAGTCTAATGCCTATTTCAAAAGTAAAGGGATGGGAGAACCTTGGAGAAGATGGACATACTGTAGTATTTCAAAAAGGAGATAGGAAGGTGATTGTATTACATTATCCAGGGGAAAATACGTACTATTTATTTGAAAAATAGATTCAGGTATCAGTGAAATAGGACATAAACAGGATGATTCCTTTGTTTGTGTCCTATTTATTATTTAAGATAACAATCCGAGTTCCTTTGCATGTATTGGGGAAAGACTTAATTTCTGAACAAAAAATGCATGAAGTGAGATTTGTTCTTTGATTTCAACCCATTCTTGATAACAAGAAAATAATGCTTGAATATCGTTATTAAAATATTGTTCTACTAGTATACGAATCAATTTTGTACTTCGCCAATAATCATAAAAGGCCCCTGCATATGAACCATTCTCTTCAGACCTTCCAAATTCATTTAAAGTGTAATTACTAAATTCAGCTTGATATGTGCTAATTAATTCATCTTCTACCTGCGTAATTGCGTTAAATTGTTCAGGAGGCATTATTAGTTTTCTTGGCAAATAAAAACATACACCTTCTTCAAACCACATCGATTCTTCATCAATTTCATCAAAATCACTATGGAATTCTTCAGCGTGATGTACAAATTCATGTGCAGCAATTGTTGCGATATCCAGTATATTAAGCTGCTTATAATATCGCTGCGCTTTCTCAAGTACTTTTCCTTCAGTTACAGATAAAAAAGATATTTTTCCATACATCTACCAGTGGCATAATGTGAATCAAATCACGGGAAGTATAAGCTGGCATAGGGATATTTGAATAAACTTGTGTTGCAGATTTTAAATCGTGAAATACAATCCCTTTTGGTGGTGAGAGAATTGTAACCTTTTCTTGCAATAAAGGTATGAAGCTTTGTAATTCATTTAGTAGTTTCAAACCTTCTGCTTCAATCTCCTGAATATGAGTTGAGTCAGTTACTGAGAATGCTAGTTTCAGTATCAACATACTCCTTTTATCCAGTTATTTAGTGAATATGTTACAAATGTACCATGATAAGGTGGGTTTTTTGTTTTTATTCTGATTTTTTTGATTTATAATCAATTTGTATATAACACTTTATATAGAAACGAGTTGATAGATTGTCAATGATTAAGAAAATAGGTCGTTTTTGTCCTGTAGATGATAAAGGATACATTATTAATGATTCACATATCCATAATATTCAACCAGCCTTTCTGAAAGTTATACAGGAAGTAAAGGATATATGTTTTCATTTGCTACAGGATGATCTTCATAGCATTTACATTAGAGGATCTGTTCCAAGAGGGATTGGAATAGAGGGGATTGCAGATATAGATACGATTATATTAGTTCGAAAAGCGCCCGAAGAAATAGATTTGGAATGGAGTGAAAATATAGAGCAACAATTGCTTCAAAAATTTGGTTGTATATCTGGGGTGGAATTAAGTTTTTATGCTGTTGAAGACGTGTTACATCCCAGTCGTTTTTCTTTTATAAGTTTTATGATTCAAACACATGGAGTATGTATATTCGGTGAAGATATAAGATCTCAGCTGCCTAAATATAAAGTAGGTCAAGAATTAGCTCAGGAACATCTTACACATTTACAGCTACAAATCGAACAAGCTTGTGAAGAGTTAATTCATAATAAAGGCAGTGATGATATAACCGATTGTTGTCGCTGGATTATGAAGATAGTAGTTAGAGCAGGATTAGCATTAACAATTGATAAAGAGGGGCTTTATTCTAGAGATCTATATCCAGCGTATGAGTTGTTCAGTAAGCATTTTCCAGAGCAAGAACAAAATATGAGGAAAGCACTGCAATATGCAGTGAATCCTATAGATGACATAATAGAAATTTTAGCGTTTTTAGATAATTTTGGAGGTTGGATGTTAAAAGAAGTGGATCAGTATATAAATAATAGCGAATGGAACAAAACATAATTTTATTATGTAAACAAAAGGGTTTCATTTTTTTAGTTATAGATAAGGGGAAAATGAGAGAGATGGATTTTTATATTGTTGATGTCTTTTCACAGGGGAAGTATACAGGTAATCAACTTGCAGTATTTGTAGATGCTCATCAAATTTCAAGTAAGGAAATGCAGTTAATAGCAAAGGAAATAAACTATGCTGAAACAACATTTATTCTTTCAAAAGAGCAGAAGAATGAAGGGTATGATGTACGTATTTTTACACCAAATGAAGAAATACCTTTTGCTGGGCACCCTGCATTAGGAACTGCTTTTGTACTTAGAAAAGAAATTCTTCAAAATGATACGCTTGAAAATATTCTATTACGTTTTCAAGGTGGTTCTATACAAGTTACTTTTCATGATGAAAAAAATGTAGTATGGATGCATCAAAATGAACCTAGATTTGGAGGAGAATTGGATAGAGATATGATTGCAGAGGTACTAAATATTGAGATTTCTCAAATAGATCTTCGATATCCAATTCAAGAAGTATCAACAGGTTTACCAGTTATTCTTGTGCCGTTAAAATCGTTAGCTGCTGTAAAAGAAGTTCAGATCAATACGGAAAAATATTTTAAGCTAATCGAAAAAAGAGAAGCAAAAGGAATTATGGTATTTACCTCTGAAACGTATGAAGAAATAAATGATCTGAATGTCCGTGATTTTGCAGAGTATTATGGTATTCCGGAAGATGCAGCAACTGGTAGCTCGAATGGATGTTTAGCAGCATATGTAATAAAACATCGGTATTTTGACAAAAAGAAAATAAATTTGCGTGTTGAACAAGGATATGAGGTAAAACGAACTTCATTATTACATATTCGAGCAGAAGAAATAGAAGATGTAATTGATGTTTTTGTAGGTGGAGAAGTAACAAGCATTGCAAAAGGGATATGGAATATATAGTAAGGGGGAGCGGCATGTTATTAAAAACGATATTTTGTCAGGTAGAAAAAGAGAAAAAGGGTTTGTTTTCAGAGGCGCAAGAGAAATGGAGAGTTTTACAAAATCTAAAGGGATTTCATGGACAATTTGGAGGCTGGCACGAAGAGGAGGCCTGTGTATTTACTGTATGGGAAAACATGAATACATATCAAAAATTTATGAATGAAATGCATGATCCAATTTTTTATAATAGCAATCAAAAGGATACGTATGTATCTTGTGAAATAGAGTTATTTCAAACGTTATTTGATATAAAAGCTACTCCATTTACGAATGCACTTGCAAAAACTCCATTTGTCAGAGCAGCAGTTTGTGATGTGAAAAGAGGCAGGGAAGAGAACTTTTTACATATACAAGAGACAATTTGGAATAAAGGAATGGAAAAATCAGAAGGAATGTTAGGCGGCGTTGTGGGAAGATCTCTTAAAAACTCCAATCGTTATGTCGTCCTTTCTTTTTGGGGAAATGAAATGTCGCATCAGCGTTATGTGAAAGAGATTTTTCCTGGATTATATGAATTAGCTAATGTAACCGAGGATGTTGAAAATATAAATGGAAAGCAAGCTGCGTGTCTAAAAGAATGGTCTGTATATTAAGTATGAATAGTTAGTTTGAAAGTAGAAGACGTACAGTGAATGTATTATTGGTATGTCGTTCAACAAGACGAATTCTTTTCTTTTAAACATGAAATTAATAGAAGACGCCATATACTCTTTCATGTTAATATATTTAAGTTATAATAGGAGGCTTACCCTTTTGTATTGTACGGTAGAAGCAGTGTGAGCTTGAAATTTTTAAAGAAAAGGATGTGCCAACTTGCGAATTAATAAATTTATTAGTGAATCTGGAAAAGCATCTAGACGCGGAGCAGATAAGTTAATTAATGAAAAAAGAGTAAAAATTAACGGTAAGGTTGCGAAAATAGGTGACCAAGTACAACCAGGTGATGACGTGCGAGTAAATGGAGAGCAGCTTCGAATTGCTAGAGACCATGTGTATATCGCTTTAAATAAACCAGTAGGTATTACATGTACAAGTGAAAAGGCAGTTAAAGGTAATATTATCGATTTAGTGAATCATCCTTTACGAATTAATCACGTTGGACGTCTTGATAAAGATTCGGACGGTTTAATTTTGTTAACGAATGATGGCGATATTATTAATGAAATTTTACGTGCTGAAAATAAACATGAAAAAGAATATATTGTTTCAGTAGATAAACCGATTACGCCTGAATTTTTAAAACAAATGGCGGCGGGGGTTAAAATTTTAGGAACAAAAACACTTCCTTGTGAAATAACACAGTTATCAAAATATGAATTCCAAATTATTTTAACACAAGGATTGAATCGCCAAATTCGTCGTATGTGTGAAGCTTTAGGTTATCAAGTTTACACATTAAAACGCACGCGAATTATGAATATCCATTTAAATAATTTACCAGTTGGACAGTGGAGAGATTTAACGAAGAAAGAGAAAAAAAGATTATTTGCAGACTTAAACTATGAACCACAAGATTGGTAAAAAAGATAGGGGAAATCAAAAAGCATGAAAATTGTTTTTGGTTTCCCTTTTTTTATTGAACAAAAACTTTTTTTGACACTTGCAAAAATAAAAGGAATAAGATATATTAAATAACAATTAATGGATTTATTATAAAAGCAAAGAAAAGGACACGAGTTATTTTAAACGGTTGTACAGAGAGGGAAGGAATGCTGAGAACTTCCCAACGCAGGGAAATAACTTACCACCTTAGAGCTGCACTGGGGAAAATCAAAGTATCTAGTGCCGTGTAAGCGACGTTACCGCAAAAGAAGCCATTGTACGATGATGTATGATGGGAATCTGGGTGGAACCACGAATATAAGCATATTCGTCCCTTTTATTAGGGATGAGTATGCTTTTTTATTTTTAATTTCATAATAAGCGAAGAAGAGGACACGAGTTATTTTAAACGGTTGTACAGAGAGGGAAGAAATGCTGAGAACTTCCCAACGCAGGGAAATAACTTACCACCTTAGAGCTGCACTGGGGAAAATCAAAGTATCTAGTGCCGTGTAAGCGGCGTTACCGCAAAAGAAGCCATTGTACGATGATGTATGATGGGAATCTGGGTGGAACCACGGGTAAAAGCACGCTCGTCCCTATTATTAGGGATGAGTGTGCTTTTTTATTATGAAATGGAGCGATAAAAATGAGAGAACAGATGATTGAAATTATTTTTCCAGATGGTAGTACTAAAGATTTTGTAAAAGGGATTACTCTAGAAGAAATTGCAGATTCAATTAGTACTAGTTTAAAAAAGAAAGCAGTAGCCGGAAAGGTAAATGACCAATTACTTGATTTACACCGAAATATTGAAGAAGATGCAGAAATTCAAATTATAACTCTTGATTCAGAGGAAGGAATAGAAGTTGCAAGACATACTGCTGCACATATATTAGCTCAAGCTGTTAAGAGAATATATGGTGATGTAAAACTTGGCGTAGGACCTATTATTGAAAATGGATTTTATTATGATATGGATCTTCCAAGTAGCATCGCTGTAGAGGACCTACCTAAAATTGAAAATGAAATGCAAAATATTATTAACGAAAACTTGGAAATAGAACGAGTTGAAATCACTAGGGATGAAGCGGAAAAACTGTTTCAAGATGTAAATGATCACTTAAAGCTGGAACTTTTAGAAGCAATTCCAGAGAATGAAGTTGTGACAATTTATAAACAAGGAGAATTTATAGATTTATGCCGCGGTTCGCATTTACCGTCAACTGGTTATTTAAAAGCATTTCGATTAACTCATGTTTCTGGTGCATATTGGCGCGGAGATAGTAATAATCAAGTACTTCAGCGTGTATACGGTGTTGCATTTTCTTCTCAAAAAGAATTAGAAAGCTATTTGCAGTTTGTAGAAGAAGCAGCAAAGAGGAATCATCGCAAGCTAGGGAATGAACTTGAATTATTTATGTTCTCGGAAGAAGCACCAGGAATGCCTTTTTATTTACCAAAAGGACAAATCGTTCGAAATGAATTAGAGTCTTTTTTAAGAGAAATACAACAAAAATACGATTATCAAGAAGTTCGTACTCCTCTCATGATGAATCAAGGGTTGTGGGAAGAATCGGGGCACTGGGATCATTATAAAGATAATATGTATTTCTCAGAAGTAGACAATAAAAGTTTCGCATTAAAGCCGATGAATTGTCCTGGACATATGTTAATATTTAAAAATAAACTACGTTCATACCGTGATTTACCAATCAGAATGTGTGAATTTGGTCAAGTACATCGCCATGAGTTTAGCGGCGCACTAAACGGACTATTAAGAGTACGTACATTCTGTCAGGATGATGCACATTTATTTGTAACATCTGAACAAATAGAAAGTGAAATAAAGTCAGTGTTAAGACAAATTGACCATGTTTATAAAACATTCGGTTTTGAATATGAAATTGAGCTTTCGACAAGACCTGAAGATTCAATGGGGGATGATGAACTATGGAATCAAGCTGAATCGTCTCTCGAGAATGTGCTGAAATCATTAAATTATAATTATAGAGTAAATGAAGGAGATGGCGCATTTTACGGACCAAAAATTGATTTCCATATTAAAGATGCTTTGCAAAGAAGCCATCAATGTGGAACAGTTCAACTTGATTTCCAAATGCCAGAGAAATTTGATTTGAATTATATTGATGAGAGAAATGAGAAAAGAAGACCAGTTGTGATTCACCGGGCTGTTTTAGGTTCTTTCGATCGATTCTTAGGAATATTAATAGAACATTTTGGAGGAGCATTCCCAACATGGTTAGCTCCAGTTCAGGTAAAGGTAATTCCTGTTTCTAATCTAGTACATGAACAATATACAAAAGAAATTGAAGAAAAATTACAGAGCGTTGGTCTTCGCGTCGAACGAGATGTTCGTAGTGAAAAACTAGGTTATAAAATCCGAGAAGCTCAGATTCAAAAGATACCATACGTTCTTGTTATAGGGGATAAAGAAATGGAGAATGGGTCAATAAATGTGCGTAAATATGGAGAAGAAAGATCTGAAGTGATTTCACTAGATAAATTCATAGAAAGCTTACAAGCGGAAATTTACAATAGAAAAGATAGAGTATAAAAAGTAAATGCTGAAGTACACCACCTTTTATAAGTGGTGTGCTTTTTTATTTCGGTAAAGAAATTATTCACAGCTGTTTTCATAAAGAAACATCATATATCCAAACCTTGCAGTTATAAGTAACATAAGGAATAAACCAGCAATCATGATTTGTCGCAGACGTTTATTCATTATATTTTCGGAACGCTTCATTGAATTAATCCTCACCATTCTTACTTATTTTACATTATGTTTGGCCTAATCTATTTAGAAGTGCTCGTCTCTAAGGGAAGGAGAGGTGGTAGGATTGTATTTTGTTATTTTTCTACCTTACAAAAATGTAAGGTGAATGTAAGATAAATCGTAGGAAGATTGTAGATAAAAGTGAGAATATTAAAAATGAAGTTCGAAAAATTAAGAAATATTAAGAATTTCCGTAGGGGAATTCTAAGAAATGTATGGGAAAGTAATGATATACAAAATGGGATGGAGTGATGGGAATGGCAACAAATGTAGTGACTGTAGAAAGTGTGGAGAAAACATATGGTAAAAGAAATGAAAGTCAGTCAAAAGCATTAAGAGGGGTATCGCTTACGATACAAGAAGGGGAGTTCGTTGGAATTATGGGGCCTTCTGGATCGGGGAAAACAACACTACTTAATGTAATTAGTACACTCGATCATGCGACAGGAGGAAGTGTGACGATAGCAGGTACAGATATTACTTCCATGAAGGGGAATGCTTTATCTGATTTTCGTTCTCAAAAACTAGGATTCATTTTCCAAGATTTTAATTTGCTTGAAAATCTCTCGATTTATGAAAATATTGCATTACCACTTTCATTACAAGGAGTTCCTTCAAGTGAGATAAGCAGGGAAGTAAATGAGGTTGCACAGAAATTAGATATTGTTGAAATTTTAACAAAGTATCCATCAGCTGTTTCTGGTGGACAAAAACAGAGAACAGCTGCAGCGCGGGCTTTAGTACATAATCCTGCTATTGTATTAGCGGATGAACCAACAGGTGCACTTGATAGCAAAAATGCAAAAAGTTTATTAGAAGCGATGCAAGATTTACATGAAAATCATGGAGTAAGTATATTAATGGTGACGCATGATGCATTTAGTGCGAGTTATTGTCAGCGGATTCTGTTTATACAAGATGGGCTACTTTATAAAGAATTGAAACGCCAAGGAACACGTGAGGATTTTTATCAAGAAATTTTAGGTGTGCTTGCTCATATGGGCTCAGCGGCTGAATCCAAGTAGGGGGTGAGAGCATGTTATTAAAATTGTCACGTCATAGTATGAAAAAAATGCTAAAGGATTATCTTGTTTTACTTGTTGGTCTTGTTATTAGTATAAGTATCTTTTATATGTTTCAAACGATGGCGATTAACAGCCAATTTACAAAAGATAATAGTATGATTAACAGTATTCGACTTGTCTTTTGGGTTGGTGCCGTCTTACTCTCTTTCATTACTGTCTTTTATATTGTATATGCCAATTCTTTTTTACTCACATTGCGCAGGAAAGAACTTGGTATGTATATGATGCTCGGTGCAAAGAAGAAAAAAGTAGCTCAGTTATTATTTATTGAAACATTTGGAATGGGGATTGTCAGCATTATCATTGGAATTATTGTAGGGATATTACTTGCAAGTGCAGCAGGGAATTTTTTAATGAATGGTTTAGAAATTTCTGCGAAAGGCTATGCACCATTTTATATGCCAGCAGTTTTTGTTACATGTGGATTCTTTTTGATCTTATTTATAATTACTGGATTTATCAATAGTATACGGTTATTTCGGAAAACGGAACTTGAGTTACTTCGTGAAGATGAAACACAAGACGCAATAGAAAAGAGTAGACGCCGTGTTATTATTTTTACTGTAATGGGAGTGTTACTGTTAGGAACAGGATATTATTCTATATTGAACATAGATAAGTTACGTGAAATAGGTTTTATACTAGCAACGGGTGCTACAACGATAGGAACATATTTTATTTTTAGTTCATTGTTACCGTTGTTTGTGACACGGTTAAAAAGTAACAAAAAACGAAATGAAACCGGTTTGAATAGTTTTACATATGCTCAGCTTCGTTTTCGAATCAATAGTTTAGCGCGGGTGCTTGGGACTGTCGCGATGCTGATTGCACTTGGTGCCGGGGCGATGACAGCTGGAATGGCCTTTCAAAAAAATGTTGGTATTATGACGGATTTTTCTCGAGTTTACGATGCGACAATTCATGACCCGAATGAAAAAGATGCAGCCGCATTAAAGGAAATGAATATTGTAGAGCAACGAACTTATAAGTATAAAGTGGATGGAGAAGCAGTCTATTATTTACGAGAAGATTTAACCGCAAAACCGCCGCTCATTTCTGATCATCAAGATACAAAAAATGTAAAAGAGCCTGTGCGTAAACGTGTAAAAGAACCTTTAACGGAACCTCTATACACATCTATGGAAGCACCTGAGGGAGCAAGTAAAATTCCACATGTGCCAAGTGATTGGAGTGACGCAATTATAAGAGAAGTCCAAGTGACACATAATCAATTCAACGGGAAGCCTGTTCGAATTGCAGATGAGGAACATTATCAAAAAGTTCAAGGAACAGAGCATAGTGTGACGCTCGTACAAGTAGACGATTTACAAAAATATAAACCGTTGTTAGTAGAAATTGATCAACGACAAAAAGAGTTAGTAGAAAAAGCAACAGGTGGAAAAATAGAATTATATACGAAAATGACAACTTACCAATTTATGAATAGTTTCATGAGCGGTACGATGTTTATGGGATTCTTCCTTGGAATTGCCTTTTTAGCAATGATGGCAAGCTCTCTTATGTTTAAAATTTTAACAGGAGCTTCTCGTGATGTACGTCGGTATGAAATGCTTCGAAAAATTGGAGTACGCCGTAGTATGTTGTCACGCAGTATTTATAAGGAAATTTCATATCTCTTTATCTTTCCAGCTATCATTGGTATTTCACATATTTTAGTAGGACTTAACTTATTCCGTCTCTTCTTAGTTGATCCGTTTGTAAAAGTATGGATGCCAATTGGAATCTTTCTTTTTATTTATGTTGTCTATTACTGGATTACGGTTCAATTGTATAAGAATATGGTTATGCCAAAGGAACAAATAATAAAGTAGATGTTATTACTTTAAAGACAAATAGTATTTAATTCTAAGCAATAATAAATGAACGTGTATTTCTTTTATTAAAAGTGAGTTATAAGCAGGTGTTCTTTTATTTTACAAAGATAAACATAAAATGTTATACATTATATTAAAACAAAAGAGAAGGATAGGTATTAGCACATGTATGTACTTTTACCTATCCTTTTTGTACTACAAATGACCACATTTACTACAACAAAATATACAGGGTTTACTGCGATATATTATGAATTTTATTTGAGCTGTTTGATATCTCGTTTCTTAAAAAATATGTTTTTGCTCCATTAATTTAAAGATTATAATAAACCATTAGGATTCCTTATTGTTGTAAAGAGCAAACGTAACTTCCGCTTCACAAACAACCTCTCCATCTACCGTGGCAACAGCATTTGCTTTTGCAATTAAACCACGAACCCTTGTCATTTCTACTTCTAAACGCAACTGATCTCCAGGGTGAACTTGTTTCTTGAAACGACAACGATCAATGCCAGCAAATAATCCAATTTTCCCTCGATTTTCATCTTTCATTAACATAATAACTGCACTTACTTGTGCCAACGCTTCTACAATTAGAACACCTGGCATTACTGGATATTCTGGAAAGTGACTATTAAAGAACCCTTCATTAGCAGTAACATTTTTAATTCCAACTGCGCGTTTTCCCTCCTCTATTTCAAGAATACGATCAACTAATAAAAACGGATAACGATGTGGAATAATTTCTTTAATTTGTTGAGTATTGAACATAAATCCCTCTCCTTTTTTATATTTTCACAAGTGGATATTCAATTACCAGTATTTTCATTTTAAATTATTGACAAAACTTATTACCTGGTACTAATATTAGATTATAATACTGGATATAATTATAGTAAAGGGGGAGAAACAAATGATATCAAAAGCAAGAATTACAGCTATTGGTACCTATGTACCTGAAAAGAAATTAACGAATTTTGAACTTGAGCAAATGGTTGAAACAAATAATGATTGGATTATTCAAAGGACAGGAATTCATGAACGTAGAATAACTCGTCCTGATGAATTTACCAGTGATTTATGTGTATCTGCTGTAAAAGATTTAATGCACAGATATAATAAAAAAGTCGAAGATGTAGATTTGATTATTGTGGCAACTAGCACACCAGATTTCCCATTCCCATCTGTTTCCAGCATAATACAGGATCAATTACATATAACCCAAACAGGTGCTATAGACTTAAGTGCAGCGTGTGCAGGATTTGTTTATGCATTACATACAGCAAACGGTTTAATTTCTTCTGGACTCCACAAAAAGGTATTAGTTATTGGAGCAGACACAATCTCAAAAATTACGGATTATACCGATAGAAGCACATGTATTCTATTTGGTGATGGTGCTGGTGCAGTATTAGTTGAAAGGGATGAACAATCAAACGGTTTCATTGGATTTCATTTAGGAAGTGATGGAAGAGGAGCACAACATGTATATCGTTCTGGACTATCCAAAAAGGTCAATGATATTGAGTTAATCGATACTCAATGTCTTGTACAAAATGGTAGAGAAGTTTTTCGATGGGTTGTAAGAAATATTCCAGATAGCATACGAAAGATTTTAGAAAAAACACAAACGAGTTTAGATCAAGTTGATTGGTTTATACCCCATAGTGCTAACTTAAGATTGATAGAACCAATTTGCGAAAAATTAGAATACCCATTGGAAAAGACACTTTATAGCTTAGTCAATTATGGAAATACCTCTGCTGCTACAATTCCTTTAGCTCTTGACCTTGGAATCCGTGAGGGAAAAGTCAAAAATGGAGACCGAGTTCTTATGTACGGTTTTGGAAGTGGTTTGGTTCACGCAGGACAACTTTTAGAAATAAATTTTGACCAACTAATTAATGCTCCAACTCCGTTGTGATAAATTTTTGCACAATGATTAACAAAGAAATGAATTTGATTTTAAAAACTGGTTGCGAATTGACAAATCAGTTTTTCTTGTCTTCAATTAACGAGCGCGATAGTTGAAGATGACGTTTTTTGGTAAACTAAAAGTTTGAAGGTGCAAACTAGGGCATTATTTATATAATGCGAGAAAGGTTGTGAAGTTATTTGAAAGGTTGTGAAGTTATTTGAAAGGTTATAAAGCAATGCTATTTGATTTAGATGATACCTTACTTAATAGGGATAAAGCAGTAGATAAAATGTTTTTAATGATTTTAGAAAAGTGTTATGAGGATGTTGAATTTTCAGAAAAAAATGAAATGTTACAAAAATTCAAAGGGTACGATAAAAGAAGCTATGGCTATAGTGATAAAACAAAAGTTTTGGAATCATTTTTCGATGAATTTCCACCAAAATATAGATTGCCACGCAATTACATTCAAGATTTTTGGAATAATAATTTCCCTAATTGTTTTTCTATAAACCAAAATACTATTAATATCTTAAATACTATAAAGATGCAAGTTAAAGTTGCAATTATAACAAATGGTACAACTCAGAGACAAAAAGCTAAAATAATTAACACTAATTTAAATAGTTGTTTTGATATAATAATTATTTCTGAAGAAGTGGGATTTAGTAAACCTGATAAACGCATATTTGAATTAGCATTAAATAAGCTTAATGTGCCACCCGAAGCTACATTATTCGTTGGAGATGACATAGAAAAGGATATTAGTGGTTGTCAAAATGCAAATATAAAGGGCATATGGTTCAATCCTCATATGATCAAGAATGATACCGAAATAAAACCATATGCCGAAATCAATTCTTTTAATAGATTATTAAGTTGTTTAATATAGTAAACATAATCAGAAATTGTTTTACTTTATAATATTTTTATAATGAGTAAAAACAATAATAATGATTATCGACAAGAAGAAAAGATAGAACTTAATAATATTGAAAAGATGTTTAATGACTAAATCGTTGTTGGACTAACGAGTACTTTAGTTTAAGATTACGTTATTGGGAAATTAAAACCCTGATTCTTCTGCTTAACGTAGAAAAATCAAGGTTTTTAATTCCCAAAAATGTCTTAGTATACGAAATTCCCGAAATGTGGGTACCCTAATCACTATTGATATAAAGTGTTTTTTACTTAAATTTTTCAAAGTGTCGAGTTACCCATGTTTTGTTATTTTCGGCAATGTATTGTTCTGCCTGGATTAAACGTTGCACAAGTTCTTTTTTAGATAACTTCATATACTTCACTTTTACATTCTTTAGATTACGTTCTGTGCTGATACGTCGATGATCAATAGTGTTAACTTCAATGTAGCTCTTTTGAATAGACTTGTTGGCATGTAATTTTTGCTTGTACGTTATACTATGTTGTTTATAATAGTCATTCAATTCTTGATTAGTGGTAATTGTATTAGGGTGAATCCCTTTTCCTTCTACATCAATTTCTTTAGATTTCTCTGATATAGTTTTGAGTGTAACAGGGAGGTTCTCATGTACCAATATATCAATTGCTCTTTTTCCTAACTTGACCGAACGATTTTTTCGAATTTGGTGAACATCTTTGAGCCAATCTCGTTTACTTGTCGAATCGAATGTTTGGTTCATACTTTTGTTCCTCCTGATATTGTTCAATGAGTTCGATTTCTTTCAATTCATTTCTTGCATATTTTCTCATAGTTCTTGCTTTTTTTACTTCTATATCTAATCCCAATGAACCATATCGTTTCTCCATATCTTTAGATAGTTCAATGACTTCTTGTAATTCATTCTTTTTTTCGGGTTGAGGGATTTTCGCTCGACATCCTAGACATTGCATTTTTATAGGACATACAGCATCTTCGACACAAGTCCCTCCCAATACATTGTTAAACACTCCTACTTTCTCCTTGTATTCCTCAAGTTGTTTTTGAAGTTCCTCTGGACTACGAAGGATAGCTTCATCTACACATCTACATCAACATAATCAGCAATAATATCATGCAAATCAGAAACAGATTGAGCAATTTGACTGGATGTAGGTTCAGAATAATACCCTGTTACCTTTATATCTCGTTGGTGTAATAGCTTTGCGACAATATCAATCGGCATTTTTTGGCGCTGCACAGCTTCTGTAGCAAACGCATGACGTAGTAAGTGTGTTTTTACAACAACTGGATTTCCTTCTTGTGTTTCAAATCGTAATCCGTGAAGTAAGAAACGAATGCATGAGTTAATGGCATTTTCCTTCAATGCTTTATAGTTGTATTGAAAAAAGTATGGTTTTGGTTCTGGAAAAAGGTGATTTCTATGATAACGATATTTCACACTTGGAATCTTATTATTGTTGTAATGTTCTCGAAGCATCATGCCGACAGTTTGTATGAGTTTCGCAGTTTGATTACTAATATAAAAAGGTTCTGGTGTATCTCGTCCTTTAGGAACAGCATAAAAAGAAACACGTTTTTGTTCGTTTACTTTAATTTTTCGTATACATTGTTTTGTATTACTGAGTTGTAATAACTCATTTAATCTTGCACCTAATTTATCTAAGAGAAAGACACCACTTGTATCTTGCAAATGAAGAATTTTTTTATCAACTTTATCTAATAATTCCGTATAAAACGGAGAGGTGGGAGCCACCTTTGCAGTTGTTTTCATTTTTTCACTCCAATCCATTCAATAAATCTTGTATATTTTCATCTAATTCCATTTCTTTTTCTGTTTCCAACAATGTAAGCTTCGGCTTTCTTGAACGTTTAGTTTTTTGATGTTCTTTGTATTCTTTTTCTCGATTTGCCATATTTTCTAACATTTGATCATGTGATTCTCGATGTTTTTCTTCATCGAAATAATGCTCATATACCTTGATGGTGTCCTCTTGTTTCCATTTCATATATTTGATAAGTTCATTTTTACGTTGAGAAATTTCTGCGCCTGTTTTAGAAATATTATAAATCTCACGCATTCTTGTTGTAACAAACCAGTGTCTTGTTTTGTGGGGATTTAATTTTATATCCATCATTTTAATCGCTTTGTTCCAATGATAATACCACGCTTCATAAGTCAAAGGTGTTCCTTGTTCTGTAAGGAACATGGGTGCTTCATCGGATAAAGAATCAAAATTTTGTTGGAAAGAATCAAAGTTTTTGCGTTCTTGATTGATATAACGCTCAAGGAGTTTTACTGTATCTTTACTAAAACGAAGAAACTTCACTCTACGACCATAACTCCCTTTATTAAACGTTCTCACTTCTTGAAAAGAGTTTCGAGAACGGTAGTCCCCAATTGTTAATTCTATGACTTCTGACGCTCTTGCTCCTGTTTCAAATAACATACGAGCAATGACTGTTTCCCGTAATGACCAATTCGCCTTTTTTCCTGCTTGGTATACTTGATGAGGAAGGTATGGGTCATCAATAATTTCAGGCTTCCATTCTTCATTAATGAGTTTAAAATAAGAATCTGTTAATCTTCGATGTGGGATAGGGTCTTCTGTTCCTGCTTCTTGTGGCATACGAGGTTTATCTTTTCTCACACCATCATCATTACTTCTTTTATGTTCGTTTAAAATGGCTTGATAATCAATTAATGGATTGGAGTAATCATATTGTTTGAGACGGATAAGAGATTTATAGAATGATTTTAGGGCGGATAGAAAACGATTTACAGTATTTAGACTTTTCTTTGTTCGATTCACAATTTGAAAAGAATCTTTCTCTCTTATCTTACATGCCATTTCATTCATTAAATAATCTTCAACAGCAATTCTTATTGCTTCTGAAGGGTCATTCCACATTACAGATTTCCCTTGATAACTACTGTGCTTCTCCAACCAATAAAAGAACGATAAAAGACATTGTAAATAAGACAACGCTGAACTTTCTGATATTCTTCCACTACAATCTTGATAAAAGTTTGTTAAAGGTAAGAATGGCTCATTATTACTATCAAATACCAACAGCTTGTACCGACTCTCAACACCTTTTGGACGGTACATATAATAAAATCCCTGTCTCATTATACAAACCACCTTTCGGCAATTTTATATATAATTAATCTTCTAACCAGTTATAAAGTGGAATCTTGGGTTGATATGTGTTTTCTTCTTTACTTTGCATTGTATTGTAATCTTGTTGCGTAAGCTCTGATAAACGTTTGCTTTGTTTTTTAGGTAATTTAACAGGAAGAGAAGTTGGAGTCCAATTTTTACGAATCGCTTTTCTAATAAACCCATCAGGATTTTTAACCTTTGTAGCAGATTGCTGCATAATGAGCAGTATTTCTAAAGTGCGTTTAATTCCAACAACGGAAAGGATAGAATGAATTTCGTTCGTAGGTGAAGTTAGTGTAACTGCTTCATATGCTAATTTTACTAACATATCTTCTTCATTTATAAATGAGTTTGTGTGGGGTTCTTGGTGAGATCTTTCTTTTGTAAGAATGTTCTGTGTAATATGCGGTAAATCACTTTCTAGGATTCGCCAACCTTCTTTATCGCTATTGCGATATGAATTAGGTAGCTTTCCAGAACGTATCCACCGTTTAATCGTCTCTTCATGTTTACCTAAGAGAGATGATACTTCTTTTACTGTGTATATTTTCATAAATACACCTCATATAATTTTTTTATTTCCGGAATATTCTATTTTAATTAGACGAAAAATGAATGCTGTAGTAAATCTATTTTTTGTTGTGGTAGTACATGAGGTCATGTAAAAGGTCTTTTAAAGCAAAAAAGTACACCACTCTCTAACAAGTGATGTACTAATAATTATATGATGTGTAACATTTTATAAAAATATTGACGTTATAACTATCATGGTTAAAAACACTTATTTAGTTTTACAGATTAACGTTCATTTATTATGTTGGTGAAAATATTTTGAAAAACTTCCTTTCAAATCTACAAAATACATTTTGAACTTTTTAAATATTTCGTAAAATTAAACTAAGGATTAGGGAAGGAGAAATGTTATGTTGTTTCGAGTTGGAAAGTGGTGGGGGATTACTTTTTTGCAACTATTTGCTGCAATGGTATGTATTCTTTGAAAATGGTACTATTCCAGCTCCTTTCACAATACGAGTTCTGTTTCAAATTAGTATTCTCACATGTTTGGCTGTTCCGACTGTTATGCTGTATACAGCGCAAGAGGTGCAGCGTGTAAAACGAGAAGAGTTTATGATGGCAGCAACTGTTCTTGGGGGAGTAAATGGCATCGATTATGTCGCCATGTTTGGCCTCATCTTGTACCATCTTTTTTCTTACTTGTTGCCCAGCAATTTGTTAGTATGTTGCTGCTTCTTATGCACCTTGGTTTACTTCAATTGTTCTTTGGAGGAACGATATCATATAGCGGAGATGTAGATAGTGTAACGAAGGAGTGGACAGGGTTAATTGGAAAAAATTTTCGTCATTTGACCACGCATACTTGGATCGTTCTTATACCGATGTTTTTCTATAGCCTGACGATTTTGACAGGAAATCTTATTAGTAATAGTCTGCAAGGGTCGATTGGAATAGGAAATCTGAGAAGAAAGAAAGTGGAAAAGAAAGAAGAAAAAGTTGAAAAGCAGATGAAAAGTGAAAGAGAAGATTTTTCCTTCTATCAAGAAGTATCTAAATAAAAAAGATAGATGAGAACAATCTGTTTTCATCTATCTTTTTTTGATTTTACAAAGGTGGTAAATCAATTTTTCCTTCTTCAAATAACTCTTTTAACATATGTTTCGTATAACCTGCTGCCTGCCCAAATGTAATTTTGGCAGGCATAGGTGCTTCATTTACATCTACTACAACATCAATAATGCAAGCCTTATCTTGCTTAACTGCATTTTCAAAAGCAGGAAGTAATTCATCGATATGTTCAACACGGTAACCAACTCCACCGCATATTTCTGCATATTTTGCAAAGTTAGGGTTTGTTAAGTCTGTACCAAACTCAACATTTCCCATTACTTCTTGTTCAAACTTAATCATGGCGATTTTATGGTTATTTAATACAACAACGATAATTGGTAATTTATATTTAACAGCAGTAACAAAATCATTCATCGTCATCCCAAATCCACCATCACCACAAATTGCAAAGACTTGTTTATCTGGATAAGCAAGTTGTCCAGCAATTGCGCCAGGTAGACCACATCCGAGTGTAGCTAGCCAACTAGAGATGATAAATTGTTGATTCGTCATCCGAAAATGACGGGCAGCCCATACTGTGACATTCCCAACGTCTACTGATAAAATGGCATCATCATGAGCAACATGTTGCAGAGCATGCATAACTCTTTGTGGTTTAATTGGAATAGAAGAGTCTTCTTCTTGGTTATGTAATTTTTCTTCCCATTTTTTCATCAGTTCTTGATGATGTTCTAGGAATGAATGATCCTCATGTTTTTCTACATTTGCTAAAAACCACTTCAATGTTTTATTTGCATCACCAGCTAGGCCGATATCTGTCGCATAACGCTTTCCGATTTGTGCAGGGTCCGTATCAATGTGAAGCGTTTTTGCTTTTTCGGGTAAAAAACCAGTGAACGGATAAGAAGTACCAACCATGATTAATGTATCTGCATGCTTCATTGCTTCGTAAGACGGTTTTGTCCCAATTAATCCTAATCCACCGAGACAAAGAGGGTGTTCATCGGGAATAATCCCTTTTGCTGGAAGTGTTAAAACGATTGGAGCACCAATATGTTCTGCAAATGCAAGTAAAGATTCCTTCGCATGTTTTGCTCCTTTTCCAGCTAAAATAACAGGTTTTTTCGCTTCATTTAGCGCTCGTTTTGCCAGCTTTAGATCCTCTTCTTGCGGAAAGAGTTCGGGTAATGTAAAAGAAGAGCTTGTTATACGTGCACCGGCCTCCACTTCAAACTTCGGAATATCATCTGGTATAGTAAGAACGGATACACCTTTCTTTGTATACGCCATACGAATGGCTTGGTTTACAACCGCAGGGAGTTGTTCAGCTGACATAATTCGTTGATTATACACAGCCACATCATCAAACATTCTTTCTAAGTTTATTTCTTGGAAGAATCCAGTTCCGAGTAAATCTGATTCCACTTGTCCTGTAATTGCGAGAACGGGTGCTTGATCTAGTTTCGCGTCATATAATCCATTTAATAAGTGAATCGCCCCAGGTCCAGCAATCGCCATACAAACACCGAGTTTACCAGTTAATTTTGCATAGGAAGCGGCCGCTAAAGCACCAGCTTCTTCATGGCGAACTTGAATGAATTTAATTTTGTCTTGTTTTTTTCGAAGCGGTTCAATAATAGAATTGATTGAATCCCCAGGCATACCGTAAATGTGATCAACACCCCATTCGATAAGCAAATCAACAAGGGCTTCACCTGCTGTTTTACGAAACATAATAGATCCTCCTTGTGCATTGAGATACTCTTATGTTTTGGATAAATAGGAAAAATATACAAAAAATGAGGCCCTATTTTAATGATGGTCAGTGAAAAGAGTAAAAACGGTTATGAGTAAAAAACCACTAATAGACCAAGAAAGGAAGGGGAAAGGAGAAAGGTGTTTTTTCGCTTTCCATAACATCTCATGTATTGTCACATATCCTAAAGAACCGATTGCACTCCCCATTATGAGTCCTTGCAAGTGAATTGCTTTCCCGTTCATCATAATTCCAAAGAGTGTACCAGTGCCGAGGATAATTGATAATAGCAAAATCGTTAATAGAAATGAAATATATTTATGTTGTGTAAAGAGAAAAGGAATGATTAAAGCTAATCCTTCTGGAATATGGTGTATAACAATCGCAAATAAGAAAGGAATAGCAGTTTCGTTATGACTTGTAAAGGCAGCTCCTAATGCAAATCCGCTCGGCATATTGTGAATAAAAATAGCGAAGGAAAGAAATAAAAAAGTTTGCCATGCTTGCTGGTCTTTTTTATGTATGATAGGGTGATGGCAATGATTATCTAGTAAACTCATAATTAATATACCAAGAGTAATTCCAAGTATAGGACCAATAACTTCATAGCTTGAAAAAGTTTCTGGAATGATTTCTAATGATAATAATCCAAATAAAATGCCGCCACATAGCGCGTATAAACGGTGCATTTTTTCCTCAATAAGTTGGCGCGTAGCAAGTCCAACAGCACCACCTAATAATAACCCACCAAATGAAAAAAACGTAACGATCATCGGGATCCATAACCGTTCCATATTACCACACTCCATTTTTATAACCTTTATTTCCAGCTTACTATGATAAGAAAGGGATTAGTCCAATTTGTTAGAAGGTAAGTTGAAGGAGCAAGGAGCTTTTATATTGTTGGTGTATATCTATTTTCGGAATAGAAATTTATGTAGCATAAAGTATATCGGTAAAAAGATGATTAAAAAAATTATAAAATCCAATGTGAATAATGAGAAGTCAAATTTATCAATAAACAGGTTATAGTTAAGATCGATAAGGAAATATATTAGGTCGGAAAGCATACTTGCTATCAAAATAGAACTGAAAATTATTATGAAGTGCTTCATCGGGATCACTCCTATAAAATAATAGCTCTTACTTAAAAAAGTATATGCTAGTCAAGGTTTAAAATTCGAATTACATATATTGAATAGATGAAAACTTTTGCTTCATTAGGATAAGCCAGAGGTTGTAATAGAAGAAATAAGAAAGTGTTGGTCACATTCTTATTAAACAAACTATTATGTAGCTAACAATAAGGATAACATCTTGATGAAGGGAATCACTAGTAGATAAAATGATTTATTTTTTGGTGAGTACCCTTGATACAGTTATGTTTAAGGATAGAATCTTAGCCATTAATAAGGACATCCTATTACAAGGAGGAATGATTAATGGCAATTAGGATTTTATTATTAATGATATTGATTATTTTTAAAATTCCAATAGGTGCTTCTGCTGAAATTCCACTTAAAGCTGCTTTTATACGAAATCATCAGCTATGGATGAAAGAAGGCAATCAAGAAATACAACTTACAACAGGTTTGAATGTTTACTCTCCAAAGTGGTCAAAAGATGGTCGGTTTATTGCCTATTTAGTTGGTGACAAGGTTGGCGAAAAAACATATTTGTATATATATGATTCAAAGAAAAAGGAAAATTATCAGCCGTATGAAACAATTGAAACAAGAAATTTTAAATGGTCACCTATAGCAAATCAACTAGCTTACAATGCTGGTGGGGTCCTAAACGTTACAAAAACAAAGAATGGACAGCCAAAAGGTTTTGAAAATGTTTCTCTAGGTGTTAGTGATTTTGAATGGTTTCTCAATGGAAAAGAGTTTATCGTTTCATCACAATCTAATTTGCTTCCTACTGGATGGGAACCAGTTCGTCTTTTTAAAGTGCCAGTAGATGCCAAACTTAATTCTAATAAAATAAAGCTTTTTTATACCATTCAAACAAATACAACGAACTTATTTGCTATTGATGCCGAACATTTTAAGTGGAGTGTTGATGGGAAATGGGTTAGCTTTTTAGCAACACCCACTGCTTCTTGGTCCAATGATAGCAATACACTATGTGTACTTTCATCAGCAGGAGACCACTTTCAAGTTATAGGAAAAATGCTCTGGTATGAGAAATGGATAAAATGGGTTCCTACAAAAAATCAACTAGCTTTCATATCTGGAGAAGGAAGATTTTTCGTTGAAAATAAAAATACAACTGTTACTGACATTCCTACCTTGAACAAACGAAAGGAATACACACCTAAAGGATATGTTGATCTTGATTTGGAATGGCTCTCTCTAGATAAAGTGATTGTTGCTCGTGCAAAAGAAAACAAGGAGTGGAAAGAGGGACCAGTTCCAACTATGTTTACAGTGTTATACGTAATTAATATAAAATCAGGAGAACAAAAGCAAATTACTTTTCCAAAGAAGAAGGAATTAGATAATGCACCTCAAGTGGTTGGATCAAATATTACTTGGTATCGAAAGACTGAAAAGGAAAAGCAGGGGGATGTATGGGTGAAAGATGGAATAAATGGTTTAGAATATCGGTGGTTAAAAAATATTGACTCTGCACCGATTTTTTTGAATAAAAAGTAAATGAAACATCCATAATTCCTATATTTTCTTATTCATCTAAAGGGTACGATTGTACAATAACACTTAGATTTAAACGACTTTTTTTAGTGCAGTGAAAAATTAAATAACTGTATTGTCACGTTATCAAAAAAGATTCCTTTTAAATTCAAGGAATCTTTTTTGTTTTTGCAATGAAATGTTATGTATTTGTTTAAAAAAAGATATTATTATTTGTTATATCTTTTTTACATATTGAAAATAAGAATAGAGATCTTTAGTTGTTTAAGCTAAAGATGGCGTTAATACAAATAAAATATGATTTGTTTCACCACTTTTGTTTGAAAATCGGTGTTTCACATTTGGCGGAATACGCACTACATCACCTTCGTCTAAAAAATATTCAGTTCCTTCTAGTTCAACATACGCTTGTCCTTTCATGACAACAGCGATTTCTTCTTTATCTTCGTGTGAATAATGGCTTTCCGTAGTGATTGCATGTGCATTTAAGTCCATCATTAAGAGTTCAATACGTGCTTTCATGAAATCTGGTGTTAACACATCATAGACAATATGATCGTTATTTTCACGATATACTTTCTTACGGTCTTTTTTTCTCGAAATGAGTGAATCCGTATCAATATCATTAATGAAAAGTGTAAACAATGGTACATTTAATGCTTTGGCGATTAATTCTAGTACACTTAATGAAGGATTCGCTTGTCCTCTTTCAATTTGGCTAATAAGCGAAGTACTGATTCCTGCATAATCGGCAAACTCACGAATTGTCATATTGTTTTTCTTACGATAGCTTAATACGGTTTGGCCAAGGCGATGGTTGATCATGATAAAAACTCCTTTCCATCATAATGTATGTTTTAATCCTTTTGTGCTGACATACTGAACATAAGCAATTCGTACTGTATTTCATTACAGAATCGTTTTATACTTACTCTTGTACATTATAATGTATATATTTTATTATTATAAACGAAGTATCGGAGGATATAAAATTGAAATCACCAATTCTTTCTTACGCAATTTTATTTTTTGGTGTATTTGCTTTGTCAACTTCAGCAATCTTTGTAAAGTTAGCAGATGCACCGGCGGCAATCGTAGCATTTTATCGATTATTTTTTGCAACAATTATGCTTGAACCATTTTTATTAATCAGTAAAAAGAATCGAAATGAATTATATTCGTTGTCAAAAAAACAATGGGGAATCGGATTATTATCGGGTATATTTCTAGCAGCACATTATGTTTTGTGGTTTGAATCACTACATTACACTTCTGTAGCAAGTTCAACGGTTATCGTTACATTACAGCCACTGTTTTCGATGATTGGAGGCTATTTTCTATTTAAAGAAAGATTCAGTAAAGGTGCTGTAGTAGGTTGTCTTATAGCGATTGTTGGAAGTATAGTTATTGGGTGGCAAGATTTTCAAATTAGTGGTCAGGCTTTATTTGGCGACATATTAGCTTTTATTGCTGCTGGCATCATAACTGCTTATTTCTTCGTAGGTCAACATGTTCGTAAAAAGCTATCTCTTGTTCCATATTCAGTTATTAGTTATGGGAGTAGTAGTTTGTTTTTAGGGATATTTGCCTACAGTCAAAAAACATCCTTCTTCAATTATTCTGCGCAAACATGGTGGTCATTTATTGGATTAGCACTGATTGCAACGATTTTAGGGCAAACCATTTTCAATTGGTTGTTGAAATGGCTAAGTACTTCAGTGATTTCAATGAGTATATTAGGAGAGACAATTGGAACGTGTATCCTTGCATATTACATTTTTGATGAAGTCATTTCTTTACAACAAGGTATAGGTATTGTACTCATCTTAATGGGTCTGGCTATATTTCTGCTACAACCAAAGAAATAATGAATTATAGAATTCAATAAACAAGACGCTGAAGAGATTATTAATTTGTTCTATGAGACAGTTCATTCAGTGAATGCAAAAGATTATTCAAAAATCCAATTAGATGTGTGGGCGCCTAAAGAAGCGAAATGCAATAAGATTGAAATTTGGAGAGAGTCTTTCATTCAAAATATCACGTATGTGGCCAAAATAAATGATACGATTGTGGGCTTTAGTGATATGACACATAAAGGCTATCTCGATCGACTTTATGTTCATAAAAATTATCAAGGAAAAGGAATAGCTTCGGCTTTAATTAATAAAATTGAAGCTGAAGCTAGAAAGTTAAAGTTACAAGAAATCAATACGAATGCAAGTATTACTGCTAAACCTTTTTTTCAGCGACGTGGTTACAGTATAGTTGGTGTACAAGATATAGAACGTAAAGGTGTTACTCTGACGAATTATCATATGAGAAAAGTAGTAGACTAAAACTGGTAACAACACAAGTAAGTAATGAGGTAGCTCGTTCTCTATATAAAAAACTAAATTAGATTAATATCCTGGAACCATTCCGTTCAAGTAAAGATGGTGTTTCCTATGTGATAAGGTGGAGAGATTTAAGCACTATATAATTTGTAATCAACTAAAAAACCAAAAAGAAGACCTTAGTAAGAGGTCTTCTTTTTGGTTGGAATTGTAAGCAGTTAATCTAAGTGTACCGTGCAATTATATAATTCTGAATCCCATCCGTTCTCTAGCTTTCTAATTTTAGTAATGGATGTATTTTTGGGAGAATCATTCATACTCAAATGCGGTACTAGTTCTTTAAGAAGATGCTTAATAAATGCGCCATGACTAACGATTAAGATATTTTTGTTAGGGTATTTATATGTAATTTCTTCAATAAAAGGTATAGCTCTGGCTATGACACTATCGGTACTTTCGATTCCTAAATCGAGCTCTCTCCAATCCTTTCCCCATTTTGAAATTCGTTCTTCTTCAGTTGTTCCCTCAATTTGACCACCACCTGCTTCACGAAGTCTAGGATCAAAATGGATTTCTATATTTTTAATGTTTTTTCCTATTGTTTCGGCAGTTTGCTTTGCTCTTAGTAAATCACTAGAGTAAATTAAATCCCAATTTTCTGTAGCTAAACGTTCTGCTAGTTTATAAGCATCATTGAATCCGTCTTGATCAAGTGGGATATTAGAATTTCCTTGCGCTCTACCTTCTTTATTCCAATGTGTGCTGCCATGGCGAATGATGCCTAGTGTTGTCATTTTGTATCCCCCTAATAAATAATAGATTCATCTCAACAATTATATAACAATTCAGGAAAAAAATGTTGTCATTCTATGGGATTAATTATGTGGACATGAGACAAAAAACAACTTCAAGTAGGAATTTTGCGCCGTAGTAAGGAATCTTTAAGGTGTATGAGTTTGGAAATGGGGGGGATTATGATGGAAGTTACAATTCGAGCAGTAGAAATACAAGATGCTAGAGCGATTCATCGTATATGCATACAAAATGAAGTGTTACCTTATATGGTTTTCTTACCTAGTATGCGGGTAGATGCAATGGAAAATAGAATTAGAAATTTAGCACCGAATCAATTTGAATTTGTGGCGGAGTATGATGGAAAAGTTATTGGATTTGTTGGTTTAACGCAAGGACAAGGACGAAGAGCACATTCGGGAGATTTATTCATTGGTGTAGATAGTGAATTTCATAATAAAGGGATTGGAAAAGCTCTGCTGATGAAAATGTTGGATCTTGCAGACAATTGGTTAATGCTAGAGAGGATAGAACTTGGTGTTTTGGAAATAAATCCTGGGGCAAAAGCATTATATGAAAAATTTGGATTTAGAGAAGAAGGGATAAAAAGGGGAAGTTTAAAAGCTCACGGTAAGTTTATTGATGAAATTATGATGAGTCGCTTTCGGCCAAATGGTTCAATTGTACATAATTAAAAGTTGGATGATTTTAAGAAAAGTGTAGAATTTATAGTGTAGTTACGGAATCTATAAAGAAGTTGTATAATAAAAAACAAAAAGTATGATATAAAATTGTCATGCTTTTTTGTTATGGTGAGATTGTTAAGGTAAGACCGTTTATATAATTTAATAATAATTGTAAAAAGAATATTGTATTTTAAAAAGGAATTCTGGGCATAAAGATTCAACAATAGAGAATTTCCACTGCATTATCAGTTATTAGCAAGGAAGCTATACGGATGTTTTCGTATCATCTTATAAAGAGACTTAGGAAATGATCCTTCTAAGTCTCTTTTTTTCTTTGATATAGCATGTTTAGTAATTCATATATCCTATATGAATTAGGGCATATTCACCCATTTGTGCTTAAAGGTGCCCGATTGACTTAAAATTGGTTCTTTTACTTATTATGTAAATACTTTATACTAAAGTACATACATTTTAAATTGGAGCGATTAAATACGGTATGGAGATGAGAAAATTAGAGCAAATCATTGAAGTGAAAAAAGAAGAATTATTTACACTAGTATCGAATTATGGATTTCAACATGAAAAGGTGCTTACAGTTAGCCAAGAACTAGACAAATTAATTAACTATATAATGTTATTGAAAGCATAAGTAGAAATAGTATGTACATTTTACGAACTTTGTCAGCTGTTAGCCGAGAAAGCTAATTTTTGGTTATAATAATAAGGGAATGAATTATAACCGTAAAAAATGGCACGATTTCATCAATACATGCATGGCAAATGAGATAGGTACAATTGTGATTACGTATAAAGATAGATTGGGGCCTATCTTTAAGTCGTAAATATGAATATTTAAAAAAGAGAGGTGAAAAATCTGCCACTAAAAAGAATATCAATAGACAAATCCTAGTGATACAAAAACTTCATAATCACCTTGCGAACATCCGCGAGGAATATATTAGATATGTTGTAAATACTTTAGTGAAAGTCAAACCGAAGTATATAACAATTGAAGATTTGCATGTTAAAGGGATGATGAAAAATCGTCATTTGTCACGTGCAGTATTTGTGCAGAAATTCTATCGCTTTAGAGAATGGTTGACGTATAAATGCAATGAATATGGTATCGAATTAAGAATGGTACATCGTTTTTATCCTAGTTCGAAAACATGTTCTTGTTGTGGATATAAAAAAGTTGACTTACGTTTATCTGATAGAATTTTTAAATGTGATAACTGCGATGTTGAAATGGATAGAGACTTTAACGCAAGTCTAAATTTGAAATATGCAACAGAATATACGATCATCACATCTCGATAACGTATATATGTAGGGTGGGCTACATCCGAATTTACGCTTGTGGAGTGCTATATCAAATTGTGGTAGCGAGTAAGTGGCGAAGCGAGGCACATAGAAGCAAGAATGATCTAACGTAGATGATTATGTTTGTCTATGTTTTTAGTAGCAGCGCAGCGAGTATGAAAACAGTTGTTGTCATAGGTGGAGGAATTACAGGTCTTTCTACTATGTATTATTTAGAAAGATTAAAAAAGGATTACAATATAGATTTGGAATTAATCCTTGTAGAAAAAAATGAATATTTAGGCGGAAAAATTCACAGTGTGAAAGAAAAAGATTTTATTATGGAAACAGGGGCCGATTCGATTGTTGCTCGAAACGAAAATGTTATGCTGTTTGTAAAAGAATTACAATTAGAAGAGGAATTAGTATACAATGAAACGGGCATTTCTTATATTTACGCAAATGATACGTTACATCCGATTCCTGCTGACACAGTATTTGGTATACCGATGAGTGTAGAATCGTTATTTCGTAGTACGTTAGTTTCAAAGAAGGGGAAAATCATTGCGCTAAAAGACTTCATTACAAAGAACAAAGATTTTACGAAAGATACATCACTCGCTGTATTTTTAGAAAGCTTTTTAGGAAAAGAGTTAGTTGAGAAGCAGATTTCGCCCGTTCTTTCAGGAGTGTATTCTGGTAAATTGAATGAGCTTACCATGGCGTCTACACTACCTTATTTACTTGATTATAAAAATACATATGGCAGTATTATAAAAGGCTTTGAAGTAAATAAAAAACAATTTCAAGCTGTTGGGAATAAGAAGTTTTTATCATTTAAAAAAGGCCTTTCTACGATTATTAATCGTTTAGAAGAGGAATTGACGGAGACAGACATACGAAAAGGAGTAACAACGACGAATGTCAAAAAAGTAGACGACGGATATGAAGTTTCTTTTTCAAATCAAGAAACAATAAAAGCAGACTACGTTGTTTTAGCTGCTCCACATGATATTGCACAAACATTATTAAGTTCTAATGAATTGGATGATGATTTCAATAAGTTGAAAAATTCTTCCCTGATTAGCGTTTATTTAGGATTTGAAATACCTGATGAGCAATTACCAGCGGATGGAACGGGTTTCATTGTTTCGGAAAATAGTGATTTATTTTGTGATGCATGCACGTGGACGAGTAGGAAATGGAAGCATACATCAGGTAAGCAAAATTTATTGGTAAGGATGTTTTATAAAAGTTCAAATCCTGCTTATGAAAAAATGAAACATAAAAGTAAGGAAGAATTAGTTCAAGTTGCCTTATCTGATATTGAGAAAAGTCTTGGGATTCAAGGGGAACCGCAAGTTGTTGAAGTTACGGATTGGAAAGATTTAATGCCAAATTATCATTTGGAACATAACTATGCGGTTCAATCTTTAAATGAGAAATTATTAGCTATTTTTCCAAATGTATATGTAGCTGGGGCATCATATTATGGTGTGGGTATTGGAGCTTGTATAGGAAATGGAAAGAAAACGGCAGAGAAGATTGTAAAAGCATTGAATAATCATTTTGAATAAAGGAATTTTTATATTTTTGACGAAATCCCTCTCTAGTATAAGAGAGGGATTTCGTCTATTTTTACTAAAAGTTCTTTACTATTTAACGTTGATTACAGTTTTTGCACGTATCGTTTTATTTTCTGTAATTGTTAATGTGACGTCCCCGGATTCTTTAAATGAATAAGGAGAGAGCACATAAATCTCTTTTATTTTATATTTTTCTTTTAACTCTTTTGTGGATGTATTTTTTATTAGAGAAATATTTGGTTTCCAAGTTTCTTTTTTACCAGAAGGGTAGTTAATTGTAATTTGAGAATTTTTTAGATTTAATGTTTTCCAAGAAGTAAAATAAAGTTCAGCTTCTTTTTCTTTTTTGATTAATTGTTCTGAGGAGTAGCCAAATTCACCGATATCACCTGAAACGATATATTGCGTGTTGTTTATTTTAATATCTAGCATGGAAGGTTGGTAAGTAGCTACGTGATAAAACCCATAAGAAAGTGATAATGCTGAGGCGATTACAAGTCCAATTATAAATGTCTTGAAGCTGTTTCCTTTGAAACTTGTCATCATCGCTGAGTTGGGTGTGAATTTTTGTGCGAATAAAAAAACAAACAAAATGAACAAGAGAGCAATGCCTATAAAAATATACATTTTCTTCAATCACCTCCGTTAATATCACTCTGATCTTCTTGTTGAATAACAATTTACATTATTAACATTAATATCTAATTATTTGTTTTGTGAATGTAAAAAATATATTCATAAAACAAATTTTTATCCCGCACTAACGGGCAGTAATACTCCCACCTCAAAATTCGGCGGAAGCAAAGAAGTTAGGTGGGAGATAAACTGCCCGTAAAGGCCCGATTGGTTCAACTAATAATCAGTGGGGGATGAAGAAAACCCCCACTGATTAAAGTTTCACTTTATTAAGATAGAGGGAGTTGCTTCTACCTTTAAATGAAGAAGTATTAATTCTTATTTTTATTTGTTAAGTTCATTTCCCATGTTCCATGTTCCGAATGCTAACAGGAGTCCGATTATTGTAACCATAATGATTGCAGTTATCGTTAAATCAGTAAACATAAGATTTGTGTTTCTTATCCAGTAAGTATTAAAAATATGTGATTCAATGGTATGTGATTCATAAAACTACTTAATAAAATAAAAAGAATATAATTTAGATTATTAATTCTGTTAGCTTGAAAATGAAGTGATTATTGTATATATGCATAATAAATTAAGAAAAACACCTGGAAATCTTGTTTCATCGATTTTGAAAACAGGATTCTATATCAGAAAAACCTTTCAATAAGAGAAGGTTTTTCTGATATAATAAATCAGTAGAAAGGGAGGGTTTTCATGGCATTTCCTGTTTTAGAAACAGAGCGGTTACATTTAGTTGAAATTGATCAATCGTATTGTCAAAAAATATATGAAATTTTTTCGCTTGAAGAAGTCACGCGTTATTATGGAATGAATTTCTTTACAGAATTTGGTCAGGCTTCACGTATGATTGAATCTTTTTCAAAAAACTTTTTTGAAAAACGTGCAATTCGATGGGGAATTGTATTAAAAGAAACAGGTACGTTAATTGGCACAATTGGATTAAATAATTTACAACTTTGGAGTAAACGATCGGAAATTGGATATGATTTACATCCTTCCTATTGGAGAAAAGGATACGCATCAGAAGCTGCTCGGAAAATTATTACTTATAGTTTTCAGGAATTAGGTTTATTTAGAATTGGAGCAATTACATACCCTGAAAATGTCACCTCGTGCAAGATGCTATCCAAAATAGGGTTTCAGAAAGAAGGAATCTTGCGCGGATATATTCAGCAAGGTGGAAAACAGCACGATGCTTGTATCTATTCTATAATACGAACAGATATAGGGAAGAACTAGGATATATAAATATGAAGAGGAATAATAAAAATCCCTCTCATCAAAAGATAAGAGGGATATGAAACCATTAACCTAATTTAGGTAATAAACGTTCTCCGCTTTTCATGTTACTTTTACATAAAGGGCATTTTGGCTCTTCTTCAAATGAAAAGTTCTTTCTCATCCATCCTAAACAATCCTCTGATTCACATTCCCAAACAGGGGTTTGTTCTGGTGGTACTTCTGCTACATCGTTCTTTCGATTGCGATACATGTGACCACTCCTTTTATGTAAAAATTTTTAAATTATATATTAAAAAGGTTGTTAACCGTGCGATGGTAACAACCTTTTTATTGTTTAAATTATAGCTTTACAACGTTTTTAGCTTGAGGTCCGCGGTTGCCTTCTTCAACTTCGAAGCTAACTTCTTGACCTTCGTCAAGAGATTTGAAACCTTCGCCAGTGATAGCAGAGAAGTGAACGAATACGTCGTTACCGTCTTCAACTTCGATGAAACCGAAACCTTTTTCGCTGTTAAACCATTTTACTTTACCTGTTAATGTCATGGTAAGTGCCTCCTAAAAATAAGAAAAATAAATTACAATATGATCCGTCTTATTTCAACGAAAATAAAAATTCACATATTATCAAAAACCGATTAGGAACACTTATTATCCTTAATAGATGCTTGATAATATGTAAAGTGAAACTTTTTGTAAATTTGACCTTAAGACTTATCTTACAACAAATGGAGAGAAATAGCAAGTGTTGGAAACAAATGGTTTTTTGTGCTGACTTATATTTCAATAACGTTACTGTAACAAGAGGTGATTGTATAGCATGTATCTAACAAAATGAAAGAATAAGGTCCTTTTTATGAATGTATTATTTCTAATTTAAACATCCCCTAGGTAATTATAAGTAGCAGTCCTTGTTGTATTTAAAAATTATGGGGAATAATAGATTTAATATAGAATAGGGAATATCTGTAATAGGTGAAAACTAAAAAAGAAAGGGAGGAGTAATTTTGAACAATAGCCGATTCAAAACAATTGAAGCAGCAAAGGAAGGGCGTAAGAAAGTACATCCAATTTTAGCAGTAATATTATCGGTTGTATTTTTAACTCTTGGTGAATTGTTTATTTTATTTATGTTGTTCTTGCCAAAAGCAGAAACGACATTTATGAAAGCACATTATAACAATTTAAATATGTTACTAACGTTTGGCGGAGCAATTTTATTTGTATTTTTATGGGTTCGTTTTGTAGAGAAGCGGTCATTTTCATCAATTGGTTTTTGGAAAGATAATGCTTTGAAAAAATATGTACGCGGAGCATTTATTGGATTTATATTTATAACAATACCAGTTGTCATTTTAATTTTAATCGGTTCTGTTACTTTACAGCTACAACAGATTTCAAGTACAGTCATATTGGGAATATTAAGTTCTTTAATTGCATTTTTAGTACAAGGTGCTACAGAAGAAATTGTTGTACGCGGTTGGTTATTTCCAGTTATTTCAGTTAGAAGCCGGATATGGGTCGGAGTTGTTGTTACCTCATTTTTATTTGGATTTCTCCATCTACTTAATCCAAGTATTACAATTCTTTCGATATCAAATATCATATTAGTTGGTGTATTTGCGGCATTTTATGTGTTAAAAGAGAATAGTCTTTTGGGGATATGTGCTTGGCATTCTATCTGGAATTGGGCTCAATATAATGTGTACGGTTTTGCAGTAAGTGGAATGACAATATATTCGACTCCTTTATTTAAATCAACAACAAGTGGGCCGGAGGCGCTACATGGAGGAGCATTTGGAATTGAAGGAAGTGTGATTACTACATTTTTACTTACTATTGCTTCGATAGTACTATGGAGACCGCTATGGGGAAAAAGAGCAAGACAGCTTAATATTGGATAATAATAGGGAGATGGATAATGATACTCCTTTGTTTAGAAAAAATCATTCATAATGTAAAAAATAACGAGTACATTGTATCAATCAATGTACTCGTTATTTTTTGTGGATTATCACGTATGACTATAATCTTTAGAGGTTTGATAGATGGCTTCTAAGATTTGTTCATTTGCTGTTTCATTTTTTATAATAGCTTCTTGATACTCTGATAAAAAATATTTCAGTTGGTGAGGGTGAATGAAATTTCACCACAAATATCAATGCCGTGAACGGATTTTTTGTTTTTTATAGAACGAACATATTGTAATAATGTTGATAAATTCATATGTCCTTGATCCCAATTTGTAATAGCGTCACGAGGTTCTAATACATCTTTATCAATACTCACATAGACTGTGCTTGTTTCTATATGCAATTGATTTCAAGATGTATAGTTTGAATAAAGCTAATCACATTTTGCGAAAAGAGATAAAATGTGAGGAAATTCCTATCTGAATGTTAGAAAATTATAATCTTTTTACAGAATAATCTTGCAATATAAAACTGAATCGAAATACAATAAAAGGAAACATAGGAAAGAAACTAATAAAATAATACTTTTGAGGGAGAATTTTTATGAAAAAAGCATCTTCAATGAATCTTTTATAACGAGTTATAAAAAAATAACTAGAAAGAAAATGAGTGATGGAATGTTGGGGGACATGTGTTCAATGAAAACACTATTAAAAATATTAGGGATAATTGCTGGAATGGCAGTAATGGGTGTAGCACTTACTTACGGTATCTTATATTATCTTAATACTAGTAAACCAGCTGCCAAAAAAGCACCAACTGCAGCTCCAGCAGTGGAAGTGTTAGCTGATAGTAAAGTGAAAGCAGAGAACGCAAAACTGTTAGAGAATGGGAATTACTCTTTGCCAAATAGTGATTTTAATAAAAATTTTAAGTGGACTGATGAAAAAGTGCAAATTGCATTACATGAAATGGCACATCAAAAAGTAAAAGTAGATCAAAAATGGGGTTATATTTTTATAACACAAGAACGAATTGAAAGTTTAATAGAGATTGTTAAGAGTGGTAATTCGAATCAAAAAAGCGCATATATAGATATTTTAGAAAGATGGAAACAGGGGAAATATGAAAAAGTTGACGCTGATCATAATACGATTTGGAAATTACAAAGCGGTAATCTTGGCGAAGGGAAAGGTGTAATGTCGCAAGATGAGCAGAAAGATTTGGTTAATAAAGTCTTCATGCAAAAAGAGACATTCTCAGGAAGTACGTTAATAGCGAGTGGGGAACAAGCGAAAAAATAACTTGTAAAATATACATAATTGTATTGAAAAGATTAGATTGTCGTAGACCTTGTCTTGGTGGAGGTATGGGGAAAATCCACCAAGACAAGGTTATTTTATTTGACATATGAAATATATGGGAATAGGATTTATATATGAAATAAAAATGAAAGGCTTTTTCGAATGGAAATGAAAAAAAGAGAATTATACGGAAGTATTCGAGATGTCTATCATCAATTGCAAAGAAATTTGGATAAGGCGATAGCAGAGCATAGTATAAGCTATGTCCAATTTGGTGTGATACAAGTGCTTGCGAAGTCCGGAAAGATATCGATGTCTAAGCTGATTGAAAATATGGGGTGTGTTCCAAGTAATATGACTACGATGATTCAGCGGATGAAGAGAGACGGGTATGTTGCAACGGAAAAGAATCCAAATGATCAACGTGAAACACTTGTCTTTCTAACTGAAAAGGGAGAAGAAATTAGAGAGAAAGTCGATGTGAAGTATGCAGGGTTTTTACAAGAAAATTGTAGCTGTTTTACTGCTGAAGAAGAACAAAAGCTGCAAGAACTATTGTTAAAATGGAAGCATCATTTAGTTTAAGTGCGATATATAAGAAAAAGTGTAACACTCTGTTACATTTTTTTTATATAAATAGTTCACATATGAAATAAATTGACATGTATAAAATTGGAGGTGTAAGGGTAATTTTAAATATTTATTTCATATATGAAATAAAGGGGAGGAATCAAGATGCAAGTAAAATCAACGTTACGTATTTTAGCAATTATCGCTTTTTTTATCGGTTTAGATTCTTTAATTGTTTCACCATTATTGCCTGCGATTTCACTAACAACAGGAATACCTACTGAAAAGGGTGGGCTTTTCATTACAGCGTACGCACTATTCTATGGGATAACAGCTCCATTTTTTGGACCATTATCTGATAAAGTCGGTAGAAAGCAAATGATTGTCACGGGTCTTATCATTTTTTCGGTTGCTACATTTTGCACGGGACTTACGAATCATTTTGGAACCCTCTTATTGTTCCGTGGACTGACTGGTTTATCAGGAGCAATGATAATGCCAAGTGTATTTGCATTAGTAGGAGATAAAGTACCGTACCAGTCACGAGGAAAAGCAATGGGTATGATTATGGGAGCTATGGTTGGATCAACAGTATTAGGTGTCCCTATCGGTGCTTTTTTATCTGAGGTAGGGAACTGGCAATGGACATTTTCTATCATTGGATTACTAGCCGTGCTTGTTACGCTAATTGCAAGTCAAGTGTTAGAAAAAGAGATTCCGAAAAATCAGTTATCAACTTCTGCAACGAGAGCAATGATTCAATCATGCAAAGTCGCATTTACAAATTTCTCTGTTTTCTTTGCGTTATTATCAACGCTTTTATGGACTGTTGGACTACATGGTATGTTCTCATACATAGGTGTGTACTACGATAGGAATTTTGGATTTACAATTGGACAGATTGGAATTGTTATTTTCTTTGCTGGTTTAGGGAGTGTAGTTGGTAATATAGGTGGTGGAAAATTAGCAGATAAAATGGGGAAAAAAGTAGTGGTTTCCATTGCAAGTATCATTACTTCAGTTAGTATAATTACATTTTCACTCTATATTGATAATATAAAAATCGCGATTATGGCACACATGGTTTGGAGTATATTCATTGGATTTGGTCAAGCATCATTAACAGCTTTGATTTCTGAATTAAGTTCAGCAGTAAGAGGGACTGTTATGGCGTTGAATAGTTCTGCAATGTATGTTGGAATGACGATCGCTTCGAGTGTGGCATCGTTTGCTTTGAGTAAAGGGTTTTCATTTGTTACTTTAGGGATTTTTTGCGCATTTGCTAGTTTGCTTGTTTTGCCGATGGTTCATTTTCTTATTAGGGAGAAGGTTGCACCTAAGAAAAATCAGATCGGCATGATGGAAAGAGAATAGGGGGTATGTCTGATAAGTTAAGGAATTAATGGAATTTCAAAAAGAAAAAAGAGTTGATTGTCTCTAGTGAAGGACATCAACTCTTTTTTCTTTCATCGACTCACCTACGTTTATTCACCTATGCGTTCTTCTAATAGAATAAGGAGAGATTGTAGTACGGGAGATATCTATCTAGATTGGAAAAGAATCTACAATGTTTTTTAACTGCTCAATAAAAGCTCGTGCAGCAGCCCGCATATATTTATCTTTTCTATAAATAATCCCGATTTCTATCGTGGGCGTAGGATTCTTGATTTTAATAGCTTGAATAGAGTCACTCTGTAGAAAGTCTATATATGGTTTAGGCAAAACTGTTATTCCCATTCCTTTTGAAACCATGTGAATTAATGATTCCATTGTACTTATCTCTAAAATTGGTTTTGGTGTAAAGTTAAAGTTTTGGCAATGTGAATTAATAAGCTGTGTTAAAAAGAAATTTTTGGGTAGGAGGATAACAGGATATTTCTGTAATACTTCCATCGTCACGGTAGTGTGTTGTGTTAATTCGTGCCCAGTTGGTACTACTAAAGTAAGTTCGTTTTGATAAAGCGGAATAGATATGATTTTTTTATTTTGAACAGGAAGAAATGTAATGCCAATATCTAATTCATTTTGCAATAATTTTTCACGGATTTCGCTAGTACGAAGACCTAATATAGAAAGTTCAATATTAGGATATAACTCATTAAAATTCAAAATGGCTGGTGGTAATAAGTAGTTTACGGTCGTCAATAGGGTGCCAACGGTTAACTTTCCTTGCTGGAGCCCGTTTAAATCTTGAATTGCAGCATGCGCTTGTTCTACTTCGTGAAAGACTTTTTGACTATGTGAAAGTAAAATTCTTCCCGCTTCTGTTAAAGAGATTTTTTTGCCAATTCGATCAAAAAGAGGCATACCAATTTCATATTCAAGTGAACGAATTTGTTGACTTAGTGAAGGTTGCGAAATATTTAATTTTTCAGCTGCTTTTGTAAAATGTAATTCGTTTGAAACAGCTACAAAGTATTCTAACTGTCTTAACTCGATAAGAATCACCTCTAATGATAGGTTTTACCTATCATTATCATACAAATAATTGAATTGAACAATTAATGTTTTGACATTATACTCACATTGATAAGGAATTTGAGATAATAAATCAAAATTTTGAAGAGCTTTGTCAAGAAAGTGAAAGGAGTCGGGAATGATGCTAAAGTCATATAACTTAATGTCTCTTAATATAGGTATGCCAAAAGAAGTGTCATATGGCGGGAAATTAATTCAAACGGGTATGAATAAATCGCAAGTAAGTGAGCCTGTCTTTTTATCATCATTAAAATTTAATGGAGATGGTCAAGCTGATTTAGTCCATCATGGTGGAATTGATAAAGCAGTTTGTGTTTATTCCTATAATCATTATCCGTATTGGGAAAAAGAATTGAATCAAAAGCTTGTATATGGTGCTTTTGGAGAAAATATGACAGTACAAGACATGCTTGAAGAAGATGTTTGTATAGGTGATATATTTCAAATTGGCGAAGCAATAGTACAAGTAAGTCAACCAAGGCAGCCTTGTTTTAAACTAGCAAAAAAGTATGATATACCGCAATTACCACTTTACTTCCAAAACACAGGATATACGGGATTTTATTTTCGTGTTCTAAAAGAGGGGTGGGTATCACCAACAGATTCTCTCACACAGCTTGAGACTAATCATCAAGGTATTTCAATTGCTTTTGCAAACCACATAATGCATAAAGAAAAACGTAACTTTGAGGGAGTACGAAGGATTTTAGGAGTAGAGGCTCTTTCAACAAGTTGGAGAAAAACATTTGAAAAGCGTTTAAAAGGAGAAGAAGTAAATACGAAGGAGAGGTTAGAAGGGATTAGTGAATAACGAAGGCGGAAACTACAACGCTTTTATAAATATTAAGTAGCTCCTATGCATCTACCAGAGCAGATTCGTGCAAAATATATCTGTAGTGGAAAAATTTTGGGGTAAATATCGGTTGTTGAAATGCAGCAGGATAAACAAAGGATGAGCGAATCTACTTAGGTATTTTTTAGGAGGAATGAAAGATGAGAATAGGGTTAATTGGTTTAGGGAAAATGGGGTTGAATTTAGGTCAAAATTTAATGGATAAGAATCATGAAGTAGTGGCGTATGATGTAAATGCAGATGCTGTACAAGAAATAAAAGGATATGGTGCTGTAGGCACATCTAGTCTAGCTGAACTTATTCAATCTCTCGAAACACCAAGAGTTTTATGGATTATGGTGCCACATGCTGTTGTTGATAATGTAATTAATGAAATTACACCGCTTTTAAGTGGGGGAGATATTGTGATTGAAGCGGGTAATTCTTATTATAAGGAATCCATTCGTCGCTATGATGAGCTTAAAAAAGCTGGTGTGCATTTTATGGATGCGGGAACATCTGGTGGGACAGAGGGTGCTCGTCATGGTGCTTGTTATATGGTTGGAGGAGATCCAGAAGCGTGGGGAACTGTAGAAACTGTATTTCGAGATACAGCTGTAGAAAATGGATATTTATATGCAGGAAAAGCGGGAAGTGGTCATTTTTTAAAAATGGTTCATAATGGGATTGAATACGGTATGATGGCTGCTATTGGTGAAGGATTTGAAGTGTTAGAGAAAAGCGAGTTTGATTATGACTATGAAAAAGTAGCAAGAGTATGGAATAATGGTTCAGTTATTCGTTCGTGGCTCATGGATTTAACGGAACGCGCATTTTCAAAGGATGCAAAGTTAGATGACATTAAAGGGATCATGCATTCCTCAGGGGAAGGGAAATGGACAGTTGAAACAGCTCTTGATTTACAAACAGCGACACCTGTTATTGCACTTTCCTTATTAATGCGGTATCGTTCACTAGAAAATGACACATTTACAGGTAAAGTAGTAGCTGCACTACGTAATGAATTCGGCGGCCATGCGGTAGAAAAAAGCGATAAAAAATAAGTTATCATCACAATGTAATCGGAAAATCTTTTCTACATAAAAACAACCTCGTTCTTATAAGGACGAGGTTGTTTATTATTTATTTCTCTATTCGCGGACAAGAATGTAAAAGTGAAGAAGTTAGGAAGGCGATCATGACCTGTAAAACTCCCAATACTCTCAAAGGCCGCTCCTTCAATAATCATATGTAAAGATTAATATGTGTACCTGTACGGACGTCTAATTTGATACGTGACTCGGTAACATGCGCATTTGTTATTCTTGAAAACTGTGGTTGTTTTTTAGGCTTATTTTTGTAAATAGTCATTCCTTCAAATATAGGGACTGTAATATCATATATTTTCATTGTAGCTTTCTCCTGTCAAATGAGAGGTTATCGTTGGCCACCAATGAAAACCATCTTTTTCTAATAAAGCATCAGATTCTTTAGGACCCATTGAGCCGGATTCATAGTTAGGAAAATGTTTAGCTGATTTATTACTCCAAACATTTGAGATTGTATCAACGAATTTCCAAGAAAGGGATACTTCATCCCAATGAGTAAAGTTAGTTGAATCACCACGCATACAATCGTATAGAAGTATTTCATATGCTTCCGGTGTATTCATTTTATCCATACAGTTATTACAATAACTTAATTGTATAGGTGTCGAAGTAGTGCCACTATCAGTTTTTTGTGCATTTAAATGAAGTGTGATACCTTCTTCTGGTTGAATATGAATGACCAATAAATTAGGATGAACTTTTTTTTCCTTATTAAAATATAGATTCATTGGTAAATTTTTGAATTGTATGACAATCTCGGTTGATTTTTCTTGCATACGTTTCCCAGTTCGAATATAGAAAGGAACGCCTGACCATCTGAAATCTTCAATCATTAGCTTACCAGCAACAAATGTTTCCGTATTTGATTCTGAATTTACTGCGTTTTCTTCACGGTAACTAATTACTTTTTGCTCGTCTACGATTCCTGATCCGTATTGTCCCCTTACAAAATCACGTTCTACCGTCTCTTCTGAAAGTGGTTGTAAAGCACGAAGTACTTTCACTTTTTCACTTCGAATTTCATTTGCAGTTAGCTTGATTGGTGGTTCCATTGCAAGGAGTGCTACCATTTGTAACATATGATTTTGAACCATATCACGTAGTGCGCCTGAATCTTCGTAATAGCGGCCGCGCTCTTCTACTCCTAAAGTTTCACTTGAAGTAATTTGGATGTTTGCTATATACTGATTGTTCCAAAGAGGTTCAAAAATCGCATTCGCAAATCGAATAACTTTAATGTTTTGAACCATTTCTTTCCCTAAATAGTGGTCAATACGATAAATTTGATCTTCTGTGAAGGCATGACGAATTTGATCATTTAATGCTTGTGCTGATTCATAATCATGTCCAAATGGTTTTTCAATTACTAAACGAATCCAACCTTCCGTTGAAGTTAGCCCTTCTGATTTTAAATTTGTAGCAATTGTGCCAAAAAAATCAGGAGCCATAGCTAAATAAAACATACGATTTCCTTCAGTAGCATACTTTCCATCTAGAGTGCTTAACAAACTGTTTAGCTCCTGATAAGAAGATAAATTTGTTACATCAAAAGGATGATAATAGAAATGGGAAGCGAATGTATCATGAGTTATATTTTTCTCTTGTAAATTGTGAATAGATTGTTTAACATTCTCACGAAATTCCTCATTAGATAATGGCCTTCTTGCCACACCAACAACGGCAAAATTTTCGGAGATTTTCCCTTGTCGAAAGAGCCTGAAAAGAGAAGGGAATAATTTGCGATTTGCTAAATCGCCTGTCGCACCAAAAATAACGATAATACATTTAGGGGTAGTATAATTTTCCATAGTTAAATAGCCCTCACTTTTTACGAAATTAGCTCTCACTTAGTATGTTGATTATTGAATAATACATGTAAGAGGAATATAAAATAATTTTTATTGGAAGTTGTATTCGCAGTTATCTTGAAAATCTTAACTTATTTTGGTATATTTTGTGAGGGTATGTTGACCTGAAAGAAACTTCTTTCATTTAAACACAATAGAAAACGATTACACTAATAGGAATGAACTTATGGAGGAACAATATGGGGAATCTTATTCTTTCTGAAAACTTTTTTGTGGAAGAACCGAAAAAGGAATTGTTGTTTCAATTATTTGAAGAGGTGTTTCATATTCCTGTTCAAACGTTACAAAATTTTGAATCCAATGGATTTTGGGACAATACATACAAACCTTTTTCCTATTTACAAAAAGGTCAAGTAATAGCAAATGTATCTATGTTTGCGCTACCAATGTTAGTAAATGGAGAGGAAATTCATGCTGCTGGTATTCAATCTGTCATGACACATCCAGAATATCGTAGAAAAGGCTTGATGAAGCAGCTATTTTGTAAAGTATTACAAGAAATAGATACAAAATATGAATGTGCAATATTATTTACAGAGAAGCCGGAATTATACGAGTCATTTGGTTTTCGAGTCGTACAAGAACATCTGATGACATTATCTTATGATAATAAGCAACCTTGTTCATCTTCACTTCGAAAATTAAACTTTCATGTTGAAAAAGATATGCAACTTATAAAAGAAATAATGGAGAACTCTCAACAGCTTTCAATGGAATTTTCCACACTAAACTATCAGTCTTCTTTTTATTTTAATATGTACGATACGAAATGGAATGGAAAACTATACTATTCAGAGAAGTTAGACGCATTGATTGTATATGAAGTGAAAGATAAAGTGCTACATTTATTTGGGGTTTTTGCACAAATTATGCCGATTTTAGATGAAATATGTGCTGAAATAGCTGAATCATTTACAGCGATTGTATTTTACTTTTATCCTGATGAACTAGGGATAGAAGCGGTAACATGTAAAGAGTTTCAACCTGAAACATACTTGATGATTCGCGGTGGTGAAAAGATTAATTTTAAAGGATATAAATTTCCAATTGCAACTGAATTTTAACCCCCAAATCGCCATTAGTAGATTCTTTATGATTGGATTGCAGCAAATAATCATGAGTGAATCATGAATGCTTAAGAAACATATTTTTATGGAGGTCCTATGAAAATATCCTATATACCAAATCATATGAAACAACTAAATATTATAAATGAACCAAAAAATTATGAGATACAAGAAAAAACTTTTCTCGTTCATTCGAAAGAAGAAACCGATTTTTGGTTAAAAACACACTATGGATTCGAGGTAATGAACGGACACGTTTTTTATGAAGAACTGTCTACGGATTTTGTAGCTGAAGTATCATTACGTATGGACCCTAAATCTACATACGACCAAGCCGGACTTTTTGTTATGTTATCGGAGAAATGTTGGTTAAAAACATCTCTTGAATATATTCCTGAAGGACCATCACATTTAGGGGCCGTTGTAACAAATAGTGGATATTCTGATTGGTCGACGCAAAATTTTTCGAATGAGCTTGTCAAACAACAGCTAAATTTTCGAATAATTCGAAAGGAAGGTGACTATACGATTTATGTAAAGACTGAACAAATGGGTGATGAATGGGAACAGATTCGAATTGCTCATCTTATAGAAGATCAGGGGAATTATCCTATAAAAATAGGATTTTACACTTGTAGTCCATCAAAAGGTAATGGTTTTGAAACAGAATTCATTAATTTTACAATTGAACATATATAATTGAGCTTGGCCGCATTCTATTATAAAAGAATGCGTTTTTTTATGATTGCCTAGAAATAAGGAAGATGTATTTTCTATAAAGGTAAGGCGCATTGATTGACGGATGGAAGATTAATATTTATCATTTAATAATGTTAAATATTAATCTTTGGAATATAAATAGTAGTAATGGAAAAGTCCGTATGAATGAATAAAAAGAAGGTGGTATTTGAATTATAAAATGACAATTTCATAAGAAAAGGAGACAATGTATGAAATCATTCCGCAAATTGTTACAGTATTTAAAACCATACATGTTCTTCGCTATTATTGGACCACTGTTTATGGTACTTGAGGTTGCGATGGACTTAATTCAGCCGACGATTATGCAACATATTATTGACGTTGGAATAGCAAATCAAGATTTTCAGTATGTAATTAAAATGGGAATTCTGATGATAGGAGCAGCAGCAATTGGATTAATTGGTGGGCTTGGATGTATGATGTATTCTACGAAAGCGGCTGTTAACTTCGCGACGGATATAAGAAAGGATGTCTTTACAAAAATTGAGACGTTTTCTAGTGAAAACCGGGACTCATTTGGAACTGGAAAGTTATTAACAATTGTCACAAATGATATTACATCCATTCAAGTAGCTATGACGATGATATTGCGTGTTCTTGTTCGTGGCCCCTTATTATTTATAGGTAGTATCATTATTGTTTTTGTAACAGCAAAAGATTTGTTTTCTATTTTACTTGTTGTTGTACCTATTCTTTTAGTTGCAATTATTTTCATCGCTGGGAATGCAAGCGGATCATTTAGAAGGGTTCAAGAAGCTTTAGATAAAGTAAATACAAAATTACAAGAAAACCTATCTGGTGTCCGCGTTGTAAAGGCTTATGTAAGACAGAATCATGAAATTTCCCATTTTGAAAAAGTAAATAAAAACTTAACATGCATCAACATTCGTGCGGTACAAATTGTTTCATTAATGATGCCGATCATTATGCTAGTTGTAAATGGTGGTATTGTAGCGACGTTATGGATAGGCGGCGTGAAAGTGTTTAATGGCACATTACAAGTTGGAGCAATTTTAGCGTTTATTAACTATTTAAATATTATATTAATGTCGCTTATGTCAATCAGTATGGTATTTATTCAAATTGCTCGTGCTTTTCCATCTGCTGATCGTGTACAACAAGTACTAGAGACGAAAGTTGATATTGAAAATGAAAAAAATGCGTATCAACCGGAGAAAGTAAATGGAAATATCGAATTTAAGCATGTTAGTTACAGTTACAGCAAAAATAATGAATATGTTTTAAAAGATATTTCATTTACAGTAAGAAAAGGTGAAAAAGTAGGGATTATCGGTCCTACGGGAAGTGGGAAATCTACTTTAGTTAAATTACTTCCACGTTTATATGATGTTGATCAAGGAGCAATTTTTGTTGATGGTGTCAATGTCAAAGAGTACGATTTACCTGTGCTTCGTTCTTCAATCGGATTTGTTCCGCAAAAGGCATTGCTGTTTTCAGGAAGTGTTGAAGAAAATATGAGATATGGTAAAGAAGAAGCAACACAAGGAGAAATAGAATCTGCGTCAGAAGCAGCTTGTGCGACGGAGTTTATTCATAAGTTTGAAAATACATATCAATATAACTTAACACAAGGAGCAACAAACCTTTCTGGTGGACAAAAACAGCGTCTTTCAATCGCGAGAGCACTTGTTCGAAAACCATCTATCCTCGTGCTTGATGATTCTACATCAGCTGTTGATGCAAAGTCAGAAGGGATTATACAAGAAGCATTGAAAGAAGAACATACAGAAATGACAACATTTTTAATCGCCTCAAAAATATCATCTGTTATAGATGCTGATCAAATTCTTGTTTTAGATCACGGTGAATTAGTTGGAAGTGGGACACACGAACATTTAATAGAAACATGCGAAGTGTACCAAGATATATATCTTTCCCAAGGTGGTAGTTTAGATCAAGAAGGAGGGAAAGAACATGCGTAATTTTCAAGGGCAGTTCGGAAATAAAGGTGGACGTAGCAATTCCAAACCAGGAAAACCGAAAGATACAAAAGGAACTGTAATGAGAATTTGGAACTATATGGGGTATCAAAAAGCAGCTCTTATGTTCGTTATTGTTCTTGTATTTGTTACAACATTACTTGGTTTATTAGGACCATATTATATGGGAGTTATTATTGATGAATATATCGTACCAAGAGATTTAAATGGGACAGCAAGAATGTGTATGCTTCTCGTTGGGATTTATGGCATTACGGTATTATTAACGTGGCTGCAAACATTCCTGATGGTTAATGTAGCATTAAAAACGATACAAAAAATACGGCAAGATATTTTTGGGAAAATCCAAACGCTTTCCCTTCGTTTCTTTGATGTTCGTTCACAGGGAGATTTAATGAGTCGCGTTACAAATGATATTGATAGTTTAAATCAAGCGTTAACACAAGGCGTCGTTCAAATCATTTCGTCTGCCTTAACATTTATCGGTGTGACAATCGCAATGTTCGCACTAGATTGGATTTTAGCAATTGTGACACTCATTACGATACCAATTATGTTTTTGGTAACAAAAAAACTGGTTGCATATAGTGGTAAAAATTTTGCGAAGCGTCAAAAAGATCTAGGAGAATTAAATGGTTTTATTGAAGAAGCAATTACAGGTGCAGATGTTATTACGCTATATGGAAAAGAAAAAGAAACAGTAAATAAATTTCATACGATCAATGAACAACTTAGAATTTCTGCTACAAAAGCTGATACATTTTCAGCGTTTATCTTCCCAAGTATGAACTTTATTAATAACTTAGGTATGGGACTTGTTATATTAGCGGGTGCCATTATGGTTTTAAATGGTATGACAACAGTTGGTGTTATCGCAGCATTTATTAATTACTCTCGTCAATTTTCAAGACCACTTAGTCAGTTTGCAACGCTTATGAATACAATTCAAGCTGCAGTTGCTGGGGGAGAGCGAGTTTTTGAAATTATGGATGAGGTACCAGAAATTCAAAATAAAAAAGATGCAATTATTGTTGAGAAGCTAAAAGGAAATGTTTCTTTCGAACGTGTATCATTTGGATATGCGAAAGAAAAAGAAATTTTAAAAGATGTTAACTTACATGCGTATCCAGGAGAAACGATTGCACTTGTTGGACCAACGGGGTCCGGAAAAACAACAGTTATTAATTTGTTAACGCGTTTTTATGATATTCATAAAGGGCAAATTAAGATTGATGGAAAAGATATAAAAGATTACGATATTAGCTCTCTGCGAAGTAAAATAGGAGTCGTCTTGCAAGATACATATCTTTTCGCAGGTACAATTATGGATAATATTCGTTATGGACGGCTAGATGCAAGTAATGAAGAAGTTATTGCGGCAGCAAAGGCAGCATCTGCACATTCATTTATTAAACATTTACCAAAGCAATATGAAACAGAAATTGCTTCGGAAGGGTCAAATTTAAGTCAAGGGCAAAAGCAATTGCTTGCAATTGCACGAGCAATCTTAACAGATGCAGACATTCTAATTCTTGATGAAGCTACATCTAACATTGATACAAGAACAGAACTTCAAATTCAATCTGGATTAAATTATTTGATGAAGGGACGTACAAGTTTTGTGATTGCTCATCGATTAAAAACGATTGAAAAAGCAGACCAAATTCTTGTTATTCAAGATGGAGAAATTATTGAGAGAGGCAATCATGAATCTTTAATTGAAAATCAAGGATTCTATTATGGACTGTATACGAGTCAGTTTAAGATTTAACTATAGATGCTGATGTAATGCGGTTTCTTGTATTTGAGAAACCGCATTTTTTTGTAATTGCAAACATTTTGCAAACATCCATTATCCAAACTTAGCATAAAGGTGATTAATTAATAAAAATTTCATTTTGTAGCAAAGAAGGATGACTATGAAAACATGTAACAATCTAGTTGATAAGTGTCAGGAAATTCGTGATAGAAGATGGACCTCGGAAGCAGTTTATGGGTGGATAAAAATTCTGGATGGGCTCCTGACAGTATCATTAATGCAAGTGATGAAGCACAAAAAAGAGCAGCTAGCAAAAGCTAACAGCTCGACCACAATGAGTACTAGAGATTTATTTGAAAATTAAATTCTAGTTGACTCGGATTCTTTTTGCACCAGAATCTACGTTTCTAACAAATATTGTTTGTACCAGAACCAACTTCCGCTTGTTGTATTTGTAAAACTTTCAAAGTGAGATCCAATACTACTTTTTCACAAATTGTATCAAATTCTTCATTTTTAATAACTATTTATGATTATCAAAAAAGAGCACCTGTTATGGATGCTCTTTTTTGAGTTGTATATATTACATAGTAAATTTAATTCTAAATAAAGTGAAAACTCTATTTGTTTTTACCGCAATTACATCCTTTCTTCTTTACATACCCTTGGCGATATAGATTTTGTGATGATTGGTAATTGGAAGATTGTGAAGATGAAGTGCGGATATCTTTATTGCCAGAATCTTTGTTAGAATTGTACTCTTTATTCATGATACCATCACCTCCAGTTTGATATATAAATATTATATGTGAATACTCTAGTAATCGTTACGATAGTTTAAAGTATATATTAATTGTGATTAAACACTGATATCTGTGTTCGTCTTCATATATTTGCACTAGAACCTTTTGGAGGCTATTTTAAATTATAGTAATCAACTACTACTTTAGAATCATTACGACCACTCCGAAGATAAAACATACATGTCGAAATTCCTTAACGTAGGAAAATCGGCTTTTTATTTGCTATAAAATGTCCTAGCGTTGGTTTTATGTCATTTGGTTGGCGGGACCCCTTTTAGTCTTTAGCATATGTTCCGAAAAAAAGTCCACTTCCTCAAGGAGCGAGAAGGGCGTGGCCCAGCGAGTAGGTGGGGGATGAATTTTCGGTAGGCGGTAGCTTACATGTTTTTTGTACGTGATTTTGATCATATACGATATAATAAATGCGGTAAGGGACGCCGCGAATATAAGGCTTTGGACATGAGCGAGTAGGCTTGTGGATGAATGAGCAATAAAAGAGAAAGTCTTGGCTTTTGAAGCCCCCCCTTCAAACAGACTGTAAGGTCGTTAAGTGGTGGGTAGTTCACTTTCTTCTCTTCATATTCTTTCAGTATCTTATAAAAAGTATTTTTCTTAAGTTCTAGTAGTTCCATAAATTTAGTGCCCGTTATTTCTCTTTTTTTCCACTTTGGATAGGTTTCTGCTATTATCAATAGCTGCTTTTGGCTTAATGTTAAAAGGTTAAATAAAGGACGCCCTAAATGTTTTCCTTGAGTTTTAGCCACCGCAATCCCTTCTGCTTGTCGCTGACTCCCATAATTAAAATCACGAGTGTTCTCAGCTCATTCATAAAGTTTGTTCACATTCACAGCATGCATTTCATTAGGGATTTCAGCCTATTGATTAAGTTCATGTATTTCTCGAGCCATAGATTCTAAAATATAAATAACAGGTACTTGCGTAGTAATATTAGATTCTTCGAAAAATTCCTCTGTTACATAATAGGGAATGTTTATATCAGAGATTTTTGCAATGGTTGAGAGTGTAGTGTTTGTAATACTAATGATTTTACTTCCCTCTTGTTTAAGTTGGTTAAGATGAGTGACCGTAAAATTATTTTCTCCTGAGACAGATAAGGCAATTGTTACGCTATTATTACGAAGGTTGGAATGAATAGGAAAGTGAGGATCTTTAATATATAGTGAGAATTTACCTAAGCTCGAGAAATATCTTGCACCATATTCGGCAAGAATACCAGAGCTGCCGATCCCAATAAAAATAACGTTATCTGCTTTGGTAACGAGACTTGCGTCTTCCTTAATTTTTTCTTCTAAGTCACCTTTTAATGTTCGTTCAAAAAATTCTATTACTGAATGTTGAGAACTTTTTATAATTGTCTTTTTATTCTTTTTTAAGTGCATTTTAAGCTTTACTTTGAATTCAGAAAACCCCTCGCAATGTAGCTTTCTGCAAAAACGTAAAATTGTAGCTGTTGACACATGTGTTTCATCTGCTAGTTCACGAATTCGCATATAAATCACCTTAGCACTGTTTTGACAAATATAGTTGTATAAAGAAGTTTCTAATTCATTAAAAGAAGCGATTACGTCGTTTGTAAACATTGATTCAGTGTCTCCTTTAGTAAAAAATATCGTAACCTGCAAAAAAATGATAACTACATTTTAACACAATTTTTTCACAAGAAACATAGTGTTACATTTATGTAACAAATCACTTTCTCCGGTATAAAAAACTAAATACTCTTCATTTATTTACTATCCCACTAAACGTAGTTATGATTTTTTTGTAGTTACTTATAAGAAAGAGATTTTTATAAATTTAAACAAATAGTTATAATGGCATAAATTTCTGGAGGTAATCAAAATGAAAACATATCAATTCCCTGAAGATTTTTTATGGGGAGGAGCTACTGCAGCTAATCAAATAGAAGGTGGATTTAATGAAGGGAATAAAGGACTAAATATTGCCGATGTTCTTCCAGGTGGAAACGAGCGTTATAAAATATTAATGAATCCAGGTTTTGATTTTGAAATCCATGGTGATCAATATTACTATCCGAATCATGAAGCTATTGATTTCTATCACCGGTATAAAGAAGATATTGCGCTGTTTGCAGAAATGGGTTTCAAAGCATTCCGTATGTCGATTGCCTGGACACGAATTTTTCCAAACGGCGATGAATTAGAGGCAAATGAAGAAGGGTTGGCCTTTTACGATCGTGTTTTTGATGAATTGCATAAAAACGGTATTGAACCAGTTGTAACTATTTCTCACTATGAAATGCCTCTACATTTAGTAAAAGAATATGGTGGTTGGAGAAACCGTCAAGTGATAACTTTCTTTGAAAGATATGTAAAAGCTATTTTCAATCGTTATAAAAATAAAGTAAAGTTTTGGATGACTTTTAATGAAATCAATAGCAGCTTGGTGATGCCGATTCAAGGTCTTGGTTTTTCAATTCAAAAAGAAGAAGATAAATACGAGCCTACCTTCCAGGCATATCATCACCAATTTGTCGCAAGCTCCCTTGCGGTCAAAGCATGCCATGAGATCATTCCTAACTCCCAAATTGGTTGTATGATTCTCTTTGCACCTGTATATTCTTTTAATTCCAATCCAGAAAATATAATGTATGCTCTTCAGGAAGAACAGCTTTTCAACTACTATTGTGCAGATGTACAAGTACGAGGTGAGTATCCAGCTTTCATTAAGAGATACTTGAAAGAACATAATATCGAATTGGAGATTCAAGATGGTGACTTAGAATTAATAAAGGAAGGCACTGTTGATTATATTGGCTTTAGTTATTACATGTCCCGCACTGAGAAGAAAGTGAAGACAGATGCGGAAGCAACGCAAGGGAATATTATTGGCGGTATAAGAAATCCGTTCTTAAAAACAAGCGACTGGGGCTGGGAAATCGATCCTGTAGGATTACGCATCAGTTTAAACAAATTATATGATCGCTATCAGAAACCACTATTTGTTGTAGAAAATGGGTTAGGAGCCTATGACAAAATAGAAGAAGATGGCACAATCAACGATGACTATCGAATTGACTATCTTCGTGAGCACGTTAAGGAAATGGGTGAAGCCATTGAAGATGGTGTTGAATTAATCGGCTATACAAGCTGGGGCTGTATTGATATGGTAAGTATGTCAACAGGCGAGTTCTCCAAACGTTACGGTTTCATTTATGTTGATAAACATGACGATGGCAGCGGAACATTAGAACGGAAAAAGAAGAAATCCTTTTTCTGGTATAAAGGTGTAATTGCAACCAATGGGGAAAGGCTATAAAAATTTATTACTATTAATTTTCTTTTACAAAGGAAATTCTTTTGTTGAGAGCTACTGAGGTAGCTCTTTTTTATTAGTAGGAAAACCTTATGATAAACTATCAGGTGCTTCTATGCAATCAGAATTGATTTACTACATAACGGAAACCCCTTGGATATTAAGAGGTTCTCATTTTCTTTTCTATATAGAAATTACACAATAAACTAGTGAACACTTTACTAAGACAAGCATTATGATAAATCTGTGTGGGGCAAGTTTTCTATTAGGACAGAGAAAAACTGATTATCGAAGTGAGTGAATTTGAAAAACTATGGTCATTATTAAAGATTTTAGAAAATCCTATGGGGGATGTTCGTGAAAATATGCATGAATGAAAGAATAAGAATGGAATGCTGTTAGAAGACATTGCGAAATTCACAGATTTAAGCATAAAAGAAATTCGTAAATTGTTATTATAATGCATGGAATTATAAAAGTCTTTTATCTTTAAAGGTGAAAGTAAAAATTAGAAGGGGGTATGCAACAACTATACATATGCTAAAAATAATAAGGGTAGTAAGCGTACTGAGCTAACGAGTGTAATCAAATTAAAAGGTCAACTGGATTTTTTTGGTTGACCTTTTTTGTTTTGCTAGGCCGATTTTAGTATTAGCCAGGAGTATCCAAACTTCAACTTTAGCCCTTTTAAGCTAAAAAACTGATCCATCCAATTCTCCAACGTTTTTTCGTCAGACGGTCCTACATCTATGCTAGTCGCATATGAAGGGACAGGAACGAGGAAAGAAATGAGGAAAGAAATTATGAACAGAATGATAACATTAAAATAGAATATCTATTCATAATTATCCTCCTAACTTAATGCATTATTTTCTATATAAGTTAGCAATCTCATCAGTTAATAATAGATGATAGTATCTGTTCATCATCCTGGAAACATAGGATCTTTAATCGCATACTCTTTTGGTGGCTCTACCCCCATTAGGTTTTGTATAAAATAGTCCCATCGTCGCCGTATAAAATACACATCTTCTGAAATCCCATGATGCCGATTAGGAAGTATTAGTAGATCAAAGTCTTTGTTTTCTTTAATCAAAGCATTTACCATTCGCATGGTTAAAGCAGGATGGACATTATCATCGAGGTCTCCTGTTACCAAAAGTAATTTTCCATTTAGGTTCTTAACCAATCTAGTATTATCTTGTTCACGGTATAGTTCTGAATTGAAAAGTCCTTGAAAGCGTTCTCCCCAAGCTGCTAAGTACAAGCGCTGATCATGGTTCCCGCACCCAGATACTGCTACCGTATATACATCCGGATATGTCAGTATAGCTCGAACAGCTGCATACCCACCTCCAGATTCGCCGTAAATACCTACTTTTTCTGAATCTAAAAACGGATACCGCTCCGCAAGCTGCTTAATAGCTACTACATGATCTTCAAGTCCTGCAGACCATTCCAGCCTTCCATCAGAAAAATCATGAAAGCTCTTTGACCTGTAAGGAGTGCCTCTTCCATCCATTAAAATAACAGCAAAGCCAAGCTGTGCAAAAGATTGAGCACAGCCCACTTGATTAACTGGTAGTCCTACTGAATACTCTCCGCCCCAAGTAAATTCTTTCGGTGTGTGAGTTATTTGAGGACCACCGTACATGTAATCTAGGATGGGATACTTACACTCTTTGTTTATTGTTGCAGGAGGAATCAGTACTCCGTACAAATCAGTTATCCCGTCGGCAGCTTTGACAGTAAAACGCTTTGGTATTTGATATCCATTTGATAAGAGAAGTTCAATATCAGCTTGCTCCAGTTCACAAACTAATTTTCCATTTGTGGAACGCAACACAGATTTAGGTGGCATATCCACTCGTGAAAAAGTATCTACAAAAAAACGATAATCGGGGGAAATAGACACATTATGCTCTGCATCCTCTGGCGTAAGGAGTACTAAGTCTGATCCATCTAGTCGAACGCGATAAAGATGCTGAAAATAAGGATCCCGTCCCAGTTCTCGGCCGCTAGCAGTAAAGTATACCCAACCTTTTTGTTCATCAACCCCCATTAGTCGACGAACTGTCCAAGGTCCAGAGGTAATTCTATTTTTAAGTCTCCCTGTATTACTGTCATAAAGATAGAGGTGTGACCATCCGTCACGCTCCGAATGCCAAATAAAAGAGTTATCATGGCATAGCCATTGGACATTTATACCTCCTTTGCCACTTTTGATATTGTAGAGGTCTGTAAATAGGAAGCTTTCACTTTTTTCCTTTAACAAATTTTGAACTTCACCATTCTTTGCATTAGCGACAACAAATTGTATAGATCGATAATTGCGAGCCATTCTTGTGAAATAAACAAAGTTGCTGTCGTTTGTCCAAAAAGCCGTTTGACAACTAGAACTGAGTGGTGATACTAATCCAGTAATCACAGGTTCTGTATCTAATTGAATCATCGATTGCTGTTCAATATCGCAAATTACAAAATGGGCTACTGGAAGATGTTTATCTCCGACTAGTGGATAGCGATACGAATGGATTACAGGCGCTTTTGCTTCTTCATGAGGAACTGACTGTAGAAGAGACATTTTTCGTACTTTGCGTTGATCAAGCCGATGCGTCAAGATTTGTTTGGAATCCGGTGACCAGAGTACTGCCGGTGGAAATTTCGGATTATATAATCGTTTAATGACAGCGGAAATTTCTGATTCCGGTTGAGTCCCATAATCATAGTATCGCTTGCCATCGTGGGTTAGTTGGATTAGTTGTCCTGTTTCTAAAGAGCGTACAAATAAATTATACCCCTTGATAAATGCAGACCAACGCCCGTCAGGAGATTGAAGTTCATTCGCAGGTACTTCTTTAGCCCGGATTTTTTCACAATGATATTTAGTTAAATCACAAATCCACGTGATTCCATCTACTTCAAATTGAATCGCTTTCCCTTCATTTACATAAGTAAAAGAGTTGAAGGGAAGATTATCTGAATCGACCTGATGGTTAATTACATTAGAGAGGGACTTTGCAAGCCTAGCATGATTGAAAGCGGGTTCTTTAGTATTTAACCGTGGATTAACTATCACAAATTGCTTACCGCGTTCATTTTTTTTTCGTATATCCATTTGATACCAAAAGCGGCTTCCTGTATCTAACCAATTAGGAAAAACCTTACCGTTAAATACATCATTTACAGTGTTCCAAGAAAGCAGACGCTCTGCTTTCTCATACTGTTCATAGGTTACTGATAATGACATGTCTATCACTCCTTTAACGATTTAAAACATCCGCTCTAGTATACTAGAAACATAGAGCATTCATTTTTCTAATATTCAAGGATTTGATTATGATCCTAATCTAAAAAGCTTATAGGTGAATTCTTTTTCCTTTGGGCAGATTGTATATATGCTGGTTCATCTACCTTTTTAGTCAAATATATAACCTGAGGCCATTTAACATGCAAGTATCATGATGTGCAAGTTTTCTCGATATATTTGGTAGTTGCAGAGTTTTTTCAGTTGTCTTTCGTTTAAGATAACTCCATCTTAAGGTGTTAATCTTTCTCTGAACTGTCATTTACCTTACAATAATCTTACAAAAGGGAATTTTAGTTTTAAGCAAGATTTTAAAGTGGAAACAGGGGGAGAAATGGTGAGAACGATTATAATCGTTGATGATGAGCCTGAAATCATTGAGATACTAAGACTTTTTTTAGAAATGGAAGGCTTTTCTATACTGGAAGCGTGTGATGGTAAATCAGCTTTAAATCTTATACAGAAATTCAAAATTGATCTAGCCATTATTGACATTATGATGCCGAATATGAATGGATACGAATTGATTAAAATAGTTCGGAAAGAGTATAAAATGCCTATTATTATTCTTTCTGCCAAGAATCAGGAAATTGATAAAATTATGGGACTAGGGCTAGGAGCAGATGATTTTATATCAAAACCATTCAGTTTGTTGGAGGTATTAGCACGAGTCCAAGCTCAACTTCGAAGAACATATGATTTTAATACTGACTCGCTAAATCAAGAGCATTCTCAAACGTGCCTGAATGACCTGGTGTTGGATCACCACTCTTGTATTCTTTACAAGCGGGGACAAGAAATTAAACTTAGCGCCCTTGAGTATAAATTATTGAAGCTATTTATGAGTGAACCAGGTCGTATTTTTACAAAAAAACAAATCTTTGAGAACGTGTGGTCCGATCATTATTATTCGGATGACAATACTATTATGGTTCAAATCAGTAGATTGAGAGAAAAAATTGAAGATCATCCGAGAAATCCAGTATATTTAAAAACTATAAGAGGATTAGGTTATCGATTTGCTAAAAAGGAGGAGTTGAATGAGCGGTAAAAATAAAATATTCAACACCTTAATTAAAACTTATGTTTTCTTCTCATTGACCGTTGGAATTACAGTCGTTATCTTGCTGGTCATTTTAAACTTTCAATTGATACAGAAATTCGATAATACTATGTTGTCTAATTTAAGAGCGACTGAAATCATACGACAGAACTTTGCAGACATTCCTTCTAAGTCAATTGAGTCATTTGATGGTTGGGTAGAAATTCTCGATGAAAATTTGCACGTTATTTATATCAAAGGGAAAAAACGAGATGAATTATCTGCCTATACGGAAAAAGAATTAAACACCCTTTTTTACGACCAAGAGGAGAATCCGTATTACTCTTCTCTAGCACCATTTAAAACGAAAGACGGGAAAATGGCTTATTGTCTCGTTAAGATTCCCAAAACATATGTAAAGCAAGAGTTCTCGGTAACAAGTGCAGCGAAAGAACATATTACAACTTTTACAAAATTGTTACTTCAAACCTTTCTCCTTTTCCTCCTTTTATTTGGGCTGAATGTTTATATATATAGCCGCTGGATGGCTATGAAAATAACAAATCCTTTACGTTCAATCGCTGATGGAATTAGAAACATCACCAAGGGCTATTACTACAAAAGGCTTCGTTTTAAATCAAACTATGAATTATTACAAATACAGAATGACTTTAACCTTATGGCTGAAAAACTAGAAAAAACAGAAAAAGAGAAAAAACAATTAGAAAAAAGCAAGCAGCGTATGCTGGTCCATATCTCTCACGATTTAAAAACTCCTATTACAACTATTCAGAGCTATGTTGAAGCACTGCAATTGGGTCTTATTAAGGAGGAGGCGAAGAAACAGCAAGCTTTACATATTATACATACAAAAGCACGTCTCGTTACAGAATTGATTGAGGATGTCTTTGAATTGTCTAAACTTGAAAGCCATGACTATCCATTTCCAACTGACTCATTGGATATTTTAGAATTCGTTCGTGAAATAGCTGCAGAATATTATGGCCTGTTTGAAGAAAAACAACTTAACTTTCAATTTGAAATCCCTTCTCAGAAAATATTCGTTTCATTTAATTATACATTGTTATATCGTGCCGTTTCTAACGTACTGTCCAACGCCTTAAAATACAACCCAGAAGGAACAAATATTCTCATTTCACTAATTGAAGATACTCAAATGATACATATCAATATCATTGATGATGGTATCGGCATTCCTAATGCGATAAAAGAAAAAGTATTTGAAGCATTTTTTAGGGGAGATCAGTCAAGAAAAAGTGACGGGGGAACAGGTCTCGGTTTAACCATTTCAAAACATATCGTGGAGAAACACGGAGGCCAAATGTATTTGCATACAGACGAAGAGAAAACAAGATTTTAAATCACCCTTCCTAAAGCTGGTTACAATAAGAATCTGGTACAAAAATAATCAAGTTCATTTTAAAACAAGAGTATGAACGTTTTTTTTGAATATTGTCTAAATTAGATTAACAAAAAGGGAGTATTGGGGAGTGAGGTGATGTACTTTTGAAATTACGAATTATGTTTGTTAAGTATATAATTGATACAGAGAAATATATACTAGACTTTGTTTTGAATAGAAAATAAAAAAATTGTTATGAAAAGCGACAACGTGATTCGAGTGAAAAATATCAAAAGACACAACTTCATTAGCCGGTTATAAGGGAATGTATGTTGGGATGGTTTCTAAATAAATAGTAAAATGCTTTGTAAATTGATACAAAGCATTTTTATGAAGACATCTTTCGTTTTTCAGAAACAGAATTGTTACATTTTGTGCTTTTTTAAATTCCTCCACCATGTTCACTATAAGCAGGAGCGCCAGTATCAGGTATATATATTTCTAGGTTTTCAAACTATTTTCGTAAATCCATTCATACCTTTGAGTGATGTAACGTTTAAAGAGAAAAGGTATATTATTCTTACATCCAAATGATAAAGGAGTGAATGGCCATGTCGTATAGTGAAATGATTAGAAAAGAAGTGCTGAGCTGGGAGGGTGTTTCTGAAAAGCCACATCGCTTTGGTGGTATTGAATTAAATTATAAAAAGAAAGAGTTAGGTCATCTTCATGGTGACAAATTAGCCGACCTTCCATTTCAAAAATCAAAACGGGATGAATTGGTAAATAAAGGATTAGTGCAACCGCATCATGTATTACCTGAGTCAGGATGGATCAGTTATCATATAAAAAGTGAAGAGGATCTTCCGTTTCTCATTGAACTTTTTCGGATGCAGTATGATAGATTCGTAAAAAATTAGAGAAAAGTTGAAGTTGGGCCTTCATAAAAAAATAACTAGGTATAAAAACCTAGTTATTTTTTATGACAGAGGAATTCTGATTATTTTTTGATTCTAGAGTGTAAGAATAAATATGATACGTAAATACTTGAGATAAAAGAAAAAACATTAGATCTATTACAATCATGTTTGAATTGTATGTAAGAATTCAGTTAATATATGAAAAAATAGTATATTTACCAGGGGGATGAGTTGTTTATGAAAGAAGATATTAAGATTAGAGATGCAAAAATTAGTGATTTATCTAGTATAGTGGATATATACAATTCAACTATTTCAAGTAGAATGGTAACTGCTGATACAGAACCTGTTACTGTTACGAGCAAGGAACAATGGTTTCATGAACATTCACCTTCTTTTAGACCTTTATGGGTAATAGAATCTCAAGGTGAGATATGCGGATGGGTTAGTTTCCAGTCCTTTTACGGTCGACCTGCTTATAATGGAACAACTGAAATAAGTATATACATTCATCCAATGCATAGAGGTAATGGGATAGGTAAATATATTATACAAAAAGTGTTAGATACTTGTCCGAAGCTTAAGATTAAAACATTATTAGTGTTTATATTTGCTCATAATAAAGCTAGTCTTCAGTTATTTTCGTGTTTTGATTTTGAAAAGTGGGCACATTTGCCTAACGTTGCAGAATTAGATGGAATAGAAAGGGATTTAATCATTCTTGGTAAAAGGATTTCATAATATTTTAGTGAACTATTATAAAAGTAGTGTAACAAGTTCAGAAAAAACGAGAAATGATATTGTTAGATAAAAGTGAATAATCTGTAGTCGATTTTAAAATAAACAAGTTAATTAACCTAGCTTGTTTATTTTAGTTTAATATTATGCAATATTTCATGCAAGCGATTGCGTTTTTCGTTTATAATGAAAACGGATACATAAATGTTTTATAAATTTAAAAAGGGAAAAGGAGAAAAGAGATGAAAAAACAATTTCAATATTATTGTAGTGTCATTTTACCTGTCTTGATGTTATTTGTATCTCTATTCATTCCACAAATAAGTTATGCGGCTGTAAATGGAAAGGGAATGAATCCGGATTATAAAGCTTACTTAATGGCACCATTAAAAAAAATTCCGGAAGTAACAAATTGGGAGACATTCGAAAATGATTTAAGATGGGCAAAACAAAATGGTTTTTATGCTATTACCGTTGATTTTTGGTGGGGAGATATGGAAAAAAACGGGGATCAGCAATTTGATTTTTCATACGCACAGCGTTTTGCTCAATCGGTAAGAAATGCAGGTATGAAAATGATACCTATTATTTCTACGCATCAGTGTGGTGGAAATGTTGGAGATGATTGTAATACACCAATTCCTTCATGGGTTTGGAATCAAAAAAATGATGATAGTCTTTACTTTAAATCTGAAACCGGAAGTGTTAATAAAGAAACATTGAATCCACTTGCTTCAGATGTAATTCAAAAGGAATATGGTGAACTATATACAGCATTCGCAGCTGCTATGAAACCTTATAAAGATGTAATTGCAAAGATATATTTATCTGGGGGGCCAGCAGGAGAGCTAAGATATCCTTCTTATACATCTGCTGATGGAAGCGGTTATCCATCACGTGGAAAGTTTCAAGCATATACAGAATTTGCAAAGTCAAAATTCCGTTCCTGGGTATTAAATAAATATGGTTCCTTAAATGAAGTGAACGAAGCGTGGAGTACAAAACTTACTTCTGTTTTAGAAATTTTACCACCAAATGATGGGGAACTGTTTCTAAAGAATGGATATAATTCTTCATATGGAAAAGATTATTTAGAATGGTATCAAGGTGTTTTAGAAAGTCATACAAAATTAATTGGTGAATTGGCACACAATGCTTTTGATCCAAGTTTTCAAGTACCAATCGGCGCAAAGATTGCAGGAGTACATTGGCAATATAATAATCCAGTTATACCTCACGGAGCAGAAAGGCCAGCAGGCTATAATAATTATAGCCATTTACTCGATGCTTTCAAAAGTGCAAAGTTAGATGTAACATTTACTTGTTTAGAAATGACAGACAAAGGCAGTTATCCAGAATATTCAATGCCTAGAACATTAGTACAAGATGTTGCAACATTAGCTAATCAAAAGGGAATTGTACTAAATGGTGAAAATGCTTTAAGTATAGGAAATGAAGCTGAGTATAACAGAGTTGCAGAAATGACCTTTAATTATAATTTCTCTGGATTTACGTTACTTCGTTATCAAGATGTAATGTACAACAATTCATTAATGGGGAGATTTAAGGATTTATTAGGTGTGACCCCTGTTATGCAAACGATTGTAGTGAAAAATGCTCCTACAACAATAGGAGATACTGTTTATATTACTGGAAATCGTGCGGAATTAGGAAGTTGGGACACGAAACAATATCCAATTCAATTATATTATGATTCTCATAATAAGGATTGGCGAGGAAATGTTGTATTGCCAGCTGAAAGAAATATAGAATTTAAAGCATTTATTAAAAGTAAAGATGGAACGGTCAAATCATGGCAAACAATACAACAAAGTTGGAATCCAGTCCCACTGAAGACTACCTCTCACATGAGTTGGTGGTAATTATATTATGTAAACAAAAAGATCCTTTATCAAATAGTAAAGGATCTTTTTGTTTTTTCTTCAAAGATGTCACATTCCTCTTTCTTCATCCGTCTTGTGTGTAGGAACAATAAGGAGGGAATTTATATGAAAAATTTTAATGTCGCAATTATAGGCGGGGGACTTGCTGGATTAACAGCTTCGATTTATTTAGCTAGGGAAGGGAAAAAAGTGGTGGTATTAGAAAAATCAAATCGTTTTGGCGGAAGAGCAATGACTACGAATAAAAACGGCATTCTTATGAATCTTGGGGCACACGCTTTATATCGCGGAGGAGAAGCACTATCCACTTTTGAGGAACTTGGAATCAATATTCCAGGAGGTATACCTTCAACTACGGCGCATGGTATATGGAAAAATGATGTGTATACAGTACCGACAGATTTTCGATCAATTTTATCTACACCATTACTCTCATGGTCTGCTAAAATACAATTTTCTCATTTGATGTTAAAGCTAGGAAAATTAGATTTGAATACAATTCCGAAAATGAGCCTCAGTGTATGGGCAGAACAAGAAATTAAAGACCCCATGGTAAGAAATATGTTTTATGCGTTATGCAGAACAACAACCTACACATATGCTCCCACAATACAGCTAGCATCTTCCGTATTAAAACAAATACAACGATCAATGAAAGAAGGAGTTTTTTATGTAGATGGTGGCTGGGAGACAATTATAACAAAACTAAGAGATGAAGCTATGAATGCTGGAGTCCAATTTATGATTAATAAAAATGTAGTTGAAATTGAACACTGTAATGATGTTCAAAGAATACGCTGTTCTGGTGATGAAATATTTGAAGTCTCTACGATTGTCATTACCATACCACCAAAAGAGGCTTGTAAAATTGTAAAGGGTGCAAAAGAGACTGCGCTGCATATATGGAAAGAACAATCAGTGCCAATTACAGTAGCCTCACTAGATCTTGGTTTAAGAAAATTACCTAATTCATTACATCAATTTGTTTTAGGATTAGACCAACCTGTATTTTTTACGAATCAATCGAGAGCGGCTAAACTAAGCGACGATGGAACTGTAGTTGTGGGATTGATAAAATATCATAATCCTACATTACAGGTTAGTAACTCTTATGAAGATAAAATTATGTTAGAACATATAATGGATTTATTACATCCGAATTGGCAACAGGAATTAGTTGTAAAACAATATTTACCTAAAATAACGGTTGTTTATGATTTTCCTCATATTGGTCGTACTGAAAATCCAGGTCCTATTGTTCCAGAAATGCCAGGGATATATGTTGCAGGAGATTGGGCTGGCCATGATGAATTATTAGCTGATGCTGCGGTTTCTAGCGGTAAACGAGCAGCACTACAAATTCTAGAACAAAGTAAAGTCACAAATTGAAAGAGGGTCATGCGAGTGTGGAAACGGAACAATTGTATCAAGTATATAAACCTTTATTATTTTCTTTAGCCTACCGTATGCTTGGGAGTGTTATGGATGCTGAAGATATTGTTCATGATACATTTCTTTCATTAAGTAGGATAGAAGATTTAGAGTCTGTTGATAATGTAAAAGCTTATTTGTGTAAAATGGTTACAAATCGTTCAATCGATAAATTACGTTCAGCGGTCCATAAACGAAATGTTTATGTTGGTATGTGGTTACCAGAACCAGTTGTTGACGAGAGTGATGACCCCTCAATGACATATATAATGAAGGAGTCTATGTCTACGGCGTATCTTTTATTATTGGAACAGTTATCTGAAGTTGAACGGGCTGTATTTATATTACGAGAAGTTTTTGGTTACGATTATGATGAAATAGCATCAATCGTTGAAAAAAGTAGCATGAATTGTCGTCAAATTTTTCACAGGGCTAGAAAGAGTATAGTAGATAAACCGAAAGCTTCAAAGTTAAGTACAAAGCAGATGGCCACATATGTAGAACAATTCGTTGCTTCGATACAGCGAGGAGACGTGCAGGCAATGCTAGAAATTTTAAAAACAGATGCGATATTGAAGTCAGATGGTGGAGGGAAGGTTACAACGGCTCTTAAACCAATTTACACTTCTGAAAGAATTGTACGTTTATTCTTAGGAATTACTAAGAAGTTGCCAGAAGAACACTCCATCACATTTAAAATGGTAAATGGTGTTCCAGGTATTATTGTCAGTTTAAATAATCGCGATGTGTATGTAATTTCATTTGAATTTAAAGAGGAAAAAATATCATCTATTTATATGATGATGAATCCAGAGAAGCTTATGCATTTAAATCGGAATGTATAGGACGAGAAAGACGCATTTTAAAAGAAATGCGTCTTTCATTTAAAATCATGTGATTTACTTCTCTAACATTTCAAGAGGAACATCTTTTTCACCTAATACCTCGAATTTGATTTCTCCGTCCTCTTCGTAAATACGTTTAATAATCGGTATAGTTATCATTTGCTTTTTATGCTGCTTACGTTTTCTAGCAGCTTCTAAATTAATCACGTTCATGTTTAAAGCATCCTTTCCTATTTACAGTAATAAACAAAAGAAAATGCGTCCCAAAAGGGCGCTTCTTTAATGGAAAATACCGATTAAAAATGATTTTATAATTGCGTTTTGATTGTAAAATAATGTGAATGGAATAATTACACGTAGAAATTAACTTTACCAAAAAACGTAACAATATGCTACAAAAAAATTCAATTCTTTGTCTTATAACAGGAAAAACGGATTCATTTAGCATATAATGAAAGGTAGACAAACATAATCGAGTTTCTCATCAATTTTGATCATTTATTAAATTTGCTTGGAAAGGCGATGAATAAAATGCATCATATAGAATCATTGTTGCTAGAACTTGAAAAATACGGAAAAAACTATGATCGGACAAAAGAAAAGCGAGAAGAAAGATTGAGAAATATTTCTCGAGAAATGGGACAGTTTTTATCCATTTTAGTGAAAGGATGTAGCGCTCAAAGGATATTAGAAATTGGGACATCGAATGGATACTCCACAATATGGCTTGCGAATGCTGTACAAGAAACAAATGGAACCGTTACAACAGTGGAACTGTCTTCAGAACGTGTTGCAGAAGCGCTTGTGAATTTCGAAAAAGCCAATCTTAGGCACCGCATTGATATTCATAACCAGGAAGCTGGTGCATTTTTTGATGCACAAGTTAATCGGTCATTTGACTTTATTTTCTTAGATTCAGAGCGTACGCAATACATGTGGTGGTGGGAAAATATAAAGCGTATATTAGAGCCTAAAGGATTTCTGGTAATTGATAATGCAATTTCACATACAGAAGAGTTAGCGGAATTTATTCAGATGATTGAAGAAGATGAGACATTTGAAACTGTGTTACTAGCTTTTCAAAAAGGAGCGTTTGTAGCAAGAAAAAAATGAAGAGATACAGTCATACTCAAAAAGGAGATTTAATAAAAAATGCGTATACATTCTTATTTCTATGAACAGGCGCAAAAATATCCTGATCGCGTTGCGCTTTCGGAACAACATAACAGATGGACTTATAAAGAATTGGCGGAATGTGTTTCAAATCGCGCATCAGCTCTTATGCAAGACGGAGCGATACCAGGACATATTTTTATTATCAAGTTAGAAAATTGTATGGAATGGATTCAAGATGCACTTGCGGTTTCAAAAATTGGTGGAATTATATTGCCGGTTCATCCAGACGTTACAGAAATTGAATGGCAAACAATTATAAGTAGTACGGAGCCTAATTGGATTATCACATCCAAAGAGACTTTATGTCAAACAATTGAGCCTAATACTATCCCATTTCCTTTTAGACATGTGAGTAGTAAGGATGAGTTATACTTCTTTGGTTATACTTCAGGTTCAACAGGTATACCAAAAGGGTTTGTTAAAAGTCATCAATCATGGACTAGTAGTTTTGAAGGGTGGAGTAAGGCATTTTCACTAACTGAAAGCGAACGTGTGGCAGTTCCGTTACACTTATCTTATTCAGCCCAGCTATATCCGGCACTTCATGCATTAGCTATAGGAGCTGAGATTGTTTTATTATCTAAATTCTCACCGGAGGCATTTTTCAAAGCAAAAGGATCATGTGCTTCTATCACACCGGCTTTAATTGAACCTTTAATTCGCCATGCAAAGCAAAAACGAAGTGTGCAGGAAATGATTCCGAGGTGTATAATTTCAGTTGGGACAAAATTATCGCCTATACAAAGACAAAAATTTGAGGAATGTTTTCCTAAATCATTTCTGTATGAATATTACGGGTCATCAGAAATGGGCTATGCCTCACTGTTAACACCAGAAGATGCAAGAACTGCACCTGAAACAGTAGGGATATCATTCCCAGATGTAGAGATTGCCTTTTTTAATGAGAAAAAAGAACGAGTAGTAACTAATAAAGAAAATTTCGGGAAATTATTTGTTCGATCCGGTCAGGCTTTTGAAGGATATATTGAAAATGAAAAGCAAACAAAAGCTACTTTCATAGAAGATTGGGTAACATCACATGATATTGGTTTCCAAAGAGAAGATGGGAAAATTGTTTTAGTAGGTAGAGACCGAGACATTATAAAAGCTGCTGGAAGCTTTGTGTACGCTGGTGAAATAGAGGATGTATTACTTGGAATCACCGGGGTTACAGAAGCAGTAGTGTTTTCGGAAAAAGATGAGAATCGTGGAGAAATAATACGGGCTGTTGTCGTAAAGGAATGTTTTCGGGAATTAGTCGATATTCAAAAAGAGTGCCGTCAAAAATTAATATCGTATAAGCAACCAAGAAATTGGACTGTACTATCTCATTTACCCAAGAAGCCGAATGGGAAGGTAGATAAAATGAAATTGAGGGCTGAATTGTTAAGCGATAAACTGTGTAACATGTGAAGAATCCGTCTTCAGCACGTAGCCTTCTAGGTCTTAAGTCCGAGGAAAATAATGCGCGAAACAGGTATACTTATGGTAAGAAACAGGGAATGACTGCATAAGCAGGAATTCATTGTTCGGTTATTTTAAATAGGATACTTTAACTGGAAAATACATGGGGTATCAAATATAGTGCAAATAAATTCGCACATATAAATAAAGGAGCGATTTTTTTGACTGAATTAGAGAAAAAAGAACCTGTATCAGTAGTAAAAGATAATGTAGAAGTGGTTGTTGATACAGTTATTAAAGATGACGAACTTATTGAATTGAATAAAGAAGCTGATTTATATGTACAAAAGTTAAATAGTGAACAAAATACAGATCTTTCAAAAGTATTATCACAGCTTGGAGATTTAGGCGATAAGGAACAGCAAGCAGCCGGGCAAACATTATCTGCACTTAAACGTCCTGTAACTGCGATGATGAACGGGAAGAATGAAGAGATTCCAAATACATTGTTAGAATTACGTAAAGTCGTATCAGAACTCGACCCTAATTCATTAAAAGCGTCAGGTATGAAGAAATTTATGTTTAAAGTTTTCAAGAAAAATCCACTTGAAACATATGTTCATAAATATCAATCCATAGATAAACAAATTGAAGAGATTATAAGATCATTACTTATTGGGCGTGACAATCTCCAAGAAGATACAGTCGGTTTAGAAATGTTAAAAGAACAATCACACGATAAAATTCATGCTCTTGATAAACAAGTGTATCTAGGACGAAAGCTTGCTGGGATGCTTGAGGCTGAAAAACAAAATCCAGATCGTCAAAAGGATATTCCATTAATCAATGATGCGTTAGAAAAAATTCTTGTACGTACGCGTAACATGCAACAGGCAAAAAGTGTATTACTACAATCTATCGCATCTGTAGATATCATTAAGAAAAATAATGAAAAGTTAACAGAAGCGATTCGTAACGCGATTACAATGACGCAAAATGTTGTTACTGTTTCAGCTGCGATTCAGCTTGCATTAACAAATCAACGAAAAACGATTGATGCAGTGAATGCAACAAACGAAGCAATTGAATCGATGGTATTAAGTAATTCACAAGCTTTAAAACAAAACACAGAAGAAACGACGCAGCTGCTTGAAAATCCAGCGATCAGCATGGATAAATTGCGTGAATCATTCCAAAATGTATTTGCGGCGATTGAAGCATCTGAGAGATCGTCAGAGCGCATTATTGAATCTAGTAAGAAGTTTGTTATTGAACTTGACACATTTAATGATGAAATGAAGCAGAAGCTCATTCAGCGTCCAAAGAAATAAAAGTGCATTAGAGGAGGTGAAAAAATGGGTTTCTTCGAATTTGTTTTAATGATTGGTGGGATTTTGCTTTTACTAGGATTTACAGCTGTAGTTTTACTTGTTTATTTTGGCAGGAAATTTTACTTGTCATGGGCGAAACCGTATAAACGAGCACATGAATCAATTGAAAAGTTATCCAACAAATCAACGCCGTTTTTACAAGAGTTTACGCAACATCCACTTTTTTATCGTTGGATTCGTACTGAGGGGAAAAAGGAACAAAAAGCATTTAATACCCTTTTCTGTACAGCAAATCAACGTACAAGAGAACAAGTCTTCTCTATGTTACCGAAGGATAAACAAAAGAAAGTACACGCTATGGCAAAAACAACAAAAAAAGTGACGAATGAAGATATTGATGCAGCAGTAATGAAAGTGAAAGATTTTTTAAGACAAGAATCACAACAATCATCCAAGCCAACAGATCTATCGTTTTATAAATTGTATTTTTATGACCGTTATCCAGATGCATTAAATACAATTCAAGCGTATAAACGCTCAATCAATCCGTCACTACAAAAAACAGTTGATGACATTACAGTTTCTGTATTGAATGCTCTTCCATATTACCAAGAACATCGCATGTTTGAACAACAACACAAACTTGAAACGTTCTTAATGAAAGACTTAATCGATATGTTATCATTGGTTGCACAACTTCCGCCTTCACAACGTCCAGAAAAAGAAGAAGAGTTGCAAGTTTACTTACAAAACTTCCAAAAAGAAATGGAAGCAGTAGAACGTGATATTCGAGACTCCATTGATCATGATTTGAATGTGAAGATGAGAGCGGCGAAGGAGAAATTTAGGAATAAGTAAAAGAAAGCCTGTCGGGTACATTACCTAGCAGGCTTTCTTTCGTTTTTATAATCAATTGGTGCAAACTTAAAGCGCTTTTTCCCCAGTCAATTACTAACCGATCTTTTAAATCATCAAATCCTGATAAGGGTGTAAGGTGATAATAAAAATTTTTACCTTTTCCTATTTCGGGTGCCATCCAATCTAGTTTCTTGTCGGATTGAAAATCGGTAACAGCCTGTTTAGAAATAACTTTATATACACCGATAAACTTAGCTTTTGAATCATTGTTACCAAGAAAGCTCACTATGTATGTGCAATTTTTAAAGATATCTTTTTCTTGATGTTGCTGATATAACTCGAATTCTCCTTTTTCATATAATTCAGCTAGATTAATTCGTGAATCCTTATGTCGAACTAGTTTTATATCAGTTCTACTGCAATCTAAACCGTACATTGTTAGAAGTGTTTTTAATGTTAACATATGAAAACTCCTTATTCATTCATAGTGTATATTCTATTATACATGGAAGATAAGGGATATATTGGTATGTTTTTCGTTCCATAAATGATAGAATATAAAATGCTATATCAGAATTTTAAAATAACCGATGAGACAGATGATAAATTTCATATTGAATGTAGTGATGTAAGAATTATATAGAATGGAGTATTTAAAATGAAAAGAATTTTTAAAAGGAGCGGAAAAAAAGAGAATAATCGTTTTGAGAAAACATTAATTATAATGATAATCTTCCTTGTAGAAATAGCAGTTTTTTGTACAATTTTTTATTACACAAGTGAAGAAAATAAAAAGAAAGAGCCTGAAAATATACCAATAAATCATGCAATCAAGATAGAAACAACTGGAACAAACATATCCTTTATCGGGAGAGATATTTTTTATCAATATGTATCGAAGATGACTAATAAAGAAAATGGGGCTGAGAACTGGAAAGGCTCAGTGCAAGTAGTAGATCAAATGTTAATTACTGAAGAAGAAAATCTTTATTCTGTAGCTATTAAATTTAATGTAGACTCCTTACCAGAAAAAAACAAATACTATGCAGAGTGGGATGCAACTGCTCATGATGGGAAAATTATCAACAATCAATGGATTATAAAATTTAACAAAGTAAATCCGTATACTTATACATTTTTAAGTAAAGAGGTGGCATCTGCCAATTTAAAATGGGAGAACGGTCTGAATGATAGTCAAATAGAAAATGTAAAGGTGAAGCAATATGATAAAAATTATGTAATTGAGAATTCTATTTTAAAAGTGACGTATGATGGGAAGAAAACATTTAAAAAGGTTCCTGTTGATATGAACCAGTTTGTGCGTGAGGATGGTCGAATTAATGAAGTGGAATTGCAAGAAGGGAGTTATTATATTACAAAAGAAAAAACTGCTTTTGTACATGGTGGGCATCATACTCCGGTAAAAGTGACGATGTCTGATGATGAAGGAAAGACATGGGAGACTGTAACAGTAGGAAATGATATTGATAGCCGCAGACTTAGTTTTATTGGGTTCACATCACAAAAACATGGTTACATTGTCATAACGGGCGATAGAACAATGAGCTTTGAAACGAATGTTGTATATCAAACAAATGATGGTGGAAAAACGTGGACAAAAATGGGAAGTACGGGAGATCTTATTCAATTTCTTGCGACAGGAGTAAGCTTTGCTACTGATCAAATTGGATTTATTGTGTTTAAGACTACAAATGGAGATCCTAGCGTGTATCGTACTGAAGATGGTGGGAAAACATGGGTGAATCTAGATATTAAATTGCCAAATAAATATCATAGTGTTTTTACATATGTAATACCTCCTATCTTTGAGGGAGCAAGAGGTACATTACTCGTATCGCAAGACGGAAGCGGAATAGACCAAGAAGGAAAAATGGCAAGGTTTAGATCAGAAGATTTTGGCGCTATATGGACATTTGAAAAGGTAGTAAATATTTCTTATGAAAAATAGATTTTAAGGAGAGTATTGTACGGTGTTCATTATTATATTTCTTGTATTACTATGTATTATCCCGTTTGGGAGAGTTTATAAAAGTTTTTTATCAAAACGAGAGATTACCTCAAGTGTATTAAAAATTAAGAAACTAGAATTTATATCTTTTTGTGTAAGCTATTTTACATTCTGGTTAGGCATAATGGGGACACTAAGTGATGTACAAGCAGGACTACCTCTGCACAAATATGCATATAGTGGAGCAATGCAAGATCAATATGCTTCCCTAGCTTCAGATCATATTTTTATTGTCGTCGTTTTATTTATTTTAGGAGGTATTTCCTATTGGAAATTAAGTTTAGATATAGAGAAACTTTCGCCTATTATGTATATTGTTTATAGTTCGTTATTAATCTTACATGTTGTATTTACAGTTGTTTATATAACACATACGGGTATTTCTATTTATGCAGAATTTCTAAAACTTAGATACCTTTCAGTATTGTGTATGCAAGGAAGTGCTATTTCAATTAGTCTTTTATTTATATCTAAATTAAAAGATTCCTTGAGTTATTTTCTTCAGTGTCAGCGAAATAGAGATAATAAACCAAATAACAAATTTATGAAGTTTTTATATCGTATTTCTTTTGGATATGAAAAGATGTCAAGGGTTTGGATGATTAGTTTATTTCCAATTTTATTAATCGTTCAATTTATATTAATACTTTTTGGACAAAGGCCTGATAGTTTTATTCGAGTGTTTTTGGACACGAGTAATTTTAATTATTCAAAAATCGCTGCACCTAGTCCTGAAATACTTTCTGGTGATGGACATTACTTGTGCACAGTTTCAGTGAAAGGGCATAAAAAGATTGTTAAACCAATTAGGGCTGGTATTAGGCACGGAGAAAGAATTACTGTAAATCGGCAGTTATTAATTGCAAATGCTTTTGAAAATATAATTGAGGAACGCGCTCCAAAATGTCATAAGGTTATTCGTGACTTTTACGATAAATATGGTTATCCAATTAGCAAACATATTAACTCAAAGTGGTCAGCCGATTTTATTTATATGATAATGAAGCCACTAGAATGGTTTTTCTTACTCGTATTGTATACAGTAGATAAAAATCCTGAAAATAGAATTCACATTCAGTATAGCGAATTAAGAAAATAGCAATTTGTTTTTTAAAACATATGTAAGATAAAATCCCCCACAAATGGAATGGGGGATTTTAATTATTACTTAGCTTTAATAGTTGCTTTACTTGATGGGGCACTTTCATTATGTAAACGATCTACAGCTGTCACTACATACGTATATGTCTCGCCAGAAACAGCGGTTTTATCTACATAAATTTCCCCAGGTTTTGTTTTTCGTACAGTAGTAAGTAAATTCTCAGGTTTTTCAACATCAACTCCATTCTTTCCGTTTACTCGGTAAATGGCATAATAGACAGAGTCGTTGTTTCTATCATCAATAATGCCTAAAGCGATACCTTCATTTCTTCGAATAGCCCCTTTTAAAGTGGGTTGTTTAGGTGGATTGTGATCTAGCCAAGGCATTGGTGGGATTAATGCAGGGTGTTTATAAATGTCATTTTTTAGTCGGTCTTTTATCCCTAATGGATTTTTATTTATATCTTTTAAACTAAAGTGCATGCTACCTTTTATTTGTGAATTTTGATGATTTAGCGCAATTTGTCTTGGGTATTCTTCAGGGTCTGACCATGCAGGTACTGAGTTATTATTAATTTTATATGCTGCTTGCCCGATATATAGGTGAATAGGTTTGTTTACAGTTTCTTTTACCCACCAATTTAATAATATGTCATATGCTGCAGGTGCAAATCCGATATTCCAATAAATTTGTGGTGTAATATAGTCGATATATCCTTTTTGAATCCATTCTCGTGTGTCAGCATATAGATCATCATAATTTCTTTGTCCAGCAGTTGTATTAGAACCGGTTGGATCGTCAGCTATATTCCGCCATACACCAAATGGACTAATTCCAAATTTGATATACGGTTTTTCTTGTTTAATAGCGGTATTTAAACCACTAACAAGTTGGTTGACATTATCGCGACGCCAGTCTTCAATGTTAGAGAATTTTCCATTATTGTAAGCTTCATAGGTATTCTGGTCTGGAAATTTCTCCCCGACTATCTTATAAGGGTAAAAATAATCATCCATGTGAACGGCATCAATGTCGTAATTTTGTATAACTTCTAATATTCCGTCAGTTATAAAATTTTTCACTTCTGGAATACCAGGATTATAGTATAGTTTTCCTCCATAGGATACAATCCAATCGGGATGTTGTTTTGCGGGATGATTTTCTGCTAGTCGGTTTATATCTGTATGGTTCATCGTAATTCTGTACGGATTAAACCATGCGTGAAATTCAAGGTTTCTTTTATGGGCTTCTGCAACCATAAATGCAAGTGGATCATAGCCAGGGTCTTTACCTTGTACGCCTGTAAGATATTCGGACCAAGGACCATATTGGGAGGGATAAAAAGCGTCGGCGGTTGGCTTAATTTGCACAACAACTGCATTCATACCTACATTTTTTACATCATCTAGTAGTTTGATAAACTCTTGTTTCTGTTTTTCGATAGGTAGACCAGCTTTTGAAGGCCAATCAATATTGAGCACAGATGCGATCCATGCGGCGCGTAATTCATGTTTTTGATACGTAGTGGGTACTTCAGCTTGTGTGGGGCTAGAGGTTATGGACAGGAAGGGAATAATCAAGATGACGCTACAACAACTCATTAATAATCTTCTAAAAATCATCGTACGCCTCCTTACATATTCTATTATCGAGACTACTATATCACGTGAATATAAGATTCACAATTGAGAAAGTAGGATACTGAAACTTTTATTTTATATAAAAAATATTTTTTCTGAAATTTCATTTCATCAGAACTAATTTGTCTACATTCTTCATATGATTTTTAATAACGTGAAACTTCCTTTCAGTGGTGGTTTGACAGTCCTTGAAAAAGGATGGAAATTACTTAAAGCATATAGGAGGATTATGAAATGAAAGTTCTGTTTGTATGTTCTGGAGGAATGTCTAGTTCAATTGTTGTAAACGCTTTAAAAAAAGAAGCCGAGAGGAAAGGAATCAGTATGGACGTGCATGCAATTGGTACGAGTGAAGTGGAAGGAGAGGTGAAAAATGGCTGGGACGTTGTAATGGTTGCTCCGCAAGTAAGACATAGATTTGATGCAGTGAAAAAAATAGCAGATGAGCAGTCTGTTCCTTGTGGTGTGATTCCACCGCAGGCTTATACACCACTTGGTGGTCCGACGTTATTAAAAACAGTGCAAGAACTTATTCATTAGGAGGGAGAGTAGTATGAATAAGTTTATCTCGTTTCTTGAGAATAACTTATCTAGCCCAATGGCGAGGCTTTCTGAACAAAGGCATTTACAAGCAATTCGTGATGGTGTAATTTCAGCATTACCGTTTATTATTGTAGGAAGTTTCTTTCTAATAGTAGCGTTTCCGCCTCTTCCAAAGGATAGTTTTATTTCACTATGGGCAGCCAAGCATCAGACGAGTATTTTAATACCGTATCGGTTAACGATGTTTATTATGTCGCTTTATATCGCTTTTGGTATTGGATATAATTTAGCGAAAAGTTACAAATTAGATGCATTATCAGGAGCGCAGCTTGCAGTTTGTTCCTTGCTCCTGACATTGACACCTGAATTAATCGATAAGAAAGGGTTTATGCTCCCAATGACAAACCTTGGGGGACATGGGTTATTTGTTACAATGATTGTTTCCATTTTATCGGTTGAGATTTTAAGATTCTGTAAGACGAAAAATGTGATGATTAAGATGCCAGAGCAAGTACCACCGTCTGTATCTCGTTCTTTTGAAGCACTTATACCTGCTGCTTTTGTTATTATTATTATGAGTATTATTACTGTTGTTTTTAGCATTGATTTACACCATTTAGTTGATAAGCTAGCTGCACCATTAGTAAAAGCTGGTGATAGTTATTTTGGAGTTATTCTACCTGTGTTTCTAATTACATTCTTCTGGTCATTTGGTATACATGGTGTTTCTGTTGTTGGGACAGTTGCCCGTCCTTTATGGGAAGTTTATCTTGGTAAAAACTCTGCTGCAGTTGCAGATGGAGCAAGTGGTATACCATTTATTGCACCGGAACCATTATATCAATGGTTTATATGGATTGGCGGTTCCGGAGCTACGTTAGGGCTTGTATTAGCCATGATTGTCTTCGGTAGATCAAAATATTCTAAAGCGCTATCAAGAACGTGTATTGTACCTGGGATTTTTAATATTAATGAGCCAGTTATATTTGGACTTCCGATTGTATTAAACCCGATCTTAATTATTCCTTTTATTATTACGCCGCTTGTGACTGCAACCATTGCTTATATCGCAACTGCAATGGGACTTGTAACTGCGACTTATATTATGCCGCCGTGGACATTGCCAGCTCCAATTGGTGCATATTTAGCGACGGGTGGGGACTGGAGAGCTGTTGTATTAGTCTTCATTAATATAGCAATCTCATTCCTTATTTATCTGCCATTCTTTAAAATGTACGATAAAAATATGATTGAAATCGAAAAAAGCGGTGATGACGAACAAGATTCTGTGAATGTGTAAGAATGAGAAATGTGAAGAAATCATACAGACATGTATTTGAGTGATAGGCAACGAGTCTATCACTTCTTTCATGATTAAAGGTGAAACGAATTCATTTTATCAATAGAAGAAGGTGAAATGAAATGGGGATAAAATTCAGCTATAAAGGTGTGTTTTTGCTACTATTTGTAGTGATCTGTTCAAACCTTCTGTTTACGCCTCTATTAAGAATGTTAGATGTATCACAAATGTATAGTATATGGATTGTGACGAGTATTTCGGCAAGTATAATGCTAACAATTGTTATATCTTTTATAGATGGTACGTATTCATCAAAAGTACAAATAATTGTTAGATTTGTATCTTTTCTAGTTGGTTGTACGTTTCTTACCTATATGATTGTCTTTTAAAGAAATGAAGGAGTGATACTATGTATATTGTTGGCTTAATGTCTGGTACTTCTTTAGATGGCATAGATGCTGCCCTTGTCCATATTGAGGGAGATGGTAAGGATACAAAAGTGGAACTCATTCATTTTATTACAGCACCGTTTTCAAGAGAAATAAAAAGTGAAATTAAGCAAGCACTGTCCATAGAAACTTCTAATGTAAAACTTATATGTAGTTTAAATTTTAAACTCGGACAATGTTTTGCCGATGCAGTGAAAATAGTTTGTAAACAATCTAATTTTCCAATAGAACAATTAGAATTAATTGGCTCACATGGTCAAACAGTTTATCATCATCCTGTTCAAGAGGGGAAGATGGTTCCATCAACACTACAAATCGGAGAACCTGCAGTTATAGCCTATGAAACAGGAACAACAGTCATTTCAAATTTTCGAACGATGGATATGGCGGTTGGTGGTCAAGGAGCTCCGCTTGTTCCATATTCAGAACTCATTTTATATAGAGACCAAAATAAAAATCGAGTACTCCAAAATATTGGCGGGATAGGGAATGTAACCGTCATTCCAAGCCGAGTAGCTAAACAAGAAGCGATTGCCTTTGATACGGGGCCAGGAAATATGGTGATAGATGAAGTGTGTCAGCTATTATTTCAGCAGTCTTTTGATAAAAATGGGGACATAGCAAAACAGGGAAATGTGATAAATGAAATGCTTTCCTATTGTATGAAACATCCGTTTTTAGAAATTTCACCACCCAAATCAACAGGAAGAGAACAGTTTGGAAAAGAGTTTACAGATGAATTGTTAAAACGATTTAATGGGCACAGTAAGGAGGACATTATAGCTACTGTAACAATGTTTACAGCAAGCTCGATTGTTTATCATTATCAACGATTTATTTTTCCTTATTATCATATCGATGAAGTTATTCTTGGCGGAGGTGGAAGTTATAACAAAACACTTGTAGAAATGATAAAAGAAAGTTTGAAAGAGGAATCTTGTAAGGTATTGAGACAAGAAGAACTTGGATATTCATCGGAAGCAAAAGAAGCAATAGCTTTTGCTGTGTTAGCAAATGAAACATATCATCGTAATCCAAGTAATGTACCAAGTGCTACAGGGGCAAGACATTCTGTCGTTTTAGGTAATGTAACATTCCCTCCAATTGTGAGGTAAGAAAAAGAGGGTGGAAAGATGAAGTATATGATCGGTGTAGACGGTGGCGGGACAAAAACAGAAGCGATTGCATTTGATCAGAATGGTAGAGAAATAGCAAAAAGTATGAACCGTTTCGGAAATGTTTTACTAGATTATGAGAAAGCTGTATCGCATATTATGGAGGCAATTAATCAATGTCAACAAAGCTTATCTAAAGAGAACTGCGTTTGTATTTGTTTAGGGCTGGCAGGTGTGAAAAGTATAGATATGAATGTGTTAAAAGAGCGTTTAAAAACGAAATATCAAACAAATATTGAAATTTATGATGATGCAGTAATTGCGCATGCGGCTTTATTAGGAGGAAACGATGGTATTTTAACAATAGCAGGAACAGGTGCTATCTGCTTAGGGAAAAAAGGAGAAAAATATAAGTATAGCGGAGGATGGGGCCATATATTAGGAGATGAAGGAAGTGGGTATTGGATTGCTTTGCAAGCGTTAAAAAAGATGACAATCCAGTACGATAAAGGTGCTCAATTTTGCAATCTTAGCACAGCAATACAAAATGAAGTTCCTATCCATACACCATTTGATATAAAACAACTTGTATATTCCTCACAGAAAGATCAGGTTGCTGCGATTGCTCCTCTTGTAATAGAAGAAGCAAGGAAAGGTAATGATGATGCGCTCAAAATTATATTAAAAGCTAGTGAAGAATTAGCCAAAATTACAGTTGATGTGTATAAAAAAATGTCATTTGAAGTACCAATTTCAATTGCGGTGAAAGGTGGAATTTTATGCTCTGCACCAGAAATATATGCTGAATTCAAGAGGTGTTGCAAAAAGTATATGAATGAAATAAATTTTATTCAAAATGAAATCTCATCAGCAAAAGGAGCTTATTTTTTAGCTGCAAAAAAATGTACGTTATTTTAAACATAGTTTTCAATATAGCAGTCTCGTTTTAAAAATGAATATTTGGTATTATTTACAAAGGTAGGTGTTATATGGATTTCGGGATTAAAATATGGATTTTTTTATTTAGAATGTTATTTCCGATTTTCTTGCTTGTCGTATGTATAAATATTATAGCCAGTATAGGAACCGATAAGGTTCCATTGCATAAACCGCAAGTTATAATACTTGTAAGTTTGTTTATAGCTTGGTCAATAGGATATATTTTACAATATATTAAATCTGTACGTCTTATTGCATGGAAATTGATAGGGATTACAACGGTAGCAAGTTTCATATTTTATTGTATCGCTTACTTCTATGCCACTTATGCTTGAAGATTGTATTGAAAATAGTAAATAGAAAGCGAATGATTATATGATTCATATCAACCAGTTTCTGTATGTAATAGGTGCTTATATGGTTGGAAATGTATTAACAGCATATATGATTATAAAATGGAAATATAGGATAGATATTCGAGAAGCTGGTAGTGGGAACCCTGGTGCACGGAATATGGGGCGTTTATATGGAAAAGAATATTTTATTGCTACATTTTTGGGAGATGCGCTAAAAGGGGCAATTGTTGTTTATATAGCGAGAATCTTATTTGGGGAGTCTATATTTCCATTACTCTCGTTACTAGCAGTTATTGTAGGTCATATATATCCAATTTCCTTTAAATATAAAGGTGGAAAGGGAATTTCGACATTTATTGGCGGACTGCTTGTGTTCAACTATTTAATAGTGCTTACTCTGATGTTTGTATTTATTTTGTTTTATTTCATTTTTAAGAGTTTCACAAAGGCTGGTTTAATTACAATCGCTTGCTTACCACTTTGTATGATTGCATACTCCTATTCTATGGTAGCAATTGTATTAAGTGTTTGCATGATTCTATTGATTTTGTACGCACATAGAAAATAAAGGAGAGTAAAACATGGGGTTAATGTATAAAATTGCTAATCAAACTTGGGAGTTTGAAAGTATTCATAAATTAAATTATAAAACATTTGTAGAAGAAATTCCGCAGCATGAACAAACAGAAGAGCGCAAACGTATAGATTTGTTTCATGAAGAAAATACGTATTTAATATGTTTAGATGGTCGAAGATTAGTAGGAATGGTTGCGGTAAGGGGGACACGGCCATTCTCCTTAGATAATAAAATACTTCATTTAGATAAGTGGTTACCAGAACGTGGTGATCGTGTATATGAAATCCGTTTATTAGCTGTAGAGCAAGAATATCGAAGCGGAAGAGCTTTACTCGGATTGATTCGATTTTTACATCGCTATTTGCTTCTAAATGGGTATGATCTAGCGCTCATTTCAGCAACAACACGTGAACTTGCACTTTATGAACAAATAGGTTTTCGTCCTTTTTATACATTAGTTGGGACAGAGCAAGCAGCATTCCAGCCGATGTATATCACCCCAAAAATGTTTGAACAATCTAGTATTATAAATGTAGTAAAAAAAGAATATACATTTTTACCAGGACCTGTCGATATTAGTGAAAATGTCCAGCAAGCATTTGCTTCTAATCCAATTTCGCATCGTTCCAATCAATTTAAAGCTGCGATGGAAAATGTGAAAAAACGACTATTGCAAATGACAAAAGCCAAGCATGTGCAAATCATGCTTGGGACAGGTACATTAGCAAATGATTCCATTGTTTTACAGCTGAAGTTATTAAAGGGGCATGGATTAATTTTAACAAATGGTGAGTTCGGGAATCGTTTAATCAAGCAGGCAAATCGAGTAAACTTATCATTTGATACATATGAACGAGAAATGGGAAAACCATTTATATACAATGAAATAGAGGAGTTAGTGAAACATCAAGAGTATGAATGGATATGGTTTGTTCATCATGAAACGTCCACCGGCATGTTAAATGATTTAGAAGCGTTAATTGGAATTAGTAAAAGGTACGGCATTAAATTATGTGTAGATTGTATTAGTTCTATTGGAGCAATCCAATTCTCTCTAGAAGATGTGTATTTTGCCAGCGGAGTTAGCGGAAAAGCGATTGGAGCATACACGGGATTATCTTTTGTATTTTACAATCATATTGTGAATGCAAATGAAACGTTACCTACCTACATGGACATCGGGATGTACGCGGAAAACGGGAGTGTACCGTATTCACAATCTTGGAATTTAATATATGCATTACAAGAAGCGCTAAAGAAATTTGAAGATGAAGCCGAGTATAAGAAGATATATCAAACATATGCTTTTCTTGAAGAAGCTGTTACCAATATGGGATTACAACTTGTATCTCCAAAAGAGCATGCGTCATCTATCATTCTTACAATTGCATTAGATAAAGAACTTTCTTCTAAGGAAATAGGCGATTCATTAGCCTTACAAGGATTTATTATTCATTATAAATCATCCTATTTACAACAAAATAACTGGATTCAAATTGCTTGCTTAAATCAGTATAAAGAACGTGAAATGAAAAGGATGCTTGATTGCTTACGAATGTATGTAGAACAACTTCATGTATAGTTAACAGAGAAGACGGTTATGAAAACCGTCTTTCTTATTTTTTGCACTATGCATGTGCCGTCCCAAATAAGGATTCCATTTTCACTTTTCCCTTTTTTCGAATTTCTGCATTTGTATGTACCATGATATATTTATGTGCCCAAGCAATTGCAATAACGTCATCTAACAAGCCGATTCCAATAATAGCTGCTAAATCTGGGATGAAATCGATTGACCATACATAATAGGACAGCGCAGCTAATATAATTATCTTGGCTTTAGCAGGCAATCCGGTCTTTTTTAAGGTGTAATATAAAATAATGCTCTCATACACACCGGACTTACCTAACTTGGTTGCACCTTTTTTTAGTTTTTTCCATAGTTTCTGCTTCTCCATACAATCACTCCTTATTTGATTTTTTCGTTCATATTGTAAATGTATAGTTAACATTATGTAAAAACACGTGAAAATATAGATTTTTTAAAAGGATAGACAAATAATCGACAAAATAACCCTTTTTATCGTTTTTTCTTAATGTTCATTTTCATAAGAATAAAAAAAAGATAGGAGGAGAAAACATGTGGCTTTTGTTTGATGTAATAGCAGATATTATCTTGTTTTATCCGAGGACTGACGCGAAGTTAAAACATTATATTGCGAGGCTAAGTGAACAAGAATGGTTTCGAGATGTATATGAAGATACTAGGTATACAGGGCTCATTTGGAATAATCGAAAAATCAAGAAGCTTATTTTGGCGCCTGCTAATATGAAATTGCTAACAACATCAAAAGAGAAACAGGAAGAACTAATCCAGTTGATTCATAGCGAGTACGAAAAAAGGAGATAAGAATTATCTTATTTTTCATATTTAGTGAAACAAATGGTACAATGAGAGCTTAATGTGAAAAATAAGGAAAAGAAGTGATCTGTTTGAAAAACTTTTTAGAATTAGGAATTAGTGAAACGTTTAATCATACACTACGTGAAAATGGGATTGCTGAAGCAACGCCAATTCAAGAGCAAGCAATTCCTGTTGTTATGGCTGGAAAAGATATAATTGGACAAGCAAAAACTGGTACAGGTAAGACACTTGCATTCGTCTTGCCAATTTTAGAAAAAATTGATCCTGAATCAAGTGAGGTACAAGCTTTAATTGTTGCGCCGACTAGAGAATTAGCACTGCAAATTACAACTGAAATTGAAAAGATGCTTGTTCATAAAGAAGATATCAATGTTCTTGCGATATATGGTGGTCAAGATGTTGCACAGCAAATGAGAAAGTTAAAAGGAAATACACATATTGTTGTAGCAACACCAGGACGTTTATTAGACCATTTACGCCGTGAGACGATTGTATTATCCAATGTTTCTATGCTTGTGTTAGATGAAGCAGATCAAATGCTTCATTTCGGCTTTTTATACGATATAGAGGACATCTTAGAAGAAACACCGGAGAGTAAACAAACGATGTTGTTTTCAGCGACGATGCCAAAAGATATTAAAAAGCTCGCAAAGCGTTATATGAAAGAACCTGAAATGATTCGAATTCAAAGTGAAGAAGTAACGGTGAATAACATTAAGCAACGTGTGATTGAAACGACAGACCGTGCAAAGCAAGATGCACTGCGCTATGTAATGGATCGTGATCAACCGTTTTTAGCAGTTATTTTTTGCCGTACAAAGCGGAGAGCAAGTAAGTTATATGATGATTTGAAAGGGTACGGCTATAATTGTGATGAACTACATGGTGATTTATCTCAAGGAAAACGCGAACGAGTGATGAAGAGCTTCCGTGATGCAAAAATTCAATATTTAATCGCAACAGATGTAGCAGCTCGTGGATTGGATGTAGAAGGTGTAACGCATGTATTTAACTATGACATTCCAGAAGATGTAGAGAGTTATATTCATCGAATTGGACGAACTGGACGTGCTGGTGGATCAGGTCTTGCGATTACATTTGTTGCACCGAAAGATGAAATGTATTTAAAAGAGATTGAAAAGGGCATTGGTACAACACTACAAAGACAAGTGATCGAACAACCTGTTAAACAAAAAAATGAAGCGAATGAAAAAAAACAAAAGAAGCCAATGAAAAAAACAACGAAAACAGGCCAATATCGATCAAAAGATAACCAAGGGAGATCGAAGAATACAAAGCAACAATCATTGCATAAACCAAGTAAAAAGAAAAATAGTACAAAGCAAGGGCAACAAAGACGAGGTCGTTAATATAGAGTAAGTGTTAAGTATAAAAGTCGTTTTCTTTTAAAGAAGGAAACGACTTTTTTATTTTGTGTTTAGAAGGTGTATAGATGCAAAAAGTCTTTTTTCGATTAATAAAGTGAAAGGATAATTTAATTGGGGTGTTGTATAGAATAGGTAATAGCTTGCGAAAGGAACAGGATTAAATTAAACTTGCATGAAACTTTTTTACAGGATACACATATATTTATATTAGACCGACAGCCGGTCTAGGGGAAAGGAGTTCTTTATGAGGACCGTCAAAGAATATGAGGAACGAAGAAATGAAATATTAGATACAGCCGAGATTTTGTTTACTTCTAAAGGGTATATGAAAACAACTGTAAATGATATTTTACGAGAAATCGGTATTGCAAAAGGAACATTTTATCATTACTTCAAGTCAAAGGAGGAAGTGATGGACGCTATTATCATGAGGATTGTAACTGCGGATGTAGCGGCAGCAAAAAAGATTGCTTCAAATCCCAAGATTCCAGTAGTTGATAAATTGTTTCAAATTTTAATGGTGCAAGCACCAAAAGCTAGTGGGAATAAAGAAAAAATGATTGAGCAATTCCACAAGCCAAATAATGCAGAAATGCATCAAAAAAGTTTAGTGCAAGCTATTTTGCATTTAACACCTGTTTTAACAGAGGTAATTGAGCAAGGGATTGATGAGAAGATTTTTGTGACTGCGTACCCAAGGGAAACAATAGAATTTTTAATTACTTCTGCACAAGTTATATTTGATGAAGGATTGTTTCAATGGCAGCCTCATGAAGTAATGCAAAGAGCAAAGGCTTTTATCAATATGATGGAAACGACTCTTGGTGCTCGAAAAGGAACTTTTAATTATATGCTAGACATTCTGAACAGACAGTCTTAGCATAATTTTTTTGAAATTTATTAGACCGACTGTCGGTCTAATATTCTGCTGAAAGGTGTGTATACGATGAAAAACAATGCGAGGGTAAAATCTTTCCCTAAAGATTTTACCCTTATGGTAATCGGGCAAATTGTATCAATATTAGGCGCTACTCTTTTACGTTTTGCTTTATCGCTCTATGTGCTGGATATAACGGGACGTGCAGATGTTTTTGCTACCTTATATGCCATATCGAGCATACCTCTTTTGTTGTCACCTCTTGGCGGGGCTATTGCTGATAGATTTAACAGGCGTAATTTGATGGTAATCTATGATTTGATAAGTAGTGTCGTTATATTGTGTTTTATTTGTGCGTTATCGATTGGAAACGTTTCTGTAATACTTATTGGTGTTGTTATGATTTTGCTAGCGTTTATTAGTTCGATGTATTCTCCTGTTGTTATGGCGAGCATTCCGCTGCTCGTTGCGGAAAAGAAATTGGAACAAGCCAATGGTATTGTGAATGGGGTGCAAGCATTGTCGAGTGTAGCAGCTCCTGTTTTGGGCGGGGTATTGTATAGTGTTATAGGTTTAAAAATCCTTGTCATAATAAGCTGTATTGCCTTTTTCTTGTCAGCTATATTAGAGATGTTTATCCAAATTCCATTTGTAAAAAGGAAGCAGTATGGTCATATTGTACCGACAATTATAAAAGATATGAAAGACGGGTTTACTTATGTTGTCAGAGCACCTTATATTTTGAAATCTATGATCCTTGCAGCAGTGCTTAACTTAATTCTTACACCACTTTTTGTTGTTGGAGGCCCCATTATTTTACGGGTAACGATGCAGAGTAGTGATACACTGTATGGCATTGGGATGGGACTGATAGATTTTGCTACAATTTTAGGAGCTTTGTCTATTGGCTTCTTTGCGAAAAAGATGAAAATGAACACAATATATCAGTGGCTACTTATGATTGCTTTACTCATTGTACCGATGGCTGTCTCCGTTATGCCTATTATGCTAAGACTTGGAAACTATTCGTCTTTTATTCTTTTTATTTTGTTTGCGATCCTGATAGTAATGGCAATGACGATTATTTCTATCTTTGTCATTACAGTTGTGCAAAAGAAAACGTCAAACGAAAATTTAGGGAAAGTCCTGGCAATTATTACAGCAGTTGCGCAATGTATGGCACCTATAGGGCAGGTTATATATGGATTCATGTTTGAAACCTTTAGTATAAAAGTTTACGTACCTATATTATTTGTAAGTCTCATAATGATAGTAATAGCAATCGTAGCAAAGAGAATATTAAAAAATGAAGGAGAGAGTAGTGTGATATGATTGGAAGAATGCTCAAAAGAGATTTTTTACGAAATAAAGTTATAACTATAACCTTATTTGCTTTTATGATGTTATCAGCTCTATTAATTTCCAGTGCTGCTACGATTATCATAAATTTATTTAGTTCAATGGATAAGCTCTTTACAAACTCTCATGCACCTCACTTTGTACAAATGCATACTGGAGAATTGGATCAAAGATCTATTGATCATTTTGTTTTGAACAATAACCTTGTTAAAAAGCAGCAAACGGTTGAAATGATTCGTATTAATGGTTCTAATATTTTTCTTCATGATAGACAATATGCTGAAAATGATAGTGTGATGGATATTAGTTTTGTAAAGCAAAATCCTTCTTTTGATTATTTACTAAACTTAGAAAATCGAGTGATTGAAGTTGAGCAAGGTGAAGTAGGTGTGCCAATCTACTATATGCAACACAATAATTTAAAGATTGGAGATAAGATTTGGATAGCAGACGGTGATTTTGAAATGGAATTTAAGATAGCTGCATTTGTCCGAGATGTTCAGATGAATCCTTCTATTGTTAGCTCAAAACGATTTGTCATTCATGATGCTGATTGGAAGAAATTAAAGAGTAACCTCGGAGAAAGGGAGTATCTTATAGAGTTTCAATTAAAGGATTTAGATAGAGTTAATGAATTTCAAAATATGTATCAATCATCTCAATTACCCCAACAAGGAACCGCAATCACTTATTCCCTCTATAAGACATTAAACGCTTTGAGTGACGGCATCTTAGCTGTTGTTATTATTTTTATAAGCTTTTTGCTGATTACTATAGCCATCCTTTGCATTAGATTTACTTTGATTACCACAATGGAAGAAGATTACCGTGAAATTGGTGTCATGAAAGCAATTGGTATTTCTAATAAGGATATTCAAAAGCTATACTTGATAAAATATATTGTCATGACAGCAATTGCTAGTATTTTTGGATATATCCTTTCATTATTTGCTAGTGAGATATTTCTAACTAATATCGCGTTATATATGGGTTCTACTGAACAAAATATTTTATATTTTGTTTTACCGTTCATGAGTACGATATTGATGTTTATAACTGTTGTTATATTCTGTAAGCTAATTTTACGGAAGTTTAGATATGTGACCTCCATAGAGGCTATACACGCAGGGTATTCATCAAATCGTGTACGCAACAGAAGAACGTTTGCACTATACAAAAGTCGATTCCCTTATGTGAATTTATATCTTGGTATGAAAGACGTATTTGAAAGGTTTAAGATATATGGCTTATTATGTTTGGTTTTTATAATTTCCACTTTTATCATTATTGTTCCGATAAATTTTCTGCAGACAGTCCAATCTCCTAAATTTATCACATATATGGGAGTAGGAAAGAGTGATATGAGGATAGATTTACAACAATCTGAGCAAATGGGACAAAGGTTTAGCGAAGTGATCTCCTACATTGAAAGAGATAATGATGTAGAAAAATATGTTGCATTTGTAACCAGCTCGTTTAAAGTAATGAATCATGCTGGAGTTTACGAAAATATGAATGTTGAAACTGGCAATTTTACGGTATTTCCTTTGAAGTATTTAAAAGGTTCAGCACCGCAAGATGAAAATGAAATCGCACTTTCTCAGATGAATGCGTATGAACTAAAAAAGAATGTTGGAGATGTATTGATACTCATTGTAAATGGAAAGAAGATGGAATTAACTGTATGCGGTATATATCAGGATGTAACGAATGGTGGTAAAACAGCTAAGGCACATGTACCGTACGATTCTGATCGTATTTTATGGCATGTTTTGAATTTGGATATGAAATCTAACGTTGATAAAAAAGATAAGATGGAAGAATACAAACAGGCCTTTTATCCTGCGAAAGTGACGGATATGGAAGAGTATTTGTCACAGACATTGGGAGGAACCATCGATCAGTTGAAACTAGTTACAGGATTAGCGATTGTAATAGCCATAGCTATCGTCGTCTTGATTGCAGCCATGTTTTTTAAGATGCTGATTGCAAAAGATTCTTCACAAATCATTATTATGAAGAGTCTTGGATTTTCTTACCGAAATATTCAGGTGCAATATATTACTAGAGCGATTTTGATTTCACTAATTGGCATTGTATTAGGAACATTTATAGCGGGTACGTTTGGAGAAAAACTTGTTAGTGGATTTGGTTCGTTCATGGGTGCCTCAAATATCCAGTTTGTTATTAATCCTGTCATTTCTTATATTTTCTGTCCATTATCGCTTGTGATAGCTGTAACGATGACAACATTTATAAGTAGTATGACAATGAAAAATACAGGCGATTTAAAAAGAATGGGAGACTGAGAGGTGAATGGAATGAAAAGCATTTTACAAGTGAGTCATTTAAATAAAGTGTATTCATTGGGAAAAACAGATAAACAACATGTGCTTAAAGATATTAATCTAGAAATCAAAGAGGGGGAATTTATATCTGTTATGGGGCCATCTGGCTCTGGAAAATCAACATTGCTTTATACGATTAGCGGTATGGATAAAATGACTTCAGGAAGTGTGGTATTTAAGAATAGAGAAATCTCTAGTTTATCTGAAGAAGAATTATCAAAACTGCGTCTTCATAAAATGGGCTTTATTTTTCAGCAAAGTAACCTGCTTAAAAATCTAAATATTTTTGATAATGTTATTTTATCTGCCTATCTAGCAAAAAATGAAAGTCGAAAAAAGATAAATAAACGGGCGAGTGAATTGATGAGAAAGACAGGAATATCAGAGTTATCAAATCATGATATCACACAGGTATCAGGGGGACAGCTACAAAGGGTATCTATTTGCCGTGCACTAATCAACAATCCAGATATTGTTTTTGGTGATGAGCCAACGGGTGCTTTAAATTCAAAGGCGACTCATGAAATAATGGATATTTTAGCTGACATCAACCGTTCTGGAACTACGATTATGTTAGTAACCCATGATGCAAAGGTGGCTGCTAAGACGGAACGAGTACTTTTTATGATGGATGGGAGTATCGCTGCTGAAAAGTATCTTGGCAAGTATAAAAAAGAAAAAACTGACATCAAAATACGTGAAGAAAAGTTGCTAACCTGGCTTGGATACATGGGGTTTTAACAATAAAAATGGGAAGGTATGTATTTGAACAAAAAGAAGGAATTAAATTAGTTGACAATTCTATACTTTTCAAAGAGAATACAAGAAAGGGAATGTACGTTCGTTTCGCTAACGAGCAATTTCATATGTATCTATATAAAAGGAGGATACTTCTAATTGAAGAATTCTAAACAAAAAATTACTACTTTTTTAATGTTTGACGGTAATGCCGAGGAAGCAATGAATTTATATACTTCCTTATTTGAGCAGTCAGAAATTATAGCTATTTCTCGTTATGATGTAAATGGACCAGGCAAAGAAGGAACTGTCAGGCATGCTGCATTCACATTAAATGGGCAACAGTTTATGTGTATCGATAGTAATATGAAGCATGACTTTACATTTACTCCTTCAATGTCGCTATATGTAAATTGTGATACAGAAGAGGAGATTGATGAAGTTTTTCATAAGTTAGCAGAAGAAGGAGAAGTTCTAATGCCGCTAGCAGCTCATCCATTCAGCAAAAAATTCGGTTGGGTTAATGATAAATATGGTGTTTCTTGGCAGTTATCTCTTTCTGCAGAGTAGGTCTTCTTTTGTAAATAAAAACGTATCCTCAGTATAATGAGAGATACGTTTTTTATTTTTTTAGGATGTTGCTTATCAATCGATTTGTACGTTCTACTTGTCATTTTGGTTAATCTCTTGACCCGTTACATTTTTGATTGATAAGTGTTGCACAAAAAGATTTAGTGAAGAAGATTGTAAGAATCGAATGGATATGAAGTAGTATAAAATTTGAATTTTATTTGAAAAGGAGAACAATATAGCTAAGAAAATCCGTTTAATACGAACAATGGTAATTGAATACGTTCCGGATCCAAAACATTATGAGGAAGGCATGACAATTGAGGAAATGGCAAAATTTGATGCTGAAAGTGATGATTTAGAATCCATTTTTACAGAATTAGAGTCCGATGTGGTTAAGTGGGAGATTATTGATAGCGAAAAAGCTTAGGGATCCATGAATAACAAAAAACTGAACAAAAGCGTTATTTTATTATAGGAAAATAGGTGACTCAGCAATTGTGCCAGCCGAGTCACCCAGTACTATCGATCCAAATAATGTTCTTTTTCTATATGTAGTTATATTGATTTCCTAATGGCTAGCTCCAAAACTTCAGTTAAAGAACAAAGAAAATTATTTTAGAGAGTATTAGATTTTATTATGTTAATGCTACAACAGCAAGAGTTAAGCCTAATGTATTTAATGGATTAGAATATGGTCCTACATTAACAGTAAGAGTACTTGTTATACCTGGAGGTGTAGTAAAAATTGCGGGTGCTGATACAGAAGTGAATCCTGCAGTATATCCTAGAGAAGTACCTGAGCCAATGATTGCATTATTATTAAGATACATAGTGATACCTGCAGAATTACCTCCTGATTGAATAATAACTTGCACTTCATAGATTGCCAAATAGGTTCTTCCACCTTCAAGTAAAACAGTTGTTGGTGGTGTGAATGAGATTGCCGTACCATTAGAATTTACCACGGTATCTAGTGGAATCGCAGAATTTACAGAAACTATTGTTGGGATAGTTTAAACAACATTTAAACTATTAGCCGTGGGGGATGGACAAGAGCAAGGTTTGTGAATTTTAGAATTGTTATCATTTTGGTAATTCACAAATAATCAAACTCCTTTGTGTAAGTTGATTTTTTATCCCATATAAAACGTAGCTTTTTTGTGTATCTATGTTATTTTTAATAAGTTTGTAAAGATTAGCCGAATAGTATTGGTCAGTCAACTCTTAAAAGTATTTGATACTCTAGGGATTTCAAAGTACATCCAATAAATATATATGAATGTTTTTTCAAGGACATTACTGTAAGTTAGGAAACGTAATAAAATAGTTATTTGAATAAGAAAGTGTTTATGTAAGAAAGAGCGTGCAACAGCTCACGCTCCTTCAAGAGGAGATTCGGTGCCTTTAGAATCATTTCTCTCTCCATACACTCTACGAATGTTTGTGGAAAGTGTGCAAGAAATTGATTTAGAAGAAGTGTTTTCTATATATGCAAGAAATTAATACAAAAACGCTATTTTATAAAAAAATCAAGTCAGAAATAAATATCTGACTTGATTTGAAATTAAAAATATAAACCTTTGCCCACTGGCTGAACAGTTTCTAGCACAGTATCAACCATTTCTTCATTAATTAGGGTTCTTATAATCCAAGCTGAGAGGTCTTGTGCAGCAAAGCAACCTGCAGCAGTCGAAATATTGCCTTCGTTTACGAAACTTTGTTCAATAACGTCTACATCAAATTCTTCAAGTTGTTCTACTACGGATGGATATGTAGTTGCTTTTTTGCCAGTTAACAATTTTTTAGCTCCTAGTAGTAGTGAACCAGAACACATAGAGCCTATTAATTGTCTTTGAGGATCTACATGGATGTTATTAAGATATTTTTGATTTTTATATAAATCTTGTACACCCTTACCACTTGCAAATATTACAGCGTCAGCAGAAGGGATATCGGGTATGCTTCCTGTCATGGGTATACGTAAACCAGACATGGATACATGAGTTTTTTCTGTTCCTAATAGTTGGACCTCCCAATCAGAAATACCACCAACTAGACGTACACGATTTAATAAATCCCATGGTAAAAAAACATCTATATCAGTGAAGTTATCGAAACAGACTATTGCAATTTTCATTCTCTAACCCTCCGTAATCGAAATGTTGAAAACATTCAAATTATAACACTTTCAAGTATATTTAGTGAGGTTTAAGTTTTTTACTAACTATAGTAGATAGGAAAAAGTGTATTGGATTGTAGAGAAACACCACAAAAATTTCATTTTAAACAAAAGAGCAGCTAGCAAAAGCTAACTGCTTAACGACTCCAAGGGGGTTGGAGAAAGATTATTGTATCTACATTATTGACGGAATATTCCTTAAACAAACATAAGGATATATTTTTAATAGTTATATTTTAAAACGCGTTTAATTTAAGGTTGATTCCAAAAAAGAGAAATATTAACAAAGTACCAAGTTATTAAAAGAGCGGTTCCTATGAGAATTCCTATGAGAACACCTATAAAAATCTTTGTCTATATATTCTTCATCAATAGACCTCCTTTATGAAGAATATTAACATTTATCGGAAATTTGAACAAAATAATCCTTTGTGCGACACGTTTCCCTATAAGTGTATAAACAAGAAATGGGAGGGTTATCAAACTTGATAACAACAACTGATTGACTGAAAGTAGGAATGAAAGCCGTCAGGTTGAGCTGAAACTATTTATCTAATACTCCTACATGCAAGGCGTGATAGTAGTTACAAATTGTATGAAGCTAGGTGAAGTCGACTGAACAAAACCTAAGTGAGAAATCATATGGTAATGGATAGGTCGGGATGCTACAAAATATCTATGGTGAGAATGTCCTAAATAACGGACTGGCGAACTTGCGAATGTACGGGTCTAAATTATTAATACACAAGAAATGTGTATGTCGTCAATGACGATGTTATCTACCGAAAAGTAAGATTAAAGGATATGAAATTCGGAACATCTAACGATGAGGGTGTAAAGATAACAGGCTTACAGTAAGCGCCTAAGGATATATGTACAGCTAAGTCAAATCGGAACGTGGTAAGCAAGAAACTGTCACCAACGCCTACTAGCGGACAGATGCATATAAGGTTCTAACGAACCGAAATTGCTTCATTCTTGTGAAGGTGGGGATACAGTACCGACGAAGCATGTAACGAATGTGGAGGGATAGTCCCTAGTCTTGTTCTTTGAAAACTAAATCAACTGGATGTAACTCACAGGGTCGAGTAAGATAATGTGACTTTTCGTAAGAAAAGGGAATGAATACGTTGGTGAGTACAACATTGTTTGTAATCTAGTTGCTTTAGTATAAAAGGATAAGATGGGGCGCTGTATGCGATGAAAGTCGCACGTACAGTGCTAAGCGGGGGAAAAGATGGAGATAACTTCAAAGTCTTACCTATCGCAACGAATATAGTCCGGGTAGAAAATTAGAAGACGCCAAATCATTAGAGTGGTATGAACTATGGATAGTGCTCTTTTTATTTTAATAAAAGGACATGTGTGGAATGAAAGTATGAAAAGGTTAATTAGGTGAATGGAAAAAGCAAAGCAATCAAGTAAAAAAGAAAAGTTTAAGCACATGGAATATCGAGAATTTGGCATAGAGCATTCTAAAATTGAAGGTAAGTGATGTGAAAGGTAGTTCAATTTGCGAAAAGAAGAAAGTTAAACAAAAGTATATTGAAATTACGGCAGCATGAAAGAAGGTGCGTTGTTGATACATCAAAGATGGGTTCAATCCCTAAGTTGTTTCATTAAATGATTCTCCTTTTTAAGTTGAATAGACGATCTAATATTCCCAAGATAAATTGTGGTATAATTTACATATAGGGGGAAAGTAGATGACACAACATAAAGAAGAACAAATGAATCAGGCGCTTGCATTGTTTTATTTTGCATATAAAACATTTACAGAAAAACCAGATGAAATTATAAAAGAATATGGTATACAGCGCGTACATCACCGAATTTTATTTTTTATTGCTCGCTTTCCAGGGCTCAGTATAAATGAATTGTTATCTCTGTTAGAAATAAGTAAACAAGCTCTTCACGGACCACTTCGTCAGCTTCTTGAAAAGGGGCTTATCGAAAGTAATGAAGCAGAACATGATCGTCGTGTGAAACAACTTGTCCTCACGAAAGAAGGAGCAGAGCTAGAGAGAAAACTAAGCGACGTGCAAAGAAAACAAATGGGAAGTATTTTTTCAAAATTTGGTGAAACGTGTGAAGAACATTGGCATCAAGTGATGACAGAACTAGCAAATAGTCGTTTCGGCTTTGATGCATGGCTCTCCAAACGTGAACAACTCGTTGATCAAAAATAAGGAAATGATTCATTCCTCTGTTTTTAAAGTTTGAAAAAGAATTGGTTTTATCTATGTATTTTGGCAACTATGAGGGAATCATAGAATACATGGATAAAAAATAAACATTACTAGATACTTTATGACGTGTACGTATTGTAAAATTTAAATTGTTATTTCCGAAAGGGGAATTATGATGATAAAACTTGTACTTATTCGTCACGGACAAAGTTTATGGAATCTTGAAAACAGATTTACGGGATGGACAGATGTAGATTTATCAGAAAATGGATTAAACGAAGCACGAGAAGCAGGTGCAATATTAAAAAACAATGGATATATATTTGATGTTGCGTATAGTTCTGTTTTAAAACGGGCAATTCGAACACTTTGGATTATTCTGCATGAAATGGATCTGGCTTGGGTTCCCGTACATAAATCATGGAAGTTAAATGAGAGACATTACGGTGCGTTGCAAGGATTAAATAAAGATGAGACAGCAAAGAAATATGGAGATGAACAAGTTCATATATGGAGACGAAGTACGGATGTGAGACCGCCAGCTCTTACTGAAGATGATCCAAGGTATGAAATTGCTGACCCAATGTATAAGCTGCTTAAAAAAGAAGAATTTCCCCTTACAGAATGTCTAGAAGACACAGAAAAAAGAGTGTTGGATTTTTGGCATAAGGAAATCGCACCAACATTAAAATCCAGTCAAAAAGTAATCATTTCATCGCATGGGAATACAATTCGTTCGCTTGTAAAATATTTAGATAATTTATCGAACGATGGGGTAGTATCATTAAATATTCCAACGAGTATCCCTCTTGTGTATGAATTAGATGAAAATTTACAACCTATTCGTCATTATTATTTAAGCATGGATGGAGAAGTACCTGAAGGTGTAATTCCAAAACATATATCTTTGTAAAAAATATTTTTGGGAATTTGAAATGCAGGCTTGTCTGCATATACAATGTAGATTCATTATAAAAGACGTGGATTTCTTTTTAGTATATGCGGCGCTGCTTACTTTAGAAGGTTGTCCATGTCTTTTGTCATAATGAGAGAAAGTTGAGCATGTAATGATATCGTGAGAAGTTTTTGAATGGAGGGTGATGTGATTGACAGTCTCTAACATTCGAATTGGTTTGTTTTTTCTTGTACTAGTTTTTTTATTTCTTATCTTCTTTTATTGGAAAAATGAAGAGGTGTACGAAGAAAAAAAGCAGCTTATTCGAAAAACATGGTATGGTGTGTTTATTACTTCAGTCACAATTTATTTCATGGTGAAAGGAATTGATTTAACCCTCTGGAAAAACATTTTAATGTTCGTTGCGATGGTTATATTTGTCGATATTGCCTTTATTTTAACTCCAAATATTTCGGAGATATGGGGAGCGAAGTTTAGTGATATCGGAAAGACTGTTCAGTCCATTAAACGATCATTAATCGCTTCAAAAGCAAGGGGAGAGATTTATACGACAATCATTCAAAATGTAAACCCCACAGCATTTGGTACGATGGAGTGGAGAGCAGAGGCTGAGTATGCACAAAGTTTAAATGTATTTCTTGATACGTATGCTGAAAAAATTGGAGCAAAAATCGTTGTCTTTGTGACAGCTGATGAATTAAATACAAATTTCCGTGGCATTCGCTCTCAGTTTAGTATCACAGTACCTTTAGAACATATAGCGCAATTAAATGAACAAAAAGCTGTTCAAGTAGAAAATGTCGGTATCATACCAGCGAAAATAGTAAAAGATGTTTGTATTGTTATTGATGGTCAAAAGAACAATCTTCAAGATCGAGATTTTGAAAATGTATATAATTTAACGATTCAGCATAGTTATTTTAGTAAATAGGACAGAAGCAAAAGTTTCTGTCCTTTCTTTCATACATAAATATGGACAAAGTTCGTGAAAATGAAACATAATTGAATAAATTTGGACAATCATCCCAACACTAGCAGGTAGAGGTGATTGTAGTGGAAAAAGAATATAGCAATGAATTTTTCAAAGAAGAAACAGAGGATACAACAGATTTCTCTTTAATAAAAGGAGATACAATGCAACAAGTAGAAGAGTTAGAAGAAGAATTAAAAAGAAAAGGATAACGTCTGATTTATATTTGAGATATAATGAAGAGAGAAAGATTGTATCTTTTTTATAAAGGGGGAGGAAAAAATGCAAGAAATGAAACAACAAAAACTTGCTTTTTTTAAAGAAAAAAAAGCAGCATCGAATACAGATTTCTCTCTTGTGAAAGGTGCATTAACAGAAAATATTAATCGACTAGAAAAGCTCATGAATCATGATGCATCAAAATATATGCAAGGGAAAAAATTAAAAGAAAATGTATAAAAGCATTTTCTTTTTTTATTTCTTTTTCATTCCTGCTCCGAATTCCTCAAAATCTAGTAACTTACGAAGTACATAAAGGAGCTTTGATCTGATGGACTTTGTTATCTAGTAAAAAACGAAAGGCGCTTTGTATTGTTTTTCGCTTTTTTGTATTAAGATTAAGTTGTCTTAAAATTAGTATTTTGCAGATTACTAAAAATAGTATAATGAATACAATCACATTTTAGAAAGAAGGTATTCCCTTGAAAAAGATTTACGTTATTCATGAAAACGCAGAATGGACAAGACATCTAACGAGAAGATTGGAAGAACTCGGTCTTCCTTATGAAGAATGGCATTTAGACAAAGGGAATGTGGATCTTTCGTCTGTTCCGCCGCAGGGCATATTTTATAACCGTATGAGTGCTTCTTCTCATACAAGAAATCACCGCTTTGCACCAGAGTTTACGGGTGCTGCCCTTGCTTGGTTAGAGAGGTATAATCGAAAAATATTCAATGGAAGCAGAGCATTGCAGCTTGAAGTAAGTAAAGTCGGGCAATATATGGCACTGAATGCACAAGGAATCCGGACACCTAAGACAATTGCAGCTGTTGGTAAGGATCATATTATAGAAGCGGCAGCGCAATTTGAAGGACGTCCATTTATTACGAAGCATAACCGTGCTGGAAAAGGATTAGGCGTTCAACTGTTTCAGTCTGTTGTTTCTTTACAAGAATACGTAGAAAGTGCAGCATTTGAAGAGCCAGTAGATGGTATTACATTAATTCAAGAATACATTCAATCTCCTGAGCCTTACATTACACGTTGTGAGTTTGTAGGTGGGAAATTTGTATATGCAGTTCAAGTCGATACATCAAAAGGCTTTGAATTATGCCCAGCTGATGCTTGCCAAATTGGTGATTTGTTCTGTCCTGTTGGAGAGAAAGTCCCGGAAAAACCGAAGTTTCAAATTATTGAGGGCTTTGATGACCCAATTATTCAAAAATATGAGGCCGTTTTGGCTGCAAATGATATCGCAATTGCTGGCATTGAGTTTATTCGAAATGCCGATGGTGAAATTTTCACTTATGACATTAATACAAACACAAACTACAATGCTGACGCGGAAGCAGTTGTTGGAAAATACGGTATGCTAGAGATTGCGAAGTTTCTTGGTAGTGAATTAGAGAAAATATAATAGTTAGGAAGAAAGCTGCTGATGAAGCAGCTTTTTTGTAAGTTCCATTCGGGCGTAAATTGGTAATGAGAGGTTTTCTGTAAAATACATAATCATTCTCCTTATTCTGTTGAATTGGTATAGGAGAGTCTTGATTAGTAGGAGCGATAGCTCTACATCTTTAATAAAAAGTAACATGATGAAGCGTGGTATAATGATAACGAATAGAATGATTTAAAATTCAAAGATGTATTTAAGAGAGGAGCTTCACAATGTATTCTAATTTAGAACAATTAACAAAGCACCCGGTATTTTACCACTTTGCAGAAATTTCAAAGATTCCAAGAGGATCTGGTAATGAAAAAGAAATTAGTGATTTCCTAGTGAAATTTGCAAAAGATCGTAATTTAGAAGTTGTACAAGATGAAGCTTTAAACGTAATTATTAAAAAGCCAGCAACTGACGGTTATGAAAATGTCCCAGCAATTATTATCCAAGGTCATATGGATATGGTTTGTGAAAAAAACCAAGCAACTGTTCATGATTTTGAAAAGGATGCAATTGAGCTACGAATCGTTGGGGACATGCTGTATGCAAATCAAACGACTTTAGGTGCAGATAATGGTATTGCGGTTGCTTATGCATTAGCACTATTAGATTCGGCTGATATTCCGCATCCAGCTCTTGAGGTTGTGATTACAACAGAAGAAGAAACGACGATGGGTGGAGCCTTTGCTGTTGATGCAAAGCACTTTGATGGGAAAATATTTATTAATATCGATTCTGAAGAAGATCATAAATTATTAGTGAGCAGTGCAGGCGGAGCGAAAGCAGTTGAAACAATTTCTGTTGATTGGGAAGAAGCACCTGCTGAATTAGAAGCATACCGTTTATATGTTGGAGGACTAAAAGGCGGTCATTCCGGTATGGAAATTGATAAACAACGAGGAAATGCGAATAAAGTGTTAGGGCGCGTTCTTCATGATTTATCAAATGAGATTTCATTTAACATAAGTGACATTCATGGTGGATTAAAAACAAATGCGATTCCACGTGAAAGTGTTGCAACAATTTTATTATCTGTAAATGACGTAGAAAAGGTAGAAGAGAAAGTAGAAGAATGGACACGTATTTTCCAAGAAGAGCTACGTGCTGTAGATCCTGATGTACATGTTTCTCTTACAAAATTAGAAGAAAAAGTAGAAAAAGTATTTGCTAGAACAACACAAAGTCAGCTTATTTCTTCTTTATTCCTAATTCCAAACGGTATTCAAAGCATGAGTATGGATATTAAAGGACTTGTAGAAAGTTCAACAAATTTAGGTGTTATTGAAACATTACATAATGAAATTAAATTACGAAATGAAGTAAGAAGTTCTGTAAGTAGTTTAAAACAGCACATTACAAATGAGATTAAGCATATTGCAGAATTGGTTGGAGCAAAGTTCGAGAAGGAATCAGAGTACCCAGAATGGCCGTACAATCCGAAGTCACCAATTCGTGAATTATTTGAAAACGTGCATAAAGAAAAATACAATAAAGACGTTGAAATCTTTGCGGTACATGCTGGTATTGAATGTAGTGTATTTGTTCAAAAAATGCCTGAATTAGATGCGATTTCATTTGGACCAGATATTTTCAACGTTCATACACCAGATGAGCACATTAGTATTTCATCAGTTATCAATAACTGGGGATTCTTTGTTGATGTAATGAGAGAAACGAAATCTTTAGCATAAATAAGAATGAGCTGAACTGCCTAAGGAGGTTCTTGGGCAGTTTTTTGTTGAAAATCAGTTTATATTTCTGTAATGGTTCCAAATTACAATTATGTGACTTTAACTTGTTAAGATTGCATAATACGGTTCCTTTATCATGTAACTTTACAGTTGCTTATTGTTGACGGCAACCATATAGTTGCTTATACTTGATATATGAATTGGGACAAAGACGCTATATTCAAAGCACTTGGCGACTCGACTCGGCGGCTTATATTAGACGAACTATCCGAACGTAACGAGCTGACGTTGTATGAACTTACGGCACGTCTTATTATGAAGCACGACCTTTCCATTTCGCGACAGGCGATTGCTAAACATCTTACTACATTGGAAGATGCGGGGCTCGTAGAATCAATGCGAAAGGGAAAATATCGAGTACTTATGTTTAACAACGAACCACTTAAAAACTTACTGAAAGGATGGATAGAGTAATTTTATAATATCGTAACAGGACTTGCTGACGAATATGTGGGTTGTTTTTGCGGAAAACCAGACTGTTAGTACAGTACATGCGTCACAAATAAAAAAGGAGGCAAAAATAATATGAAAATCGTTGTTACTAGTATATTTGTACAAGATCAAGACAAGGCACTGGAGTTTTATTCAAAAAAGCTAGGGTTTGTAAAAAAGGAGGACGTTCCCGTAGGAAAATTTAGGTGGATAACGCTTGTTTCTCCTGATGATCAGGGCGGTACTGAGCTTTTACTCGAACCGAATGAACATCCTGCCGCAAAAGAGTATCAAAAGAAAATATTTGCTGAAGGCATCCCAGCAACAATGTTTGGCGTTACAGATATTAATAAAGAGTACGAACGATTATTGGAAAAAGGCGTGAAGTTTACTATGGAGCCGACAAAAATGGGCGAAGTCACAATAGCTGTCTTCGACGATACATGCGGCAACTTTATCCAGATAGTGCAGAAGTAACTTCATGACGAAGTAACCTAGTACTAAACGAATTTATTGGCAAGTTTTAAGTTAGGTGAAGTGTTTTTTATTAAAAAATAAAAAACCTTATGTTAACCCTGTCCTACTTTTAGGATGGGGTTATATGTTTATAAGGTCTAAAATTAAATGAGGTTGTTATCATTCCACAATGGAAATGTAACATTGTGAATATGTTCACTTCAACTTAGGATTCTGTTAGTTGAACAAGGAACATCAAAATAATCAAACTTTTTTATAAAAAGTAGTTCCTAAACTAGAAGGAAGCTATTGGATTGATCAATCTTTATTCAAAATAATGGATTTTAATATGCACTGAATCAAGATTTAAAGAGTGATTTCTAATCAAACTATCTTTTAAAGCAATATGTGTTGCTGCGGTATAGATAAAATAAAGAAAACTTTACAGAGCGACAATGCAGTTGATATCTGTAATTGTAGTTAAGGAGGAAGGAAGTGTAAAGTTAGTAATTTCACATACCGTATTGAAAAAATAAAAAAATACAAAATAAAACATTTGCTGAAAGATGAATAACATAATTAATAAGAAGTGCTAAAAATATATTTAATAGAACTTTTATAAGGATTTTTAACAGACTAGAAATTGTAGTCGTGCAATTAAATTAAGCTGCACGACTTTTTTATTTATCTAATGCAACTATTTTGATAGAAAATAAAAACCCAAATATATTAGTAAAAGGAACTGTTTATCACGCATTAACGGGTAGTAAGACCCCCACCTCAAGATTCAGAGAGAAATGGGGAAGAGAGGTGGGGGATCAACTGCCAGTAAAAGCCCGATTGGTAAGGGCTAATAATCAGTGGGGGATGAAGAAAATCCCCACTGATTAAAGGTTCACTTTATATGAAAAATAGGTGTTTTTAAGTACAAGTATCCATTACAATTTTGTTAAATTTGTTCTACACTACATAAAATAACAAATTTTGACGTTCTTTCTTTGATATAGTGTAAATAATTAAAATACTCAGTTTTTAATTGAATTAGAATGTTTATGGTTTGTGCATATAAAAAACTTTTTATAAAGGAGTGTACACATGCATAAAGAATTTGAAATTGAGGAATACACAGCAATTGAAGAACAAATTCATTATTATAGTCAGTGTTTATTGGTGAATCACCCTGAACAAATTGTAAAGTATTTAGAAAAAAGATTAGAAAAGTATACAGAAACATTGAAATATGCGCACTTGTATCCTGAAAAAGTCATTTTGCCTATACAGCAATTAGTAATTGAGTATTCTTTTGATCTTGCTAGGATTAGAAAGTATTTAAATTTAGAAACATAGCTTATAAATAATGTTTAAAATGAAACAGAGTCGGCAATGAGAAATTCATTCTATCGTCGACTCTGTTTCATTGTTGTATGCCGAAGTTAGTTGTTGGAAATAAGCAAAAAATAATACTTATAAATAAAGTTTGACATATAATACTTCAAGAGTAGAATTAAAGTGAGTACTCACTCATTTTAAAAGGGAGGAGATTTTATTGCAGCAACCTTCTGTGATTTTGCAAGATGTATCAAAAAGTTTTGGTAAAAAAGAAGTATTACACAATATTTCACTATCTGTATCAGACAAAGAGATTTTTGGTTTAGTAGGTCCCTCGGGTTCTGGAAAAACGACACTTATCAAAATGATTGCTGGTATTAGTGAATCAACGACTGGTGATGTAACAGCTCTAGGAACGAAAATGCCTAATTTAAATGAGATGAAGCATATTGGGTATATGGCACAAGCTGATGCCCTGTATGAAGAGTTATCAGCTTATGAAAATGCAGATTTTATTGCGACGATGTATGGATTAAAAGGAAAGAGTAAGAAAGAGAGAATAGAAGAAGTATTTACATTAGTTCAATTATCACAGCATGCTAAAAAACAAGTACAGCATTTTTCCGGTGGAATGAAGAAGCGTTTATCACTTGCTATCGCACTTCTACATGAACCTAAATTATTGATTTTAGATGAACCAACTGTTGGAATTGATCCAGTTCTTCGCAAATCTGTTTGGGAGAAATTTTATGAGCTCAAAGAACAAGGAACAACGATTATTGTGACAACACATATTATGGACGAAGCTGAATTTTGTGAACGTCTTGGATTAATTAGAGATGGGAAGTTAATTGCAACGGGAACCCCAAATGATTTAAAAGATCGAACTTCATCAGGACGGATTGAAGATGTCTTTCTATTGGAAGGAGCGGTTGAATCATGAGAGTCAGTGGTGTAATTATTCGGATTATTCGCCAGTTTCTACGAGATAAACGATCACTTGCAATGATGTTTGGAGCTCCTATGTTACTTCTTTGGTTATTATCGCTTGTGTTTACACAAAAAGATTACACTCCTCATATTGCATTAGTAGATATTCCAACGCTTATAGTGGAATCAATGAAAAAGCAAGACGCTACCATTTATGAGTATAGTAAAGAAGACGCACGTTCTAAGTTGGAAAATCAACAGATAGATGCCATTATAACTTTAGAAAATGGAAAAATAAATGTATTACTGGAAGGTAGTGATTCTTCAAAAAATCGTGCCGTACTACAAGTACTGCAAAAGGGTACAGAAAAAAATGAAATGCCTGGTATGAAACCAAAAATTGATTTTTTACATGGTTCCGCAGATTTTACGATTTTTGATGGACTAGGACAGGTATTAATTGGCTTTTTCACATTCTTCTTTGTCTTTATTTTATCAGGAGTTTCCTTTGTACGAGAACGTTTAAGTGGGACGTTGGAAAGACTGCTATCTACTCCAGTTCGCCGCTGGGAAATTGTTGTTGGTTATATAGTTGGATTTGGTATTTTTGCGTTTATACAATCCGTTATTATTGTAAGTTTCTCTGTTTATATTCTTGATTTATATGTAGCAGGATCGCCTTGGCTTACGTTATTAATTACGTGTATGCTGTCACTAACAGCATTAACACTAGGTACTTTTTTATCGGCATACGCCAATAACGAATTTCAAATGATTCAGTTTATCCCACTTGTCATTGTGCCGCAAATTTTCTTTTCAGGATTGTTTCCAATGGAATCAATGAATAAGTGGCTACAAATGCTTGGGAAGTTATTCCCGCTCACATATGGTGCTGATGCGATGAAACAAGTGATGATTCGTAATCAAGGATTTACTGAAATTGCAAGCGATCTTGGTGTGTTACTTCTTTTTGCGCTATTATTTGCAATAGGGAATGTATATGCTTTGAGGAAACATCGTAGAATATAATTTTTATAAAAAGGGGCATGATGAATGAAAAATGATTGGTTGGAAGAGTTAATCGCTGGTGCAGATACAGATAAGCGTAATGAACGACAGATGCGTATATTAGAAGCGGCGGTTGATATGTTTGGACAAAAAGGATATGCATCCACTTCAACAAGTGAGATTGCAAAGCGTGCCGGTGTAGCGGAAGGAACAATCTTCCGCTACTACAAGACGAAAAAAGATTTACTATTGGCGGTTGTCATGCCAACTTTAACAAAGTTTGCTGCTCCATTTTTCGTACAAGCTTTTGCAAAAGAAATACTGGAGAATACGTATGAAACGTATGAAAAATTTTTAAGAAAAGCAATTCAAAATCGATTTGAATTTGCTAGAAAACATTTTCCGATGTTAAAAATTTTAATACAAGAAGTACCGTTTCAACCAGAATTAAAAAATGAAATACAACAATTAGTAGAGAAAGAACTTTTTTCTCGCTTTAAAAAAATAATTGTACATTTTCAGGAACAAGGACAAATTATTGAAATGCCAACTCCTTCAGTTATTCGATTTACTTTATCAGCTATAATGGGGTTAATTTTAACTCGATTTTTACTATTACCTGAAGAAGACTGGGATGATGAAGCAGAAATTGAAAATACAATTCAATTTATATTATACGGATTGACCCCACGGAGGTAATAAAATGCGACAATTTGCAAAACCAACAGTTGTTGTAAGTAAATGCCTAGAATTTGATGCTTGTCGTTATAATGGGGAAATGATTTCTGATATTACAATTCGAAATTTACAACCGTTTGTTACATTTATTCCAGTATGCCCTGAAGTAGAAATCGGATTAGGAATCCCTCGTGAAACGATTCGAGTTGTTGAAGATAGAGGAATTCACAAACTTGTACAACCTTCAACAAAAGAAGATATAACAGAGAGAATGCAAAGTTTTTCTGATCAATTTTTAAGTTCTTTACCAGATGTTGACGGTTTTATTTTAAAGAATCGTTCTCCAAGTTGTGGAACTAGAGATGTGAAAATTTATACAGGATATGAAAAATCACCAGTAAAAGAGAAGGGTACTGGTTTGTTTGGTGGCGCTGTATTAAAAAAATTTTCGCATATTGCAATAGAGGAAGAAGGTAGATTGTCGAATTTTATTATCCGCAAACACTTCTTTACTCGGCTGTTTACAGTCGCTAATTTTAAAACATTAAAACAAAATAGAGACTTGAAAGATCTCATTCATTTTCAGTCTGATTATAAATATTTATTTATGGCATATAATCAAGTGAAACAGAAAGAATTAGGGCGTATTATCGCGAATCAGAAAAAGGAAAAGATTGAAGTTGTTTTTGAAAATTATGAGAAGACTTTGCATGAATTGTTAATGCGCACACCGCGCTATACATCGAATATAAATGTATGTGAGCATATTTTTGGATACTTTAAAACGAAGTTAAAGAGACAAGAAAAAGAGCATTTTTTGGAATTGCTTCACAAGTATGCTGAAAAGAAAATTCCACTTAGCAGTTTGCTTACAATCTTAAAATCATGGGCGATTCGATTCGAAGAAAATTATTTATTACGACAAACATATTTTGAACCGTATCCAGAAGCGTTAGTGGAAATATCAGATTCAGGTAAAGGTAGAGATTATTAAAGAAAAATCGCATAATTCGACACAATTATTCCTATGTTGTTGTAGAACAATGTAGGAATTTTTTTGTGCATGAGTACAGATTCTGTTTTAAAATTAAGTTATGACAGAATTATAGCAATTATCTAACTACTATTCTTGTCTTTTAAAAAGTAATGTTTGTAGTACAGACTCGCACGCTGTCGAAACTCAATATTCGATAAGGGGTGTGTAGCGGAATGGAATTTACTCTAACTCGCGAAAAACAAATGATTAAAGAAATGGTACGTGACTTTGCCGAAAAGGAAATCGCACCAAAAGCTGTGTACTATGACAAAACAGCTGAATTTCCATATGAAACGTTTCAAAAAATGGGCGAACTAGGATTATTAGGAATCCCATTCCCAGAAGAGTATGGAGGTTCTGGCGGTGATACTCTATCTTACGCGTTAGCTGTTGAAGAAATTGGCCGTGCTTGTGGCGGTACAGGTTTAAGTTATGCTGCAACAATTTCATTAGGTGCTTCTCCAATTTATTACTTTGGTACAGAAGAACAAAAGCAGAAGTATTTAGTACCAATGGCATCCGGAAAAACATTAGGTGCTTTTGGTTTAACTGAACCGAATGCTGGATCCGATGCAGGTGGCACACAAACAAAAGCATTTTTAGATGGCGATGAATATGTGATTAGTGGCGAGAAGTGTTGGATCACAAATGCTGAGTATGCAAATACAATTATTGTAACCGCTGTCAATGGTGTTGAAGAAAGTGGTAAAAAACGTATTTCTGCATTTATTGTGCCAACAAATAGTGAAGGATTAACGATTTCAAGTCCATACGATAAGATGGGTGTTCGTGCTTCTAATACTTGCGAAATCGTACTTGATAGCGTTCGTGTGCCAAAAGAAAATATTCTTGGTGATGTAAATAAAGGATTTAAACAATTCTTATATACACTTGATGGAGGGCGTATTTCAATTGCAGCATTAGCTGTAGGGATTGCACAGTCTGCTTTTGAGCGTGCACTTCAATATGCAAAAGAGCGCCAACAATTCGGAAAAACGATTTCTAATTTCCAAGCGATTCAATTTAAATTGGCAGATATGGCTACTGAAGTGGAATTGGCACGTAATTTAGTACATAAAGCAGCTTGGTTAAAAGATCATGATAAACCTTTCGGTAAAGAAGCAGCTATGGCAAAGTTATTTGCATCTGAAGCAGCAAGTCGTATTGCGAATCAAGCCGTGCAAATTCACGGTGGATATGGTTATATGCGTGAATATGAAGTTGAGCGTCATATTCGTGATGCAAAACTTTTAGAAATTGGTGAAGGAACTTCTGAAATTCAACGTCTCGTAATCGCAAGACATTTAGGGTGTAGATAAAAGGAGGACTCACTATGTTTCAAAAAATATTAATCGCTAATCGCGGGGAAATCGCAGTTCGAATTATTAAAACTTGTCGAAAGCTTGGAATTCGTACCGTTGCTATTTATTCCGAGGCAGATGAAAATGCACTTCATGTAAAACTAGCAAATGAGGCTTATTTAGTTGGTGGCCCACGTGTTCAAGAGAGTTATTTAAACCTTGAAAAGATAATTGAAATTGCTAAGAAAACAAATGCGGAAGCGATTCATCCGGGATATGGATTATTGTCAGAAAATCCTTCCTTCGCGATTCGCTGTAAAGAAGAAGGGATTGTATTTATCGGTCCTTCTGAAGAAATTATTGCTAAAATGGGAAGCAAAATTGAATCACGTTTGGCAATGCAAGAGGCAAATGTTCCAGTTGTACCAGGCATTACAACAAATATTGAAACTGCTGAAGAAGCAATTGAAATCGCAAAACAAATTGGTTATCCATTAATGTTGAAGGCATCCGCGGGCGGCGGAGGCATTGGAATGCAGTTGATGGAAACTGAGCAAACGCTCACCAAGGCGTTTGAAAGTAATAAAACGCGTGCGCAAAACTTCTTTGGTAATGGTGAAATGTACTTAGAACGATATATTGCAGACGCACATCATATCGAAATTCAGCTTTTAGCTGATACTCATGGAAATACAGTGTATTTATGGGAACGGGAGTGCTCTGTACAGCGTCGAAATCAAAAAGTGATTGAAGAAGCACCGTCTCCATTTTTAGATGAAGAGACACGTAAAGCAATGGGAGAAGTTGCTATACAAGCAGCAAAAGCTCTTGGTTATACGAATGCGGGTACTGTTGAATTCCTTGTAGATGACAAGAAAAACTTCTATTTCTTAGAAATGAACACAAGATTACAAGTGGAGCATCCTGTTACAGAAGAAATTACTGGACTAGACCTTGTAGAACAACAATTACTTATTGCATCTGGTGAAAAACTCTCCTTTACACAGGAGGATATAAATCTTAGTGGTCATGCCATTGAAGCACGTATTTATGCGGAAGATCCAAAAACATTCTTCCCATCACCTGGGAAAATTACGGATATAACATTACCAGAAACAGTGCGCATTGATCACTTTTTAGAAAATAATGTGACAATTACACCGTTTTATGATCCGATGATTGCAAAAGTAATTGCTCATGGTGAAACGCGTGAAGAAGCAATTCGAAAATTACAGGATGCACTTCAAAACTTGAAAGTAGCAGGTATTAAGACAAATACATCCATGCTACTCCAAGTGCTAGAAGATGAAGTCTTCCAAAGTGGTATTTATACAACAGGTTTTGTAACAAAACAACTTGTAAAAAAATAAGGTTCATGAATATTAAAGGGGGAAAAAATGATGACAAAAGTGTATGCATCGATGGCAGGTAATGTTTGGAAAATTGTTGTGGGAGTAGGAGATACAGTAGAAGAAGAACAGGATGTCGTCATTTTGGAATCTATGAAAATGGAAATTCCAATCGTTTCAGAAGAAGCTGGCACAGTCATGAAAATTAATGTGCAAGAGGGCGATTTTGTAAATGAAGGAGATGTATTAGTAGAGATTGAATAGGGAGAAGAAGGGGTGAAATGTATTGAAGCTACCTACTTTTGCTGTCATTAAAGAAGTGGGACCACGTGATGGTTTGCAAAATGAAAAGCAAATTGTTGGCACAAAAGATAAAGTGAAATGGATTCAATTACTTTCAGAAGCTGGATTATCATATATTGAAGTTTCCTCTTTCGTTCACCCAAAATGGATTCCTGCTTTAGCTGATGCGGGTGATGTATTCGCAGAGTTAAAGCGGAATTCAGATGTTACATATGCTGCGCTTGTTCCAAATCAAAATGGTTTGGAACGAGCTCTTTTGCAAAATGTAGATGAGGTGAATGTTTTTTTATCAGCAAGTGAGTCACATAATAAAAGCAATATCAATAAGTCCATTAAAGAAGCATTATCTGTCGTGCAAGATATTACAAAGCAAGCACAGTTCGCAGGTAAAAGAGTAAGAGGTTACGTTTCTACTGTTTTTGGTTGTCCTTATGAAGGAGACGTGAGCATTGATGCTGTAGATGAACTATGTAATCAACTCTTTTCATACGGTATTTATGAAGTTTCTCTTGGAGATACGATTGGTGTAGCAAATCCATTGCAAGTAGAGCGTGTGTTAGAGCATTTACTAAAAAAATATGATTCTTCTCAATTTGCAATGCATTTTCATAATACGTACGGGATGGCGCTTGCGAATGTTGTTAAATCATTAGAGTACGGCATTACAACATTTGATAGTTCTTGTGGCGGTCTTGGCGGTTGTCCTTATGCACCAGGAGCATCAGGAAATATCGCGACTGATGATTTAGTACATATGCTCCATAAAATGGGCGTACAAACAAATATAAATGAAGAAAAATTATTAAGGGCTAGCCAATTTATTCAAAGCAAGCTAAATATTCAATTGCCAAGTCATGTGTATAAAGCATTGCAACATAAAACAATAAGTAGGTGATCAAATGCTACAATTACAAAACATTTCAGTAGAGTATGTAACACCACATATCGTAAAAATAACATTAAATCGCCAGCAACAAGCAAACTCATTATCTCTTGCACTATTAGAAGAGTTGCAATCTACATTAAGTCATATTAATGAGAATTCCAATGTTCGTGTTGTCATTTTAACAGGCTATGGTGAAAAAGCATTTTGTGCTGGAGCAGATTTAAAAGAACGTGCCAATATGAATGAAGATCAAGTACGTCATGCAGTTGGGATGATTCGTTCTACAATGGATATGATTGAGCAATTATCACAACCTGTTATTGCTGCAATAAATGGAATTGCACTTGGTGGTGGTACCGAATTAAGTTTAGCGTGTGATTTTAGAATTGCAGCAGAAACAGCGAGCCTTGGACTCACTGAAACATCTTTAGCTATTATCCCAGGAGCTGGTGGTACGCAGCGTCTGCCAAGATTAATTGGTGTCGGCAGGGCAAAGGAATTAATTTATACGGCGAGACGCATTTCAGCGCATGAAGCAAAGGAATATGGAATGGTCGAGTTCGTTGTACCAGCTAACTTACTAGAAGAAAAAGCAATTGAAATAGCAGAACGCATTGCTAGTAACGGCCCAATTGCTATTCGATTAGCAAAACAAGCAATCTCAAATGGTATACAAGTAGATTTGCATACCGGATTACAAATGGAAAAGCAAGCGTATGAAGGCGTAATTCATACGAAAGATCGATTAGAAGGATTACAAGCATTTAAGGAAAAACGTAAACCGATGTATAAGGGGGAGTAACTGTGCTAGAACAAAAACAACAATCGAATTCATTTGCAGAACGTGTTGAAACAATTAAACAAGGCGGAGCACCAAAATATCATGAGCAAAATAAAGCGAAAGGAAAAATCTTTGTTCGAGATCGTTTAGCTCTTCTATTTGATAACGGTGAGTATGTAGAAGATGCATTATTTGCAAATTGTGAGCAAACAGGTTTACCAGCGGATGGTGTTGTAACGGCAACAGGGAAAATACATGGCCGCACTGTATGTGTTATGGCAAATGATTCAACAGTTAAGGCAGGATCTTGGGGTTCTCGTACTGTTGAAAAGATTTTACGTATCCAGGAGACAGCAGAAAAATTACGTGTACCACTTTTCTATCTCGTTGATTCTGCAGGTGCACGTATTACTGACCAAGTTGAAATGTTCCCAGGCCGCCGCGGCGCAGGACGCATTTTTTATAACCAAGTGAAGCTATCAGGTAAGGTGCCACAAATTTGTTTACTATTTGGTCCATCAGCAGCTGGCGGTGCTTATATTCCAGCTTTCTGTGACGTTGTTATGATGGTGGAGGGAAATGCTTCTATGTATTTAGGTTCTCCGCGTATGGCTGAGATGGTTATTGGTGAAAAAGTAACACTAGAGGAAATGGGCGGCGCTCGTATGCATTGTTCCGTATCAGGATGCGGCGATGTTTTATGTAAGACAGAAGAAGATGCAATTGCTCAGGCAAGACAGTATATTTCTTACTTCCCAAGTAATTACCAAGAAAATGCTCCTAAGGTAACACCTCAAGAACCAAAGCAATTCGAAAAAACGTTAGAACAAATCATCCCAGAAAATCAAAATGCACCTTTTAATATGAAAGATCTTATTAATCGTATTATCGATGAAGGTTCTTTCTTTGAAGTAAAAAAATTATTTGCACAAGAACTTATTACAGGGTTAGGACGAATCGATGGGAAACCTATTGGTATTGTTGCAAACCAACCACGCATGAAAGGTGGCGTATTATTCCACGATTCTGCCGATAAAGCAGCGAAGTTTATTAATTTATGTGATGCGTATCATATTCCATTATTATTCCTTGCCGATGTACCTGGGTTTATGATTGGAACGAAAGTTGAAAGAGCTGGTATTATTCGTCACGGTGCAAAAATGATTTCTGCAATGAGTGAAGCGACAGTACCGAAAATTTCAATCGTTGTTCGGAAAGCATATGGTGCTGGTCTATATGCAATGGCAGGTCCAGCTTTCGAGCCTGATTGCTGTCTTGCTTTGCCGACGGCTTCTATTGCTGTAATGGGACCTGAAGCTGCCGTTAATGCTGTATATGCAAACAAAATTGCAGCGTTGCCAGAAGAAGAACGTGCGAGCTTTATTGCAGAAAAACGTGAAGAGTATAAACAAGATATTGATATTTACCGTCTAGCATCTGAAATGGTAATTGATGGTATTGTTCATCCGAATGATTTACGTGAAGAGTTAAAGAAACGCTTTGACATGTACATGAGTAAATATCAAGTGTTTACAGATCGAAAACATCCAGTTTATCCAGTATAAAAGCCCTATTTAGGGCTTTCTTGTTCGAAAAATGAGGAGGGGAAAACATTGAAGCAAGCCGTTTGGTTTCCAACAGAAGAATATAAAGACAAAACACGTTTATACGGGTGGATGAAATCGCTTGGTTATGAAGATTATGAAGCATTTTATGATAAGTCAATTGAAGAAACTGCATGGTTTTGGGGGGAAGCAGAACGTGCAGTTGGTTATCAATGGATGAAGCCGTATACAGAAGTATTAGATTTAGCAAACGGTACACCGTTTGCACAGTGGTATAAAGATGGGACATGTAATGTAGTAGAATCTGTGGTATCTCGTTGGCTTGCAGATGAAGAGACAAAACAACAACTTGCCCTCATGTACGAAGGCGAAGATGGCACAACAAAATCATTTACATATGAAGAACTTGATAGTTGGGTGAGTCGTGTTGCCAATGGATTGAAACATATGGGTATTGAGAAAGGTGATCGCGTAACAATTTACATGCCAATGATTCCAGAGACAGTTGTTGCCATGCTGGCAGTAATGAAAATAGGTGCGATTATTTCCCCGATTTTTTCTGGGTTTGCAGCTGATGCAGTTATGACGCGTGTACAAGCAGCAGGATCAAAAATGATTATTACAGCCGATGGATTCTCACGTCGCGGTAAAATTGTTTCTTTAAAAGATGAGGTCGATAAAGCGTGCGAACATTGTCCATCTGTTGAAAAGGTTGTTATTGTTCGTCATGCTGGAAATGATTTTATACCTCACAATTATGATGTTTCATGGAGTGTTTTAGAAAAAGAAAAACCATTTACACATGCTGAGGAAATGAAAAGTGATGACCCGCTTATGCTCATTTATACATCTGGGACGACTGGCAAGCCGAAAGGAACGGTACACACGCACGCTGGGTTTCCTCTGAAATCGGCATTTGATGCAGGGTTTGGTATGAACATTAAGCAAGGTGATCGTGTATTATGGGTGACTGATATGGGCTGGATGATGGGGCCGTTTTTATTATTTGGCTCTCTTATTAATGGGGCAACAATGGTCATGTACGAAGGTGTTCCAGATTATCCAGAAGCAGATCGATTATGGGAAACGGTTGATCGATATCAAATTACTCATCTTGGGATTTCACCGACATTAATTCGAGCATTGATGGCAAAAGGTGATGAATATGTAAAGAAACATTCTCTAGAAAGTTTAGAAGTATTCGCATCAACGGGTGAACCTTGGAATCCAGATCCTTGGATGTGGCTTTTTGAAACAGTTGGAAAAGGGAAAGTACCAATTTGTAACTATTCAGGTGGAACAGAAATTTCTGGAGGAATATTTGGGAATGTCCTAGTTAAACCAATTGCACCGATTAGTTTTAATGCACCTTTACCTGGAATGGCAGCGGTTGTATTAGATGAACAAGGTAGTCCAATCCGTGATGAAGTTGGAGAATTATGTTTAGAAAAACCATGGGTTGGAATGACGAAAAGTTTCTGGGAAGATGATGAGCGCTACGTCAATACGTATTGGTCACGTTTTGAAAACAAATGGGTACATGGTGATTGGATAATCTATGACGGAGAGCAATATATTATTACAGGACGTTCTGATGATACATTGAATATTGCTGGGAAGCGTATTGGGCCAGCTGAATATGAATCGATTATTGTAAAGCACCATGATGTAATCGAAGCAGCAGCAATAGGTGTACCAGATGATGTGAAAGGCGAGGTTTGTCACTGTTTCGTTGTTTTACGGGAAGGAACAATATTTACAACGGAACTCAAAAAAGAATTGATGAATTTAGTAAATTCACATATTGGGAAGGCGTTATGCCCAAAAGATATTCACGTTGTAGAAGATTTGCCGAAAACGCGCAATTCAAAAGTGATGAGACGAGTAATTAAAGCGGCGTATTTAGGTAAGGAATTGGGTGATTTATCTTCTTTAGTAAATCCAGAGGTTGTTTCATATATTCAAGGATTAAAAGCTAAACAAATATAATAATAAAAAATGAGTTCTTTATAAAGAGCTCATTTTTTTATTGTCTTTATTTTAAACAAAATATAGGACAGTTGTTTGTTTTCTTGTATCTATGTGTTTGTCTCTATCACTTTATTTCTTTTTACATAATTTATAGTAAAAGGATAAAGGGGTGAAATTATGGGTTGTCGTGAAGGTTGGTATGAAAAAAAATATTCTAAGTGTAGTGATTCAAAAAGGCGTTCTAAATGCTGGAATGATCATGATGATGACTGTTGGAAAGAATTTAAGGAGTGCAAAAAAGATCGAAATGAAAAATGCGATTGTTGTTGCACAACTGGTATCTTCCAGACACTAAGAGCATTAAGAGGTAGAACTGTAGTTATTGCACTTAGAGGTGTATTAACAACAATTACTGGTACTGTTGTATCGGTAAATTGTGATGTTGTTACTCTAACAATAGCAGGCCCTCCAGTTGCAACGCTCACACTATCTCTTTGTGAGATAATTGCAGTACTTGAAGTGCCACCAACTCCTGCTGCAGAAGTTCCGGCAGAGTTTCGTAATCTTTTAAATGGTAATAACTAGCTTATTATGTTTAAAAAGAGGTTGTTTACTTTGTAAATGGCCTCTTTTTATATCATTCTCTAAATTTTGAAAGTGATCTTATATGAGATAAAATTGGAATTCATATTAATTAGTTAATATATGAGTAATACATATGTTTTTGATGATTTTTACAATTGTACAAGCACTTTTCATTCTCTTACATATAGTATTGAATAGAGTTCATTATTTTCATGGATTCTACGACAGCTCCACCCCCTAACAAGTAACACGGCTACCATAATCATATTAGATTCTATCATTTATGATGACTGGTAAGAAGTAAAACTCGTAACCTTTGTAATATAGGGAAGCGAGTTTTCTTCTGTATATGAGGGGATGGATTTTTTTATAGAAGCTTTACTTTATAAGAAATGTACTAAATATTTGTTGCTTGCCTAAAGGAGTTACATATACAGCTCTCGTTTCCAAGGCTCTTGTAATCCATTTGCGTTCTATCATTCTTTCTAATATTGCATTTCCTAAGGATCCTGCTATATGATGTTGCCGTTCACTCCAGTCTAAGCAACACTTTGAAAAAAACCTTCTTTTTTTATGTAACGAATCTAAATCAATACCAAAACTTACGAAAAATTCTTGTCCTTTTTTCGTTACTTTAAATTGTAAATCTTCCTTAATTAATATGTTGTTATTTAAAAGCGAATTTGTAATTTCAACACCTAACTTTCCAGCTAAGTGGTCATAACAAGTTCTGGCATATTGAATTTCTTTAGACTCCTTTGATTGCTTAAAGGATCGAATTGGTTCTGGAGGAGTTAGATATAGTATTTTTTCTAATGATTCTGCTATTTCATGATTGGCTATTTTGTAATAACGGTGTCTACCATGTTTTTCAACATCTATAATCTGTGCTTCATATAGTTTTTGAAGATGAAAACTAGCTGTTTGTGGTTGGATTTTTGCGGCATTTGCTAATTCAGTAGCTGGATGTGGACGACCATCCAAAAGTTGAACTAGAATTGTTGCTCGTGATGTATCGCTAATAAGATAAGCTATTTTTGCTACATTTACATTCATTTGCATCACTCCTTATTTTACATCCATATTTCGATGATAATGGAATTATTTGTGTTTTACAATGTAAATGAAGAAATAAGAATAGGAGTGATTTTATGGATTTCTCATTTCAACAAGGTTCCTGTAAAGAAATTAAACCAAAAATTTTATATTACGGAATGCCAATTTATTTATTATCAACATTAAATGAAGATGGAACAACAAATATAAGTCCAATGTCTTCTTCATGGGCTTTAGGTAACTATATTATTTTAGGTGTTGGACTTGGAGGGAAATCAATTGAAAATCTTGAAAGAAATAGAGAGTGTGTAATTAATTTACCTTCTTCATTGCAGTGGGAGCAAGTAGAAAAAATTGCGCCTTATACAGGGGTGGAAAATATCCCGGTTTATAAACAAGAAATGGGATTTACATATCAAAAAGATAAATTTACAATAGCCGGTTTTACACCATGTGATTCACAATTCGTAAAGCCAAAGCGTATTCAAGAATGTCCACTACAAATTGAAGTAAAGGTAAAAGAAATTCGAATTCCTGAATATGATCCTTTCTTTGCAATTGTTGAAGCGGAAGTCATTCGTGTTCACGCGCATGAAGAGATTATAAAAGGAGAAAATCATATTAATCCACAAAAATGGAGTCCGTTATTTTATAACTTTAGACATTATTTTTCAATAGGAGAAGAGTTAGGAAGGAATTATCGAGCAGAAAGTTAAAAATACGTGTTTTCAAGTAGAGGTGTAAGAGAAATTGATTGAACTTAAATATTTTGAAAGAAGCGATTTTAAACAATTAATTGATGCCCTGACATGAAATCCATCATATTGGTCAATTATCTATTTGGGCAAGAGAGTTGAATTTTCAGCCTGTTTCAGCAAATTTAATTAGAAGAGGTTTAATGGAGTAAACAGAGAAATCTATTTTGTAAAAAATCTATAAAGTGGTGGTTGTCTTGAAAAGTATTATACCTAATAAAATTCATATCATTGGTTCTGTTGGAAGTGGAAAAACAACCTTAGCAAGAGGATTGTCTTCTCAACTAAATATTTCTTATTATGAGTTAGATAATATTGTTTGGAGAAGGACTAAAAATGGAGATGTAAGAAATACACCTGAGGAAAGAGATGAACAACTTTCTACTATTGTACATTCAGATGCTTGGATTGTTGAAGGTGCCCATCATCAATGGGTATCACAAAGCTTTCAAAGTGCAGAATTAATTATATTTTTAGATGTAAGTGTAGCTAAGAGGATAGCCAGAATAATAAAAAGATTTATTTTGCAGTTACTTAATTTAGAAAAGGCTAACTATACACCTACATTTGAAATGTTTATGAAAATGTTTAAGTGGACAAATGATTTTGAAAAAAATAGTAAAAAAGAGATTCTAAATATGTTGAGACAACATAAGGATAAGTTAGTTATTTTAAAAGATAATACAGAGATTGAGTTATCAAGAATAGGAATACCAATTTTGTATTGAACGATTTTATATAATGATGGTTGTCATAAAGCCAAAAACACCGAGACGTTATGCGAAAATCTTGAATTTTGGTGTTTTTTATTCACATTGATAAATCGATGTGAATAAAAAATTTGTTCTATAGTAAGAGAATGAATTAATATAAGGAATTTGTACTGGAGAGATGTGATATGGATAGAGGGAGTTGTTTTACACAGGGAGATAGTGAACAAGATATTAAGTTTTCTATTATAATACCCGCACATAATGAAGAAAGGTATATTGCTAGATGTCTTGATTCCATTGTGGCTGCATCAAAACTTTATAAAGATCAGGTTGAAGTTATCGTTGTACTAAATCGCTGTAGTGATCGAACAGAAGAAATTGCACAGTCATATTATTGCATAACTGTACAAGATGAAAACAAAAACCTTTCTAAAATAAGAAATGCTGGTGCAAAAATAGCTAGAGGAGAAATCATTGTTACAATAGATGCAGATAGCTGGATGAGTGAGAATATGTTGAGTGAAATAGAAAAGCATTTAATGACTGGAAAATATATAGGTGGGGGCGTTAAAGGAAAGTTTGAACGTATTTCACTAGGAATTATAGTATCGGGATTATTTTTAATTATTCCTCTCATTTTTAAATATGGGTTCATATCAGTTGGGATGTTTTGGTGTTATAGGAAAGACTTTAATGCAATTGGTGGTTTTAATGAAAGTTTGTTAATGGCTGAGGATGCAGAATTTGCGATGCGTTTAAAAAAACATGGTAAGACGTGTGGGAAAAAATTCACTACGATAAAGAAAGCTTATATGACAACTTCATGTAGAAAATTTGATGAACACGGTGATTGGGCATTGATAAAGAGACCTCAAATTATTTTTGCATACTTAAAGGGGACAAATAGAAAATATGCAAATGAGTTATATTATGAAAAAGAAAAAGAAAACTAGAGATAAACCGACTTGTTTTGAAAATGCAAGTCGGTTTTTTATGTAAAAGAGGCTTTGAAATTAAAAATCCTCTGAATCTTTTTTTTGTATATGTACTAATAGTAAAACAGCAATAACAAGAAAAATTATTAGTGTTTGTAAAAATAGATTTTCAAACTGAAGCATAGATATCCAAGATTTCACATAATCTTTAATGGATTGAAGAGATGGAAGATGAGCAGGCTCGGAACCATAAGTAAATAGTTTTTTGGTTTCGATAAATGCGCTATTTTCTCCATTTGCCTCTATTACAATGGAAATAAATCTTTTGTTTCCCTGTTTTACTGTGCCCGCAAAACTATATCCAGCGGTACTTGAAAAGCTAGTTTGTAAACCATCGACACCTTTAAATTTCACATTGCTATCAAGTGAATACAACATTTTATTTGTATTGAAAACATGTATATCTTTGAAAGTGAATTGATAAGAGGTTAATTGAGCGATTTCCAATATCATAGGATAATCTGTTATTAAATGCTGGGCTAATTGTGAGGCATCTAAGACTGTTATTTTAGATTTTTCTTCTTTATTCATTATGCCAGTTGCATTGGCGAAATAAGTTTTATTAGATAATCCCAATTGTTCCGCTTTTTCATTCATTAAATGCGTAAAGTTTTTTTCGTTTTTGGAAATATGTTCTGCTAAAGATACAGCCGCGCGATTGTCAGATGCAAGAACCATTGCATGAAATAAATCGAGAACTGTTATTTGATCTTTAGTAGTTATATCAATATTATTTCCTTCGGTTTGAGTAGAATGATTACTTATTTTCACATGATCATCCCATTTTATTGTTCCTTTATGTATTTGTTCTAGTACAATATACTCTGTCATCATTTTTGATAAACTAGCTGAAGGAAAAGGGGTATCTTCATTTTTTTTATATACAATTTCTCCTGATTTTGCATCTATTAAAATAGCTGATTGCGCTTGAATTGAAGGTCCATTTACATAGAAATAAAAATAAAAAACAAGAATTGCAGTAATAAGAAAAGACAAGATAAGAAGCATCAATTTCTTGAAATGTTGCATAAGCGATCCTCCTTGTATATCGATATTACTAGTGTAAAAATTAATAGTTAACTAGGGGGAAAGAAAAGTTAAAGAATTTCTAAAGAATTATAAGGAAAATATAAAGATTGGATAATTATGGTCATGATGAGGGAGGAAATGTACTTTCATTCATATTTAAACATAAAGAAGATTAGGCATTAGAAGACAGAAGTAAATTATGAGATAGAAATAGCAGTTAGAGATGAAAAATCCCTTTGAGTCCAGTGGGGAAAGAATCTGTATGCATAAAGGAATTTATCTCCTTTTGTGGAATGTTATTCATATTTACCTAATTAAAATTTGGAAAGGAGAATATTTATGAAGCATTCCCTGTTGGAGAAGAATACAAATCCAATAAAGAAAGAATCATTACTTACAAGGTGTGCAAATGTATTTTCGAGGTGGTCTCAGAAATATGTCCCGGATGCCTTTGTTATCGCTGTGCTGCTCACTTTATTCACTTTCATGGTAGCCTTGTTGATGAACCCTACAAAGCCATACGCAATCGTAAAATCTTGGGGGGATGGTTTTTGGACTTATTTAACTTTTACAATGCAAATGGTATTGCTAATGGTTACGGGGATGACGTTAGCTTCCGTCCCGTTTATTAATAGAGGTTTGCAGTCTGTTGCCAAGTTAGCCGACACACCTCAAAAGGCTTATACGATGACATTTTTGATCAGTGCAATTGCATACTATATCAATTGGGGATTAGCAGTAGTTGTAGGAGCAATCATTGCGAAGGAAGTAGCGAAAAAAAATCCAGATGCACATTTTCCATTACTCGTTGCAGCCGCTTATGCTCCGACAGCCTTATATAGCGCAGGCCTCTCCAGTTCCATTGGCTTGACAATTGCCACAAAAGATCATTTTCTTGCAGATATGATTGGAATTATTCCTACCTCACAAACAATCTTTAGCTACTCTACTCTAATTATTTTTTTCACTCTATTCATCACGATGCCAATTATTATCGTACTTATGGCTCCAAAAAGCGGAATTATTAGGTATAAAGCACCCGAAATAGATACAAATTCTTTTGTAAAACCACCTCAAAAGGATTTAACTACTGCGGAAAAATTGGAATGGACACCGGTTTTAGGAATAGTATTAGGTATGATCGGCACGTTGTATTGTGTGTATGAATTCATGAATGGTCGTAGCTTAGATTTAAATATCATTAATTTGTTTTTCTTATCACTCGGTTTACTACTACATGGTTCTCTTGGCAATTTTGCACAAGGATTCAAAGAATCCGCGCAATCCATTTCTCCAATTATCCTACAGTTTCCGTTTTATGCAGGAATTATTGCTGTTTTAGGAAGTTCAGGATTGGGAAGCTCTATCATCGAATGGATGGCATCCATTGCGTCAAAGGATACATTTGATATTTTTACATATTGGTCAGCGGGATTGGTGAACTTATTGGCGCCATCTGGCGGAGGGCAATGGGCTTTGCAAGGACCACTGCAGGTCCCAGCAGGGTTGAAGCTAGGTGTAGATCCAGCTACTATCGCTATGGCGGTAGGATGGGGGGACGCATGGACAAATCTGATTCAGCCGTTCTGGGCACTACCTCTATTAGGAGTGCTAGGGTTGAAAATTAAAGATATCATGGGCTATTGTTTTATTCTCTGCATTTGGGTCGGGATTGTTACAAGTTTATTGATGTTATTTGTATATTAGCTTGAATAGGAATACGCATTGCTATCAAGTCAAGGTATTGAAATATCCTTAAAATGAAAGTAAAACTAATCTAAAAGTACGGGAGGGATATTTATGAACAACCTAGATTTCAGTATCAATTTTCCGGATATACATGATATTTCATGTAGAAAAGGTGATTTTTTACTTCAAGGGGGATGTAGATGAAATCTAATAAAGTAATAGTGTGGATTAATGTATTTACTGCCAAACCAGGTAAACTAGATGAATTAGTTGCTATCCAAGCTGAAGAATTACTTAACTTTAAGAGGAAAGGTATTCCTGGTTGGATTAGTAGTCGTTGGCATCGATCTGTTGATAATAATAAGGCAATTATGATGACTACTTTTGAGAGTATTGAATATCATAAAAACTGGTTAGAGAAAAATGACTTCTCCGAACATTTAAACAAGATTAAGCACCTAATTGAAGGAGTAGAAGGTGGGTACTATACGTTAGTGGAAAACATTGAAAATATGTAAACCATTTATCCCGCACTAACGGCCCAATTGGTGAGGGCTGATTAAAGTTTCACTTTATATTCTAGATCTTTATTTTTCACCTTGATAGTGAAAATTCGATATACTGTAAAAGCCCATGGAAAAACTCCATGGGCTTCATCAAGTTGAAAAATTAAACATATTCGTATGTTTTTTTGTTCCTTTCTTTAGCACTTAGCTGCCGTTTGTATACAAATTTAGATAAGCTGAGGCTTCCCTCATATAAGAGTAGTAACGGTATAGCTACAAGGAAATCTGATAGAAAATCTGGCGGCGTAATTAAAACTGCAACGACTATTAATAGAAAATAGGCGTATTTTCTAATTTTTTGCAGACGGTATGGATTGATAATTCCCAAACTTGTTAAAAACATAATAACAACTGGTAATTCAAATAGAAATCCAAAGGGCAAAGTCATATGAAGCAAAAATTGGAAATACTTCTCCGCTGTAAAGAAAGTAGTAAACATATCATTTGATAGTGATATTAAAAAATTTAATACAAGAGGAAGTAAAATATAATAACCAAAACTAATCCCCAATAGGAATAGAATCAAAAGTGCTGGAATATAAGCGATTGTAACCTTTTGTTCTTTTGGTGTTAACGCTGGACGTACAAACAACCAAGTTTGATGTGCAGCAACTGGTATAGTAACCGTGCCGGCAGCGATTGCGGAAATTGTTAAATAAACGAGTAAGATATCACTTGGTCCTAATAGAGCTAGCTTAAATGGCAAATCTTTGACCAGTGTATGATAAATATCTTGTACATATATAAATGTTAGTATAAAAAACAGCAAAAAAGCAACTAAAGTGATAATAATACGTTTACGTAACTCTTCAAGGTGCTGAACGGTTTTCATATTTTTATCTTCCAATATTAATCACCCCATGAAATAGGAGATGTAAGACATACTCTACATCTCCTATTCATCTATTTGTCTAGTTTTTCTTTCTTATTAAGATTTTTTTGTAACTCATCTGTGTCATCTGTGATAAGATCTCTAGTAGATTTTTTAAATTCTCTTAATGTTGATCCGAATGCTCTTCCTAGTTCCGGTAACTTAGAAGGGCCAAAAATAATCAGGGCGAGTATTAAGACGAGTAATAATCCTGGGATTCCAATATTCTGAAACATAAGATCCTCCTTAGTATTGAATTTTATAATTCCTTTTACATGCTTATAGCAATGTTAGGAAACATTTCGGAAAAAGCATCTTTAGGTGGAAATTATTGTGTAGTTTTTCCGCCTTTCATTCATTTTCATTTACTCGGTTGCATACCAAACAAAGCTTTGTCAATTTTATTCGTATTCGCATCGATTAGTTTTTTGCTTTATCAAGAGAACCCGCAGACAGAGTACCTTTATGTAGCACGGCAGCGCGCTTTGGCAGCCGGGCTACTGCTTCGGCCGAACAGCTTGCTGGAACGAGTACGGCGGTAGCAGCATCGCCAACCTTTGGCCAAACTTGCTTACCGGACTCATCTAATGGCGTAATGCCACCGGTAGCAAGAGAAAGTGCGCGAGACAAGTTGTATTCGTAGGACCATCCATACAGCTCTGCAGCAAGATGGGCTTTTTGCAGCGTGTCACCAATCCCGAGCGGGGACCAGTGATCTGTAATACTGTCATTGCCAAGCATGACATTCACCTTTTGCTTTTGAAGAAGTGGAATCGGCATCGTATTTTTGCCTATTGGAACAGTTGACGCAATCGAGATGCCCAGTGAAGCAAGGCGGTTTGCCATTTCGATGTCGGCGCCGGCTGTCAGCGAGGCGAGAGAGAAGGCATGGCTGATTGTCACTTTGCCCTGCAGACCGGCTTCTTCAGTTAAATCTGCTAATCGACGAATTGCTTTCAAGCCTGTATCGCCGCCTTCATGAAGGTGAATATCAATGCCTGCCTTGTAGTCCACCGCAATTTGGACCATAGTTTGCAGCGATTTTTCCATATCTACGTCAACCAAAGTTGGATCTAATCCGCCAACATGTGTCGCTCCGAGTTGCATAGCTTCTCGTAGCAATCCCTCTGTATTGGAACGAAGTAAGCCGTGTTGAGGGAAGGCGACAATTTCGTACGATAGCTTATCTGAATAGTTCGCTAAGGCGCGCTTTAAACTCTCGAGATTTTTGAGGCCAACGACGGGATCAATGTTGCAGTGACTTCTGGCAAATGTTGATCCGTAGCTGAGAATCAATTCAATTAATTTTTCCGCACGCTCTTGGGCAGTTGGCAGCAATTCAAGTAGCAGCGTCTGTTCAACTTCAATCATGTCAAAAATGCTTTTTCTTTGACTTGCAGCTCTCCAAGGACCACCAAAAAAGGTTTTATCCAAATGAATATGCATATCTTTAAAGGAAGGAAGCAGCAGCATGCCTTTTGCATCATAGCGATCGATATTCTTTTTATAAGGAACTTTTGTATCTAATATTTTTGTAATAATACCTTTATCGATTTGAATATTGCAGAGTACGGTATCTGTTGCGACAACCTGACCATTTTCATATCTATATCCGCTTTCTAATCGCACATTCAACAGCATGTAGGAGCTATTTTTTTTCGGGTTTTTGATGTTGTGATCATCTTTCTTTTCTTTTGCGTCTGCGCTTACGCTTATAGTTTCAGGAACAAATAATCCCATTGCGTCCGTGACGCCGAGAACTGCTGTAGCCCCTCCAATTTTGCAGACGTTACCTAGAAACTTTCTGCGAGAAAAACCTTTGTTTTCTTGATCCATCTGGAACTTCCTCCTTTTATAAGCTTTGCATGGAACCTAAATAAGATATGCATTTTATCACTTAATCGCTGCATTAAAATAAACTATCAAGCTCTTGCTTTTCCCACTCAGTTAAAGTAAACCTGTAACGATTTTCCCTTTAAACATAGTGGCTGCGCGCTTTGCTCTTCTTGCAATAGCCTCAGCGGAGCAGGATGCTTCGACAAACACGATATTTGCATCGTCTCCGACTTGCGGCCAAACTTGTTTCCCTTCATGATTGAGCGGTGTCTTTCCTCCCGTAATAAATCCGAGAGTTTGTGCCAAGGACTGTTCATCTACCCAATTTGAAATTTCCGCTAAACGGCTGGTGCGTTCGAGAATATCACCGTTGCCAAATGGCGACCAAACATCAAAAATATTGTCACATCCGACGGCAACGTCCACGCCTCTACTATGTAATAACCCTACAGGAGGGAAACTTCTGTCAATTGGAACGCTCGTGATAATTGAAATTCCTGCATCAGCCAATAGTTCTGCCATCTCACTTGCTTGATGTAGCGGAATATCTCCTAGACCAAATGCGTGGCTAATAGCGACTTTTCCTTGCAGACCGGCTTCTTTTGTAAGGGTAGCTAGCCTTTTCATCGTTAAAATACCAAGATCATTGGCATCATGTAAATGTAAATCGATACCTGAATTTCCTTCAACAGCAATCTCAATCATCTCTTGTAATGATGCTTCGATATTCCCATCAACAGTCGCCGGGTCAACACCACCAACAAGAGAGGCACCTTGGCGAATTGCTTCTCTTACTAGATTCCCTGATTGCGTGCGCAATAAACCGTGCTGCGGGAAAGCAACAATTTCATAAGATAACTTGCCGTCAAATGTTTGTAATACCTTTTGAATAGCTTCTAAATTTTGCAAACCGATTTCTGGATAAATATCTACATGCGTACGAATATGGGTAGCTCCAGCTTTTAAGAAAGTCTCCAGTAGATGTTCCGCCCGCTCCTGAGTAGTAGTAGACAAAGAGGGAAGAACCTCTTTTTCCATTTCAAGTCGTTCAAAAATACTGTTTACAGGTGTTACTGCTCTCCAACGATCACCCACTATCGTTTTATCCAAATGACAGTGTTTTTCAATAAACGATGGAAGTATTAATAGCTGCTTCACATCTACTTTCGGTAGACGATCTTGAAAAGGTTCATCAGTCGTAACAATTTTTGCGATTTTTTCATTGTCAATAAGAAGGTGGTAAGAGCCTGTTTTTGTTCCTATAACGGTACCATTTTCAACGTGATGACCGTTTTCTAATTTGGCATTTATTAACCAAAAAGCGGAGTCCATAGAGTATCCCGTCCTTTCTTTTATAAATAATTAAAATGGTCTTTTTTCCCTTGAGGAATTCCAATAAGTCAGGGAATATTACAAGAGAAATCTAAAAAAGATTCATAAGATTATGATAAACTAAAGAAGAATATATGAAAAATATAAAAAAAATTAATTTCACTTAAGTTTTTCGTATACACAAGGGAGTGTTTTCTATTTATGGATATAAGACAACTGCGTTATTTTATTGCGATTGTAGAGGAAAGACAAATTTCGGCTGCTGCTCATAGGCTTCATATTTCGCAACCTCCGCTCAGCCAACACTTAAAAGCGATGGAACAGGAACTAGGAACTAAATTGGTTGAGAGATCCGGAAAATTTTTAGAAGTAACGCAAGCAGGTCAAGCTTTATATAAATATGCATTAAAAATGACGCAGTTATTAGAAGAAGCAAAATCGGAAGTAAAAGAAGTGGGGAATGGAATAACAGGTAGGCTGACACTTGGTGTCAATACTTTATCAGTAGTCGAATTACCTCACTTGATGCAACAATTTCATGAAAGGTATCCTAGAGTTACGTATAAAATTCAACAAAATGAATCAGCTCAGCTTTGTCAGCTAGTGAGAGATAGAGTAGTAGAGTTGGCGATCATTCGCTTGCCGCTGATGTTGGACGACTTTTCTGTTATCCATCTTCATACAGAACCGTTCTATTTTATTACTTCAAAAAAACAGCAATTAGCTAATCATAAAGTTACTTTGGAGGAGATAAAAAAATTACCATTAATCTTGCCTAGTACAGAGGGATTAGGGGTATACAATATGATTTTGGATTTATTTTCTAAATATCAGTTATGCCCGAATATCATTGCTGAATGTTCTGATATATCTGTTCTATTAGATTTAGTTGCGTCTGACTTTGGAGCCTCCATCGTTCCGGAAACCGTAATTCAGCGATATAAAGATTATCCTATACAAGCTTTTCAAATTGCTGATACAGATTTAGCGGCCTCTACAGGATTAATTTGGTTGAAGTATCATGAATTATCAAGTATCGCTCAAAACTTTGTTAATTTATATAAGTTTATATTGAAAAAATGACATATGTGTAAAGTTTGAAAAAACTATATAAAGCAGCGATTATCACTGAAGCAGAGACTTCTCAATAAAGCAAATTTTCAATTCTTATTAGGCAATCATTTTGATTACAGTAAATAATGGTTCAGAGGCAATAACCCTACATATTCATATTTTAATATTTTACAACAAAGGGAAGGGACTATCATTTCTCCAATAGCTACCAGAGGGGATGATAGAGAGGAGGGAAAGTAAAGAGCATTTCCTTGAAATCGTGAAACAATATATATTAGATGACTCAGAGTATTAAAATGCCAGTTAGGATGATACTATCTCGAAATGATTCTTTTTGAGATAGTATCATTATTTTGTTGTATTAAAAAATACAATACTTTTTTTGTTTTAGTAGATAATTTATTTGGTTATTGAGACGAAATATTTTTATTGTTTATATGGTAGAAGCTTTACAGTAAATATTGTTTTTTCATCATTGCTATATACTTCAATCGTTCCATTATGAATCTCTACAATACTTTTGGCGATGGCCAAACCAAGGCCCGATCCTCCCGTATATGTAGAACGGGATTTTTCAACACGATAGAAACGTTCAAAAATATGTGGTAAATCTGTACTTGGGATAGGCTGGCCGTAATTGGTAATATCGATTGCAATCATTTTACCGTTTTGATACGCTGTTATATCAATGAATTTCCCATCATTTCCATAAGTCATCGCATTCATAATTAAATTTTCAAATACACGTACCAATTTATCTCCATCAGCAAGTACCATTAGTTTTTCTGACGGAAATGAAGGTCTACATTCAATATTCGCTTCTTGAAATTGCATACGGAATTGAACTGATAGTTGACCAAGCAATTCAATTATATCAATAGGTACAGTATTTAGTTGTAACTCTTTATTTTGAACACGGGTATATTCAAATAAGTCATTCATTAACATGTTTAACCTGGTTACCTTATCATAAATAACTTGAATATAATGACGTAATTCTACTTCATCCCTGTAATTATCATGATGAATGAGATTAACATAACCAACTATGGACGTTAACGGTGTCCGTAAATCATGTGATACGTTTGTGATCAGTTCACTTTTTGCTTGTTCGGTTTGACGCTCTTCTTCAATCGAAATTTTTAACTGTTCTACAATGCGATTAACACCAGTTGCTAAATCTTCTAAATAATCATGTTGTAAAATAGATACTTTATGATTAAAATTACCATCTGCAATATAACGAATTTCTTCAATCATTTGCTTTATACACACTTCATAATATAGTTTTTTTTCGTGACGATAAAAAATATAAACATAGAATGAAAAAATGGAGAATAAAAACAGATAGGATCCCATCATTGTCCAAAGAGACTCTTTTAATCCCCTATACTTTTCGTATCCGACAATCCTGACAAATTCTCCACTTAATGCTGTTAATGTAAGGGAACTATCAATTACACTTGTAACAAGACGGGATATGACAACCTCAGTAATTGGTGTAAGTAAAATAGAAACTAAAAGCCAAAATGCAATTTTCCATTTTGGGATGACCTTCAATATATCAAACGTTTCATTTTTCAATTTTATAACCCACTCCCCAAACAGTATGAATGAGTTTTTCACTATTTGTTCCTGTTTCAAGTTTATCCCTTAAGTTGCTAATATGAACCATTACAGTTTTATTAGAACCATAACCATCTTCATTCCAAACACGTTCAAATATTTCTTCTGAACTAAATACTCTACCCGTATTACTAGCAAGTAAATATAAGATATCAAATTCAATAGATGTAAGTTTAATATACTCCCCATTTACTTTAACAGTATGATTATGCTTATGTATTTCCACAGAACGAATCCGAATAATCCCATCTTCTTGTATTTGCGACGCAGCGTACTGGAAGGAGGATCTACGCAATAACGCTTTAACTCTAGCGATTAATTCTAATGGATTAAAAGGTTTAATCATATAATCATCAGCACCTGTCATAAGACCTAGGATTTTATCCATATCTTCGGCTTTTGCGCTTAGCATAAGAATAGGCACCGTATTTTCTTCTCTAACTTGCTGACAAACTTCTAATCCATTACGCTTCGGCATCATGATATCTAAAATCATAAGATCAATTTGATGAAGCGAGAGCATATGTAACGCTTCATCACCATCATAGGCTTTATAAATGTTATAACCTTCATTTCGTAAATAAACGGCAAGCAATTCTACAATCTCTTTATCATCATCAATAATTAATATATTTCTTTCCATCGTATGTTTAATTCCTCTCTCTACATTTCATCATCATTAATATAATAACAAACATTTAGGTGTTTGGAAGTTAAGATTATATAAAATTTCATGTAACGTATGGGAAAGGATTTAAAAAACATATCACGAATAAAAATAAGAGGATGCTTTGTTTCTTATCATATATAGAATGTCAGTTTTGTTAGGAGAGAGTAACGTGTTACATAAAAAACTAGCTACATTTGAGCCAAGTGGAGATTGGGAAAAAGATATAAAATTTTTTTGTTAGAATATAATCATTTGTTTATTTATGAACATTCAGTGCGGGTTGCAAATGAGGCAAGGAAAATAGCAAAAAGATTTCAACTCAATGAAGAACAAGCTGCTATTGCTGGTTATTTGCATGATATTAGCGCAATATACCCTAATAATGAACGCATTAAAGTTGCTGAGGAATTAGGGATAGAGATATTACAAGAGGAACGAGAATTTCCCATGATTATTCATCAAAAAATCTCAAAGGTTATTGCAGCAGAGATTTTTAAAGTTAAGAATGAAACCATATTAAAAGCAATCGGTTGTCATACAACACTACAAAAAGATGCGTCTCAAATTGATCTTGTATTATTTGTTGCAGACAAAATAGAGTGGGATCAAAAAGGGACACCACCTTATATTTTAGAACTTCAGTCAGCTTTAGAAAAGTCCCTTGAGCATGCGGCTTTTGTGTATATTTCATATTTATGGGAAAGAAGAGAGACTCTTAAGGTTTTACACCCATGGCTAGAGGAAGCTTATTGGGATTTGAAATATAAAATAAATAGAATGGCTTAAAAATTAGAAAGAATGTAAGAATGAATTTAGATGTATTTTTTATAAATGTGACTAAAGATATTATTATGTTTATTTACGATGATAGAGGATGTGAGGTGATTGCGAAGAATAAAGAAATGATACGAGATTTATATATAAAATACAGAGAGTGGATTCCATGTTATGAAAGAGAAAGTATGGATGAATGATTCAAATGAAAATAGGAGGAAGTGAAAAATGTAATGAAACGTATTGCAATTGTATCAGCATGGGAACCAGAGCTTACATATTTGCATCAACATTATCCAAGTCATCGTGTAGAAAAACGAGCGGCTTGGGAATTTCATTTTCATTCTATAGATGAGTTAGAAGTAATATCTGTAATTACAGGCGTTGGAAAAGTAAACTGTGCGAGTTGCGTACAGTTACTAATAAGTGAATTTAAACCTGAACAGTTATTTATGACAGGTATTTGTGGAAGTTTATCCGAAAAAGTAAAAAATGGTCATATTGTTGTTGCACTTAATACTCTACAGCATGATGTAACAGCTGCGGGAACAGGAACAGATAGTTTCGATTTATATACTGGCAGAACAGCTCCTATTGAAACAACGCAATATCTCGTAAGGAAAATAAAAAAAGTACGCTCTTATGACCCAGTACATTTCGGGACCTTCATATCCGGAGATCAGCGTATTCGAAGTACGGAAACAAGATATTTATTACATACTGTATATGGTGCAATAGCTGTCGATCAAGAAGTAGCAGCTTTTGCATACGTATGTCATGTGAATAAAAAGCCTTTTCTTTGTTTAAAAGCAGCTTCAGATCAAGCGAATGATAGAACAGTAGAAGAACAAAAGATTTTTAAAATGTTCGCTTGTGAGAGGGCATGTGAATATTTACTTGCGTTTTTACGTGTATACGAAGTAACGACAGTTCGTTAATACATTAATGTTTTATTAAAGGAGCCTAGTCATGCAAATAATAAATAAAATAGCAATTATCGGCGCAAATGGAAAGGCTGGTAAATACCTTGTAACTCAAGCACTACAAGAAGGGTACTTTGTCCGTATTCTTACACGAAACCCACAAAAGTTTAAAATATCGCATAAACATTTGGAAGTTGTAAAAGGAGATGCACGCGACCTGTCTGCAATACGTCAGTTACTGCAAGCTTGCGATGCTGTTATTAATGCAGTGGGGCAGCCTAAAAAAGAGTCATATATATTTAGTACAGTTACAAATCATATTTTAGAAGTAATGAGAGAATACAGGATCAAGCGATATATTCTTATTTCTGGAGGATCAATGGATGTACAAGGAGATGCTAAGAGTGTATTAAATAAAATAGGGGCAATGTTATTTCGTCTGTTTCTTTCAGATATGATGAAAGATAAGTATAAAGAACTGCAACTGATACGAGATAGTAATGTGAATTGGACGATTGTACGATTACCTTTTGGTGTAGACGGGGAAGGGATCGGTAAAATAAAAGAGAGTCTCAGAGATTTACCAGGAATTACGATTCAAAACGGAGATATTGCGCCGTTTATTATAAAACAAATTCATGATGAAATGTATAGTGGGAAATGTCCATTTATTTCAAATTAGTAGGAAAGGTAGATGGAAATTTTAATATGATTCAATATAAAAAGTGTAGCGAAGTAAATATCGATTTCGTATACGAAGCTTTTCGAGATGGTTTTTCTGATTATCTTATAAAGATGGAAGTTTCAAAAGAAGACTTCATAAAAAGATTTTTCGGTCCAGAAGGAAATAAACTTGAGCATTCTCATATTGCATTAGATGAAAATAAACCAGTCGGTGTTATACTTGGCGGAATCAAAAACTATGAAAGCATACAAACAATGAGATGCGGCACATTAGCGGTTCATCCTGATTTTCGCGGGACTGGCATTAGTCATAAATTATTTGAACTTCATAAAGAAGAAGCGATAAAAAACGGATGCCAGCAGCTTTTTCTTGAAGTCATTGTCGGTAATGATAGAGCGATTCAATTTTATAAGAAGCTAGGGTATGAAAAAGTATCTGATCTGTCTTACTATAATTTAAAGGAACTTTCTAATTTGACAAGTCAGACTCTACAAAATGTTGAAATAAAGCAAACTAAGTTTAGCGAATTTCAAAACGGAATACAAAAATGGTTAAACTTCCATATAAATTGGCAAAATGATATCGATTATATAGAGAAAACTGAAAATACATATTATGGAGCCTATATTAATAATGATTTAAAAGGATGTATATGTACTAGTGCTAATGGTAAAATTAGTTGTTTGTTTGTTGATAAAGAATATAGAGGCGTTGGAATAGCTACAAGTCTGTTGCAAACAGTGAGTAAAGAATTACAGCTGTCCAGTCTTTCTATTGGATTTCCTAATAATGGTTTACTTGAAGGGTTTGTAAAAAAGTGTGGATTCGAAAAAAGTTCGTTGGCTCAGTATGAAATGTATTATACATTGTAACGTTTAAATGAAAATAGAAAAATCCTTCAGTTTCATACTTTAAGCGAAACTGAAGGATTTGCATTTTTATAGAATCATATGTTTTTTATTTGCTTTTTCATGTGTTTGATGTGATACTAAAATATAACGAACGTATGTTCTTTAAAGCGGATTTAATTGGAGGTATGATAATGTTAGCTCTAATAGAGAAAATAAATAATGAATATGTAGCCCAATTTAGTCGCCCATTACATTATTCGGTAGAACAAGTTTGGGCTGTATTAACAGAGAATGAGAAGCTAGCAAGATGGATGCCGAACCTTCACATAGAGGATTTGCGAAAGGGAGGTATGATAAAGTTTGATATGATGGATGGTTCTGAAGAATGCATTGATATCGATATTTTGGAATGTCAAATGAATTCCGTATTGGAATTTACTTGGGGAGAAGACCGAGTTCGATTTGAAATACATAAAAATCCTGAAGGTTGTCTATTGATTTTAAGGGAGTTCATTCATGAAATAAACAATCACACCCCAAAAGACTTATCTGGATGGCATATATGCTTAGAAATGTTTTCTTCCGTATTAGATGGACATGATATGAAGTTTCCAAAAGATGAGTGGGAAAAATGGTATGAAAGATATAAAGTTAGTAGTTAATAAAATTAGAAATAAAGACGTAAATTAATTATATTATTATGTAATAATTATAGGTTAAAAATATGTTTATCAATAAATAAAAATATTAGAAGAAGTGTTAATAATGATAAAAATACAGAAAAGGTGTGGGGAAAGTTTGTTATCAGATAAAAAAATGAAGGGATAAACGAAACAGCACATGTATTGTGATTTTTTTGTTTAATCATGATAATCAACTCGCTTTAGAACTGTTTAATGAAGCTGAGAAAGAAAGTGATTCTGAAACACTCGAACCAGCCATTGAAACGATCACCTATTGTCGTAAGAAGAAATGCGGTCATAGGGATGAGTCTGTCCACAACCTTTTGGAGGCATTGAGAATGATCATTCTTGACTGTTAATTGATTGGAAAATTGAAGAGGGGTGTTCCTTAATGACAAATAGTAGTATGGATCCGAGGGTGCCTTTTTAATAATCTTTCAGTCTTAACCTACATACTATTTTGTGAATAAATGTTTGTTTCTATATGCAACTAAATTGGTAATGGCAAGCGCTATTCCACACGCAATGAAAGTTCCTCGAACACCGACATAGCCACCCGAGCAATCCCATTAACAGTGAGGTTATGCCAAATGTACCTGTTGTAACAGTTCCGATAGAAGTATAGACAGTTACTAATTGTTCTTTTGGAACGCTATTTCAGCAATTAGAAAAAAGTGTACCGGATACTGATTATAAGTAGAGTGTATTTCTTTACAGACTGTTGCCGAGCATTAAATTTACTTCATGAAAGATAAGGTTTCTATAATTTTTTTATGTAAACTTAAATTAATAAACTTAGACCCTAATTTTAAAATTAGGGTCTAAAGATAAAGGAACATGCATCGTATTCTTAATTACTTATATTTTTTCTAGTAATTCTAATTCTTCTTCTACAAAACTTATTACTTCTTTTATTGTTTCACCAGAAAAATCAAATTGAATTCCAGCGGCTTCATATATTTCTTTTACAGATTTAGAGCTACCTAAAGATAAAGCTTTTTTATAGTTTTGTAATGCTTGCTGAGGATTTTCTTTATATTGTTTATACATTTGCAGAGCGCCAATTTGTGCAATTGCATACTCAATATAATAAAAAGGCACTTCAAAAATATGCAGTACAGATAGCCATTGTGCGACTATCCAACTTTCATACCCATCTGTATTTACTGTGCTTGAATTATATGTTGTAGAGAGCTCTAAAAACTTAGCATTTCTTTCTTCAGCGGTATGATTTGGATTCTCATACAACCAGTGTTGAAATTGATCAATGATTAGAGTAATTGGTAAATACTCTATAATTTGTGTTAATTGTTCTTGCTTAGCTTGCTTGAGATCTTCTTTATTACTATAAAAAACATCCCAGTTATCCATTGTGAATAATTCCATTGTCATACTTGCTAATTCAGCAGTCTCCATTGGTAAATGTTGATATTGGTGTATTAAAATATCTTTCATTAAATCATGATGAATACAGTGACCCATCTCATGTAAGAAAACAACAGTATCATCTTGTGTTTTTGTTAAATTCATAAAAATAAATGATAACTTAGATAGGGGCAAATATTCACAGAATCCACCTGGTGCTTTTCCTTTTCTACTTTCTAAATCTAGATGGTTATGCATCTTTTCTAGAAGAGCTGAAAAGCTTGAATCAAGCTTAGTAAAAAGCGCTTTACTTTTCTCTATTAATTCCTTTTCATTTTTTACAGGTTGTAAAAGTTTATGGTCTGCAGGTACAGCACGTATATCCCACGGACGTAATGTATCTACCTGAAGCTTTTTCTGTAATTCCTTATGAATTTTTTCTTGAAGCGGTACAACGTATTTACGAATAGATTCAGCAAATTGATTACATTGCTCAGCAGTGTAATCAAAACGCTCATATTTTTTAAACATGTAGTCACGATAATTCGTTAAACCCACATTTCTAGCTTTTATTGTCCGAATAATAATTAAGCGATTTAAGATTTCTTGAATCTCATTTTCTACGGATAGAAATTTTTCAGAGATAGCAGTCATTGCTTTTTGACGAATGCTTCGATCTGGATCTTGTAGATAGACATTTAATTCAGACAGATTTACTTCTTCACCATTCCACATGGAAGCGAGGTTACCAGTGATTTCAAAATATCTTGTTATCAACTCATCTTCAGTAATTTCTAAACTAATATTTTCTTCGTTAAAGAGTTCTCTAGTATTTTTAATTTTTTTATCTAAGAATTCAAACTGAGAAGGATTTAACTGTGAGCGGTAGGGTGAGTCATAATATTTTTGGTCTAATAGATTTTTATAACGTTTTAATATAGGCTGTACGTACTTTTGATTAAAGTCAACAGTGTTTTTTGCCTCTATATCATTCGTATTTCGTTGAAAGGCGATATAATGTTTCATAAGTTGTTCATTGATAGAATTTAAAGTCTGTGATTGTTGTATTAACCAATTCTCAAGCTCTTGACTAGAAGATATTGATATATCTAATAGTACATCCAATTTTTTTATTAATTCATCTATATTACTAATATTGATAGGTATTGTCTGCTGCATGAAATATCCCTCACTTTTTATTTACTAATAGAGGTATTCTTTTCTTTCTTATAAATTCCTTTTTTACCCCAAAAGTTGGTGCCGACTATACCAAGGATGATCAGCATAGCTCCAACGATATGATAGTATGCGATTTGTTCGTGTAAGAATAATATCCCTGCAATAATCATGATAAGAGTAGATAGATTACTAAAGACACTCATCTTAGCTGCTTCAATATAAGACAATGAATAATTGAGTAAGAATGCTGTTAGCAAGGAAGATAGTAATCCTAAATATAAAATGGATAAAAGAAATGTCCCGTTTGTAAATGGTTTAAAGTATACATTTACGGTGCCTTTATTTATATGCTCAATGATAGCTATTAAATTGAAGCTAAGAAAACCAATCATTGTCATCATATATGTTAAGTCTATTAACTTAAATTTTTTTGTCATTTTCCTAGCTAATACATTGTAGCAAGCAGAGGATAATGCTGATAACAGAATAAGGATAATTCCAATAAAGCTAGTTTCATGCGTTTCCATACCATTCATTACAAATATATAAATGATGCCCATTACAGAAATGAGTACAGATATTTTTTGCCATACATTTGTATATTCTTTTAAAAAGTAAGAAGCTAAAATCATTGTAAATATAGGTATAGCAGCTTGTATAATTCTATACTAAACCGAAAGCTTGAAAAGCGAAAAATAGTGCTGGATAAAATATTGCTATTGGCAAAATTGCAAGTATGGTTTTGGATGAAATATTTAGCTTTACAAAACCAAATATGACAGGAATAGTCGCTATTAAAAAAGCAACCGTAAAACGATGAGCAAGTGTATCAAGGACGCTTGTAACTGTTAATGCTAATTTCACAAACATAAATGAAAAACCAATAATAAATGCATATAGTAATGCGGCTAAATATGCTTTCGTTATATTTTTCATAATTTCACCTCATATAGTCAATTTGTTACTGGCCAGTATATGTACATGGTAATCTTTCTGAGTCAGTGCTACAATGTGAACAAATATAAACTGTACCGGTACAAAATAGACATGGGGGATAATCATGTATAAATATTTAAATATATTAAATGATTTAGAAAGCATGATCCAAAAAGGAGAGATAAAAGAAGGAAAGAAATTACCGTCGATACGCTCACTTGTGACACAATATCAGTGCAATAAAGCAACAATTATACGTGCGCTTCATGAATTAGAGAAGCGTCATATTATTTATTCCGTACCTCAAAGTGGCTATTATGTAGTGAAGAAAATGGCGAATTATGAAGTAGATGAAACGGAAAAAATTGATTTTGCTTCATCAGCTCCGGATCTTGATGTATTTCCTTACTTAGATTTTCAGCATTGTATTAATAAGGCGATTGATACGTATAAGAATGATTTGTTTATATACGGTACACCTAAAGGGTTACCATCTTTAATTTCAGTTGTACAAAAACAACTAGCAAATTATCAAGTTTTCACAAAAGAAGAAAACATCTTTATCACTTCAGGAGTCCAGCAAGCACTAGCAATATTAACTTCGATACCATTTCCAAATCAAAATAAAGCAGTACTTATTGAACAACCTAGTTATCATCTATACATTGAATATCTAGAAACAAATAGAATCCCTGTAATGGGTATAAAACGTACTGCTGAAGGTATTGATTTAATTGAGTTAGAAAGGATATTCGAAACGGAAAAAATTAAGTTCTTTTATACAATTCCAAGATTTCATCATCCACTTGGCACTTCATATTCTAAGACAGAAAAAGAAAAGATTATTTCTCTTGCAAAGAAATACAATGTATTTATAGTAGAAGATGATTATTTAGCAGATTTAGAACAAAATCAAAAGGAAGATCCACTATATAGTTACGATAATTCCTCACATGTAATATATCTAAAAAGTTATTCAAAGATTATTTTCCCGGGTTTACGTGTAGGCGTGGCAGTTATTCCTCCTTCTATTGCAGAAGCGTTTCATACATATAAAAAACTATTAGATATTGATAGTTCAATGATTTCGCAGGCTGCTTTAGAAATTTACATAAAAAGCGGGATGTTTGAACGACACCGGCAAAAAATTAGGTTGTCTTATTATGCTAGGTCTAAGGTATTATCTGAAATACTTGAAGAAATTTATAAAGAAAATCACCATCTATTTACATATAAAAAAGGGAACAAAATAGGAATACATACGTGTTTATCATTACAAAAAAATATTGTTACGGAAACGCTTATTAAAAAATTAAGGCAGAATCAAGTATTTATAGAGACTGTTGATAAAAATTATTTGACTTCTTTCCATAAAGAAAAACTTTTAAAATTAAATGTATCGAATGTGAAAGAAGATAAAATTGAGGTAGGAATTCATAGAGTAATTGAGGAAATGAAACAAGTGAATGATGTGGATTTCCATTTTAAGGAAGATTAATCCTTCATATAGACAGATATAAAAATTTATGAAGATTCGATTACAAATAAGGAACGTGCTATTTCAAATTCACAAGGCGAGTTCAAATTTTACACGGGTGTTTGTGGTAAGATTACGTTACAATTTGTTACTTCAGATGGAGAAAAATATACAAAAAAATATGATCGAGAGCATGTACCTAAATTGATTGAATTAAAAAATTAACATTAAGGAGAATTTTATATGAAACCATTACAAGGAAAAGTTGCAGTCGTAGCGGGGGCAACACGTGGTGCTGGAAGAGGCATTGCGATGATGCTTGGTGAAGCGGGCGCAACTGTATATGTAACAGGAAGAAGTACAAAAGGTAATTTATCATCAATGGGAAGAACGGAAACAATTGAAGAAACAGCAGAACTAGTTACAAAACAAGGAGGAAAAGGGATTGCCGTCCGAGTTGATCATACAGTCGAAGAAGATATAAAAGAACTCTTTGAAAGAATTCAAATAGAACAAAGCGGGCAGCTTGATATTTTAGTAAATGATGTTTGGGGCGGTGATCCGCTTACTGAATGGGAAAAACCGTTTTGGGAACATAACTTACATAACGGATTACTAATACAACAACGTGCTGTCCATTCGCATATGATGACGAGTTATTATGGTGTACCGCTTATGGTGAAGAACAAGAGGGGACTCGTAATTGAAATTACAGATGGTGTAGATTATCAATATCGTGGAAACCTATATTATAGTTTATCGAAAATCTCAACAATTCACTTAGCGGAAGCGATGGCGAAAGATTTAGAGCAACATGGTATTACTGCTGTTGCGGTAAGTCCTGGCTTTCTCCGTTCTGAAGCAATGTTAGATTTATTTGGTGTAACAGAAGAAAACTGGCAAGAAGGTGCAAAGAAAGATCCTCACTTTATCGCATCTGAAACACCTTTCTTTGTAGGGAGAGCAATTGCCGCTTTAGCAAGTGATACGAACGTTCATAATAAAACAGGAAAAGCACTTAGCTCATGGGAGTTAGCGAGAGAATATGGATTTAAAGATATTGATGGAAGACAACCTGATTGGGGAAAATATTTTGAAGGGAATGTGTTAAAAGAACAATGAGTATTATATAAAATGAAAAGAAGGCTAAAAACTCTGTATATATCGGTTTTTAGTCTTCTTTTTATTATTATGAATTTTCTTCCGGTGGTGGGTAAAAGACTGTTAGATCTTGTTATTACTTGGAACTTTTTGAAATGCATATCCATAGTATATAAAACAGTATGTGGATAATTAGATAAGAAGGGGTAAATGAATATGAATGTTCCATATTTTAATAATAAAATTCGGGTCCCTGCTGTAACATATACTGCAGCACAAGGTACACTTCAGTCTGTTCATCAAGCACTACACGCGCAGGCACACACCTTACAGGTGCAAGGTATGCATTTTGACTACCCAGTTATATCATATTATTATCCTACGTATATTATTATTCAAAATGGAATGTATTTTTCAACGATTCCATTTGGTGCTGTGTACAATTTATAAAAATTGATTTTATTCCTTTTCATACGATTAAGCTGTTCCAATTTGATTTTGTTCTGCAACATCAGAATCAAATGTATTTGTTGTACTTACACCGTTAAAAGTACTAGTAACAAAAGCAACATTAGATGATCCGGAGCCGTTATACGCTTTTGTATTCTCTTTCGGAGAAACGTTATAAAAATCACCTAAGTTTAAAGGATCGTTACTATTTTGAACGACAAGATTTCCGACAATGGAGGGCATATTCTTCACCTACTTTATTAGGGATTATTTAAAAAACTATATGATTTATTTTTTTAAAAGTGAATCATAGTACAAGTGAGTTTAAATGGAGAGCATTCTACGCATTTTGAAAAATCAAGAAGAATTAATTCAATCATGGTGTGCTGCTTTTGAAAATGGAAGATGCTAAGAAGCTTTAGATTTGATTTTAGAGGTGCAGTAACAATGGCAAAGTTTTATAAGCGTTATTTAGAAAGAAAACGTGTAGGATTTGTATGTTCACATTCCTTTTATAGTGAAAATGAACAAGCTGATTTTTTATCTAATGAATAATATATAGCATCAAATGAATAAGGAAGTGAACCACGTCTTGTCCAAATGTTTTATTGCTAAATTAACAGGTCGAGAGGAAATACCTCCTGTTTGTACAGCTGCTTTTGGAATAGCGCAATTTAGATTTAACAGTGATTTTACGAGACTTCAATTTAAACTGGTAGTACATGATATAGAACAGGGAACCGCTACCCATATTCATTTAGGAAGAAGGGGAGAAAATAGACCTGTTGTTTTTTTATTTGGACCAGTTACACACGGAATTAGCGTAAATAGAGGAGTCGTAACAGGAGTGATTACAGAAAGTGATCTTATTGGTCCTTTACAAGGTATGTCTTTATTAGGACTTGCAAGAGAGATGGATACCGGTAATACTTATGTAAACGTTCATACAGAAAAGCATCCAGCTGGAGAAATTCGAGGGCAAATAAAAAGGTTTTAAAATTTCTTAGACGTATGTAAAGTTTGTTTCTGCTTATAAGTATGCTGATAAAAGCCTTTAGACATAATTATGACTAAAGGTTTTTGTTGTGGGGAAATGTATACAGAACCGACATTTTTAATTTTATAGGAGGTAAAATTCATGGAAGATAATAAAAAATCAATCCTCGCTTTTATCGTGTTAGTTTTAGGTTTAGTATTCATTGTTGGAGGGATGGTTTATAGTTTGTGGGGGCCATTTTAAATTTATTTGTGACTAACTGACCCTAGGTAATCTAGTCATAACTTGCTTTTTATTAGTTAAGTTAAAGGACATTATATATTTCTGAAAATAAAGGAGAACAGTTGCAATGAATTATATGCTATTTAAAGCGATTAATCGTCTTGCTGGACGAGGAACTACTATGGATACGATAATGGTTTTTATCTCACAGAAGACTCGATATTTATACCTTTTCATATTAATATGTATGTGGTTTAGAAATAATTTCTACAAAAAAATTATTTTGTATGCAGGAATTTCAGCAGGAGTCACTTTATGTATAAACCGTATCATCCAATTTTTTTATTTTAAACCTCGTCCTTTTATTGTCCATCGCGTTCATTTGCTTATCCCATCAAAGAATAATTCTTCGTTCCCAAGTAAACATACTGCTTTAGTTTTTGCTGTAGCAACTTCCATTTTACTTCGTGAACGTTTCGTTGGTTCTATTATGTGGGTATTAGCAGTATTGACAGGTTTTTCACGTATTTGGGTAGGGCATCATTATCCATTCGACATAATCGGTAGTGCTGTTATAGGTAGTCTAACAAGCATAGTTATTGATAAAAATACATATACATTTCAATCCTTTATTACTTGGATTATAAAAATGTACTCATCGTTTACAAAATTATTTAAATAAAAAAGGTAAATCAGTCGTTTCTTTTGTTTAGTGGAGTAAGAGAAGGAGCAAATTGAAAATCTTTTTTTGAATTTGGGAAATATAGTAGATAAATAAGGATTGGCTAGAATAACGAAAAACAAGTACATGCTAGGGAGTGCTAGTATATACTTGTTTTTCGTTTTTATGTACTATGTGAATAATAAAGAGTTTGATTAATAATCATTTTGAAACTTGTATATTACTTCACGAAGTTTTTTCAATCCAATCAGAGTATCTTGTTCACTTAATATAGAATAGCTGATACGTAAATGATCATGTTTCGATTCATGAACAAAACAAGCAGTTCCAGGTAAAAAAGAAATGTTAGCTTCATTTGCCTTTTTTAGTAATGCAAATGAATTCATTGAATCCGGAAGAGAAATCCATAAATTAAAACCGCCTTGTGGTTTTTGGAAGTGAATCGTATCTGCTAGAGGGGAAAGTATCTCTACTGCAGTATCGCGTCGTATTTGTAAGGCAGTTCGCAACTTTGCTAAATGATTTTTCATTCTTTCAGTTCGTAAAAAAGGTTGAATAGCTTTTTGAGTTAACAATAGGCTTCCTATATCCATCAAAGCTTTTACAGCATTTAGCCAATCAAAGACAGGCCCCTCCGCTGCTACTGCTGCGATACGTAGACCTGGCGCTAATGTTTTACTGAATCCTTTTAAATATATGACATACCCGTTTGTATCAAAGATTTTAAGTGGAGCCGGAATTGTAGCCTCATCAAAATATATTTCTCCAAACGAGTCATCTTCAATTATAAAAAACTGATATATCTCCGCCAGTTCTATAAGTTCCATTCGCCTTTGTTTACTCATAACAGTACCTGTAGGATTTTGAAAAGTAGGATTTACATATAGTAAAGTTGGCGTCCTTTTTTGACAAACTTCATCGATTAAATCAGAACGAATCCCTTGTTCATCAAGCTCAATTGGTATGATTTGAGCGCCTTTATTTACAAACACATCAATTGCTGCACCATAGCACGGGCTCTCTATTATAACTGTATCACCTGGTTTTAATAAAGTTTGAGCGATTAAATCAATTCCTTGCTGGGCGCCACTTGTAATTAATAAATTAGAATGGTCTACAGATAGTTTTTGATAGTCCTTTAAATATTTTGCAATCTCTAATCGAAGTCCTTCATCTCCTTGAACTGGTCCATAAGTTGCTAATATCATTTGATCTTTATCTATTATTTTTTGTATTTCCTCCGAAAGAAATGGATTCGGTAATAGGCGAGGGTAAAGAATAGCTTGTGAAAAATCATAATACTTTCTATGTTGATTCATTACATATTGAGATCGAATGACATTGATTGATTTCGTATGTTGCCAATCATACGGTAGAGATTGAGATTTACGACGCTCGTGTTTATGTATATAGACGCCTTTCCCTTGCTCAATATATACATATCCTTTCGTTTCTAACTTCTTATAAGCTTTACGGACGGTTAATATACTTATTTGTAAATCGTTCGCCATAGAGCGTAATGAAGGTAAAAAATCTCCATTTGATAGCAGTCCACTTTGAATCCGTTCAACGATTTGCATATAAATTTGTTGATAGAATGGTATGTTAGATTCTTTCCGCAATATAATCTTCATTATCTCACCTAAGTTTCTTTTTAATTTAATTAAATCTAAAAACATATGTAGGAGCAACTATAGATTTATCCAACTGTTATATACCTTGATATACTGTTATACACTCCTTCCTTTATACTCACCTTAATAATCAAAAGGAGGAAACGTAATGGTCATTTTTAATTATATTTTAATTTGTATTATTTTCGGGACAACATTTTTAACGATTAAAATTGGGATTGAAGCGGGAGCACCACCGTTATTTTCAGCGGGAATCCGTTTCTTTTTAGCAGGTGTTATTTTAATTATCATATTTATGTTAAAACGGAAACATATCATGCCATACTTGTTATCAAAAAGAATTATGTACGCTGGTTTTTGTTTAACCTTCATGACATTTGCAACTTTGTATTGGGCAGAACAGTATATTTCTTCTGGATTAGCAGCTGTTCTTTCGGCAACAGGACCAATGATGATTTTATTATTACAAGTAAAGAAAAATAAAACAAAATTACAACGAGAACAATTTCTTGCTTTCATCATAGCGCTTATAGGCGTTATTTGTATCTCTTTACCAGGGATGCACCAACAACTTACTTTTATATGGAGTATAGCTTGCGTTATCATATTAGTCGGCGAATTCTTTTATGGTCTAGGTTCCATCCATTCAAAAGAAATACTTTCAGATTTGCCAAAAGTATCCCCGTTTCTCATTAATGGTATCCAAATGTTTTACGGTGGAATTTTTCTATTGATTACTTCTATTTTTACAGAACAGCCCAATCCAGCTATATTAACATCTTGGAGTGTACAATGGCCTATTTTGTATCTCATATTTGTTGGTTCAATTGGTGGGCACGGACTCTATTATTGGCTCTTATCAAAGACCAATCCGGTATTTCCATCAACTTGGCTATATGTATCTCCTTTAATTGCTGTTATTACAGGATACGTATTTTTAGGGGAGCCAATTAATCCACTAATGGGAATTGGAGCGTGTCTCATCTTGATTGGGGTATTTTTAGCAAATCGTTCTACACTTGAGATGTACTTTAAACAGGGGAAATTATTGAAAAAAGAAATGTGACATGATTGTATTTTGATTGTGGGATAAAAGAATCTTAATGCACTTGTAAATAGCGAAAAAAACAAACTATTAGATAGAATTAGAATATTTTATATGTTATAATTATATATCGTTTTTGTAAAATGGCCCTATATATCAAAGGGCTTTTTTAAGTTGTACAGTAGAAAATAATACATATTAAGGACAAGCAAAACTTAAATTAGTAGACGAATAGGGGTGGTTCACTTGAAACAAGCATTAATCGTTATCGATTTGCAAGAAATCTTTTTCTCAGAGGAAAAAAATTACTTATATCAGCATGAACAGTTGCTTAAAAATGTGAATACAGTCATTAACTGGGCAAAAATAAAGGAGATACCAGTGGTTTTCATTCAGCATACAGATCAAAATTCATCAGATGAAATGGCAAAGGGAAAGCATGCCTGGGAATTACATAAAGGACTGCACCGAGAAAGTAATGATATTGTTATAGAAAAAATCACATGGGACGCCTTCTATCAAACTACTTTAGAGCAAACTTTAAAAAAATTAGGTATAGAGCAATTAATTTTTGTGGGTGCTCAAACTGAATTTTGTTTAGATACAACTATACGAATCGCCTATAGTAAGGGATATCAACATAATTTGCTAGTAAAGGACGCACATAGTACATTAAATAGTAATCAACTTAGCGCAAAGCAAATTATAGAACATCATGAATCTGTATGGAATAACCGTTTTGTACAAATACAGCCGCTTGATTTATATAAGTTATAAGAGGAATCATAAAGCTTTTCCAATTTCATTAAACAATTGGAATAAATTAGAGTACCAGCATCAATTAAAAAGGTAGTATATTTGTGAATTTTAAAATAAGCACGAAGAAAATATGGATAGGAAGGGAAGTTTTATGGAGATAAAAATAGATGATTTAACCGGTACTGCAGTAGAAAAATTATTGATGGATCATCTGCAAAGCATGGCACTACATTCTCCTCCAGAAAGCAGACATGCTCTAGATTTAGACGGATTGCGAAAAAAAGATATTACATTTTGGAGTGCATGGGAAGGTAATGATTTAGTTGGATGCTGCGCACTTAAAGAACTCAATAGTCAACATGGAGAAATAAAATCAATGAAAACATCTTCATTGCATTTAAGAAAAGGTGTTGCCAAGCGGCTTCTTCAACATATAATTGAGGAAACAAAGCGGCGTGGTTACCAGAGGCTAAGCTTAGAAACAGGATCTATGGGTGTGTTCAAACCAGCTAGAAGTTTGTATACAAGTATGGGATTTCAATATTGCAAACCGTTCTCGGAATATAAAGAGGATCCAAATAGTGTGTTTATGACAATGGAATTGATATGTAATTAAATAGTTTTTAATAGATATATCTGTTTTTCAAAGTTATATAAATTAAGTGTTAGTTTAAGATGAATTTCAACTATTTATAAAAAAGACGTACCGAAAAGCCCCCTTTGGATAAAATTATCTAAAGGGGGCTTTTCAGTAACAAAGGTATTTAGTTATATTTACAGCATAGCATCCCATGAACTTTGCCATTGTAGGATATACCATGCTGCTCTTCCGTTATTTTCATAGGGTCCTCGTGAGAAAAAGTAAAGACCATTTTAGATTTCTCATCTTTCATGTACAAGATGTAAATAGTATCGTTGATTTGTTCTTCAAAAACTCTAAAGATGAATTCGTAATAAAAATACAATCTCCTCGTTCTCAAATTAAATTATCAATATCCTCATCAAATATCGAGTTTGTATTTGATGAGGATAACATAAAGCCACTTAATTCTTGTTTTTGACTTATAACATTATCAACCTTCTCCTCTAATGTATTTACTGTGATGAGTTTATGAACTTGTACAAAGTTTTCTTGGCCAATACGGTGTACCCGGTCAGTCTGCTGGATTCCACCAACGATCAAGATGTATAACATGGTTAGCAGCCGTAAGATTTAAACCTGTTCCTCCAGCTTTCAAAGAGAGAATAAAAATTGGTGCTTGTCTGCTTTAAAAATCTTCTACCATCTTTGCCTGTTCCTTTTGTGGAGTACTCCCGTTCAAGAATAGATGTGCATTTATACGCATCTCAATCGTGTGCCAATACCAACCATGGGGTCCAAATTTTGAGAAAGAAACAAAGGATTTCGTAAAATAGGTTATTCTAGATGCAAAAAAAGATCCAAGAAATATAGGTTCATCAAAAGTATTAGAAAAAATTGAAATGACTAAAGAAGGTAGAATTCGTGAAAGTTTATTAATAAAAGATGGCTGGCGTGATTCTCTTTTATACAGTATTTTAGAACAAGAATGGGAAAAAATTAATCAATAAGTTTATATTGCGAGTAAGTGTTTTAGTACAATGAGGATAATAAAAGTGAAAAAACTTTTTTATAAAAATCGAACACAGATTTGTTAGAGAAGAATCCAATTTAACCAGTCTTTGATATGCTCCCCCTTAAGTAGACAGATAAAAAATAAAAATCTGTTTATCTAAGAGGGCGTTTTTATGTCACGAATAAAATATTCTAAAGCTGAAAAATTAGCTATTTTAGCTCTTTATAAAGATGG